>NZ_DASUDO010000001.1:0-46255 GCF_036275555.1 Arenimonas sp.
CATCGGGACTGAAGTCCCTCCCACAGGGGCCGGGCGGCGAGAAAAATTCGCGGCGGGGTCAGAGCTCGCCGAGGCCTTCGGCGATGCCGTTGGGACCGACCTTGAGCAGGCGCAGGGTGTTGGTGGCGCCGTGCAGCTCCATGTGGTCGCCGCTGGTGATGATGACCCGGTCGTCCTCGGCCAGGAGGCCGGCGTCGAACAGCTGGCGGATCGCGCCGCGGGCGGCCTCGCGGGTGGCCAGGCCGGTGCTGTCGAAATGCACCGGGAACACGTCGCGGATCATCGCCATGCGCCGACGCGCGCCGTCGTGGCGGGACAGGCCGTAGATCGGCACCGCCGAGCGGAAGCGCGACAGGTAGCGGGCGGTGCCGCCCGATTCGGTCAGCGCGATGATGGCGCGCACCTGGATGTGCTCGGCCAGGAACATGCTGGCCATGGCGATGGCCTGGTCGGCGGCCTGCAGGTTGCGCGGCGCCTTCTCGAAGTCGGTGTCGTGGTCGAACTGGCGCTCGGCGCCCAGGCAGATGCGCACCATCGCCTCGACCGCCTTCACCGGGTAGTTGCCGGACGCGGTTTCGGCCGACAGCATCACCGCGTCGGTGCCGTCGATGACCGAGTTGGCGACGTCGAGCACCTCGGCGCGGGTCGGGATCGGGTTGTCCACCATCGACTGCAGCATCTGCGTGGCGGTGATCACCACCCGGTTGTGCTCGAGCGCGGTGCGGATGATCTTTTTCTGCAGGCCCGGCAGCTCGGCGTCGCCGATCTCCACGCCGAGGTCGCCGCGGGCCACCATCACCACGTCGGAGGCGATGGTGATCTCGACCAGGTTCTCGATCGCCTCGGCGCGCTCGATCTTGGCGACGATGAAGGCATCGCTGCCGGCGGCACGGGCCAGGGCGCGGGCCTCGTCCATGTCGGCGGCGGAGCGGCAGAACGACACCGCCAGGAAGTCGACGCCCAGCTTGGCGGCGATCTCGATGTGCTCCTTGTCCTGGTCGGTGAGCGCGCCCAGCGACAGGCCGCCGCCGAGGCGGTTGAGGCCCTTGCGGTTCGACAGCACGCCGTCGGTCAGCACGCGGGTGCGGATGTGGGCGCCCTCCACCGCGGTGACCTCGACCGCCATCAGGCCGTCGTCGAGCAGCAGGGTGTCGCCCGGGTGCACGTCGTTGACCAGGCCCAGGTAGCTGACGCCGACCTGGCGGGCGTCGCCCAACGGCGCGTCGGCGCGGCAGACCAGGGTGAAGTCCTGGCCGGCCTTGAGCAGCACCTTGTCTTCCTCGAACTTCTCGATGCGGATCTTCGGGCCCTGCAGGTCGGCCAGGATGCCGACCTCGCGCCCGGCGCGCGCGGCGGCCTCGCGCACCGCGGCCACGCGCGCGGCGTGGTGGGCGGGCGTGCCGTGCGAGAAGTTCAGGCGGACCACGTTGACGCCGGCGCGCACCAGCTCGTCGAGCACGCCCGGGGCGTCGGTGGCGGGGCCGAGGGTGGCGAGGATCTTGGTGCGGCGCAGGGCGTGGCTCATGGGCTTCGCGGGTGTCGTTGTTGTCTCGCTGCCACGCTAGCACACCGGCATGGCGGCGCCGCGGGGTTCAGCCGACGAAGAACTGCACCAGCTGGCCGGGCCTCTCCGCGAGCCGGGTGGCGCCGGCGTGGCGCAGCTCGTCCTCGCCGCCGAAGCCCCAGAGCACGCCCACCGAGCCCATGCCGTGGTGCCGGGCGCCGTCGACGTCCATGTGCCGGTCGCCGATCATCCACGCGCCCTCGGGCGACAGGCCGAGGCGCTGCAGCGCTTCGGCGATCAGCTCCGGCTTGTGGCTGAGCCGGCCGCAGTGGGTGGCGCCGATGACGTCCTCGAAGGCGTGGCCGAACGGCAGGTGGTCGATGATCTTGCGCGCGTGCGGTTCGTTCTTGGCAGTGACCACGGCCAGGCGGTGGCCGGCCGCGGACAGCGCCAGCACGGCCTCGCCGATGCCTTCGTAGACGTCGTGCTCGGCCCAGCCGTGGGTTTCGAAGCGGTCGCGGTAATGCTGCACCGCGGCCTCGGTGCGCTCGGCATCGCCCAGCAGTGGGCCAAAGCTGTCGCGCAGCGGCGGGCCGATCCAGCGGCGCAGCGCCGCATCATCGGGCACCGGCTCGCCCAGCTGCTCGAGCGCATGCGCGACGCAGCGGGTGATGCCGACGGCCGAGTCGATCAGGGTGCCGTCGAGGTCGAAGAACAGCGTGGCCATCAGCCCGCGCGCGCCTTCAGCGCCGCGACCGCCGGCAGCTCCTTGCCTTCGCAGAACTCGAGGAAGGCGCCGCCGCCGGTGGAGATGTAGCTGATGCCGGCCTCGACGCCGTACTTGTCGACCGCGGCCAGGGTGTCGCCGCCGCCGGCGATCGAGAACGCGTCGGAGTCAGCGATGGCACGGGCCAGGGTCTCGGTGCCCTTGCCAAAGGCATCGAACTCGAACACGCCGACCGGGCCGTTCCAGATCACGCTGCCGGCCTGGCGGATCATCCCGGCGTAGCGCGCGGCGGTTTCAGGGCCGATGTCGAGGATCATGTCGTCGGGGCCGACGTCGGCGACCTTTTTCACCGTGGCCGGCGCATCGGCGGCGAAGGCCGGGGCAACCACCACGTCGGTCGGCACCGGGATGTCGGCGCCGCGGGCCTTGGCGTCGGCCATGATCTGGCGCGCGGTGTCGAGCAGGTCGGCTTCGCACAGCGACTTGCCGACCGGGTGGCCCATCGCGGCGATGAAGGTGTTGGCGATGCCGCCGCCGACGATCAGCTGGTCCACCTTCGACACCAGGTTCGAGAGCAGCTCGAGCTTGGTGCTGACCTTGGAGCCGGCGACGATCGCGATCAGCGGGCGCGCGGGCGCGAGCAGCGCCTTGGCCAGCGCGTCGAGTTCGGCCATCAGCAGCGGGCCGCCGCAGGCGACCTTGGCGAAGCGGATCGCGCCGTGGGTGGAGGCCTGGGCGCGGTGCGCGGTGCCGAAGGCGTCCATGACGTAAACGTCGCAGAGCGCGGCGTACTTCTTCGACAGCGCCTCGTCGTCGGACTTCTCGCCGACGTTCATGCGGCAGTTCTCCAGCAGCACCAGCTGGCCGGGCGCGACCTGCACGCCGTCCACCCAGTCCTTCACCAGCGGCACTTCGCGACCCAGCAGTTCGCCCAGGCGCGCGGCGACCGGCGCCAGCGAATCCTCGACCGTCCACACGCCCTCCTTCGGGCGGCCCAGGTGCGAGGTGACCATCACCGCGGCGCCCTTCTCCAGCGCCAGCCGGATCGTCGGCAGGGCGGCGGTGATGCGCTGCTCGGAGGTGATCACGCCGTCCTTGACCGGCACGTTGAGGTCTTCGCGGATGAGCACGCGCTTGCCGGCCAGGTCGAGGTCGGCCATGCGGAGGAGGGTCATGGGTGGCTCCGGGAACGGGGAAGACCGGCATTTTCCCCCGCCCGCACCGCCCGGGGCAAACCCGGCGGCGACCGTGGGAGAATGCGCCATGCCCGACCGGTCCCTGCCCCTGCCCGTCCTGGAGAGCGAGCGCCTGCGCCTGCGGCCGCTGCGCGCGGACGACGTGGACGCCGTGTTCGCGCTCTACAGTTCGCCCGAAGTCACGCGCTACTGGAGTTTCGGCACCTGGACCGAGCGCGCCCAGGCCGAGGCCTGGCTGGCCGAACGCATGCCCTGGGGGCCGCCCTCGGTTTATGGCTGGGCCGTGGCCGACCGGGGCGACGACCGCCTCATCGGCACCACCGCGCTGTTCGCGCTGGCCGGGCCGATGCACCGGGCCGAGCTGGGCTATTCCCTGCTGCCCGCGCGCCAGGGCCAGGGCCTGGCGACCGAGGCGGTGCGCCTGGCCCTGGGCCACGCCTTCGGCGTGCTGGGGCTGGAGCGCATCGAGGCCGACGTGGATCCGCGCAATACGCCCTCCTGCCGCCTGCTCGAGAAGCTGGGCTTCCGGCGCGAAGGCGTGCTGCGCGACCGCTGGCGCGTGGGCGGCGAATTCGCCGATTCCGTGATCTTCGGCCTGCTGCGCCGCGAATACGCGGGGGCCGCATGAGCACGCTCGACCGGGCGCTCGCGGCCCTGCGCGCCGGCGAGGCCATCGGCCTGCCGACCGAAACCGTCTACGGCCTCGCCGCCGACGCGGCGCGCCCGGACGCGGTGCGCAAGATCTTCGCCCTGAAGGGCCGGCCCGCCGACCATCCGCTGATCGTGCACGTGGCCGGCGCGGACGCGCTCGATGCCTGGGCCCGCGAAGTCCCCGACGCGGCCCGCGGATTGGCCGCGCGTTTCTGGCCCGGCCCGCTGACCCTGATCCTGCGCAAGCAGCCCCACGTGCCCGACGAGGTCACCGGCGGCCAGGCCACGGTGGGCCTGCGCTGCCCCGCGCATCCGCTGGCGCTGGAATTGCTGCGCGCCTTCGGCGGCGGCCTCGCGGCGCCGTCCGCGAACCGTTTCGGCCGCATCAGCCCCACCACCGCCGCGCACGTGCGCGAGGAATTCGGCGCCGCGGTGCCGGTGGTGCTCGACGGCGGCGAGTGCGAGGTCGGCATCGAGAGCACGATCCTGGACTTGTCCGGCGAGACCCCGCGCATCCTCCGGCCCGGCCGGATCTCGCGGGCCGAGCTCGAGGCCATCATCGGCCCGGTCGAGGCCGGCGCCGACGCGCACAGCCCGCGCGCCTCGGGCACGCTCGAAGCCCATTACGCGCCGCGCACGCCGCTGCTGATGCTGGCGCGCGCCGCGCTGGAATCCGAAGCGACGGAGCAACAAGCGCTGGGCAAGCGCGTGGCGGTGCTGGCGCTCGGCACGCTGCCAAGCGGTGTCGAAGGCCTGGCCCTGCCCACCGACGCCACCGGCTACGCCCACGGCCTCTACGCCGGATTGCGCGAACTCGACGCCCGCGGCGTCAACCTGCTGCTCGCCGAACGCCCGCCCGAAGGCGAGGCCTGGCTGGCGGTGCACGACCGCCTCCGCCGCTCCGCCGCCGGCGCCGGCCTGCCCGACGACGCCCCCTGAAAAAATTGTGGGAGGGACTTCAGTCCCGATGCTTTTGATCCAAAAGCATCGGGACTGAAGTCCCTCCCACAAGCCTTGCGCGTCTGACAGGATTACTTGGCGGCCATCAGGGCCAGGGTGGTGTCGAGCATGCGGTTGGAGAAGCCCCACTCGTTGTCGTACCACGAGCAGACCTTCACCAGCGTGCCGCCCATGACCTGGGTCAGGGTGCTGTCGTAGACCGAGCTGTGCGGGTCGTGGTTGAAGTCGATCGAGACCAGCGGCTTGCTGTTGAAGCCGAGGATGCCCTTGAGCTTGCCCTCGCTGGCTTCCTTGATGATCGCGTCGATCTCTTCCTTGGTGGTGTTGCGCGCGGCCACGAACGACAGGTCGACCACCGAGACGTTGATGGTCGGCACGCGCATCGAGAAGCCGGTGAGCTTGCCGTTGAGCTCCGGCAGCACCAGGCCGACCGCGGCGGCGGCGCCGGTCTTGGTCGGGATCTGCGACTGCGTGGCCGAGCGGGCGCGGCGCAGGTCGCTGTGGAAGACGTCGGTGAGCACCTGGTCGTTGGTGTAGGCGTGGATGGTGGTCATCAGGCCGTGCACCATGCCGATCTTCTCGTGCAGCACCATCGCCAGCGGCGCGAGGCAGTTGGTGGTGCACGACGCGTTCGAGATGACCGTGTCCGAGGCCTTGAGGTTGCCGTGGTTGACGCCAAAGACGACGGTGTTGTCCACGTCGGCGCCGCCCGGGGCCGAGATGATCACCTTCTTGGCGCCGGCGGTGAGGTGCGCCGAGGCCTTGGCCTTCGAGGTGAACAGGCCGGTGCACTCCAGCACCACGTCCACGCCCAGCGCGCCCCAGGGCAGCTTGGACGGGTCGCGCTCGGCGCAGACCTTGATGCGGTCGCCGTTGACGATCAGGTCGCCGCCGTCCACCGACACGGTGCCCGGGAACTTGCCGTGGGCGGTGTCGTACTGGGTCAGGTGCGCATTGGTCTCGGCATCGCCCAGGTCGTTGATGGCCACGATGGTGATCTCGTGGTTGCGCTTGGCTTCGTAGAGCGCGCGCAGGATGTTGCGGCCGATGCGGCCGTAGCCATTGATGGCGACCTTGATGGACATGGAGGCTCCTGGTGCCGGCGACGCGCCGGGGGGGTTGGGGTGGAAAGCCCGGCATTTTAGCAATCCCGGGCGCCCGGCACGACCCGCGGGCGATTTGACCCGCCTCAAATGGCCCGGCCCGCCCCGGGAGGACACTGGCGCCCGTTCCCCACTGGAGTGCTCCGAATGCGCCTTTCCACCCGTTTCGCCCCGCTGGCCGCGCTCGCGGCCCTGGCCCTCGCCCCCGCCGCCATGGCCCAGGAGGCCGGCGACTGGACCTTCTCGGTCGGCGCCCATGTCGTGGATCCGGCCTCGGACAACGGCACCCTCGCGGGCGGCGCGCTGGCCACCGACGTCGGCAGCGACTGGCGCCCGACGATCACCGCCGAGTACTTCTTCAGCCCGCGCCTGGGCCTGGAGGTCCTGGCCTCGCTGCCGTTCGAGCACGCGATCCGGCTCAATGGCGCCAACGCCGGCTCGACCAAGCACCTGCCGCCGACCGTGACCCTGCAGTACCACTTCGAAGGCAGCCCGCGGGTCAAGCCTTTCATCGGCGCCGGCCTGAACTACACGCTGTTCTTCGAGGAAGAGACCCGCGGCCCGCTGGCCGGCACCAAGCTCGCGCTCGACGATTCCCTCGGCCTGGCCGCGCACGCGGGCCTCGACTTCGCCGTCGGCAAGGCCAAGTGGCTGCGCGTGGACGCCCGCTGGATCGACATCGACACCGACGTGAAGGTCAACGGCGCCGACGTCGGCACGGTGGACATCGACCCGGTGGTGTACGGCGCCGCCTTCGTCTGGGCGTTCTGAGCCGCTCGGGATAGCCGGATTCATGGCCGCTGGCGTAAAGTCGGCGGCCATGAAAAAGACCCTTTCCGCACTTCTGCTCCTGGCCCTGTCGGGCCAGGCCCTGGCCTGGAGCAAGCAGGGCCACCAGCTGGTCGGCGAACTGGCCGAGCGCGAACTCGACCCGGTGGCGCTGGCCGAGGTCCGACGCCTGCTGGCAGGCGAGCCCGACCCCACCCTCGCCGGCGTCTCGGTCTGGGCCGACGAGATCCGCGCCGAAAGCCGCACCACCGGCAACAAGCTGGGCGAACTCAGCAGCCGCTGGCACTACGTCAACTTCCCCAGCGAAGGCTGCGATTACCAGCCCGCGCGCGACTGCCCCGACGGCAACTGCGTCATCGGCGCCATCAACGCGCAGGCCGCCATCCTGGCCGACCGCGGCCGCAGCGACGAAGACCGCCGCAATGCGCTGAAGTTCGTCGTGCACTTCGTCGGCGATGCGCACCAGCCGATGCATGCCGGGTTCGCGCACGACCGCGGTGGCAATAATTTCCAGGTCAACTACCGCGGCAAGGCGCTGCCCGAGGGCCAGGGCACCAACCTGCATGGCGTCTGGGATTACTGGATCCTGCAGAGCGCCGGGCTGGACAACGCCGCCTACATCGAACGCCTGCTCCAGTCACCGGTGCCGGCCGATCCGGCGCGCGCGGCGCTGAATCCGGCGCTCGAATGGACGCTGGAATCCTGCCGCCTGATCGCCAGCGAGCAGGCCTATCCGCCCAAGCGCCGCCGTAACCTCGGCGATGCCTACCTCGACAAGCATCGCCCCACCGCCGAGCGCCGCGTGCGCCAGGCCGGCGACCGGCTGGCGAAGCTGATCAACGCCGCGCTCGCCCCGAAGCCCTGAGATGCCGGCGATGGGCGAGGTGGAATGGATCCTCGCCGGGCTGTTCCTGCTGGTCGCGGTGCTCTACTCCTCGGTTGGCCACGCCGGCGCCAGCGGCTACCTCGCGGCCATGGCCCTGCTGGGCTTCGCGCCCGAGCAAATGCGCCCCACCGCACTCGCGCTGAACCTGCTGGTCGGCGGCATCGGGCTTTACCGGTTCCATCGCGCCGGGCTGGTGGATTTCCGCAAGGTGCTGCCCTTCGTGCTGGCCTCGGCGCCAGCGGCCTATTTCGCAGCCCGCTACCCGATCGACAAGGCCAGCTATTCGCTGCTGCTGGGCGGCCTGCTGCTGGTCTCCGCGGTCGCGGTATGGCGCAGCGCCGCCCGGCTGAGCGAAGACGATGCCGGCGTCGTGCTGCGTCCCGTGCGCTGGCTGCCGGCGCTGGCCGCGGGCGCGGCGATCGGCACGCTGTCCGGCCTCACCGGCACCGGTGGCGCGATATTCTTGACTCCCCTGCTGCTGCTGATGCGCTGGACCCACTCGCGCGAAGCCTCCGGCGTCTCGGTGGCCTTTGTCTGGATCAACTCGGCGCTGGGCCTGGCCGGCCTGTGGTCGGCCACCGGCGCCTTGCCCGCCGCCCTGCCGGGGTGGCTGCTGGCCGTCGGCGTCGGCGCCCTGCTCGGCACGCAGCTTGGCATCCACCGCCTGCCGCTGAAGGGCCTGCGCCAGGCCCTCGCGCTCGTGCTGCTGGTGGCTGCGGGCAAGCTGCTGCTGGGCTGACGGCCGGCGCGCGGTGCGATACTGCCGGCAACGCCCGGGGAGAAGGCAGGCATGCACCGACCGCTCGCACTGGAATCGCTCGACGCCTGCGTGGATGCGCTGCTCGCCGCGACCGGCCCTTCGCTGGTACTCGCCGCGCCGCTGGGGCTGGGCAAGCCGCACCGGCTGCTCAACGCGATCACCCGGCGCGTGGCCGCCGATTCGTCGCTGTCCCTGAAGCTGCTTACGGCGCTTTCGCTGACGCCGCCGCCCGCCGGCCAGGGGCTGCAGAAGCGCTTCCTCGCGCCCTTCCTCTCCCGCCACTTCGGCGATGACTTCCCGGCGCTCGATTACGCGCAGGCGATGCGCCGCGACGTACTGCCGCCGAACCTGGTGGTCGAGGAGTTCTACATGCAGTCGGGCGCCCTGCTCGGCTCTCGGCAGGCGCAACGGCACTACACCAGCCTCAACTACACGCACGTGGCGCGCGCCGTGGCCGAGCGCGGCGCGAACGCCGTCGTCCAGAAGGTCGCGCGCGAACCCGGCGGCACCCGGCTGAGCCTGAGCTGCAACCCCGACCTGACCTTCGACCTCCTCGACGAAACGGCGCGGCTGGGCAAGCCGCGGCCCTACCTGGTGGCCGAAGTGGATCCGAACCTGCCCTGGCTGGACGGGCCGTGCGCGGTGCAGGCGCACTTCTTCGACGCCGTGCTCGACCTGCCGGGCGAGGCGCCGAAGCTGTTCGCGCTGGTGCGCGAGCCCGTGGGCGACGCCGACTACGCCATCGGCCTCTACGCCAGCACCCTGGTGCGCGACGGCGGCACGCTGCAGATCGGCATCGGCTCGCTGTCGGATGCGCTCTGCCACGCGCTGGTGCTGCGCCACACGCGCAACGCCGACTACCTGGCCGCACTCGAGGCACTGTCGCCCGGGCTGGCGGCGTCGGAACTCGTGCGGAGCTCCGGCGGCACCGAACCCTTCCGCCTCGGCCTGTACGGCGCCAGCGAAATGGTGAACGACGGCTTCCGCCGGCTGGCCGAAGCCGGCGTGCTGTCGCGCAAGGTGATCGACGAGACCGCGGCCATGGCGCGCCTCAACCGCGGCCAGGCCACGCCGCATGACCTCGAACGCCTCGACGCCGAGGGCCGCTACCTCGACGGCGCCTTCTACCTCGGCTCGCATGCGCTCTACGGCTGGCTGCGCGGGCTGTCGCCGGCGCAGGCGCGCGGCATCGGCATGACCCGCGTCTCGCACATCAACGAGCTGTACGGCAACAACGAGGCACTCGAGCGCGAACAGCGCCGCGACGCGCGCTTCTTCAACACCTGCATGATGATGACCGCGCTCGGCGCGGCGGTGTCCGACGGCCTGGCCGATGGCCGCGTGGTCTCCGGCGTCGGCGGCCAGTACAACTTCGTGGCGATGGCGCACGCGCTGCACGATTCGCGCTCGGTGCTGATGCTGCGCGCCACCCGCGGCAAGGCCGCCAACATCGTCTGGAACTACGGCCACGCCACCATCCCGCGCCACCTGCGCGACGTCGCGATCACCGAGTACGGCATCGCCGACCTGCGCGGCCGCAACGACGAGGACTGCGTGCGCGCGATGCTGGCCATCACCGACGCCGCGCACCAGGCCGCGCTGGCCGGCGCGGCACTAAAGGCCGGCAAGCTGGGCGAAGGGCGCGCGCTGGTGATCCCGGAGAACAACGCCGCCGCCCTCTCGCGCCGCCTGGCGCCGCTGCGCCGCGCCGGCGTGCTGCCCGACTACCCGATGGGCAGCGACTTCACCGAGGTGGAGCAGCGGCTGGTTCGCGCCCTGGCCTGGCTCAAGCCGCGCGCCGCGGGCCTGTCCAAAGTCCGCCTGCTGCTGCAGGCGCTGGCCGGCGGTGCGTCGACCGATGCCGAAGCGATGGCGCGCATGGCCCTCGACGCGCCGCGCGGCCTGTCGGAGAAACTCGAGGCGCGCGTGCTGGCGCTGGCGCTGCGCCGCACCGCCGCCGACTGACGACCCGGCATCGCGACGGCCACTGGCAGGGCGCCCGCGGCTCGACGGCATTAGACTGGCCACCAGCCGAAACAGGAGCCGCCGCCATGCCCGCGCCCGACGTCCAGCCCTTCTTCCACGAAGACAGCGGCACCTGGACCTACCTGGTCACCGACCCGGCCACGAACGAAGCGGCGGTCATCGATCCGGTGCTCGACTTCGATCCCAAGTCGGGGCGCACGTCCACCGCGTCGGCGGAAAGCCTGCTCGCGGCGATACGCGAGCGCGGCGCCACGGTCCGCTGGCTCCTGGAGACCCACGCCCACGCCGACCACCTCAGTGCCGGCCACTGGCTGAAGGCCGCGCTGCCGGACGCGCGCCTCGGCATCGGCCAGGGCATCCGCATGGTGCAGAAGACCTTCCGGCCGATCTTCAACCTCGGCGAACACTTCCCGGTGGACGGGTCGCAGTTCGACCATCTGTTCACCGACGACGAGCGCTTCGCCATCGGCGTGCTCGAGGCGCGGGTGATCCCGGTGCCCGGCCACACCAGCGACTCGGTGGCCTACCTGGTCGGCGACGCGCTGTTCACCGGCGACTCGCTGTTCATGCCCGACGGCGGCACCGCGCGCTGCGATTTCCCGGGCGGCGACGCAGCCACGCTGTACCGGTCCATCCAGCGCCTGTTCGAACTGCCCGGCGACACCCGCGTCTTCGTCTGCCACGACTACGGCCCCGGCGGCCGCGACGTGCGCTGCGAAACCAGCATCGCCGAACAGAAGCGCGCCAACATCCACGTCCGCGAGGGCACCAGCGAGGCGCAGTACGTGCAGATGCGCACCGCGCGCGACGCGACCCTGGCCATGCCGACGCTGATCCTGCCGGCGGTGCAGGTGAACATCCGCGCCGGCGCCCTGCCCGAGCCCGAGGACAACGGCGTGCGCTACCTCAAGCTGCCGATCGACGCGCTTTAGGCACCCAACTGCTGCCGCGTCCAGCGCACGATGCCGTTGGCGTCCATCGCGCCGGACTGCCGCGCGATCTCGCGGCCGGCCTGGAACAACACCAGCGTGGGGATGCTGCGGATGCCGTAGCGCTGGCCCAGGGTCGGCTGCGCCTGGGTATCGACCTTGGCCAGCCGGACGTGCGGCTCGAGCATCGCCGCGGCGCGCTCGAACTGCGGCGCCATCATCTGGCAGGGGCCGCACCACGGTGCCCAAAAATCCACCAGCAGCGGCAGTTCGCTGCGGTCGGCGTGGATGCGGAAGTCGTCCACGCCCAGCGCCATCGGCTGGCCGGTGAACAACGGCGCGCGGCAATGGCCGCAAGTCGGCCCCTCGCCCAGCCGCGCCGGCGGCACGCGGTTCATGCCGTGGCAGTGCGGGCAGGCCAGCACCAGGTTGTCGTTCATGCGGGGGCTCCTTGCTTGCGGGCGCGCGCGCTGAGCAGCACGAAGTACAGCAGCGGGATCACGACCAGCGTCAGCAGGGTCGAGACCAGGATGCCGAAGATCAGCGCGATCGCCAGGCCGTTGAAGATCGGGTCGTCGAGGATGAAGAACGCGCCCGCCATGGCCGCCAGGCCGGTCAGCGCGATCGGCTGCGCGCGCACCGCGCAGGCCTCGATCACCGCGTCGGCCAGCGGCTGGCCTTCGGCGATCGACTGGTTGATGAAGTCCACCAGCAGGATCGAGTTGCGCACGATGATGCCAGCCAGCGCGATCATGCCGATCATGCTGGTGGCGGTGAACTGCGCGCCCAGCAGCGCGTGGCCGGGCATTACGCCGATCACGGTGAGCGGGATCGGCGCCATGATCACCAGCGGCACCAAGTAATCACGGAACTGCGCCACCACCAGCAGGTAGATCAGCAGCAGGCCGACCGAATAGGCCAGGCCCATGTCGCGGAAGGTCTCGTAGGTGATCTGCCACTCGCCGTCCCACTTGATGGCGAAGCCCAGACCCGAATCCGGCGCCGACAGGAAGCGTTGCTCCAACGGGGTGCCGGCCAACGGCGGGTCGCCCACCTGCCCCACCAGTTCGAACATGCCGTACAGCGGGCTGTCGAGTTCGCCGGCTTCGTCGCCGGTCACGTAGACCACGGGCAGCAGGTCCTTGTGGTGGATCACCGGCTCCCAGGGCAGGCGCACCACCTGCACCAGTTCCGACAGCGGCACCAGGCGCCCATCGCCGGCGCGCACGCGCAGGGTGAGCAGCTGCTCGAGGCTGGCCTGGTCGCCGGCCGGCAGGCGCAGGCGCACCGGCACGGCGTACTTCGACGCACCGTCGCGCAGGTAGGTGGCGTCGCGGCCGCCGACGCCAAGCTGCAGCGCCTGCGCGATCGCCGCCTGGCTCACGCCCAGCTTCGCGGCCAGGCCGCGGTCGATGAGGGCGAGCTCGCGCGGCGCGTCGGCCTCCAGCGAGCTGTCCACGTCGACGATGCCTTCGGTCGCGGCGAAGCGCGCCTGCAGGTCGCGGGCGATGGCGCGGGCGCGGGCGCCGTCGGGACCGTAGACCTCGGCCACCAGCGGCGACATCACCGGCGGGCCGGGCGGCACCTCCACGACCTTCACCGAGGCGCCGTAGCTCGCACCGATCGCGGCCAGCGCCGGCCTCACCGCGCGGGCGATCTCGTGGCTCTGGCGGTCGCGCTCATGCTTGTCGACCAGGTTCACCTGCAGGTCGCCCACGTTCGCGCCGGCGCGCAGGTAGTACTGGCGCACCAGGCCGTTGAAGTTCACCGGGCCCGACGTGCCGGCGTAGCCCTGCATGTCCAGCACCTCGGGCACCGTCGAGAGTTCCTGCGCCAGTTCGAGCAGCAGCGCGTTGGTGCGTTCGAGCGGCGTGCCCTCGGGCAGGTCCACCACCACCTGGAACTCGGACTTGTTGTCGAAGGGCAGCATCTTCAGCACCACCAGCTGCACGACCGCCAGGCCGGCGGCGGCAACCACCGCCGCGCCAATGCCCAGGAACAACCTCTTCCGGCGCCGCGCGCCCTGCTGCTCATGCAGGAAGGGCCGCAGCACGCGCTCGAACAGGCGGCGCAGGCGAGCGGACTGGCCCTCCGCGGCGTGGCCCCCGGAGGGGCCGTGCGGGCCGCCGTGCGCATGGCGCGACAGCAGCTTCAGCGACAGCCACGGCGTGACCGTCAGCGCGATCGCCAGCGACAGCAGCATGCCGACCGAGGCGTTGATCGGGATCGGCCGCATGTACGGCCCCATCAGGCCGGACACGAAGGCCATTGGCAGCAGCGCCGCGATGACGGTGAAGGTGGCCAGGATGGTCGGGCTGCCGACTTCATCCACCGCTGGCGGGATCGCTTCGCGCAGCGACTTGCCGCCCAGGCGCATGTGCCGGTGGATGTTCTCGACGATCACGATGGCGTCGTCCACGAGGATACCAATCGAAAAGATCAGCGCGAACAGCGACACCCGGTTGATGGTGAAGCCCATTGCCCACGACGCGAACAGCGTGAGCGCGAGCGTGAGGACGACGGCGCTGCCGACCACGATGGCCTCGCGCCAGCCCAGCGCGAACAGCACCAGCAGCACCACCGACAGCGTTGCGAACACCAGCTTCTGGATCAGCTTCATCGCCTTGTCATTGGCGGTGTAGCCGTAGTCACGGGTCAGGCTGACGTTCACGCCCTCGGGGATGTGGGTGGTCTTGAGGCCTTCGAGCCGATCGCTGATGGCGCGGGTGATGTCCACTGCGTTCGCGCCCGGCTTCTTGGCCACGGCGATCGTGACTGCGGGCGCCACGCCACCGGCCGGGCGCGCCTTGCCCGCGGGCGCGGTGTACCAGGCGTACTGCGTCGGCAGGTCGGCGCCGCGGCGGATCTCCGCGACATCGGAAAGATAGACCGGGCGGCCGCCGGCCAGGCCGATCACCAGTTCGGATACTTGCTGCGCATCGGCGAGGTACTGGCCCGCCGTCAGCGGCAGCACCTCGCCCGCGGCGACGCGGTCCCCGGCCTGCGTAACGGTATTGGCGGCGGCCAGGGCGCCGGCCAGGTCGTCCACGGTCATGCCGTGCGAGGCCAGGCGCGTGGCGTCGAGTTCGACCACCACCGCACGTTCGGGCGCGCCGAGGGTGTAGACGTCGCGGGTGCCGGGCACGCGCTTGATCTCGGCTTCGAGCGAGTGCGCGACCTCGGCGAGTTCGGTGGCGCCGCGCGCCGGGTCTTCGGTCCAGAGCGTCAGCGCCATCACCGGCACGTCGTCGATGCCCATCGGCCGCACCAGGGGCTGGCCGACGCCGAGGCCGGCCGGCGCCCAATCGGCGTTGGAATAGACCTGGTTGTATAGCCGCACCAGCGCCTCCTGGCGCGGCACGCCCACCGCGAACTCCACCGTGATCAGGGCCGAGCCGGTGCGGCTGGTGGAATAGACGTGCTTGACGCCTTCGATCTCGGACAGCACTTGCTCGAGCGGATAGCTGACCAGGTTCTCCACGTCCTCGGCCGGCGCGCCCGGGAAGGGCACGATCACGTTGGCCATGGTCACGTCGATCTGCGGCTCTTCCTCGCGCGGCGTGATCACCGTGGCGAACAGGCCCAGCAGCAGGCCCGCGATCGCCAGCACCGGCGTCAGCGGATTGGCCTGGAAGGCGCGGGCAAGGCGGCCCGAGAGGCCGAGGCGCGACTCAGCCATCGTCGCGCGCCCCCGTCGCGGCGAGGTGGGCCAATGCGGCCACCGGGTCGGCGGCGATGCGGTCGCCGTCGGCCAGGCCCGCCAGCACTTCCACGTCATCGCCCTCGCGATGGCCCAGGCGCACCTGGCGCAGCGCCACGCGGTCGCGCGCGTCCACCACGTACACCGCCGTCACTTCGCTGCGCGTCACCAGCGCCGAGCGCGGCACCCACAGGTGGCGCGCATCGCCGGTCTTGAAGGCGGTCTTCACCGTCATGCCGGGCTGCAGGCCGGTGTCGGCCTGCGGCAGCTCGACCCGAACCTTGAAACTGTGAGTCGCCGGATCGGCATAGGGGAAGACGACCACGCGCTCGGCGTCGATGCGGCGCCCGTCGGGCAGCAGCACCGCGGCGGCACCGTGCTCGCGGATCGCGGCGATGTCGCTCTGCGGCACTTCGACATGGATCCGCAGGCGATCGAGCGACAGGCCCGACACCAGCGGCTGGCCCGGGCGCACCGCCTCGCCGACCTCGACGTGGCGCTCGGTCAGGATGCCGGAGTACGGGGCGCGGATCACGGTGTAGTCGACCTGCTCGCCGGCCTCGCTGACGCCGGCGCGGGCCGCCTCGAGCGCGGCGCGCGCGGCGTCGCGGCGGGCGCGGGCCTGGTCGAGCGAGGCGCGGGCCAGCAGCTGCTTCGCCACCAGCGCCTCGGTCCGCCTGAACTCGGCCTCCGCCTCGGCGGCGGCGGCCTGCGCGGCGCTCACGGCCGCGGAGGCGCGGCGCTGCGCCGAGACCTGCTCGACGTCGGTGAAGCGAACCACCACCTGGCCCGCCTCGACGTAATCGTTCACGTCGAAGGGCAGCTCCAGCACGCGGCCGGCGGTCTGCGCCGACAGCGTGGCCTGGTTCACCGCCTCCACCACGCCGTCCCAGCGGCGCTCGCGCGCGCTGTCGCGCGCCTGGACGACGAGGGTTTCGAAGGCCACCGGAGCGGCCGTAGCGGGCGCAGCCGGCTCCCCACGGCAGCCTGCGAGGGCCGCGGCTGCGACTGCGGCGAGCACGAACGGGCGCAGGGGCGTCATGGTCTCAACTCACCTGAAGGCGCAGCCGGACTTGAGGCCCAGCTTGCCGAAGAACATGGCCGCCGGGCAGAAGCCGGTGAACGCCGCCTGCAGCAGGTTGAGGCCGACGAAGGCGGTGAGCAGCAGCCACAGCGGGCTGAAGAAGTAGGACAGCGCCACGCTGGCGAGGATCATCACGCCGGCGAAGGCCATCACGGCACGGTCGATGTTCATGGGAGGGGCTCCGGAATAGGCGGGACCGGCGACTGCACCGGCGCCACGTATATTAGTGATATCTTAATTAGGCTTCAAGCATAATGTGGCCGTCCCCATCGAGGTGCCCCGACATGCGTCAAACCGTCCAACAGCTGCTGGCCGAGGCCAAGGCCAAGATCCGGGAAATCGACGCGGCCGAGCTGCGCGCCCTGCAGGCGCGCGGCGTCCCGGTCGTGGATGTGCGAGAACCGGCCGAATTCGGCGCCGGGCGCATCCCGGGAGCCAGCAACATCCCGCGCGGCGTGCTCGAGTTCGAGATCGACGGCCATCCGGCCGTGAATGGCACGCGCGACCCGGCCCTGGCCCATCGCGACCAGCCGATCGTGCTGTATTGCCGCAGCGGCGGCCGTTCGGCGCTGGCGGCCGAGGCGCTCAAGCGCCTGGGCTTCGCCGAGCCGTTGTCGCTCGCCGGCGGCTACCTCGGCTGGACCGAAGGCGGCGGCAAGGTGGAAGGCGCATGAGCCCTTCCCGCGCCAAGGCCCCGGCCACCAGTCCCGGCCAGCAGATGCAGGCCCAGGCCGAAGCGGCGTCAGAGCTGCTCAAGGCCATGGCCAATCCGCAGCGCCTGCGGGTGCTTTGCCTGCTGATCGAGCGCGAGATGTCGGTGGGCGAGATCAACGCCCTGGTCGACCTGAGCCAGTCGGCGCTCTCGCAGCACCTGGCGGTGCTGCGCGAGAAGAACCTGGTCAGCACCCGGCGCGAGGCCCAGACGGTGTACTACGCGGTCAGCGACGGCCTGGTGCACGACATCATCGAGACCCTGCACGCCGCCTTCTGTTCACCCGGCCGGACCGGCTGAGCCGGCCCGCCGGGCGCGCCTTCAAAGCGCCTTCGCGGCGGCGACGACGGCGTCCGCGGAGATGCCGAAGTGCGCGTACAGCTGGTCGGCCGGCGCGGAGGCACCAAAGGTATCGATGCCCACCACGGCACCGTCCAGGCCCACGTATTTGTGCCAGAAGCCGGTGACGCCGGCCTCGACCGCCACGCGCTTGCGGCACCACGACGGCAGCACCGCCTCGCGCCACTCCAGCGGCTGGCGGTCGAACACCTCGGTGCTGGGCATGGAGACCACGCGCGCCTTGATGCCGTCACCGGCGAGGCGGCGCATCGCCTCCATCGCCAGCTCGACCTCGGAGCCGGTGGCGATGAGCAGCACGTCGAAACGCGCCTCGCCCGGGTCCGACAGCACGTAGCCGCCGCGGGCGATGTCGGCCACCTGCTGTGCGGTGCGCGGCTGGTGCGCCAGGTTCTGGCGGCTGAAGACCAGGCAGCTCGGGCCATCCGCCCGCGCGATTGCGGCCTGCCAGGACACGGCCGACTCGACCGCGTCACAGGGGCGCCAGACGTCGTTGTTCGGGATATAGCGCAGCGCGGCCAGGTGCTCGACCGGCTGGTGGGTGGGGCCGTCCTCGCCCAGGCCGATCGAGTCGTGGGTGAACACGTGGATGGCGCGGGTCGGGATCAGGGCCGACATGCGCAGCGCATTGCGCGAGTAGTCGGAGAACACCAGGAAGGTGGCGTCGTAGGGAATGAAGCCTCCGTGCAGCGCCAGGCCATTGGCGATGGCGCTCATGCCGAACTCGCGCACGCCGTAGTGCACGTAGTTGGCGTTGGCGTCGTCGGACGTCACCGACTTGCTGCCCTTCCAGAGCGTGAGGTTGGAGTGCGCGAGGTCGGCTGAGCCACCGATCAGCTCCGGCAGCAGCGGCGCGAAGGCCTCGATCGCCATCTGGGAGGCCTTGCGCGAGGCCACGACCGGGCCGTCGAGCTGCAGCTTCTCGATGTAGGCCCGGGCGGCCGCCTCGAACTCCTCCGGCAGCTCGCCGCGCGAGCGGCGCACCAGCTCGGCGGCCTGCGCGGGGTAGGCCTTGGCGTAGGCATCGAACAGGCGGTTCCACTGCTCCTCGCGCACCAGCCCGCTGTTGCCCGCGCGCCAGCCATCGGAGATCGCCTGCGGGATGTCGAACGGCGCGTGCGGCCAGCCGAGCGCAGCGCGGGTCGCGGCCACCTCGTCCTTGCCCAGCGGCGCGCCGTGGCTCGATTCCTTGCCGGCCTTGCCCGGGGAACCGAAACCAATGGTCGTGCGACAGCAAATCAGGGTCGGCTTGCCGGTCTCGGCCTGCGCGGTCTTGATGGCCTGGGTGATCTCGACCGGGTCATGGCCATCCACCTTGCGGATCACCTGCCAGCCGTAGGCCTCGAAGCGCGCGGCGGTGTCGTCGGTGAACCAGCCCGAGGTATCGCCGTCGATCGAGATGCGGTTGTCGTCCCAGAACGCGATCAGCTTGCCCAGGCCCCAGGTGCCGGCCAGCGAGGCGGCCTCGTGCGACACGCCTTCCATCAGGCAGCCGTCGCCCAGGAAGACCCAGGTGTGGTGGTCGACGATGTCGAACTCGGGGCGGTTGTAGCGCTGCGCCAGCAGCTTTTCCGCCAGCGCCATGCCGACCGCATTGGCCAGGCCCTGGCCGAGCGGACCGGTGGTGGTCTCGACGCCCGGCGTGTGGCCGAATTCGGGGTGGCCCGCGGTCTTGCTGTGCAGCTGGCGGAAGCGCTTGAGCTGCTCGATCGGCAGGTCGTAGCCGCTCAGGTGCAGCAGGGCGTAGATCAGCATCGAGCCGTGGCCATTGGACAGCACGAAGCGGTCGCGGTTGAACCACTTCGGGTTGTTCGGGCTGTGGCTCAGGAAATCGTTCCAGAGCACCTCGGCGATGTCGGCCATGCCCATCGGCATGCCGGGATGGCCCGACTTGGCGGCCTCCACGGCGTCGATGGCCAGGAAGCGGATGGCGTTGGCGAGCTCGCGACGGGAAGGCGTGGTCATGGGGGCGTCCAGATCGGGGCCCGGGGCCGGGCCGACGGGGCGCTATTGTCGCCGACCCGGCGGCCCGTGTCTCCGTTGCGCCGGGCCGGCCGCGGGTGCTACGCGGGGCCGGTCGCGCCCCGGTCGACCGGCTCGCTGCGGCCGATGACGACCGAGCCGACCATGTCGCCGCCGACGTTCACCACCGTGCGGCACATGTCCAGCAGGCGGTCAACGCCCAGGATCAGGCCGATGCCCTCGGGCGGAATGCCGAACATCGCCAGGATCATCGCGATCACCGGCAGCGAGCCCCCGGGCACGCCGGCCGCGCCCACGCCGCCGAGGATGCACATCACCAGCACCAGCCCCTGCTGGAAGAGGGTGAGCTCGACGCCGAAGAACTGGGCCAGGAACAACACCGTGATGCCCTCGAACAGGGCGGTGCCGTTCATGTTGGCCGTCGCACCCAGCGTGCAGACGAAGCGCGCCACGCGCCGCGGCACGCCCAGCGCCTCCTCGGTCACCTTGAGGGTCGTGGGCAGTGTGGCGCTGGAGGACGAGGTGGAAAAGGCCGTCAGGATCGCCGGCTGGGCGTTGCGGAAGAACACCAGCGGCGACATGCCGCCGAATACCCGCAGCAGGATCGGGAACACCACGAAGAAGTGGATGCCCAGCGCCAGCAGCACCGTGAACACGAACCGGGCCAGCTGCACCAGCACGTCGAAACCCAGCTTCGAGGTGATCGAGAAGAGCAGCGCGGCCACCGCGTACGGCGCCAGCTGGATGATCCAGTCGATCAGCTTGAGGCAGATGTCGTAGACACCCTGCGTGGCGGCCACGAAGGCGCGGGTGCCGTCGCTGCGGATGACCGTGGCGGCGATGCCGAACATCAGGGCGAAGAACATGACCGCGATCAGGTCGCCGTTGGCCGCGGCCTGCACGGGATTGCGCGGGACGATGTTGAGCAGCACGTCGAGGCCGGACACGGCCTCGCGGCCGGCGGCGATCTGCGAGGCGCGCTCGCTGGTCTGCGCCATCAGCTCCTGCGCGAGCTCGGGTGGGATGCCGCGCCCGGGCTGGATCACGTTCACGGTGACCATGCCGATCAGCACCGCGATCGTGGTGACCGCGAGGATCCACGCGAGGGTCTTGCCGCCGATGCGACCCAGTGACTTCGGGTCGCCGATCTCGACCACGCCCAGCACCAGGGCCGAGAACACCAGCGGAATCACCAACATGAACAACAGCCGCAGGAACACCTGGCCCACCGGGTCGGCGACGTACTTCACCAGCGCCTCGAGCCAGGCGGCCTCGGCGAACAGCAGGTTGGCGACCAGGCCGAGGCAGACGCCCACGACGAACCCGATGAGCATGCGGGTGTGCAGCGGCAAAGATGGCATCGGCAATCCTCCGGCGGGAACCCTTGGGAGATTACACCAAGGACGCCGGATCCCAGGGATTCGCGAGCAGCTGCGCCAGCGTTTGCGGGCGACCCACGAGGTAACCTTGCGCGTATCGGCATCCGAGCTCGCGCAAGGCCTGCAGTTGCGCCGGCGTCTCGATGCCCTCCACCACGATCTCCGCACCGAGCGCACGACCGAGGTGGACCGCACTTTCGACGATCGCCATCGCGCGCGGCGAGTCGAGCATGTCGTGCGAGAACGACTGGTCCACCTTGATGGTGTCGAACGGCAGCCGGTGCAGGTGGCAGAGGTTGGCGTAGCCGGTGCCGAAGTCGTCCAGCGCCACCCGGATGCCATGGCGATGGCACAGTTCGATCAGTCCCGCGGCAAGCCCGTAGTCGAGCACGCCGCTCTCGGTGATCTCGAGCTTGAGGCTGCCTCGCGGCAACCCGGCGGCATCGACGCGGGCGACGATGCGTTCGATCAGTCCTGGATGCGCCAGCTGGCGCGCGGACACGTTTACCGCCACGAACGGCGACGGGTCGGCGCCGGCGTCCACCAGGCGCGCAATGGCCAGGCAGGCGGTGTCGATCACGTACTCACCCACCGGCACGATGAGCGAGGTCTCCTCCGCCAGCGCGACGAATTCCGCCGCCGAGATCGGGCCGCGTTCGGGATGGTCCCACCGCACCAGGGCCTCGTAGCCGGCGATGCGGCCCAGCGGCACATCCAGCAGCGGCTGCAGGCTGAGTTCGAGCTGGCCCTCGGCCAGGGCCTCGCGCAGCTGTGCCTCCAGCCGGATGCGGCTGATGCCAAGCCGCTCGGACGCGGACAGCGCATCCGGCGCGGCCTGCTTGCCCTGCAGCGCAGCCAGGGCGCCGCGGTAGCGCTTGAGCTGGCCCTCCAGCAGGGAGCGGATGATCGGATCGGTGGCGGCGAGGCGCTCGGCGATCTGGTGACGGTCGATGGCGAACAGCACGCAGTCGTCCAGCGCCCGGGCCGTGGCCGTGCGCGGGGACTCGTCGATGACGGCCATTTCGCCCACCAGCTCGCCCGGACCCAGGACGCTCAGGATCACGTCGCGACCGCGCTGGCGGGTTCGTACCTCGATCTCGCCGGACTCGATCAGGAACGCCGTCCCCGGCTCCTCGCCCTCGCGGAACAGCACCTCGCCGCGAGCCAGCCGGATCCTGAGCTTGGTCATTCTTGGTTTCCGTCCGCCATGCCCTGCATAACGAAACAGGGCCGCTTGCGCGGCCCTGTCCGTGGCTCGATGCGAGGCTGGAATCAGCCGCCGCGCGACACCGGCAGGATGCGCGGGGTCACGAAGATCAGCAGTTCGGCCTTGTCGCTGCTCTTGGACTTGTTCTTGAACAGGTTGCCTAGGACCGGCAGGTCGCCCAGGAAGGGCACCTTGCGCAGGTCTTCGCGCGAGCTGAACTCGTACACGCCGCCGACCACGACCGTCTGGCCGTTGTCGATCAGCACCGCGGTGCTGACTTCGCGCTTGGAGATCTGCGGCACGAAGCCACCGGCGGGGTTGGAAATCAGCTCGTCGACTTCGTCCTTCTTCACCATCAGGTTGAGGTAGACGCGGCCGTCCTGGGTGATGGTCGGGGTGACCTTGAGTTCAAGCAGCACTTCCTTGAACTCGACGGTCGCCGTGGCCACCGCGCCCGGCGTGGTGGCCGGCTGGATGGTCAGGTAGCCAACCTCGTCGCCCTGGCGGATGACCGCCTCGCGCTGGTTGGCGGTGATCACGCGCGGGTTCGACACCACTTCGCCGCGGCCCTCTTCCTCGAGCGCGGACAGCTCGAGGTCAAGCGAGATGTCGCTGCGCAGGATGCTGAGGTTCAGCAGGCCGGCCGGCGTGCCCACCGGCAGCCCGACCTGGAAGCCGGAGTCGGTGGTGGTCTCGCCGGCGGCGGCACCGGCCGGCAGCGTGCCGACGCGGTCCTGGACGCCGAAGATCACGCCGAGCTCGCGGGCGAACACCTCGGACGCGACCACGATCCGGGCCTCGATCAGCACCTGGTCGACCGGACGGTCGAGGGTGGCGAGCAGGGTACGGATTTCTTCGATCTTCTTGGCGGTGTCGATCAGCAGCAGGGTGTTGGTGCGGTTGTCGAAGCTGACGCTGCCGCGGGAGGACAGGAAGCCCTTGGTCTGCGGGGCGCTGCCGCTGCTGGTGCCGCCGGAGCTGGAGCGGCTGTCCTCGGTGAGGAGGCGGGCGATGTCCTCGGCGTTGCCGTAGTTGACCGGGATGTACTCGGTGACGAGCACTTCACGCTCTTCGTTGGCGATGCGGGCGTCGGCCTTGGCCTTCTCGAAGTCGGCGATTTCCTTCTGCGGGGCGACCCAGACCACGTTGCCGTCACGGCGCTGGTCGAGCTGCTTGGCGCGAAGGACGATCTCCATGGCCTGGTCCCAGGGCACGTTGATAAGGCGCAGGGTGACGTTGCCGGCGACGGTGTCGGAGGCGACGATGTTGAGGCCCGACTCCTCGGCGATCAGCTGCAGCACGGTGCGCACCGGCACGTCCTGGAAGTTGAACGTGACCGGGCGCCCCGCGTAGCGCTGCGGCGCCGACGGACCCGCCACGGCACCCGCGGCGCGGGCCGGGGTGGCGGCGGCGATCACGGAACCGCGCTTGGGCGCGATCTCGATCACGTACTCGTTGCCGGTCTGGTAGGCCATCGACTCGTAGGCACCGTTGGTGTTGATCACCAGGCGGGTGCTGCCGGCGTTGGCGTTCGGCTCGAGGCTCTCCACCGGGGTGGCGAAGTCGGTCACGTCCAGGCGCCGGCGCAGGTTCTCCGGGATGCTGGCGTTGGCGACGTCGACCACGACGCGGTTGCCCTCGTTGCGCATGTCGGCCGTGGCGCCGTCGTTGTTGAAGCGCAGGACCACGCGACCGGCGCCGTTCTCGCCGCGACGGAAGTCGATGTTGGCGACCTCGATATCGGAGGCGACTCGCTTGGTCGGGTCGGCGACGCCGGCCAGGGCGTTGGTCTGCTGGGCGCCGGCATCCACCGTCAGGACCAGCAGGTTGCCGGCGCTGCGGGTTGTGTAGGACGCCGGGCGGAACAGGTCCACCACCACGCGGGTGCGGCCGTCGGCTTCCACCGCGGAGACCGCGGAAGTGGCGCCGCTGCCGATCACCACGCGGCGCTGGGTCATGCCGTTGGTGGTGTCGGGGATATCCACGGCGATTCGCGGCGGAGTATCCGTCGTGAACGCCTGGACGTCGCCCACCGGCTCTGCGAACTGCAGGGTGATGTCGACCTTGCCCCCGGGGGCCGATGCGTAGCGGACGTCCTGGAGGACGTTCGCCGCCATGGCCGACAGCGACGTCGTCAGGCCGACGGCGAGCGCTCCCATGGCCAGCAACCAAGTGCGCTTGGTGCCCATCCCCTCGCCGATCGTTTTATTCGCGGTCATCGTGCATTCCCCCAATCAATTGTCTTCAAGGGCGATTTTGGCTTGACGCTCAAGCCAACCGCCGGCCCCATCAGGTACGAGTTCGACCATCTCAATTCGGTCCTCGAAGACCGCCGTGATGCGACCGTCGCTGAGCCCCATGTAGTTGCCCGGCCGGACCCGGTAGGTAACGCGGTCCGGACCCATCACCAGGCCAATCACCGCGTCGCCGGCGCCGATCGTGCCCACCATGTCCAGGCTGTCGAGCGGGAAGGCCTCGAGGACCTCCTTGCGGCGGTTCGGATCCGGGCGCAGGCCGTTCTCGCCGTCCTGGTCCGCGCTGGGCTGGCTGAACGGATCGCGCAGGTTCTGCGCGGCGTATTCAAAGGTCTCGAACTGCTTCATCACCGGGAGCGGATCCAGCGGCGGCGCCGGGCGCGCCTTGACCTCGGCCACCCAGGCCTCGAGGTCGCGACTGCCGCGGGTGCAGGCGGAGAGGGAGACCACGACCGCGGCCAGCAGCAGGCCTTGGGCGATCTTGCTGTAGTTCGGAGCAGCCATTACTTCACCTCCCCGGTGGAGCCCGCGCCGGCGGCGGCTTCCTCTTCCTCGTCCAGGTAACGGTAAGTCTTGACCGTTCCCTCCAGGACCAGGGTGGTGTCGCCATCACCGCGCGGCTTCAGCTGGATGTCGTGCATGGTCATGATGACCACGCGCGGCAGCGAGGCCACGCCGCTGACGAAAGCGCCGAACTGGTGGTAGGTGCCCACCATGCGCAGCGAGATCGGCTTCTCGGCGTAGAACTCGAGCTGGGTCTCGGCGCCCGGCTGGAACAGTTCGTTGTTGATGCCGCTGGCCAGCGCCGTCTGCGAGACGTCGACGATCAGGTCCGGCATTTCGTTCTTGCTGGGCAGTTGGCGAAGCATCTGCTGCAGCATCACTTCCATCTGGGCCAGCTGCTGCTTGAGCGGCTCGAGGTTGGCGGCGCGGCCCTGCTTGCCCTGGAACTCCTCGCGCAGGGTGAGCTCGGTGTTCTCCTCGGACTGCAGCGTCAGGCGCTGGCCGCTGACCTTCAGGTACCAGACCAGGCCCACCACGACCACGATCAGCAGGATGCAGGCGCCGATCTTGACCTGGAACGGCCAGGCCCCCGAATTATTGAAGTCCAGGTTGCGGAGGTCGACTTTCTTGCTGCTCACGGCGCACCTCCGGCGACGGCCGGCGCCGGGGCGGCCGCGGGCGCGGCTTCCTCTTCCACGGCGCTGGGATTCTTCAGGGTCACCTTGAGCGAGAACATGTTGGGCAAGCCCTTGTCCTCGCCCTTGGCCTCGATGATGCTCAGGTCGGGGCTGGCCATCCAGCCGGACGACTCCAGGTTGCGCATGTACGAGCTGACGCGGGCATTGGACTGCGCGCGACCCTCGAGCGTCAGGCTCTGGCCGTTCTGCTTGATCGAGGTGAGGCGGACGCCCTCGGGGATGGTGCGCACCAGCTCATCGAACAGGTGCACCATCTGCGAACGGCTGGCCTGCAGCTGCTCGATGACCTGCTTGCGGGCGAGCAGGTTGGCCTTCTTCTTGTCGAGCTCCTCGATTTCCTTGATCTGCTGGTCGACGAGCACGATCTGCTGGCGCAGGTACTCGTTGCGATTTTGCTGACCTTCGATCTGGCCGCTGTAGTACATGACGATGAGGAAGCTAAGGAGCAGCGCGACCACGGCCGCGAGGCCGAGCATGCTGACGAATTCCTTCTGGCGCTGCTTGCGCCGCTCCGCGCGCCAGGGGAGTAGGTTGATTCTGGCCATTAGTCGAAGCTCCTCAGGGCCAGGCCGCAGGCGATCATGAGCGCGGGGGCGTCCTGCGCCAGGGCATGGGCCTGGACGCGGGGGCCGAGCGCCATGTTGGCGAGCGGGTTAGCGATGACGGTGGGCACGCCCAGCTGCTCCTCCACGAGGTTGGCGATGCCGGCGATCGACGCGCAGCCGCCGGCCAGAACCACCTGGTCGACGCGGTTGAAGTCGCTGCCGGCGTAGAAGAACTGCAGCAGGCGGCTGACCTGCTGGACCAGCGCTTCCTTGAACGGCTCGAGCACCTCAACCTCGTAGCTCTCCGGGAGGCCGCCCTGGCGCTTGGCCAGGCCCGCCTCGTCGTAGCTCAGCCCGTAGCGGCGCATGACTTCGTCGGTCAGCTGCTTGCCGCCGAAGACCTGCTCGCGGGTGTAGATGCTGCGCTGGTTGCGCAGGACGTTCAGGGTGGTCATGGTCGCGCCGATGTCCACCAGGGCGACGATCGCGTCCTTGGGCACCGACAGCTGGTCGGCGACCAGCTTGAAGGCGTTCTCCATCGCGAAGGCCTCGACGTCGATGACCTTGGCGGTGAGGTTGCCCAGCTCGAGCGCCGACTGGCGCAGCTCGACGTTCTCGGTGCGGGAGGCGGCCAGCATGACCTGGACCATCTCCGGGTTGCCGGGCGCCGGGCCCAGGACCTCGAAGTCGATGCTGACTTCGTCGATCGGGTACGGGATGTAGTTGGCGGCCTCGAGCTGCACCTGGTCCTCGAGGTCGTCCTCGTCCAGGTCGCCCTGGATCGGGATCACCTTGGTGATCACGGACGAACCCGAGACCGCGGCCGCGGCGTGCCGGGCCTTGGTCCCGGAGCGGGCCACGGCCCGCTTGATCGCCTCGCCGACGGCCTCGACCTCGACGATGTTCTTTTCGACCACGGCGTTGGGAGGCAGGGGCTCGACCGCGTAGTGCTCGACGCGATAGCGCCCGCCCGACTCGGTGAGCTGCAGAAGCTTGACGGCCGTGGAACTGATGTCCAGGCCGACGAGCGGTGTCTTGGTATTTCCGAAAAGACCCACGGTTTCTCCCCTTCCGACGGGCGCTTACAAGCGATAGGTGCGCCGTTACATTAAATAACGAAAAATTGCCAAATGGCAATGCCCCCCCGTTTTTGGACGTCGGGACCCCTGTTCAGCTTGCTTCGCGCTCCCCTTCCTAGACGCAATCGGACCCGGAAACCGGCCTCCCCCAAGGCGGCTCCCGGCCATGCCTCGTTCTATACTCCCTGCCCCATGTCGATGTAAACCTCGGGAGAGGCCCTGGATGGCCCGTTTCGTTCGCCTGCTGCGCCGGTTGCTCTACTTTTTCGCCGGCCTGGCCCTGTTGGGCATCCTCGCCCTCGGGGTCCTCTACTGGCTCATCGCCCCCCGCCTGCCGGACGTCCAGGAGCTGCGCAACGTGCAGCTGCAGGTACCCCTGAGCATCTACACCCGCGACGGCCAGCTGATCGCGCTGATCGGCGAGACCCGCCGATTCCCGGTCGACATCGAGGAGGTGCCGGAGCCGGTGAAGCAGGCCTTCATCGCCATCGAGGACGCGCGCTTCTACGAGCACCCCGGCATCGACTGGCGGGGCATCACCCGCGCGGTCTGGCTGCTGGCGACCACCAGTGACCAGCGCGTGCCCGGCGGCAGCACCATCACCCAGCAGGTCGCCCGGCAGTTCTTCCTGAGCGCGGAGTATTCCTACACGCGCAAGCTCACCGAGATATTCCTGGCGCTGAAAATGGAGCGCGAGCTGTCCAAGGACGAGATCCTCGAGCTCTACCTGAACAAGAGTTTCTTCGGGAACCGGGCCTATGGCGTCGCCGCCGCCGCGGATTACTACTACGGCAAGTCGCTCGACCAACTGACCCTGGCGCAGGCCGCGACGCTGGCCTCGATCCCGAAGTTCCCGTCCAGCGGCAACCCGATCATCAACCCGGACCGCGCGCTGGTGCGCCGCAACTACGTGCTGCTGCGCATGCGCGAGGAAGGCATGATCACCGTGGCGCAGGAGCGCGCGGCCCAGGCCGAACCGATGGACGCCAGCCCGCATGAACCCAAGGTCGAGGTCGAGGCACCTTACGTCGCCGAGATGGTGCGCGCCGAGATGGAGCAGCGCTACGGCGCCGAAGCCACGACCAGCGGCCTGAGCGTCTACACGACGCTCGACGGGGCGCACCAGCTCGCCGCGGCGCAGTCGGTGCAGTCGGGCCTGCTCGAGTACGACCGCCGCCACGGATACCGCGGCCCCGAGGCCCAGCTCGACCTGGCCGACGGCGAAGACGAGGCCGCGCTGCGCCAGCGCCTGCGCCAGTACCCGTCCCTGGGCGGGCTGCGCGCCGGCATCGTCACCGGCTTCGAGGGCGAGGCCGCCCGCCTGTTCGTGGCTGGTGCCGAGCCGGTGCTGCTGGACGCCAAGGCCACGCGCTGGGCCGGCAAGCCGCCGCGGCAGTTGCTCAAGCGCGGTGACGTGGTGCGCTACGCGGCGCTGCCGGTGCCGACGCCGGCCAAGCCCGCGGCCGACGCCGATGCCGACGCCGACGTGCCGCCGCCCGCGACCGAATGGGTGTTGGCCCAGGTGCCGCTGGCGCAGGCCGCGCTGGTGTCGCTGCAGCCCGAGGACGGCGCCATCCGCGCCCTGGTCGGCGGCTTCAGCTTCGGCCTGAACAAGTTCAACCGCGCCACCCAGGCCCAGCGCCTGCCGGGCTCGAGCTTCAAGCCCTTCGTCTACGCGGCGGCGTTCGAACGGGGCTTCTCGCCGTCCAGCATCGTGCTCGACGCGCCGGTGGTGTTCCGCGACCGGGCGGGCAACGTCTGGCGCCCGCAGAACGACGCCGGCAACTTCGCCGGCCCGATGCGCCTGCGCGAGGCGTTGGTGCAGTCGCGCAACCTGGTGTCGGTGCGCCTGCTCGATGCCATCGGCGTGGATTTCGCCAGCCGCTACATCACGCAGTTTGGCTTCAGCCAGGAGAGCCTGCCGCCGAACCTGTCGATGTCGCTGGGCACGTCGTCGCTGACGCCGCTGTCGATCGCGCGGGGCTATGCGGTGTTTTCCAACGGCGGCTTCCGCATCGACCCGTGGTTCATCGACAAGGTGCTCGACCGGAATGGCCAGGTCCTGAGCCAGGCCACGCCGGCGCGCGCCTGCCGCGGCTGCCCGGGACGGGCCGCCGGCGAGGCCCGCGCCACCACCGTGGTCGACGGTTTTGACTTCGGCAACGCGCCCGCCCCGGCCCCGGCGCCCGAAGCCCCGGCGGCTGCGGAGACCGTGCCCGTGCC
This sequence comes from Arenimonas sp., assembly GCF_036275555.1. Lineage (GTDB taxonomy): Bacteria > Pseudomonadota > Gammaproteobacteria > Xanthomonadales > Xanthomonadaceae > Arenimonas. The sequence continues at coordinate 29,218 of NZ_DASUDO010000001.1, forward strand.
CGAGGGCGAACTGGTGCTGGCGCCGCGCGCGATCGACGAGCGCACGGCGTTCCTGGTCCGCTCGCTGATGAAGGACGTGGTCAAGCGCGGCACCGCCACTGCCGCGCGCGTGCTCGAGCGCGAGGACATTGGCGGCAAGACCGGTTCGACCAACGATTACCGGGACGCCTGGTTCTCGGGCTTCGGCGGCGACCTTGTCACCACCGTCTGGGTCGGCAAGGACGACTTCAACCCGCTGGGCCGGGGTGAGTACGGCGGCCGCGCGGCGCTGCCCATCTGGATCGGCTACATGCGTGCGGCGCTCGACGGCGTGCCGGTGCAGGAGCCGGCGGTGCCCGCGGGCATCGTCGTCGCTTCGGTGGACGCCGGCAGCGGCCGCATCGTGCCCGAGGGCACGCCCGGCTCGATCGTCGACTACTTCAAGACCGAGGAGTACGACCGCGTCAGCAGCAGCGGCTTCGACCTCGATCCGGAGCTGAGCAACGAAGAGGCCTTCGACATCTTTTGAGGGCCCGGACGAACGCCATGAGTCCCCGCCGCCCCGATGATCCCCGCACGCGCCAGCGCCGTCAGCAACTGGCGCAGGAGGCCGCGAGGCTGCTGGCGACCGGGGCCCAGCACGACCCGGCCCGCGCGCTGCGCAAGGCCGCCGAGCGGCTCGGCGTCCGCGACGAAGCGATGTTCCCGGGCGGCGACGAGATCCGCGAGGCGCTGCAGGTGCACCAGCGCCTGTTCGGCGGGGACGCCCCGCCCACGCGCCAACAGGCCCTGCGCGAGGCGGCGCTGGAGGCGATGGCCTTCTTCACCGCCTTCGACCCGCGCCTGGCCGGCGCGGCGCTGGAGGGCCCCGTGGATTCGCACGCACCGGTCTGCCTGCACCTGCATGCCGACGACCCCGACGAGATCGCCCGCTTCCTGCACGACCAGCGCATCCCCGCCGCGCAGGCCACGCGCAGGCTGCGGCTGTCGCGCGACCCGGCCACGCCCCTGCCCTGCTGGGAGTTCGAGGCCGGCGGCATCGCGTTCGAGCTATGGGTGCTGCCCGCCTCGGCGCTGCGGCAGCCACCGCTGGAGCCGCTGGAAGACCGCCCGATGCGCCGCGCCACCGCCAGCGCCCTCCGCCAGCTAATCGCGACCGCGCCAAACAGCTGAAACAAATGAACCAGGTTCATTTGCCACCCTCGCCGGGCTTTCGCCGGGCCTTGGCTGCAAATGAACCTGGTTCAGTTGTTTGGCCCGGTGGCGGGCTTCCGGGTTAGCGCTTTTCGAGCGGGACGTAGTCGCGGTTCGCGGCGCCGGTGTAGATCTGGCGCGGGCGGCCGATCTTGGCTTCCGGGTCGGTCTGCTGCTCGAGCCAGTGCGAGACCCAGCCGGCGGTGCGGGCGATGGCGAACATCACCGTGAACATCTCCGTCGGGATGCCCAACGCCTTGTAGATGATGCCGGAGTAGAAATCGACGTTCGGATAGAGCTTGCGCTGGATGAAGTAATCGTCCTTGAGCGCGGCCTCTTCCAGGCGCATCGCCACTTCCAGCATCGGGTCGTTGACGCCCAGGTCGGCGAGGACCTTGTGGCACATCTCGCGGATGATGGTCGCGCGCGGGTCGAAGTTCTTGTACACGCGGTGGCCGAAGCCCATCAGGCGGAAGCCCGAGTTCTTGTCCTTGGCGCGGTCGACGGCCTTGGCCACGTCTTCCGGGCGGCCAATCTCGGCCAGCATCTTGAGCACGGCCTCGTTGGCGCCGCCGTGCGCCGGGCCCCAGAGCGCGGCCACGCCGGCGGCGACGCAGGCGTAGGGATTGGCGCCGGTGGAGCCGACCAGGCGGACGGTCGAGGTGGAGGCATTCTGCTCGTGGTCGGCGTGCAGGATGAAGAGCAGGTCGAGCGCCTTGGCGGCGACCGGCTTGAGCATCAGCGGCTCGCTGGGCACTTCGAACATCATGTGCAGGAAGCGCTCGACGTACTCGAGGTTGTTGCGCGGGTAGCGCACCGGCCAGCCGATCGAATAGCGGTAGCAGGCCGCGGCGATCGTCGGCACCTTGGCCAGCAGGCGGATGGCCGCCATGCGGCGCTGCTCGGGATCCTCGAGGTCGAGGTCGCTGTGGTAGAACGCGGCCAGCGAGCCGATCATGCCGCACAACATCGCCATCGGATGCGCATCGTGGCGGAAGCCGCCGAGGAAGCCCTTGAAGGCCTCGTGCATCATCGTGTGGTGGGTGACTTCATGCTCGAACTTGGCGAACTGGGCCGGGTTCGGCAGCTCGCCGTTCATCAGCAGGTAGCTGGTCTCGAGGAAGTTCGAGTGCTTGGCCAGCTGCTCGATCGGGTAGCCGCGGTACAGCAGCACGCCCTCGTCGCCGTCGATGTAGGTCACCGCGCTGCGGCAGCTGGCGGTCGCCACGAAGCCGGGGTCGTAGGTGAACATGCCGGTTTCTTTCGGCAGCCGGGTGATGTCGACGCAAGGCGCGCCAAGGGTGCCGGAATAGACGGGAAGCTCGACGTTCTTGCCGGCGGCGTTGAGCACGACGCTCTTGTTGTCGGACACGGGCTGACTCCTTTCAGGGGGCGCGATCCGCATCCTCGAAGGGCTCTGGCGCGGCGTTCGCTGGTATCGAATCGAAGGCGCCGCCGGGGCGGTCACCATGCGCCGAAGTATCTCACAGCGCCCGCGGACAAGTCAGTGACGAAGGTATGAACCTTGGTCGGGGGGCCGCCCACGAAAAAGGCCGCCCGGGGGCGGCCTTTTCCTCGCCTTGCCCGGGACCGGCCCGGGCGGCGCGCTTACTTGGCGTAGCGCTGGCGGAAGCGGTCGATGCGGCCGCCGGTGTCCATGACCTTCTGCTTGCCCGTGTAGAACGGATGCGAGGCGGAGGTGATGTCGACCTTGATCAGGGCGTATTCCTTGCCGTCGGTCCACTTGATCGTCTCCTTCGAGGAGAGCGTGGAGCGGGTCAGGAAAGCGAAGTCGGAGGACAGGTCCTGGAAGACGACTTCTTTGTAGTTCGGATGGATGTCGGCCTTCATGGCTATAGCTCCGCCGGGTTTGCGTGGGGAAAGACCGGAATTATAGGCCGGGCCCGGGGCCCGTCGCAAGCCCGGCGCTCAGGCGCCCAGGGCAGACCGGATCAGGGCCTCGAACCGGGCCTGGTCGTAGGCCATCACGATCCGGGCATTGGCCGGGCGGCCGGTGCGCTGCTGCCAGTCCACCAGGGTGGCGCCCCGGCTGAGCCGGCCCTCCAGCTCGACCGCCAGGTAGCGCGATTCGGCCCGGGCCACGCCGTCCGGGTGCAGGGCCGCCGCCATCGCCAGGGCATCGGCGCTGTGCCAGAGCGCGCCGCGGCGGCCTTCCGACCACTGGCGGGTGAAGCGGGAGATGCCGTCGTAGAACCGGGCCCGGTGGTCGCCCGCGGCCAGCCAGGCCTCGAAATCGCGGTGAGGGAAGCCATGGCGCACCACCGCCTCCCAATCCGCCAGCTCGAATGCCGGGAAGCCCCGGAACACCACGTCCGCCGCCTCCGGGTCGAAGGCGATGTTGAATTCGGCGGGGATCGAGGTGTTGCCCTGCCCCGTCACCGCGCCGCCCATCACCACCAGGCGACCGACCCGCGAGGGCAGCGTGGGGTCGAGGCGCAGCGCCAGCGCAAGGTTGGTCAGCGGGCCCAGGGTGACCAGCAACAGGCGCCCGGCGTGTTCATGCGAGAGGCGGATAATGGCGAGCGCGGCGTGCTCGGCCTCGGCCGCGCGCGCGGCCGGGGCGTAGCCGGTATCGCCGAAGCCATCCTGGCCGTGTACGTAGGCCGCGTCGGCCGCGTCGTGCACCAGCGGCACCGGGCAGCCCGCGTACACCGGCACGTCCACGCCCGCGATCTCGCAGAGCTTGAGCGCGTTGGCCACGGTGTGCCGCAGGCCGACGTTGCCGGCGGCGATGGTCAGGCCCAGCAGCCGGTGGCGCGGGTCGTGGAAAGCCATCAGCAGGGCCAGGGCGTCGTCGACGCCGGGGTCGGTGTCGATCAGCAGCGGGATGCGGTCGTCGGTCATGCCGCGATTATGCCGCCTCAGGCGCCGGCGAAGCGCGCGGCACCGCCGACCCAGCGCTGCACCAGCCGGTCGGCGGTGTCCGGCGCCTCGGCCAGGAGCTGGTCCGCGGCGGCGTGCACTTCCGGCAACAGGTCGGCGTCGCGCACCAGGTCGGCGACGCGGAAGCTGGCCAGGCCCGTCTGGCGCGTGCCGAGCAATTCGCCTGGTCCGCGCAGTTCGAGGTCCTTTTCGGCGATGAGGAAGCCGTCGGTGCTGGCGCGCATCACCTCCAGCCGCTCGCGCGCCATCTGCGACAGCGGCGGCTTGAACATCAGCACGCAGCTCGACGCGGCCGCGCCACGACCCACGCGGCCGCGCAGCTGGTGCAGCTGGGCCAGGCCCAGGCGCTCGGCGTTCTCGATCACCATCAGGCTGGCGTTGGGCACGTCCACGCCGACCTCGATCACGGTGGTGGCCACCAGCAGGTTCAGCGCGCCGGCCTTGAACGCGGCCATCACCGCCTGCTTCTCGGCCGGCTTCATGCGCCCGTGCAGCAGGCCCAGGCGCAGCTCGGGCAGCGCGGCGCCCAACTGCTCGAAGGTGGTTTGCGCGGCCTGCGCCTCCACTTCCTCGCTGTCCTCGATCAGCGTGCAGACCCAGTAGGCCTGGCGGCCCTCGGCGCAGGCGGCGCGGATGCGCTCGACCACGTCGCCGCGGCGGTCGCCGCTGATCGCGACGGTCTGCACCGGCGTGCGGCCGGGCGGCATCTCGTCGATCACCGATACGTCGAGGTCGGCGTAGGCCGACATCGCCAGCGTGCGCGGGATCGGCGTGGCAGTCATCACCAGCTGGTGCGGCACCTGCGCGCCGCTCAGGCCCTTGTCGCGCAGCGCGAGCCGCTGGTGCACGCCGAACCGGTGCTGCTCGTCGACGATGGCCAGCGCCAGGCTCGAGAACAGCACCTTGTCCTGCATCAGCGCGTGCGTGCCCACCACCACCTGGGCGCGGCCCGAGGCGATCTCGTCGAGCACGGCCGCGCGAGCCTTGCCGGTGACCTTGCCGGCCAGCCACGCGACCTGCAGGCCCAGCGGCTCGAGCCAGGCGCGGAAGTTGGCCAGGTGCTGCTCGGCCAGCAGCTCGGTCGGCGCCATCAGCGCGACCTGCCGGCCGGCCTCCACGGCGTTGGCGGCCGCCAGCGCCGCCACCACGGTCTTGCCGCTGCCGACGTCGCCCTGCACCAGCCGCAGCATCGGCTCGGGGCGCGCCATGTCCCGGGCCACTTCAGCCAGCACGCGCTGCTGCGCGCCGGTGAGCTTGAACTTCAGGCCACCGCGCAGCGCGGCGGCGAGCCTGCCCTTGGGCCGCACCGGCATCGCGCCGTGAGCGCGCAGGGCGATGCGCTGGCGGCGCAGGCTCAGGTGGTGGGCCAGCAGCTCCTCGAGCGCCAGCCGGCGCTGCGCCGGATGGATGCCGAGCTCGAATTCGCGCAGGTCGGCATCGGGCGGCGGACGGTGCGCGGTCAGCAGCGCCTCGCGCAGCGTCGGCAGCTGCAGGCGCTGGCGCAGGCCCGACGGCAGCAGTTCGAGCTCGTCGGCGGGCGGCAGCCGCTGCAGCGCCTCGCCCACCAGCCGCGACAGCGACTGCGGGCCGAGGCCGTCGACCGCGGGATAAACGGGATCGAGGCGGTCGCGGACGACCGTGTCGGCCTCGTCGGCCAGCAGTTTGTAGCTGGGGTGGACCATCTCCAGCCCGTGCTGCCCTGGTCTCGCCTCGCCGTACGCGAGCAGGCGGCGACCGGGCACGAACTGCGCCAGCTGCGCCCGGTTGAAGTGGAAGAAGCGCAGCACCAGCCCGCCGAACGAGCCGTCGCGGATCACCACGCGCAGCGTCGGCCGGAACCGGAAGCTGCGCTCGACTGCCTCGACGCGGCCCTCGACCTGCGCCGACTCGCCCGGCTGCAGCGCGCCGATCGGCGTCACCCGGGTGCGGTCTTCATAGCGCAGCGGCAGGTGCAGCCAGAGGTCCTGAAGGCTCAGCAGCCCGCGCGCGGCGAGCTTTTCAGCCACCTTCGGGCCCACGCCCGGCAGGGTCGACAGGGCCGCGGCCCCGGACGGCGCCAGCGCCGGCTCCGGGCCGCGGATGCCGCGGCGGCGCGGCGGCGCGGCCATCGGCTCAGCCGGTGACCAGGACCGCGTCGACTTCGACCCGGGCGCCCTTGGGCAGGCCGGCGACCTGGATGGTCGAGCGCGCCGGGTAAGGCGCCTGGAAATACTCGGCCATCACGGCGTTGACCTGGGCGAAGTCGGACAGGTCCATCACGTAGATGCCCACCCGCACCACGCCGTCGAGCGAGCCGCCCGCGGCCTCGCACACGGCCTTGAGGTTCTCGAACACGCGCCGGGTCTGGGTGCTGATGTCGCCGGTGACCAGCTCGCCGGTGGCCGGGTCCAGCGGGATCTGGCCCGAGAGGTAGACGGTCTGACCGGCGCGCACGGCCTGGGAATACGGACCGATGGCGGCGGGCGCGCGCTCGGTGCTGATCGGATCGCGGGACATGGCGTGCCTCGTCAGGATGGGAAACCCGGATTGTAGGAGCCGCGCGCCGCAGCGGCCAGCGCGGTCAGACCCGCTGCACCCCGTGCACCACGCCCAGGCGGCGGATGCGGCGGATCACGTCGGCCAGGTGCTTGCGGTTGCGGACCTCGATCGCGAACTCCATCACCGACACCGCCACGTCGCGTTCGCGGTACTCGACCGCATCGATGTTGGAGTTGCTCTCGGCCACGGCGGCGGCGACCTGGGCCAGTACGCCGGGCTTGTTCTCGACCTCGATCTTCAGCGCCACCCGGTAATCGCCCTCGACGTTGCGGTCCCAGGCCATCGGCACGCAGCGCTCGGGGAACTTGCGGTATTCGGCCACGTTCGGGCAGTCGAGCCGGTGCACCACCACGCCCTTGCCGGCGCTGAGGTAGCCCATGATCTCGTCGCCCGGGATCGGGTGGCAGCAGGCCGCGAAGCTGAGCACGCCGCGCTCGCTGCCGGTGATCATGATCCGCTCGGAGGTGCCCGCCGGCAGCACGGCGCCGTCCAGCGGCAGCACGTCCTGCCCGTGCACCATCAGGCGCGCCACCTGCGCCGGCATGCGGTTGCCCAGCGCGATGTCGGCCAGCAGCTCCTCCAGGCGCCGGTAGCGCAGGTCGGCCAGCAGCTGCTCGATGCGCTCGGCCGACACGCGGTCGAGCGAACTCTCCAGCGCCTCCAGCGCGCGGTCGAGCATGCGGTGGCCCAGGTCGACGGCATCCTCGTGCTCGAGCCGCTTCAGGAAATGGCGGATCGCCGTGCGCGCCTTGCTCGAGACCACGAACTCCAGCCACTGCGGCCCCGGCGTGGCCGAGGGCGCCGTGATGACCTCGACGCTCTGGCCGCTGCTGAGCTTGGTGCGCAGCGGCACCAGCTTCTTGTCCACCCGCGCGGCGACCGCGTGGTTGCCCACGTCGGTGTGCACGGCGTAGGCGAAGTCGAGCGCGGTGGCGTTGCGCGGCAGCGCCAGGATGTCGCCCTTGGGCGTGAACAGGTAGACCTCGTCCGGGAACAGGTCGACCTTGACGTTTTCCAGGAACTCCAGCGACGAGCCGGCGCTCTGCTGCGCGTCCATCAGGTTGCGCACCCAGTCCTGCGCGCGCGCCTGCGCGGCGCTGCCGCCGGCGCCGGCGCTCTTGTAGACCCAGTGCGCGGCGATGCCGCGCTCGGCCACGAGGTCCATGTCCTCGGTGCGGATCTGCACTTCCACCGGCGCGCCGTAGGGCCCGAACAGCACCGTGTGCAGGCTCTGGTAGCCGTTGGCCTTGGGAATGGCGATGAAGTCGCGGAAGCGCGCGTCCAGCGGCTTGTAGATCGAGTGCACGGCGCCGAGCGCGTGGTAGCACTGCATCACGGTCGGCACCACGATGCGGAAGCCGAAGACGTCGAGCACCTGCTCGAGGCTTTTGTTCTCCTGCTTCATCTTGGTGTAGATGCTCCAGGGCGACTTCACCCGGCTCACCAGGTGGTTGCGCAGGCCTTCCTGCGCCAGCCGCTGCGCCATCTGCGCCTCGATGGTGGCCAGGGCCTCGCGCCGCATGACGGGCTGGGCCGAAATGCGCTTGGAAATGACCCGGTGCCGCATCGGGTGCAGCGCGCGGAAGCCCAGGTCCTGCAGCTCGGCCTTGATCTTGTTCATGCCCAGGCGCTGGGCGATCGGCGCGTAGATCTCGAGCGTCTCGCGGGCGATGCGGCGGCGCGACTCGGCCGCCATCGCATCGAGCGTGCGCATGTTGTGCAGGCGGTCGGCGAGCTTGATCAGGATGACGCGCAGGTCGCGCGCCATCGCCAGCATCATCTTGCGGAAGCTTTCCGCGGCGGCCTCCTGCCGGTCGCGGAAGTGCAGCTTGTCGAGCTTGGTGACGCCGTCCACCAGCTCGGCCACGGTGACCGAGAACTCGCGCTCGATCTCGCTGCGCGGCAGCGGCGTGTCTTCGAGCGCGTCGTGCAGGATCGCGGCGCAGAGCGTCTCGGCGTCGAGCCGAAGCTCGGCCAGGATGCCGGCCACGGCCACCGGGTGGGTGATGTAGGCCTCGCCGCTCTTGCGCGTCTGGCCCTCGTGGGCCCGGGCGCCGATCTCGTAGGCGCGGCGGACCTGGCGCACCTGGTCGGGCGGGAGGTAGTCGGCCAGCCGCTTCTCGAGCGCCAGCACGGCGTCCGGACACGGGTCCGGGCCGATGTCGGCGACTTTCTGCGGCTTGGTGAAGGAAGACATGGAGCCAGACTACGCGGGCACGGGAAACCCATCAATGCCGCGGCTTTCCGGTCGCTAAACGAACTGTGGGAGGGAACGTAGGAGGGCCTTCAGGCCCGAAGCTTCTGTGCGAGGAGCTTCGGGCCTGAAGGCCCTCCTACGTTCCCTCCCACGGAGGGTTGGGCGAGGGGCGGGGCCCCCTCGCGCCGGGATTCAGAGGTCGTCGCCGCCCTTCGAGAGGTCGTCGTCGACGACTTCCGCGGCGGCCCACTCCAGGGCCTCGCGCTCGGCGCGCTCGCGCTCGGCCTTCTCGACGTCATCGATCAGCTGCTGGTCGATGCGGCGGGCGGCGATCTCGCGCAGGGCCAGCACGGTCGGCTTGTCCTGGTGCTCGCTGTTGTCGAGGGTGGGCTCGACGCCCTTGGCCAGCTGGCGGGCGCGCTTGGACGCCATCAAGACCAGCTCGAAGCGGTTGTCGACGACGGACAGGCAGTCTTCCACGGTGATGCGGGCCATTGGATCTCCTCACCGGAGGCCGCCCGGCCGGGGCGCCTACGGAAAATCAAGGGGTTACGCGAACCGCGCATTCTACGCCCGGGCCGGGGGCCGGCGCAAATCGGGGGGGCGGCTCAGGCCAGCAGGTCGCGGATCAGGGCGGCGTGGCGGGCGGCCTGGGTGGCCCGCTTCAGGCGCTGGGCCACGAAGATGGCCCGCAGCTCGGCCGCCGCGGCGTCGAAATGCTCGTTGACGATGACGTAGTCGAACTCGTCGTAGTGCGACATCTCCTCGCGGGCCGCCGCCAGCCGCCGGGCGATGGTTTCCTCGCTGTCCTGGCCGCGGTTGCGCATCCGGGTCTCGAGCGCGTCCTTGGACGGCGGCAGGATGAAGACGCTCAGGCAGTCGGGCATCTTCTCGCGCACCTGGCGGGCGCCCTGCCAGTCGATCTCGAGCAGCACGTCCTTGCCGGCCGCCAGCTGCGGCTCCACCGACTGCCGGGCGGTGCCCTTGTAGTCGCCGTGCACCAGCGCGTGCTCGAAGAAATCGCCGGCCGCGATCATCCGCTCGAATTCGGCCTTGTCGACGAAGTGGTAGTGCTGGGCGTGGCGCTCGCCCGGCCGCGGCGCGCGCGAGGTGAAGGAGATCGACAGCGCGATGCCCGGCTCCTTCGCCAGCACCGCGTTGACCAGGCTGGACTTGCCGGCGCCCGAGGGCGCGGCGACGACGTAGAGGGTGCCGCGGATCGCGTTCATTCGAGGTTCTGCACCTGTTCGCGCAGCTGTTCGATCAGGACCTTGAGCTCGACCGCCGCCTGCGTGGTGCGGCTGTCCACCGACTTGGAGCCCAGGGTGTTGGCCTCGCGGTTGAACTCCTGCATCAGGAAGTCGAGCCGACGGCCCACGGCCTCGGGCAGCGCGAACACGCGGCGTGCCTCGGCGACATGGCTGGCGAGGCGGTCGAGCTCCTCGTCCACGTCGATCTTCTGCAGGTTCAGCACCACTTCCTGCTCGAGCCGGCCGGGCTCCAGCGGCAGCTTGAGGTCGGCCAGCCTCGCGTCGAGCTTCGCCCGCAGCGCGGCGCGGATCTCGGGCAGCCACTCGCGGACCTGGCGGGTGATGCGCTCGATGCCGTCCACGCGCTCGGCCATCACGGCCGCCAGCTTGGCGCCTTCACGCTCGCGCGCGGCCACGAACTCGGCCAGGGTCTCGTCGAGCAGGGCCAGGGCCTCGGCCTGCAGGCCGGCCTGGTCCAGCGCGTCCTCCTCGACCACGCCCGGGAAGCGCAGCAGCTCGGTGAACTCGGTGCGCAGGCCGGGGAAGCGCCCGTCCAGGGCCTGGGCCGACGCGGCCAGCTGGTCCAGCAGGCCCTGGTTGACGCGCAGCCCGGCGCGGCCGCCCGCGGCCGGGCGGAAGCGCAGCACCAGGTCGACCTTGCCGCGCGACACCTTCTGGGCGACGCGCTCGCGCAGGGCCGGCTCGATCGCGCGCAGCTCCTCGGGGGCGCGCACGCTGAGTTCGTGGAAGCGGTGGTTCACGGCGCGCAGCTCGCAGCCCAGCGTGCCGCCAGTGGCGGCGCGCTCGCAGGCGGCGAAGGCAGTCATGCTGCGGATCATGGGCGGTCCCGGGTCTGGAGGGGTCGAATGGTAATCTAGCCGGCCAAAGATTGCCGGATGTGCCCCATGACCCACGCCCCCCGCCCCGACGGCCGCGCTCCCGACCAGCTGCGCGCGGTCCGCATCGAGCGCAACTACACCAAGCACGCCGAGGGTTCGGTGCTGGTCTGCTTCGGCGACACCAAGGTGCTGTGCACCGCCAGCATCGACAACAAGGCGCCGGGTTTCCTGCGCGGCAAGGGCGAGGGCTGGGTCACCGCCGAGTACGGCATGCTGCCGCGCGCCACCAACACCCGCAACGACCGCGAGGCCGCGCGCGGCAAGCAGGGCGGCCGCACGCTGGAGATCCAGCGCCTGATCGGCCGCGCGCTGCGCGCCTGCATCGACCGCAAGGCGCTGGGCGAGCGCACCATCACCCTCGACTGCGACGTGCTGCAGGCCGACGGCGGCACCCGCACCGCGGCGATCACCGGCGCCTACGTGGCGCTGTGCGACGCGGTGGCGGTGCTGCGCGCCCGCGGCGACGTGACCCGCGACCCGATCCTGGGCGCGGTGGCGGCGGTCTCGGTAGGCATCTGCCAGGGCGTGCCGGTGCTCGACCTCGACTACCGCGAGGACAGCACCTGCGACACCGACATGAACGTGGTGATGAACGACGGCGGCGGCTTCATCGAGGTCCAGGGCACGGCCGAAGGCCACGCCTTCCGCCGCCCCGAACTCGACGCCCTCCTCGCCCTGGCCGAAAAGGGCATCGCCGAACTCGTCGCCCTCCAGCGCGCCGCCTTGGCGGGCTGAGAGCGTTTTTTGCCACGGATGAACACAGATGAACACTGATCAAGCAAAAGGCAGGATGTAGCTCGTTGGCTGGAGGCGGCCAGCAAATTCAACGCCGTTTTCCTTATCCGTGTTCATCTGTGTTCATCCGTGGCTAAAAACCTGGCTCGCCAATCCATGCCAAGACACCTGGTCCTCGCGACATCGAACAAGGGCAAGCTCGCGGAGCTGCAGCCGCTGTTGGCCGATGCCGGCTATGCGTTGGTGACGCAGGGCGAGCTCGGGGTCGAGGATGCGGTCGAGGATGGGCTGACGTTCATCGAGAACGCGATGCTCAAGGCACGGCACGCCTGCGCGGCGACCGGGCTGCCGGCGCTGGCGGATGATTCGGGGCTGGTGGTGGAGGCGCTGGACGGCGAGCCCGGCCTGTACAGCGCGCGCTATGCCGGCGCGCACGGCGACTCGGCCGCGAACATCGCCAGGCTGCTCGGGCGCATGCAGGGGCTCGAGGGCGAACAGCGGCGCGCGCACTTCCACTGCGTCATCGTGCTGATGCGGCACGCCCGCGACCCGCAGCCGCTGGTGGTCGAGGGGCGCTGGCCGGGCTACGTGCTGGACGCACCGCGCGGCGAAGGCGGCTTCGGCTACGACCCGGTGTTCCTGGTGCCGGACCAGCAGCTCACCGCCGCCGAGCTCGACCCGGCGCTGAAGAACCGCATCAGCCACCGCGGCCTGGCGCTGGCCGCCCTGCGCGCGCGCCTGCACGAACTGTGAGCGCGCTGATCCCGCCGCCGCTGTCGCTTTATATCCACATCCCGTGGTGCGTGAAGAAGTGCCCCTACTGCGACTTCAATTCGCACGGGCAGAGCGGCGCGCTGCCGGTGGACGACTACATCGCCGCGCTCGTGCGCGACCTCGAGCAGGACCTGCCGCTGGTCTGGGGCCGCACGGTGCACAGCGTGTTCTTCGGGGGCGGCACGCCCAGCCTGTTCGCGCCGGCCGCGATCGGCGCCATCCTCGACGCGTGCACGTCGCGGCTGCGCTTCGCGCCCGGCGCCGAGATCACGATGGAGTGCAACCCGGGCACGGCCGAGCACGGCCGCTTCGAGCAGTACCGCGCCGCCGGCGTGAACCGCATCAGCTTCGGCATCCAGAGCTTCGACGACGGCTGCCTGCAGCGGCTGGGGCGCATCCATGACAGCGGCGAGGCCGAGCGCGCGGTGAAGCTGGCCCAGGACGCCGGCTACGACAACCTCAACCTCGACCTGATGTACGCCCTGCCCGGCCAGGACCTGGCGATGGCCCTGCACGACGTCGAGCGCGCGATCGCGCTGCAGCCCGCGCACCTCTCGCACTACCAGCTGACGATGGAGCCCAACACCGCCTTCGCCGTGAAACCGCCCGAGGGCCTGCCCGGCGAAGACGACGCCTGGGACATCCAGGAGCGCTGCATCGAGGCCATGGCCGCCGCGGGCTACGCCCAGTACGAAGTCTCCGCCTATGCCCGCCCGGGCCGGCAGTGCGCGCACAACCTCAACTACTGGCGCTTCGGCGACTACCTGGGCATCGGCGCGGGCGCGCACGGCAAGATCAGCAGCGGCGCCACCGGCGAGGTGCGCCGGCGCTGGAAGCCCAAGAACCCGCGCGATTTCATCGCCCACGCCGGCACCGCGCGCGGCATCGGCGGCGACGACCCGATCACGCCGGCCAGCCTGCCCTTCGACTACATGCTCAATGCCCTGCGTCTGGTCGAGGGCTTCCGCCTGGCGGATTTCGAGGCGCGCACCGGGCTGGACCGCGCGGTCATCGCCGCGCAGCTCGAGGACGCGCGCGGGCGTGGCTGGCTGGAGCAGGACGGCGGGTATTGGCGGCCGACGGAGCTGGGGCGGCGGTTCACGAATGACGTGATCGGGTTGTTCCTGAACTGACGCCGGAAGAGCGAGGAGTTAGTGGATAGGAGTTAGGAGTTAGAGGAAAGCCGGAACCCTGCCCCTACTAACTCCTGACTCCTATCCACTACCTCCTGGCTCCATCCGTTCACCCCCCGCTCCCACCCCACCCCCTACCCTCGCACCATGCTCGACACCATCCTCCTCACCTGCCCCCACTGCGGGGAAACCTTCGAAACCGTCGCCGATCCCTCCGGCGGCGACGCGGAGTATGTCGAGGACTGCTACGTCTGCTGCCGCCCGATCACGGTGCGGCTTCGGGTCGGCGGGGACGGGGAACTCGACGGCTACGACGCCGACCGCGACGACTGACCCCGTCTTGATCTAGACTTCACGCGCCCCAGGTGTTCGGGAAGCCGGTCCAAGTCCGGCGCTGCCCCCGCAACGGTAGGCCAGGAATCCCCTCCAGCAAGCCACTGTGCCCCCCGGGCATGGGAAGGCGGAAGGGAGGCGAGGTGCCCCGCGCACCCCGCCACTGGCGAGTCCGGAGACCGGCCTGGTGCCTGGCCACCCCCACGGGTGGCCACCACGGCACGTTGCGGAGGGCGACGGGGCGGCGTCATGGCCTGCGCCCGTTCGCGCCCGGCCGCGTCGTTTCCCCGGTCCCACCCGCGCGTGCTTCCCGCGGGTGAGCGTTCCAGGAGAAACCATCAGATGAACCCCGTTGCACGCCGTTCCGCGCTTTGCGCGGCGATTTCCCTCTTGCTGTCCCCCGCCGCCCTGGCCCAGGACGCGGCCACGCTGGACGCCGTCCAGGTCACCGCCACCCGCATCGAGCGCCCGCTGGACGAAGCCCTCGCTTCGGTCACCGTGATCACGCGCGAGGACATCGAGGCCAGCCAGGCCCCGGACCTGATCGACCTGCTGGGCCGCCAGGCCGGCATCGACGTCGCCCGCACCGGCGGCCCGGGCGCGGGCAGCGCGCTGTTCCTGCGCGGCAGCAATTCCACCCAGAGCCTGATCCTGGTGGACGGCATCCGCGTCACGTCCACCGGCCAGGGCGTGTTCGACTTCGCCCACCTGCCGCTGGAGCAGATCGAGCGGATCGAGATCGTGCGCGGCCCGCGCGCATCCATGTGGGGCTCGGACGCGATCGGCGGCGTCGTGCATGTCTTCACCCGCGACCCGTCCGCGCCCTCCGCGCGCGTCACCGCGGGCAGCTACGGCCGGGCCGGCGCCAGCGCCGCCTTCGGCACCGGCGACGCCCGGCGCGGCTTCGGCATCACGGCCGGTGCGCAGCGCGTGCGCGGTTTCTCGGCCACCAACCCGAACTCGGTGTTCTCCTACGACCCCGACGATGACGGCTACCGCAACCGCAACCTCAGCCTGCGCGGCCGCACCGCCGTCGGCACCCTTGTGCTGTCCTTCAACGCCATTGCCACCGACGCCGAGGTCGAGTTCGACCGCGGCATCACCGACGCCCGCAATGCGTCGGGCGGCGTGACCCTGGCGGGCGAACTCGGCGCGCGCTGGAGCCACCAGTTCACCGTCGGCCACGCCCGCGAGGACCTCGACACCGTCAGCTCTTTCTCGAACGCCTTCCGCAGCCGCCGGACCAGCGCCGACTGGCTGCACACGCTGGCCATGGGCACCGACGCCAACCTGCGCTTCGGCCTGAACTGGCAGCGCGAGACCGGGGAGTCGGAGAACGTCTTCAACGGCCCGCTGTTCGACGACACCCGCCGCAGCCAGGCCGCCTTCGTCGGCTACGGCGGCCGCTTCGGCCGGCACGTGCTCGACCTGTCCCTGCGCCGCGACCACAGCAACCAGTACGGCGGCGTGACCACGGGCAACGCCGGCTGGGGCGTCGACCTGGGCGAGCGCGTGCAGTGGCGCCTTTCGTGGGGCCAGGGCTTCCGCGCGCCCAACTTCAACGAGCTCTACTACCCCGACACCGGCTTCGGCTTCGCCGGCAACCCCGACCTGCGGCCGGAGCATTCGCGCACCTGGGAGACGGGCTTGTACTACGCACCGGCCGCCGGCCAGCGGCTGGAGTTGTCGGTGTACCGCACCCGCGTGCGCGACCTCGTCGCGTTCGCCGCACCGCTGACCAACAACGCGATCAACATCAACCGCGCCGCGCTGGAAGGCGTGGAGCTCGGCTACCGCTTCGACCGCGGCGGCTGGAGCGGTGGCGGCAACCTGACCTGGCAGGACGCGATCGATGCCGGCACCGGCCGCCCGCTGCTGCGCCGGGCCAAGCGCAAGGCCCACGTCGACCTGGGCCATGCCTGGGCCAACGGCCTGTCGGTCGCGCTGGAGGGAGACTATTTCTCGGGTCGCCCCGATTTCGGCGCCCAGCTGCCCTCGCATGCCCTCGCCCACCTGCGGCTGGCCTGGCAGTTCAGCCCGGCCTGGCGCCTCGAGGGCAGGCTGGAAAACCTGACCGATCGCGAGTACGAGCTGGTGCGCGGCTACAACACCCCGGGCCGCAGCGGCCTGGTCAGCCTGGTCTGGAACGGCAGGTGACGACGCGCCGGGCCAGTCCCCCCGGACTGGCCCGGCCCTATGCGCCGGGCCGCGCGTGTGCCTAGAATCGCGCTGGGGAATTCACACGGAGCGCCGCATGCCCGCATCGGCCAAACCTCCGCACGCGTCCGCACCGACGCTGGCGACGCGGCCATTGCCTGAACGAGTCCGTGGGCTGCTGGGAGGCATCCTCGAGTATTCCTCCGACGAGATCGAACGCACGCTGGTCTCGACGCTCAACGAATTCGAGCAGCAACTCTTCAAGTTCGCCGAACAGGCCCGCAGCAACATCGTCCAGACCCGCTGGCTCGAAGCCCAGCGCCTCGTCAAGCGCACCCGTCCCGACCTGGTGCCGCGCTTCCTGATCGCGCTCGAGGCCGAACTGGCCTGCATCAAGGACCCGCCGGGCGCGAAGTCGATCACCGGCGGCTTCCGGCTCACCCGCGACGAGCTCTCCCTGGTCGAGAACCTCGACCTCGACGAATCAACCGTGCTGTCGGAGATCGCCAGCCGCGCCGAAGTCCGCAACAGCCTGCCGCTGTACCTGCTGGGCCAGCGCTTTGGCGTGCTGGCCGGCAAGCCGGCCTTCGACGCCGAGAACCTGCCGATCGGCCCGCAGGCGCTTTGCCGCATGCTGCGCCAGGCGGCCGACTGCCTCGAGCTCGCGGGCGAACACCGCAGCCTGCTGTTCCGCACCTTCGAGCGGCATCTGATGCCGCTCTACGGCGGCTTCATCGAATCGGTGAACACCTACCTCTCGCGCAACGGCGTGCTGCCGAACCTGCACTACGTGCCGGTGCGCGCGCGCCCGGCCAGTGCGCCGGCCGCGAAGCTCCGCATGCCGGGCGACGGCGGCGGCGCCGCGGAGGGCTCCAGCGCGGGCCCGGGCAGCGGCCCCGGCTCCGGCACCGCCGGCGGCCCGGGCGCGGGCGCACCCGGCGCACC
>NZ_DASUDO010000002.1:0-3978 GCF_036275555.1 Arenimonas sp.
CGGCCACGAAGGCGTAGAGGGCATCGACGTTGCGCGTGCGGTCGGACATGCGCAGGAAGCGCGGGTCTTCGAGCATGTCGCGGCGGCCGAGCATCTCGCAGAAGCTCTTCCAGTGGCGGTCGATGTAGATCAGCACGCAGATGTGGCCGTCCTTCGTGCGCAGCGGCCGGCGGTCCTTGGCCAGCAGTCGCACGTAGCCGGCGTCGGCCAGCGGCGGATCGAAGGTCTTGCCGAACATGTGGTCGGAGAGCACGAACTGCGTCATGGTCTCGAACATCGGCACTTCGATGGCCTGGCCGCGGCCGGTCTTTTCGCGTGCGTAGAGCGCGGCGATCACGCTGTAGACGGCGGTCAGGCCCGTCGTGCGGTCGCACAGGTTGGTGGGCAGGTAGCGCGGCTCGCCGGTGACGCGGCCCACCAGCGACGGCAGCGCCACCGAGCCCTGGATCAGGTCGTCGAGGGCCGGTTTGCCGGCATAGCGCCCGCGTTCGCCGAAACCGTAGCAGCCGCAGTAGACGATGCGCGGGTTCAGGCGCGCCACGTCGTCATAGCTCAGCCCCAGGCGCGCCATCGAGGCCGGCCGAAGGTTGAACAGGAGCACGTCGGCACCCTCGATCAGCCGCTGCAACGCGGCCAGCGCATCGGGGTGGCGCAGGTCGAGCGCGACGCTGCGCTTGTTGCGGTTGAGCGCCAGGTACATCGGCCCCATGCCCTTGCTGCGGCTGGGCCCGATGTGGCGCACCGTGTCGCCTTCGGGCGACTCGACCTTGATCACGTCGGCGCCGAAGTCGGCCAGGATCTGCGAGGCAAAAGGCCCCATCACGACGCCTGTGAGGTCGACGATGCGCACGCCGGCAAGCGGTCCCGCGGGCAGCGGGTGGGAGGGGTCTCGTGGGGTCATGCAGCGGGCGGCCGGGGCGGCCGGAAGTGGTCGGGCATGCCGGCGGGCCAGAACTCGCCCCACAGCACCATGCCGCCGTCGATGTTGATCGTTTCGCCGGTGATGTACTTGCCCGACGGCGCGGTGAGGTAGACCACCGCTTCGGCCACGTCCTGCACGTCGCCGGCGCGCTTCATGGGGTTGGTGCGGAAGAGCCCGCCGACATGCTCTTCCTTGTAGTTGTTGAAGCCGTTGCTCTCGATGGCACCGGCGCCGATGCAGTTGACGCGGATGTCGTGCTCGGCCCACTCCACCGCCAGCGTCTTCGACAGCGCGATGACGCCAGCCCGCGAGGCCGCGGTGTGCGCCATGCCGGGCAGGCCGCGGTCCACGGCGGCTGCGATGGTGACGATGTTGCCGCCGCGCTTGCCGTCCCGCACCCAGCGTTTGGCGGCGGCCTGCATCATGTACCAGGTGCCGTTGAGGTTGGTGTCGATGACCGCGTTCCAGCCCTTGTCGGTGAAATCCATCGCGTGCGCCGCGAACTGGCCGCCGGCGTTGTTGACCAGCACGTCCAGGCCGCCGAAGCGCTGCCATACGGCTTCGAACAGCGCTTCGACCTGCTCGGGGTCGCGGATGCTCATCGGGAAGGCGAGGACCTCGCGGCCGCCGCCGAGGCTGCGCAACTGCTCGGCGCAGAGTTCCAGCGCGTCGGCCTTGCGGCCGCAGATCGCCAGCGTGGCACCCAGGCGGGCGTAGAGGAAGGCAATGGCCTTGCCGATGCCGCTGCCGGCGCCGGACACGAGCACCACCTTGCCGGCGAAGAGATCGCTGCGGTAGACGGTGGGCAGCTCGGCCAGCGCACGGTCGCCGGGGCCGAAGCGGGGCTGGTCGTCGAGGGTGTTCATCACGACTGCTCCGCGTTGAAGTAGGCCGGCTTGGGAATGGTCCACAGCTCGCCCCAGAGGATGCCGCCGCCATCGACGTTCAGCAGTTCGCCATTGACGAACTCGCCGCTCGGGCCCGTGAGGTAGAGCACCGCGTTGGCGATGTCCTGCACGCTGCCGTGGCGCAGCATCGGGTTGCCGCGCGAGAACTTGGCCCGCGCCTCGGGCGCGTAGTGCGCGAAGCCGCTGCTCTCGATGACGCCCGGCGCCACGCAGTTGACGCGGATGCCGTATTGCGCCCACTCCACCGCCACCGTCTTGGACAGGTAGGTGACAGCGGCGCGCGCCGCGCAGCTGTGCGCCACGCCCGGAAAGCCGCGCTGGAAGGTGAGCACGATGTTGACGATGCTGCCGGGCCGGCCGGCATCGCGCCAGCGCCTGGCGGCCTCGTGCATCATGTACCAGGTGCCGTTGAGGTTGTTGTCGACCACCGCCTTCCAGCCCTTGGGGCTGATGTCCAGCGCGGCCTTCGGGAACTGCCCGCCGGCGTTGTTGACCTGCACGTCCAGGCGGCCGAAATGCTGGTAGGTGGCGTCGAACAGCTCGGCGATGGCCTCGGTGCGGCGGATGTCGGTGGGCTGCACCAGCACGTCGGGGCTGCCCAGGCGGCGCAGCCAGGGTTCGCAGGCGTCGAGCTTGGCCCGGTCGCGGCCGCAGATGACGAGCCTTGCGCCCAGCCGCGCGTAGAGGAAAGCGATGGCCTTGCCGATGCCGCTGCCGGCGCCCGAGACCATCACCACCTGGCCGTCGCAGAGGCCGGGCTGGTAGACGAGCGGCAACGCGGCCAGTGCAGCGTCGTCGAATCCGAACGATGGGGCTTCTTCCTGAGTCACGGCTTCATCCTCGTCGTCACATGCCGGCATAGACCGGGCCGCCGCCGCCCTCGGGCGTGACCCAGACGATGTTCTGGGTCGGGTCCTTGATGTCGCAGGTCTTGCAGTGCACGCAGTTCTGCGCGTTGATCTGCAGCCGCGGCGGGCCGCCCGTCTCTTCGACGAACTCGTACACCCCGGCCGGGCAGTAGCGCGCCTCGGGCCCCGCGAAGCGCTTCAGGTTCACCGCCACGGGCACCGAGGCGTCTTTCAGTGTCAGGTGCGCGGGCTGGTTCTCTTCGTGGTTGGTGTTGCTCAGGAACACCGAACCCAGACGGTCAAAGCTGATCACGCCGTCGGGCTTGGGGTAGGCGATCGGTGTGGCCTGGTCGGCCGGCAGCAGCGTTTCGTGGTCGCGCTTGGTCGCATGCAGGGTCCACGGCGGGCTGGCGATGCCGAGCTTCGGCAGCAGCCACTGCTCGATGCCCGTCATCAACTGCCCAGTGAGCTTGCCCTTCTTGAACCACAGCTTGAAGTTGCGCGACTGCTTCAGCTCGTCGTGCAGCCAGCTGACGGCGAAGGCTTCGGGGTAGGCTGTCAGCTCGTCGCGCTGGCGCCCGGCGGCCAGTGCCGGGGCCAGGGCCTCGGCGCACAGCATGCCGCTCTTGATGGCGGCGTGGCTGCCCTTGATGCGCGCCGCATTCAGGTAGCCGGCATCGCAGCCCACCAGCGCGCCGCCCGGGAACACGGTCTTGGGCAGCGCCTGCGGCGTGCCGTTGTTGATGGCGCGGGCGCCGTAGGCCAGGCGCTTGCCGCCTTCGATGTGGGCGCGGATCGCCGGATGGGTCTTCCAGCGCTGCATCTCCTCGAACGGGCTCAGGTGCGGGTTGCGGTAATCGAGCCCGATCACGAAGCCCAGCGTCACCTTGTTGTCCGACAGGTGGTAGAGGAAGCCGCCGCCAAAGGTGTCGTCGGTCATCGGCCAGCCGGCGGTGTGCAGCACGCGGCCGGGCTGGGCGCGCTGCGGATCGATTTCCCACAGTTCCTTGATGCCGATGGCGAAACTCTGCGGATCGCGGCCTTCGTCGAGGCGGTAACGCGCGATGAGCTGCTTGCCCAGGTGCCCGCGCGCGCCCTCGGCGAACACCGTGTACTTGCCCACCAGTTCCATGCCGAGCTGGAACGCATCGCCGGGCTCGCCGTTCTTGCCAATGCCCATGTTGCCGGTGGCCACGCCGCGCACCGCGCCCTGCTCGTCGTGGAGCACCTCCGCGGCGGCGAAGCCAGGGAAGATCTCCACGCCCAGGGCCTCGGCCTGCTGGGCCAGCCAGCGCACCAC
>NZ_DASUDO010000003.1:0-2259 GCF_036275555.1 Arenimonas sp.
GAGATGAACACCTGCATCAGCAGCGACTGGCGGTCCGGCGCCGCCACCTCGATGCCGACCTTGTTGGCCAGCAGGTCGTCGATCATGTGCGGGTCTTCGGGCGTGTAGACGACGAATTTCTCGCCGCCCGTGGTCACGCCGCGCACGGCGCCCTGCTCGATGACCACGCGGTCAACCTGCGCGTTTTTCACCTCGGCGATGAATTGCGAGTAATCGAGCGTGCGCTCGCTGGCCCGCTGCGGACCGAAGCTGTTGAACACGGCCATCAGCACCAGCGCCACCACGACCCAGAGGATGATGTTGCGGGACATTGAATTCACGTAGCGAATCTCCGGTCGCGGCGGTTATTACGGGGTAATCGGCAGCATACCGCGGCCGATCAGGTAGTGCTCGCGGCTGCGGTCACGCGAGGCGTCGGGCTTGCGCACCAGTACCTGCTCGAAATGTCGGGCAAATTCCACCCGCAGTGCCTGACTGCCGGCGCCTTCGAAGCATTTGACCAGCAGTGCCCCGCGCGGTTTCAGCACCCGACCGGCAAAGTCGAGCGCCAGCTCGGCCAGGTGCAGCGCCGCCGGCTGATCGACATCGCGCACACCGCTCAGATTGGGCGCCATGTCCGACATTACAAGGTCGGCGCCGTCCGGCAGCAGGCCGAGCATCTGCTCCAGCACCGCAGCGTCCCCGAAATCACCCAGGATGAACTCGACACCCGGCAGCGGCGCCATGTCCAGCAGGTCGACCGCCAGCACCCGGCCGCGCGGCCCGACGATGGTGCTCGCCACCTGCGACCAGCCACCCGGCGCCGCGCCCAGATCGACTACCGTCGCGCCCGGCTGCAGCAGGCGATCGCGCTGGTTGATCTCCAGCAGTTTGAAGCTGGCCCGCGAGCGGTAACCCTGCGCCTGCGCCCGGCGCACGTAGGGATCGGCAACGTGCTGCTGCAGCCAGCGACGGCTGGAGCCGCGCCCGCTCAAGGTCGGAGCACCGAGCGCGCGGCGCTACCGATAATCGACGGCGAGGATTTCATAGGCCTGCTCGCCGCCCGGCGCCGGCACCAGCACCTGATCGCCCACCTCGCGGCCGATCATGGCGCGCGCCAGCGGGGCCCGGAACGACACCCGGCCCTGCTTGATGTCGGCCTCGTCCATGCCGACCACCTGGTAGGTGACTTCCGCGTCGGTGTCGACGTTGACCAGCGTTACCGTGGCGCCGAACACCACCTTGCCGCCGGCGGCCAGCTTCGCCGGATCGATGACCTCAGCGCGGCCGAGGCGATCCTCGATTTCGCTGATACGGCCCTCGATGAAACCCTGCTGGTCCTTGGCCGCGTGGTACTCGGCGTTTTCCTTCAGGTCGCCGTGCGCGCGCGCCTCGGCAATGGCGGCGATCACGCGCGGGCGCTGCACGGATTTGAGGTCTTCGAGTTCGCGCCGCAGCTGCTCTGCGCCGCGGGCGGTAAGGGGTTCTCGGGTCATGACTGTCTCAGTTCGGTATGCAGTTGATGCAGGCTCTCGACGCGAATCTCGCGCCCGCTTTGCAGCGCAAGGCAGGTGGCGCGCGCGCCGGCCAGCGTGGTGGTGTGCGGCACCTTGAAGCGCAGCGCCGCGGCGCGAATGGCGAACGAATCGGCAATCGCAAGCTTGCCTTCGGTGGTGTTCAGCACAAAGGCGATTTCGCCGTTGGTGATCATGTCCACGATGTGCGGGCGGCCTTCCTTGACCTTGTTGACCACGCCGCACGGAATACCGCTCGCGTTCAGCCACTCGGCCGTACCGCGCGTGGCAACCAGCTCGAAGCCGAACTGTCGCAGGTCCGTCGCCACCTGCACCAGCAGCGCCGTCTTGTCGGCCTGACGCACGCTGATGAAGGCACGCCCGCCGGTCGGCAGCGGATTGCTGGAAGCCAGCTGCGCCTTGCCGTAGGCCTCGCCAAAACTGCGGCCGATGCCCATCACCTCGCCGGTGGATTTCATCTCCGGACCCAGGATGATGTCCACACCGGGGAACTTGGCAAACGGAAACACCGCTTCCTTGACCGAGTAATACGGCGGCAGCACCTCGTGATCATGGCCCTGCTCGGCCAGACCGATGCCGACCATGCAGCGTGCCGCCACCTTGGCCAGCGGCACGGCGGTGGCCTTGGACACGAACGGCACCGTGCGCGACGCGCGCGGGTTCACCTCGAGGATGAAGATGCCGCGCCCGTCCCGCGGGACCGCGAACTGCACGTTCATGAGCCCGCGCACGCCCAGCTCGCGCG
>NZ_DASUDO010000004.1:0-7903 GCF_036275555.1 Arenimonas sp.
CGAGGCCTCGATGACGATGTCGGCGGCGGCGAACAGGGCCTGCCACCGCGCGTGGCCGGCGGGCGTGCGCGGGTCGAGGGCGACGCTGCGCTTGCCGTGGTTGAGACGGTCGTAGAAGGCCGGCGGCCCCTGGCGCGCGCCGTCCGGACGTTGCGGGCTCTCGAGCTTCACCACGTCGGCGCCGAGACGACGCAGCAGCTGGCCACAGAGCGGGCCCGCCCAGAGCGAGGACAGGTCGAGCACGCGCGGCGCACGGCGCACGGCGGGGCGCGCCGGCACCAGCCGCGTGCGCCGGCACCAGGCGCCTGGCGACGGCGAGATCTCGTCGGCAGCCAGGGCCAGGCCCAGCAGGCGGCCCTGCTCCAGCAGGGGCGCGCGCGGGCGATGGCGGATCGTGGCCTGCACGGCCGCCCAGTCGCCCGGCGCGATCTCCTCGTCGCCTTCGAGCCAGGCCGGCAGCAGCGCCCAGTCATCGGGTCGCGCGAGGTTGAGCGCGAGCCCGCCATCGGCCGCATCCAGCAGGCGGCAGGCGCCGCCGGGCGCGATCGCGCCCTGGCGGCGATGCCCGGCCAGCGCGGCACGCTCGGTGAGCAGGCCGGCGCCGGTGAGATCAGCAAATGCACCGCTCGGGCCATGCACAGCCAGCGCCGCCAGCAGGGCGTCGGCGGCCGCCACCAGCGGCACCGGCGCCGCGCGCGGCGGACCGTCGGCCGCCCCGGTCAGCAGGGCCAGGGGGTCGTCCAGCGAGGGTCGCAGCGCGGCCACGGCGGCCTCGCCGCCGAGGTGGCGGGCGTAGGCCGCGGCGGGCGCAGCAAGGGGCGACAGGGTGACGGTCATGGCGTGGCGCGCAGGCTACACCAGCCCCACGCGCAACGAGGCCCGCGGTTCAGCAGTCGGGCGTGCCGGCCTGCAGCCAGCGGCTGCGGGCAGCGTCGACGCGGCGCAGCAGGTCCTCGGCCTCGGGCGCCAGCAGGAAGCCCTCGGCGAGCGAGCGCGCGGTGGCGGCCTTCATGCGACAGGCATAGTCGGCGTGCGTGGGATAGCGCAGGTTGAGCGTGACCGGATCGAAGGGAATGGTGATGCCACCCAGGTCGCAGAGGTCGGAACGGTAGCTCGCCACCGGCACCTCGATCGGCGGCAGGCGGATGCCGCCCAGGGCGTTGCCGTCGGCGTCGCGCGCCAGCGCCCCGTCCTCGTCGAACTGGTAGCGCGGCCCCTCGGGCGGCGGCGTGCCGGTGCGCAGCCAGCGGTCGAGGTAGTGGATCGCGCTCATCACCGCGTAGCGCAGCGGGAACTGCGTGCCCTCGACGATGCAGATGAACTGGCCGGGATCGGGCTGCTCGCCGTAGTTGCCGGCCTGGGCATGCAGGTCGGCGTCCGCGCTCGCCGGCCGCTGCAGGCTGGCCACCGCGCGCAGCGACTGGCCCTGCACCTGGTGCAGGCCGATCCAGAAGTCCTGGTGGGCGGCGCCCGCGATCTCCCAGAGCCGGTAGTTGCGGGTGACGTTGGGCGGCTCGGGGCTGGCCTCGCGCTCGCTGAGCAGCTGGATCACCGGCACGGCCGGATCGGCCGGGTAGGTCTTCTCGCCGCTGCCGTCGGCATGCACCAGGAAGGCATCGATCACGCGCGCCTGCGGCTGCACCTCGATCAGGTAGTCGCGCAGGCGCGTGCCCGACTGTGACTGGCCGACCGCGATCACGCGCTGCACGCGCAAGCCGGCCATGGGATCGACCGCCGGCGGGCGCTTGAAGGCCTGGGCGATCTGCGAGAACAGGTCGAAGGCGTAGTCGTCGCCCGGGTGGTCGATGGTCGCGTAGCGCACGGGATCCCAGCCCTGCGGCGTGAGCTCCGGCACGCAGCACAGGCCGGCGGCCTGGGCACTGACATGCACGTAGGCATAGCCATCGCGGTGGAACAGCTCGTGCGCCTCGAGCGTGTCGACCGCATTCTCGAACTGCGCGGTGACATTGACCCAGTCGAGGATCACGGTGCCATTGAAGCGCGCCGGGTCCAGCGGCCGGCGCACGAGGATGCGCGTGGTGTAGGGCGCAGTCTGCGCCGGGTCGGCGTGGCTCTTCGCGGTACCGGAGACGAAGTACTCCTCTTCCGCGTAGCCCAGCTCGGCGAGGTCATACCAGCTGTCCCAGAGCGCGTGGCCCTTGAGGCCGGCATTGCCGATCGGCCCGGTCACCAGGGGCTCGGGCACTGGGGACGCGGGCCCGTCACCGCCGCCCGCCTGGCCTCCGGAACCGCCGCAGGCGGCGAGCAGGCCGAGGACCAGGAGTCCGGCGACCACCCCGCCCCGCGGCCGGGCGCGCATCAGCCCACCTGCACCATCTGGAACTCGGACTTGGTCGCACCGCAGTCCGGGCAGACCCAGTCCTCGGGGACGTCGGCCCAGGCGGTACCCGGGGCGATGCCTGCCGCCGGATCGCCCTTGGCCTCATCGTAGACGTGACCGCAGATCGCACATTCCCAACGGGCCATGGAGGCTTCCTTATCGCTTGGCAAGGGATTCGGCGCGCTGCTTCACGCCGGCGCTCATGCCGGCGAAGCCCTTCTCCAGCGCACCGCGGAACAGGGCGAGCACCAGGTGGCGCATCGGCCCGCGCAACTCGAAATGCGAGGTGTAGCGGCAACGCGTCGGCCCCAGGGGCTCGATGCGGTGCGAGCGGAAGCTGCTGAGCAGGCCCAGCGGCGCCGGCTTCATGCTGTACGAGAAGCCCTGGCCCGGCTGCACCTCGCGCACGAACTCGCGCTGGAACTGCGGCTTGGCCATGAGCTGGACCTGCATCTCGATGGCGCCGCCCGGCTTGAGCTCGCAGCGGCACTCCGGCACGAAGGGGTTCCACTGGCCGTAGGCGGCGAAGTCGGTCAGCACCTGCCACACCGTCGCGGCCGGCGCCTCGATCTCCAGGGTCTTGTCGATGGTGAACATCAGTTCGCGAACTCCTGGCGGATCACCCGGCGCAGCACCTTGCCGGTCTCGTTGTAGGGCAGCGCATCCTTGAACACGATCTTCTGCGGCACGCGCGAGGAGCGCAGCTGGCCCTTCACGAGCTCCTGCAGCTCGGCGATGGCGGCGCTGGCGCCGGGCTTTAGCACGATGGCCGCGGCCACGCCCTCGCCCCACTGCTCGTCGGGCATGGCCACCACGGCCACGTCGGCGACGGCCGGATGGCCGAGCAGCACGTCCTCGATCTCGCCGGGCGAGATGTTCTCGCCGCCGCGCACGATCACGTCGTCGGCACGGCCGTCGAGGAACAGGTAACCCTCGGCGTCGAGGTAGCCGCGGTCCTTGGTCGGGAACCAGCCGTCGGCATCAAGCTGGCTGCCCAGCGACAGGTACTCGCCCGAGACCTGCGGCCCGCGCACGAACACCAGGCCCGCTTCCTCGGCGCCCAGCACCGTGCCGGACTCGTCGCGGATCTCGATCTCCACCGCGGCCGGCTTGCCGACCGAGCCCAGGCGCCGGCGCACGGCCGGGTCGCTGCTGGCAGCGGCGGCGCGGTGATCCTCGGGGCCGAGCACGGCGATGGTCGAGCTGGTCTCGGTCAGGCCGTAGGCATTGGTGAAGTCCACGCCCGGGAACAGCTGCATGGCCTTTTCGATGGTCGACAGCGGCATCTTGCCGCCGCCGTAGGCGAGCGCACGCAACGCCGGCAGGTCCGGCGACTCGCCGCGGGCGGCCAGGTGATCCACCACGCGCTGCAGCATGGTCGGCACCAGGAAGGCGTTGCTGACCTGCTCCTCGCGCACGGCGCGCAGCCAGGCGGCCGGTTCGAAGTTCTCCATCTGCACCATGCGCCGGCAGGCGTAGGTGCTCGACAGCACCGCCGAGATGCCGGCGATGTGGTACGGCGGCACGGTCACGACGATGGCATCGCTCTCCTCGGCGGAGGCGAACTCGATCGTGCCCATGATGTAGGACATCAGGTTCTCGTGGCGCAGGATCGCCGCCTTGGGCTTGCCCGTGGTGCCGCTGGTGAACAGCTGCACGGCCACGGCCCGCGGATCCTCCGCCGGCTCCGGCGCCGCGGCGCCGGCGAGCGGCTCCAGCGACAGGAAGGCCTCGCGGTCCACGAGCTGCAGGTCGGCGCGCGCATCGACCAGCGCCCGGTATTCGGCACCCACCACGAGGTAGGCCGGCACCACGCGCGCCAGCAGCTCGTTGATCTCGGGCCGGGTCAGGCGGTAGTTGAGCGGCACATAGGGCACGCCGGCATAGGCGGCGGCGAAGATCGCCACCGGTGCCGCCGGGCTGGTCACGTCCAGCATGGCCACGTACTGAGCGCCGCTGGCGCGGATGTGCTGGGCGGCGTTCTGGGCGGCGCTGCGCAGGGCGGCATAGGTCCAGCGCTGCGCGCCGCTGACCACGCCGACGCGGTCGCCAAAGGCCTCCGCGGCCATGTCGAGGATGGTTGAAATATTCACGTCTGTCTCTGCCTTCGGTCGCCGCTCGCCAGGTCGGGATCGCCACGCCTCTGGCGCGCGGCCCCTCCACGCGGCCCGGGATCCTAGTCGCTCGACGGCAGCTGCTTGGCCTGCTTGATCTCGAGCGCCGTGCCGTTGAGGCTCAGCGAACCCTTGCCGCCCTTGGTGCAGAGCAGCTCGACGGACTCGTCGGCGTTGACGTAGCGCTTGCCGATCAGGGTCTCGCCGGCCTGGGCCGGGTCGAGCGTGCCGGCGCCGGTCGCGGTGGGGGCGATCATCTCGGCGCCGCCGCAGCTGAGCACGTGCTCGCCGGCCGGGGCCTTCACCACCATCACCTGGGTATCGCAGACGGCGCTCTTGAAGCGCGCGCCGGCCTTGAGTGCCATCGCCATCGGTTCTCTCCCGCTCCGGATTCGAATATCGACCGCCGACGGTGCCGGCAGCCTCGGGCGGACTCTACGCCAGGACCGCCGCGGCCGACCCCGTCCATTTGCAGGGGGCGGGCAGGGGGCGGCGCCCTGCCGGGACCCGGCCCATGGGAGCGGACCGTGTCCGCGAGGCAGCGCCCGATCCATCGCGGGTCGCGGGCATCGCTGACCTTCGGTCACGCGGCCGGTGCCAGGCCCGATCAGGCCAGGACGCTGTGCGCCCAGTGCGCCAGGCGGTCGTAGAGTCGGGCGCGGGTCGGGAACAGGAAGTGGCTGTGCCCGGTTTCGGGCAGCAGGTGCAGCGTCACGTCCAGCGACTTCGGGAAGGCCGCAGGGATCGCATGCGGCGGGCCCGCCATGTCGCGCGTGCCCAGGCCGAGGAACACCGGCACCTCGATCTGCTCGGCCTCGGGCGCGACATTGCCGGGGAGCATCGACAGGTAGGCCGTCACCGGCAGCAGGCAGTCGGTGGCGGCCTTGAGCGCGGCCACGCCGCGCGGGTCGGCCTTGGCGCTGCCGTAGATCTCGGCGCCGTTGCCGCTGGAGCGGATCACCGGGTACTGCGCCACGAACAGCTGGCGCGCCAGGGCGGGCAGCTGCGCCCGCTGCTGCTCGCGGCTGAGCTCGCGCACCGGCGCCGGCAGGTAGTCCGGCAGGCCGCGCGTGGAGAAGCCGAGCAGGGCGACCGCCGCATGCAGACGCGTGGCGGCCTGCAGCAGGGTGGTCATCATCGCGCCCATCGAATGACCCACGCCGATACTGCGCAGGGCCGGGATCGCCGGCAGTTCCGCGCTCAGACTTCCGGCGCGCAGGCCGTCAAGCACCTGCGTGGCCGCGTTGGCGGCGGCAGCGGTCAGCAGCTCGGGCAGCAGGGCATAGCAGTCAGCCGGCTTGCTGCTGCCACCCAGGCCCAGGTAGTCGATCGTGACCACGAGGAAGCCGCGCGCGGTCATGGCCTCGGCGAAGCTGAAGCTGGTATCGCCGTCGGCTGCGCGCAGGTCGTAGTAGGCGCGGTTCATGTTGCCGCCGGGCAGGCAGACCAGCGCGGTCTGCGGCACGGCGTCGCCCGCCGGCCAGAACAGCGAGGCGGCGACCTGCAGGGACGTCTCGCCGGCCAGCGTGACGCCTGCCGCCAGCGAGAGGTCGAGGCGACGCATCAGGCGCGGCCGAGCACCGCGCCGGCCATGCCGGACGACACCAGCACGTGCTCGACGGTCTTCCGGGTGACCTGGTTGTGCGAGGTGCCGCGGATCTGGCGCACACCCTCGATCATGCTGTTCATGCCGTGGATGTAGGCCTCGCCGGTCAGGCCACCGTTGGTGTTGGTCGGCAGCGCGCCGTCGAGCGCCATGCCACCGGACTTCACGAAGCCGGCACCCTCGCCCGCGCCGCAGAAGCCGAAGGCTTCCAGCTGCAGCAGGACGTGCGGGGTGAAGGCGTCATAGAGCATCGCCGCCTGCATGTCGGAGGGCTTGAGCCCGGTCATCGCCCACAGGCGCTTGGCCACGCCCTGGGCCTCGGGCATCACGGTGAGATCGTCGTGGTAGTAGTTGGAGATCACTTCCACGTTGTACGGGATCGACTGCGTGGCCCCGAGCAGGCGCACCGGCGGCTGCTTGAGGTCGCGGGCGCGGTCGAGGCTGGTGACCAGGACGGCGACGCCGCCGTCGCTCTCCTGGCAGCAGTCGAGCAGGCGCAGCCAGGGTTCCTGGATCCACTTCGAGTTCTGGTGGTCTTCCAGGGTGATGGGCTTCTCGTAGAACCAGGCTGCCGGGTTCTTCGCCGCGTAGGCACGCTGCTGCACCGAGATGTAGCCCAGGTCGCGGTTGGTGACGCCGTACTTGTGCATGTAGCGCGCGGCCTGCAGCGCGCCCCAGCTCGCCGGGGTCATCGCGCCGTAGGGCACGCACCAGAGCAGCGAGCCCGTGCCGTTGCCGGACTGGTAGTTCATCTGCGCGGCCTGCGGGTTCTGGCCGAAGCGGTACTGGCTGCGCTCGTTCATCGCGCGCCAGATCAGCACGTTCTTGCACAGGCCGGCGTTGACCAGGGCCATGGCCTGGTAGAGCGTCGCCGCCGCCGCCGCGCCGCCGCCCGGGATGCGGGTGGTGAACGCCAGGTCCTTCACGCCGAGGCAGCGCGCGAGATTGACCTCGTCGCTGTTGTCGATGGTGAAGGTGATCATGCCGTCGATATCGTGCGGGCTGATGCCGGCGTCGTCGCAGGCGGCCTTGGCGCACTCGGCGGCGAGCTGCAGCTCGCTGCGGCCCGAGGCCTTGGAGAACTCGGTGGCGCCGATACCGGCGATGGCAGCTTCAGTGAACTTGCGGGTCATGTCTCTTCTCGTTTACGCGCTTCCGCGCGGTAAGAAATCGTTGTGAGCAGAGCCGAGGCCGCTTCGAGACGCGCAGCCGTACAGGAGTACGGCGAGCATCGCAGGAGCGGGATCGGCTCGCGCAGCAGATTTATTTCGCGCGGGGCTTGAAGACCGGGACTTTGTGGTTGTTCATGGTCGGCTCGAAGGCCACCTCCACCGCCATGTCCATCTTCACGTCCTCGTAGGCCACGCCGACGAGGTTGGAGACGATCCGCGTGCCTTCCTCGAGCTGGATCACCGCGACGATCGGCGCCTCGCGGAAGCCGAAGGGATGCGGATGGCGCGGGATGGTGTACGAGTGCACCGTGCCACGGCCGGAGAGCTTCTGCTCCACGCGCTTGAGGCTATGGCAGTGCGGGCACATCGGCCGCGGCGGGAAGGTGAACTGGCCGCAGTCGCCACACTTCTGGCCGATGAACTCCTCGCGGTCGGCGGCCTCCCAGAAGCTCTTGGCGTCCAGGGTGACGATGGGCGCGATGCGCGTCGGCTTGGGGGCGGCCGGGGCGGCGGGCGCGGCGTCGGTCGGAGTGCTCATGGAGGCGGTCCTGCAGTGGGCGCACGAAGCGCAAGATGCCGTGACGATAGCGGCCGGCGAAGTCCGGTCGCCTGCCACAAACGGGTGACCCCCGGTAGGTTTTCTCCACGCCCCGGCCCTTCGGATCGCGGC
>NZ_DASUDO010000005.1:0-143585 GCF_036275555.1 Arenimonas sp.
TGGATCAAGTCGCGCTTCGAAGGCCAGGCCGAGCTGCAGGCCGCCGGCGAGTTCGTGCACTTCGCGTGCACCAGCGAGGACATCAACAACACCCGCCACGCGCTCATGCTCAAGGCCGCGCGCGAGCAAGTGCTGCTGCCCGCACTCGACAGGATCGTGACCAAGCTCACCACGATGGCGCACGATCTGGCCGACGTGCCGATGCTCAGCCGCACGCACGGCCAGACGGCCAGCCCGACCACGGTGGGCAAGGAGATCGCCAACGTGGTGGCGCGCCTGGCGCATGCGCGCGGCCGCATCGCCGAGGTGAAGCTGCTGGCCAAGATGAACGGCGCGGTGGGCAAATACAACGCACACCTCGCGGCCTGGCCCGAGTTCGACTGGGAAGGCTTCAGCCGCAAGGTCGTCGAGCAGCAGCTCGGCCTGAGCTTCAACCCCTACACCATCCAGATCGAGCCGCACGACTGGATGGCCGAGCTGTTCGACGCGGTCACCCGCACCAACACCATCCTGATCGACTGGTCGCGCGACGTCTGGGGCTACGTGAGCCTGGGCTACTTCAAGCAGCGCACCAAGGCCGGCGAGATCGGTTCGTCGACGATGCCGCACACGGTCAACCCGATCGACTTCGAGAACGCCGAGGGCAACTTCGGCCTCGCCAACGCACGGCTCGCCCACCTCTCGCAGAAGCTGCCGATCAGCCGCTGGCAGCGCGACCTGACCGACAGCACGGTGCTGCGCAACATGGGAGTGGCGCTGGGCTACGCGGTGCTCGGCTACGACTCGCTGCTGCGCGGCCTGGACAAGCTCGAGGTCAACCACGAGGCGCTGGCCGCCGACCTCGATGCCGCCTGGGAGGTGCTGGCCGAGCCGATCCAGACCGTGATGCGGCGCTACGGGGCGGCCAACCCGTACGAGCGGCTGAAGGAAGGCGAGGTCGGCTCGTCGACGATGCCGCACAAGGTCAACCCGATCGACTTCGAGAACGCCGAGGGCAACTTCGGCCTGGCCAACGCGCTGCTGGGCCACTTCTCCGAGAAGCTGCCGATCAGCCGCTGGCAGCGCGACCTCACCGACTCCACGGTGCTGCGCGCGCTGGGCACCGCCTTCGGCCATTCCCTGATCGCGCTCGATGCGCTGATGCGCGGCCTGGGCAAGCTCAGCGCCAACCCCGAGCGCCTGGCCGCCGACCTCGACGCCGCCTGGGAAGTGCTGGCCGAGCCGGTGCAGACCGTGATGCGCCGCCATGGCCTGCCCAACCCCTACGAGCAGCTCAAGGCCCTCACCCGCGGCCAGGGCATCACCGCCGAGTCCATGCGCGCCTTCATCGAATCCCTCGACCTTCCGGCCGACGCCAAGGCGCGCCTGCTGGCGATGACCCCGGGCAGCTACATCGGCCACGCCGCGTCGCTCGCCCGGGATATTTGATTTTTTGACGCGGATTGACGCGGATAAACGCGGATAGATCAAAAAAGGAGTGGATCAGGCGGGGTCGGGACGGTTCTCCTCCAGCGGGCCACCAGCAACGCCCTTGTCGATATCCACTCCCTGTCTTTGCTCTATCCGCGTTTATCCGCGTCGATCCGCGTCTGATGCGCTCTCCAACCCACACCAAGACGCCCCCATGCCCGCACTGCCGATCGAAGTCACTGGCTCCGCCAACCAGCCGCTGGGCATGGCGCCGGAGGTGTTCCTGCGGGATTACTGGCAAAAGCGGCCGCTGCTGATCCGGGCCGCGTTCCCGGGCTTCGTGTCGCCGATCACGCCCGAGGACCTCGCCGGCCTGGCCTGCGAGGAAGCGGCGCTGGCGCGGGTGGTGCTGCACGACCGCAGGCGCGACCGCTGGGAACTGCGCACGGGGCCTTTCAGCGAGGAGTCTTTCCCTCGGCTGCCGAAAAAGGACTGGACCCTGCTGGTGCAGGACGTGGACAAGTGGGACATGGACATCCGCGCCCTGCTCGGCGCGTTCCGGTTCCTGCCGGCCTGGCGGGTGGACGACGTGATGGTGAGCTTCGCCGCGCCCGGCGGTTCGGTCGGTGCGCACGTGGACCAGTACGACGTGTTCCTGCTGCAGGCGCACGGCCACCGCCGCTGGCAGATTGATTCGCGCCCGGAGGCCCCGCGCGGCTTCCGCCCGGACGTCGAGCTCAAGCTGCTGAGCCGGTTCGACCCGGACCACGACTGGGTGCTGGCCCCCGGCGACATGCTCTACCTGCCGCCGGGCGTGCCCCACCACGGCGTCGCCGAAGACGCCTGCCTGACCTTTTCGGTCGGCATGCGCGCCCCCTCGCAGGCCGAACTGATGGTGGACCTGGCCGAAGAACTGGCCGCCGCCCTGCCCGAGGAATCCCGCTACGCCGACCCGGACCTGGCCCTGCCGGCCGACCCCTGGGAAATCGACGAGGCCGCCTTCGGACGCGTGCGCGCGGCCCTGCGCGGGCTGCAGGACCTGGACGAGACCGCGCTGCGTCGCTGGTTCGGGCGCTTCATCACCCAGTACCGGGCCGCGGGCGAACTGGGCCGCCCGGCGCGCCCGCCGTCGCTGGCGAGCCTCGAGGCCGAGCTGGCCAAGGGCGGCCAGCTGCTGCGCCATCCGCACGCCCGCCACGCCTGGGCCCGCGACGGCCAGCGCGCCTGCCTGCATGCGAACGGCCTGTCGCTGCCGATGGGCGTGGCCGCGGCGCGCCGGCTGGCCGGTGCGGACACGCTGGTGGCGGAGGACCTCGCCGCCCTGGACGCCGACGGCCGTGATGCGCTGGAAAGCCTGGTGGCGGCAGGCCACTATCAGCTGGTCAAGCCACGACGCCGACGGTGACGCCATGATCCCGACCGACTTCCGCATCGATCCCGCGGACTACCAGGCCGACTTCCAGGACCTGCGCTCGGTCCGGGAAACGGTCTTCGTGCTGGAGCAGAACGTCCCCCTCGAGGAAGAGTGGGACGAGCTCGACCCGCGCTGCCACCACGTCATCGCCCGCGATACCAACAACCAGCCCATCGGCACCGGCCGGCTGACGCCCGAGCACAAGATCGGCCGCATGGCCGTGCTCAAGGCGTGGCGCAACAAGGGCGTCGGCGACGCGCTCATGGTGGCGCTGATGAACCAGGCGCGCAGCCTGGGCTGGACCGAGGTCAGTCTCAACGCCCAGGTCAGCGCCGAGGCCTTTTATGCCCGCCACGGCTTCCAGCCCTACGGCGAGCGCTTCATGGAGGCCGGCATCGAGCACCAGGCCATGCGCCGCACGCTCGAGCCGCTGGCCACGCCCGAGCGCGGGCCAGCGGCGCCGCGCGGCCCCTCGGTGCCCTCGGTCGAATTCGATTCCCTGCACGAGGCCACCGACGCGACCCTGGCGGTGGTCCGGGGCGCGCGCCGCGAGCTGCGGCTGTTCACCCGTGACCTGGACCCGGTGCTGTACGGCCAGCCCGCCGTGCTCGAGGCCTTCAAGCAGTACGCCATCGCCGGCCGCGGCGGCGTGGTGCAGGTGATCGTGCTGGACCCGGCCGCGGTGCAGGGCCAGGCGCACCCGCTGCTGGGCCTGGCCCAGCGCATGACCTCGGTGTTCCAGTTCCGCACGCCGGTGGACGACGTCGACCTGCAGATTGCCTCGGCCTTCCTGGCCAATGACCGCGATGGCTACCTGTTCCGCGCCCTCGGCAGCCGCTGGGAGGGCGAATGGAGCCCGGCCAACCCGGCCCGCACGCGCCAGCTGCTCGAGCACTTCGGCCGGATCTGGGAGCGTTCGCGCCCCTGCAGCGAATTCCGGGCCCTGGGCATCTGAAGCCAAGGCCCCGGCGCTTCGACCAAGGTCCAGCCCCAACCGCGGCTGACCCGGGTCCCGATCGGGTTCTAAAGCCCCGTCACGCCAGCTATAATCGCGGACCTCGTCGGCGCCCGCGCCGGCTGCCCGACATCCCATTCCATCAATCACTTACCTGCCATTGCGGCGGGCCAGGCCAGGGTCGTGGACAGTCTGATCAAGCAGTTTAAGCAGACCTCTCAGCTTGCCGGCGGCAACGCCGCCTATATCGAAGACCTGTACGAACAGTACCTGGTCGATCCCGACGGCATCCCCGCCACCTGGAAAACCTACTTCGACGGCCTGAAGGGCCGCGAGGCCGGCGATGTCCCGCACTCGGCGGTGATGGCCAGCGTCCAGGCCGCGGCCAAGGCCGGCAAGCACGCCGGCGGCGCCGCCATGGACGACGAGGCCGCCCGCAAGCAGGCGGCGGTCGGCAAGCTCATCACGGCCTACCGTTCGCGCGGCCACCTCGGCGCCCGCCTCGACCCGCTGGGCATGATGGCCAAGAAGGACGCGCCGGACCTCGAGCTCGCCTTCCACGGCCTTACCGACGCCGACCTGTCGAGCGAGTTCACCACCGACACCTGGTTCCCCGAGAAGAAGTTCAAGCTGGGCGACCTGCTGGCCAAGCTGCGCGCGTCCTACTCGGGCAGCATCGGCGCCGAGTTCATGCACATCGCCGACGCCAACCAGCGCCGCTGGATGCAGCAGCGCCTCGAAGGCGCGGCCGGCAAGTACGGCTTCCAGGCCGAGGAGAAGAAGCGCCTGCTCGAGCGCGTCACCGCGGCCGAGGGCCTGGAGCGCTACCTGCACACCGCCTTCGTCGGCCAGAAGCGCTTTTCGCTCGAAGGCGGCGACGCGCTGATCCCGCTGATGGACACCCTGATCCAGCGCGGCGGCACCGACGGCGTGCGCGACGTGGTGATCGGCATGGCCCACCGCGGCCGCCTGAACGTGCTCGTCAACACGATGGGCAAGCCGCCGCACAAGCTGTTCGATGAATTCCGCGGCCAGTTCGAACACAACGACGACCCGGCGCACTCGGGCGACGTGAAATACCACATGGGCTATTCGTCCAACGTGGTCACCCCGGGCGGCCCGGTGCACCTGGCGCTGGCCTTCAACCCGTCCCACCTCGAGATCGTCGACCCGGTGGTCGCCGGCTCGGTGCGCGCGCGCCAGATGCGCCGCGGCGACGCCAAGCGCCAGCAGGTGCTGCCGGTGCTGGTGCACGGCGACGCCGCGTTCGCCGGCCAGGGCGTGATCATGGAGCTGTTCCAGATGTCGCAGGCGCGCGGTTTCGCGGTCGGCGGCACGGTGCACGTGGTCATCAACAACCAGGTCGGCTTCACCATCAGCCGCCAGGACGACGCCCGCTCCACCTACTACTGCACCGACCCGGCCAAGATCATCGGCGCGCCGGTGCTGCACGTGAACGGCGACGACCCGGAGGCCGTGGCTTTCTGCGCGAAGATGGCCTTCGACTACCGCAAGGAGTTCGGCCGCGACATCGTCATCGACCTGGTCTGCTACCGCCGCCACGGCCACAACGAGGCCGACGAGCCGGCGGCCACCCAGCCGCTGATGTACAAGAACATCCGCGCCCGCAAGACCACCCGCGAGCTCTACGCCGAGCAGCTGGCGGCCGAGGGCGTCATTGATGCCGCCGGCGCCAAGGCCCTGGTGGACGCCTACCGCGACAAGCTCGACAACAACGTGGTCACCACCGAACTGGCCCAGGTCGGCCCCGACCCGTTCGCGGTCGACTGGTCGCCGTGGCTCAAGGGCAAGCTGTCGGACAAGGTCGACACCGGCATCCAGCGCGCCGAGCTCGACGGCCTGGCCCAGCGCATCAACCAGCTGCCGGCCACGCTGAAGCTGCACCCGCGCGTCGCCAAGATCTACGAGGACCGCCTGAAGATGGCGTCCGGCGAGCTGGCCATGGACTGGGGCTTCGCCGAGAACCTGGCCTACGCCACCCTGCTGGCCGGCGGCTACAAGCTGCGCCTGGTCGGCCAGGACGCCGGCCGCGGCACCTTCTTCCACCGCCACGCGGTGCTGCACGACCAGGCCACCGGCGAGGCGCACATGCCGCTGCGCGCGCTGGCCGCCAACCCCGAACACGTGATGGTGATCGACTCGCTGCTCAGCGAGGAAGCGGTGATGGCCTTCGAGTACGGCTACGCCACCGCCGAGCCGGGCACGCTCAACATCTGGGAAGGCCAGTTCGGCGACTTCGCCAACGGCGCCCAGGTCGTGATCGACCAGTTCATCACCTCGGGCGAGTCGAAGTGGGATCGCCTGTGCGGCCTGGTCCTGTTCCTGCCGCACGGCTACGAAGGCCAGGGCCCGGAGCACAGCTCGGCGCGCCTGGAGCGCTTCCTGCAGCTGTGTGCGCTCGACAACATCCAGGTCTGCACGCCCACCACCCCGGCGCAGATGTTCCACATGCTGCGCCGCCAGATGCTGCGCGGCACGCGCAAGCCGCTGGTGGTGATGACCCCGAAGTCCATGCTGCGCAACAAGCTCTCGGTGTCGACGCTGGACGAACTGGCCAAGGGCGGCTTCCAGTCGCTGATCCCGGACTCGACCGCGAAGGACGCCAAGAAGGCGCGCCGCGTGATCGTCTGCGGCGGCAAGGTCTATTACGACCTGGTCGAGGCGGCCGAGGCGAAGAAGATCACCGATGTCGCCATCGTCCGCGTCGAGCAGCTCTATCCGTTCCCGCGCCCGGAGCTGGCCGCCGAGCTCAAGCGCTTCGCCGGCGCCAAGGAAGTGGTTTGGTGCCAGGAAGAGCCGATGAACCAGGGCGCGTGGTACCAGATCCGCCATCACCTTGATTTCTGCCTCGGCAAGGGCCAGTCGCTGAGCTACGCCGGCCGCAGCCGTTCGGCCTCGCCGGCCGCCGGCCACCTCAACACGCACAACGAAGAACAGGCCCGCCTGATCGAGGATGCCCTCGTCAACGCGCCCAACACCCACACCGCCGAATAACCCCATTCAAGCCACAGGGCCTCGTCCATGAGCATCGAAGTCAAAGTCCCGGTCCTTCCGGAATCCGTGTCCGACGCCACCATCGCCACCTGGCACAAGAAGGCCGGCGACAGCGTGCGCCGCGACGAGAACCTGCTCGACCTCGAGACCGACAAGGTCGTGCTTGAAGTGCCCTCGCCCGTGGACGGCGTGCTCAAGGAGCTCAAGTTCAAGGAAGGCGACACGGTGACCAGCCAGCAGGTCGTGGCGATCATCGAGGAAGGTGCCGTTGCCGCGGCGGCTCCCGCCGCTGCCGCTGCCCCGGCGGCCGCTGCTGCCCCGGCCGCGCCGGCCAAGGCCGCCGCCCCCGCCGCCGCCAAGTCCGGTTCGGCCGAACTGCCGCCGGGTGCCGCCGCGCACGCCGCGCGCAACGACGTGAACCCGGCCGACGTCGCCGGCACCGGCCGCGGTGGCCGCGTGACCAAGGAAGACGTGGTCAACCACATCAAGGTCGGCGGCGGCGCCCGCCCC
Organism: Arenimonas sp.; assembly: GCF_036275555.1. Taxonomy (GTDB): domain Bacteria; phylum Pseudomonadota; class Gammaproteobacteria; order Xanthomonadales; family Xanthomonadaceae; genus Arenimonas. The sequence goes on from NZ_DASUDO010000005.1 coordinate 7,305, forward strand.
GAGCAGCGCGTGCCGATGACCCGCATCCGCCAGCGCATCGCCGAGCGCATGATGCAGTCCAAGAACTCCATCGCCATGCTCACCTCGTTCAACGAGGTGAACCTGTCGAAGGTGATGGCGATGCGCAAGGAGCTCGGCGAGGGCTTCGAGAAGTCGCACGGCATCAAGCTCGGCTTCATGAGCTTCTTCGCCAAGGCCGCGGCCAACGCGCTGCAGAAGTACCCGATCGTCAACGCCTCGGTCGACGGCAGCGACGTGATCTACCACGGCTACGCCGACATCTCGATCGCGGTCGCCACCGACAAGGGCCTCGTGACCCCGGTGCTGCGCAACGTCGAGAACATGAGCTTCGCCGACATCGAGGGCTCGATCGCCGGCTACGCCAAGGCGGCCCGCGAGGGCGGCCTCAAGCTCGAGGACCTGCAGGGCGGCACCTTCACCATCACCAACGGCGGCACCTTCGGCTCGCTGATGTCGACCCCGATCGTGAACCCGCCGCAGTCGGCGATCCTGGGCATGCACGCCATCAAGGAGCGCCCGATCGCCGAGAACGGCCAGGTCGTGATCGCGCCGATGATGTACATCGCGCTCTCGTATGACCACCGCATCATCGACGGCAAGGACGCTGTCCTGTTCCTGGTCGATATCAAGAACCAGCTTGAGAACCCGCATCGGATGCTGCTGGGGCTCTGAGAGCAGGAGTTAGTGATTAGGAGGTAGGAGTTAGTGAGAAGCGGGTGAGTCGCGACAGATTGCTGTCACTAACTCCTATCTCCTCGCCACTAACTTCTCGCTGTTGGCGTCACCAAAAAAGGCACAAGGAACTAAAATGTCCGAGCAATACGACGTCGTCGTCATCGGTGCCGGCCCCGCCGGCTACCACGCCGCCATCCGCGCCGCCCAGCTGGGCATGAAGGTCGCCTGCATCGACGCGGCCCTGGGCAAGGACGGCAAGCCGGCGCTGGGCGGCACCTGCCTGCGCATCGGCTGCATTCCGTCCAAGGCGCTGCTCGACTCCTCGCGCCAGTACTGGAACCTGCAGCACCAGTTCGCCGACCACGGCATCACCACCACCGGCGCGAAGATCGACGTCGGGACGATGGTTGGCCGCAAGGACAAGATCGTCAAGCAGTTCACCGGCGGCATCGCGGCGCTGTTCAAGGCCAACAAGATCACGCCCTACTACGGCTTCGGCACCCTGCACCCGGGCAAGGTCGTCAAGGTGAAGCAGCATGACGGCAGCGAAGTGGAGCTGGCCGGCAAGCACGTCATCCTCGCCGCGGGCTCGGATTCGATCGAGCTGCCGTTCGCCAAGTTCGACGGCAAGCACATCGTCGACAACGTCGGCGCGCTTGATTTCACCGAGGTGCCCAAGCGCCTGGGCGTGATCGGCGCCGGCGTGATCGGCCTCGAGCTGGGCAGCGTCTGGAAGCGCCTGGGCGCCGAGGTCACCATCCTCGAGGCGATGCCCGACTTCCTGGCGGCCGTGGACGCCGAGGCGGCCAAGGTCGCGCTCAAGGAGTTCAAGAAGCAGGGCCTGGACATCAAGCTCGGCGCCAAGGTCAGCAAGACCGAGGTCAAGAAGGGCGAGGTCCACCTCACCTACCACGACGGCAAGGCCGAGCAGTCGCTGGTCGTCGACCGTCTGCTGGTCGCGGTCGGCCGCAAGGCCGCCAGCAAGGGCCTGCTGGCCGACGGCACAGGCGTGAAGCTCAACGAGCGCGGCCAGATCGAAGTCGACGACCACTGCTTCACCGGCGTCGAGGGCGTGTGGGCGGTCGGCGACTGCGTGCGCGGCCCGATGCTGGCGCACAAGGGCTTCGAGGAAGGCATCGCGGTGGCCGAGCTGATCGCCGGCCTGCCGGGCCACGTCAACCTCGACACCATCCCCTGGGTCATCTACACCGAGCCGGAAATCGCCTGGGTCGGCAAGACCGAGCAGCAGCTCAAGGCCGAGGGCATCCCGTTCAAGACCGGCAGCTTCCCGTTCGCGGCCGTCGGCCGTGCGGTCGCGATGGGCGAGCCCGCGGGCTTCGTCAAGGTGATCGCGCACGAGGAAACCGACCGGATCCTCGGCATGCACCTGGTCGGCGTCAATGTCTCCGAGCTGGTGCACGAAGGCGTGCTGGCGATGGAGTTCCACGGCTCGGCCGAGGACCTGGCGCGCATCTGCCACGCCCACCCGACGCTGTCGGAGGCCATCCACGACGCCGCCATGGCCGTGGACAAGCGCGCCATCCACAAGGCCAACTGAGTCCCGGTGGCCACCCGACGAGAGGCGCCCCCGGGCGCCTCTCTGCGTTACAGGAGCCTGCATGACCCTTCCCGCCCGCTTCCGCGCCTTCCGCATCCATTCCGAGGGCGGCCACCGCGCCGGCCTTGAGTCGATCACGCTCGACGACCTTTCGCCCGGCGAAGTGGTCATCCGCGCGGCCTATTCGAGCGTGAACTACAAGGACGCGCTGGCCGGCACCGGCAGCGGCAAGATCCTTCGCCGCTTCCCGCTGGTCGGCGGCATCGACGTGGCCGGCCACGTGCTGGCCTCCACCGACCCGCGCTTCAAGGAAGGCGATGCCGTGCTGTGCACCGGCAGCGGCCTGTCCGAAACCCGCGACGGCGGCTATTCCGAAGTGGTGCGGCTGCCGGCCGAGTGGACGATTCCCCTGCCCGCCGGCCTGTCGCTGCGCGAGGCGATGATCCTCGGCACCGCGGGCTTCACCGCGGGCCTGTCGCTGCTGCGCATGGAAATGAACGGCCAGGTGCCGGCCATGGGCCCGGTGGTCGTCACCGGCGCCACCGGCGGCGTCGGCAGCCTGGCGCTCGACATCCTGACGCGCGCCGGCTACGAGGCCCACGCGATCTCCGGCAAGGCCGAGCACGCCGACTTCCTGCGCCGCCTGGGCGCCACCGAGGTGTTCCCCCGCGACACCCTCGACAGCGCCACCCGCCCGCTGGAAAACGCCCGCTGGGCCGGCGCCATCGACAACGTCGGCGACCCCGCGCTGGCGGCCCTGACCCGGGTGATCCAGCCCTACGGCAACATCGCCAGCTGCGGCCTGGCCGGTAGCCCGGGCCTGGCCACCACGGTGATGCCCTTCATCATCCGCGGCGTCTCCCTGCTCGGCATCGCCTCGGCCGGCACCGCCCGCGGCCAGCGCGAGCAGGTCTGGGAGCGCCTGTCCGGGCCCTGGAAGCCGGCCCACCTGGACGCGATCTGCACCCGGGAAGCCGCGCTGGACCAGCTTCCCGACGTCTTCCCGGCCATGCTGGCCGGCCGGTCCTTCGGACGAACGGTCGTCCGGATTTGACCGAGGTTGCACCCTGACCGCCCCCCCGGCATACAATCACCTACCCGTTGGAGGCCCATTCATGGCACGCATCCTGATTGTTGATGATTCCCCGTCCCAGCTCATGGGCATGAAGCGCATCGTTGAGAAGCTCGGCCACGAGGCCCTGACGGCCGAAGACGGCGCCGCCGGCGTCGAAGCCGCGAAGGCGCACAAGCCCGACCTGATCCTGATGGACGTGGTGATGCCGAACCTCAACGGCTTCCAGGCCACGCGCGCCATCTCCAAGGAAGCGACCACGGCCCACATCCCCATCGTCCTGGTCACCACCAAGGACCAGGAGACCGACAAGGTCTGGGGCATGCGCCAGGGCGCGAAGGCCTACATCACCAAGCCGTTCAACGAAAACCAGCTGATCGACGTCATCAACGGCCTGCTCGCCGGCGGTTGATGGGGGTTGGCGTGTCCGAACGCGGATCAGAGCAGATGCGCGCGGATAAAAGCTGATTCAATCGAACAAAAGAAAAGGCCTCGCACCCGCGAGGCCTTTTTCATTTTGCAAGCTTAAAACCAAGCTTCATCCGCTCTTGTCCGCGCGCATCCGCTCTGATCCGCGTTCGATCCCTGATACCCGATTCACGCCTTGCGCGGATCGAAATCGAAGGCCTCCGCCATCCGCTGGTACAGGGCCTTCTGGGCGTCGGTGGAAGCCTTGGGCGCGCGGACCTCGAGTTCGACGATCTGGTCGCCGGCGGCGGGCTTGCCCGGCAGGCCGCGGCCGCGGAGGCGCAGCTTGCGGCCGGTGTCGGAGTCGGGCGGGATGCGCAGCTCGACCGCGCCACCCAGCGTCGGCACGCTCAGCGTCGCGCCCAGCGCCGCCTGCCAGGGCGCCAGCGGCAGGGTGTAGAGCACGTTGCGGCCATCCACCTCGAACTGCGCGTGCGGGCGGTAGTCGATTTCCAGCAGCAGGTCGGTCGGGCGCGGTCCGCCGCGGTGGCCCTGCCCGGCCAGCCGGATCACCTGGCCCGGCGCGATGCCGGCCGGCACGTTCACCTCCAGCGTGCGGCCGTCGACGCTGATGCGCTGCTTGCCGCCGGTGTAGGCCTGCTCGAGCGAGATCGCCAGCTTGGCGCGCACGTCGCCCTGCGGCGCCTGCTGCCGGCCTGGCCCGCGGCCGCCGCCGAACAGCGACTCGAAGAAATCGCTGAAGCCGCCCCCGCCGCCGAAATCCTGCTCGTACCGGAAGCCACCGCCGCCGAACCCGCCGCCGCCAAAGCCCGGCGGCGGCCGGAACTCCTCGCCCGGGCGATAGCCCTGCGCGCGCAGCTGGTCGTACTCCGCGCGCTTGTCCTTGTCGCGCAGCACCTCGTAGGCCTCGTTGACGGCCTTGAAGCGCTCCTCGGCGCCGGCTTCCTTGCTCACGTCCGGGTGGTACTTGCGCGCGAGGCGGCGGTAGGCGGTCTTGATCTCCGCCTCGCCGGCCGTGGCTTCCACGCCGAGGGTGTCGTAGTAATCCTTGAATTGCATCGTGTGGCCTTGCGAAAGAAGAGGACCCGCAGGCCGTGCCCGCGGGTCCAGTTTATGCCTTCGGGGCAATCGGGGCTGAAGCCCCTCCCACAAGGGTGATGCCGAGGCGGGTTACATCACCTGGATGCGGCGCGGGGTGGTCTCGGGACGCTTGGGGATGCTGATCTCGAGCACGCCGTGCTTGCCGGTGGCGGTGATGCCCTCGGGGTTGGCGCTGTCGGGCAGCGCGAAGCGGCGGTAGAACACGCCGTGCGCGCGCTCGATGCGCGAGTAGCGGTCGCCCTCGGTCACCGACTCGGTCTGGCGCTCGCCCTTGATCGACAGGATGCCCTTGTCCATCTGCACCTCGATCGCGTTCGGGTCCACGCCCGGCAGGTCGGCCAGGATCAGGAAGCGCTCGGCCTCCTCCTTGATGTCCACGCGCGGCACCCACTGGCTGGTCACGACGCTGGACGCATCGGTGTCGTCGCCGTTGAAGAACTTGTCGAACACCTGCTTGATCTCGTCCTGCAGGTGGCGCGGGGCGGTGGTCGGGTAGCGGGTCAGGCTCATGTTCGTCTCTCCGTGTCAGCGGCGGCCGGCCCGGCCGCCATGCCCGGAACATAGGGTCCCGCGCCATGGCTTCAAGTCCCCACCCGGGCGTCACGCGGGGTGGTTAAACTCGCGTTCCGTTTCCCTCCCCCTCCCCGGAGCTGCCATGACCATCCAGATCGGCGACAAGATTCCCCAGGCCACCCTCAACATGCTCAAGGACGGCGTGCAGGCCGTGGACACGACCGAGCTGTTCGGCGGCAAGAAGGTGCTGCTGTTCGCGGTGCCGGGCGCGTTCACCCCGACCTGCTCGGCCAAGCACCTGCCGGGCTACGTCGAGCACTTCGATGCCTTCGCCAAGCGCGGCATCGAGGTCGCCTGCCTGTCGGTCAACGACGCCTTCGTGATGGACGCCTGGGCCAAGAGCCAGGACGTGCCTGCCGGCGTGCACATGCTGGCCGACGGCAACGGCGCCTTCACCAAGGCCATGGGCCTGGAGCTCGACGCCACGGCCTTCGGCATGGGCCTGCGCGCCAAGCGCTTCGCGCTGTACGCCGAGGACGGCATCGTCAAGCAGCTCCACGTCGAAGCCCCGGGTGAGTTCAAGGTGTCGGCGGCCGACTACGTCCTCGCTCACTTGCCGAACTGAAGGGCTTTTGACGCGGATTGACGCGGATAAAGGCAGATCGATCAGGAAGCGAAGCCAGCCTTGCGCAAGGTCGGCCCGGACTGGCCGAACACAATTCCCGCCCCTGCCCTATCCGCTCTTATCCGCGTCAATCCGCGTCCGAAAACCGCTCTTCGGCCCCGCGTCGCCCTAGCGCACGACGCGGAGGTTGAGTTCGGCCCAGGCGCCGGTGTCGGCCAGGGCGGTGATGCGTTGGGGGCCGGGCTCGGGGAAGGCGTGGGTCCAGTAGCGGGCGCCGCGGGTTTCGCCGGCCAGGCGGCCGTTGACCAGCCAGCGCACGCGCGATTCGGTGCCGATGGCGCGCAGCCGCAGCGTCGCGGGCGTCGGGCTGCCGGGCGTGCGCGCGAGGCGTGCGCCCTCGCCCGGGCCGTCAATGCGCAGGGACTCCATCGCCGCCAGCGCGTCCGGTGCGCAGTCGGGCGCCAGCGGCGGGATGGCGCTGGCGCGCCGCGTGGCGGCCGGTAGCCAGGGGTAGGCGAGGCCGGGCCATCGCGCCACCTCGCGGCTTGCGCGGTCATGGGCGCGCGCGCAGGCGGCCGAGAGACGCTCGCCCGTGCGGGCATCCACCGACAGGACCAGGCGCCCGCCGCTCCACTGCCGGGCCTCGCGCTCGGGCAGGGTCGGCGGCAGCACCCCGGCCAGCGCCAGCGCGTCGTGCCGGCGATGGCACAGGCCCGGCGCGGCCGGGTCTTCCGCCACGCCCAGCGGCCAGCAGATGGCGACTTCGCGCACGCCGGCCGGGCGCGCGCGCCGCGCCGCGTCGGCCGGCGCCCGCGGCAGGCTGTCCACCACTTCGAACAGCAGCGGCAGCGCGGTGATCGCGCCGTACTGCCCCGGCAACGGCGTGCCGTCCGGCCGCCCGACCCACACGCCCACGGTGTGGCGCGCCGTGCCGCCCAGCGCCCAGGCATCGCGGAAGCCGTAGCTGGTGCCGGTCTTCCAGGCCACGCGCGGGCGGCCAGCGGTGTCGAAGGCCTCGTCGCGCTGGCCGGGCCGGCCGTGCTGCTCGAGGATCTCGCGGATGATCCAGGCCGCCTCCGGCGACATCAGCCGGCGCTCCTGGCGCGGCGCGTCGGGCCGGTAGCGCACTTCGCCGGCGAGGCCGTCGTGGTTGAGCGCGCGGTAGGCGCCCACAAGGTCCTCGAGCCGCGTGCCGGTGCCGCCCAGCACCATCGACAGGTTCGGCTGCGCGCCGCGCGGTAGCTGCAGCACCAGGCCCGCGTGCGCCAGCCGCGCCGCGAAGCGTTCCGGCCCGACCCGGTCCAGCAGGTCCACCGCCGGCACGTTGAGCGAGAGCCGCAGCGCCTCGGCCACCGTCACGGGTCCGTTGAAGGTGGGGTCGAAGTTCGCCGGCCGGTAGTCGCCGAAGCTCTGCGGCGCGTCCACCAGCAGGCTGGCCGAATGCACCAGGCCATCGTCGATCGCCAGGCCGTACAGGAAGGGCTTGAGCGTCGAGCCCGGCGAGCGCGTCGCCCGCACCATGTCGACGTGGCCGAGCCGGCGCGCGTCGCCGAAAGCCAGCGAGCCGACGTAGGCCCGCGCCTCCAGCGTCTCGTTGTCCACCACCAGCAGCGCCGCCGAGGTGCGCTCGGGCAGGCGCGCGAAATAGGCCGCGACGCGCTCCTCGAGCACGCGCTGCAGGCCGGCGTCGAGCGTGCTGCGGATGCGCGTGGCGCGCGGGTCGGCGCCGCGCAGGCGACCCGCCAGCAGCGCCGCCGACATCGGCGGCTGCAGCTTGCGCGCGACCACCCGCTCCATCCGCGCGTCGGCGACTTCGGCGGGCGACCAGAGGCCGCGCGCGGCCATCCGGGCCAGCACTTTGTCCCGCGCCGCCTGCGCGGCCTGCGGATGCCGGTCCGGGCGAAGCCGGCTCGGCGCCTGCGGCAGCACGGCCAGCAGCGCCGCCTCGGCGCGCGACAGTTCGCGCGCGGGCTTGCCGAGGTAGGCCCAGCTCGCCGCCTCCACGCCCTCGATCGGGCCGCCGAAGGGCGCGTGGTTGAGGTACAGCGCGAGGATCTCGTCCTTGTCCAGGCGCCATTCGAGCTGCAGCGCGCGCAGCGCCTGCCGCAGCTTGCCGGCGGGCGTGCGCCGGTGCGGCTCGAGGATGCGCGCGACCTGCATCGTCAGGGTGGAACCTCCCGACACCACGCGCCCGTTCGCCAGCCACTGCCCACCGGCGCGCAGCAGGGCGAAGGGATTGACGCCCGGGTGGCGCCGGAACCAGCGGTCCTCGTAAGTCAGCAGCGCCTCGAGGTAGTGCGGCGAGACCTCGTCCACCGTGACCGGGTAGCGCCACACGCCGTCGCGCCCGGCGAAGGCGCGCAGTGGCGACCCGTCGGCGGCCAGCACCACCGCGCCGGCGCCGTCGGCGGCGGGCAACGGCGGCGGGAACAGCCGGTCGAGCGCGAACGGCAGGGCCAGCAGCGCGAGCAGCGCCGCGATCCACCGCCCGCGCCGCGCGTGGCGGCGGCGCGGGTCGGGTGCCGCCGCGTTCAGGGCTGCACGACGGTCACCGTCGCCGGGACCGCCCTGCCGACGCCGCGCAGCTCGGCCCGGTACATGTCCTCGACCTGCGGCGGCGGCACCACGTAGGTGCCGGGCGTCACCGCCCGCACCAGGTAGAACAGCTGCGCCGGCTGGCCCGCGTAGAGCTTGAGCGCGGCCACGTAGCGGTCGTCGCGGTATTCCTCGTGCAGCTTCTCGGCGAAATCGCCGCGGTCGCTGAGCGCCGCCCCGTCGATCACCACGTCGGCCCACTGCGCCGGGTCGGTGAGGTTGAGGTTCTCGATTTCCAGGCCGGCCGGCAGCAGGTCCACCAGCAGCGCATCGGGCATCGCCTCGCGCGCCTCGATCCGCAGCGCGGCCACCAGCACCTGGCCTTCGCGCAGCGGGCCCGGCTTCCAGCGCGTGCCGTCGGGGTTGAACCAGGTGCGCTGCACGCTGATCTGGCTGTCGTCGGGCGCGGGCGCCGTGCGCGGCACGCCGGCGACGTCGAGGCTGGCGAACACCGGCGCCTCGGCCTGCGGCACGAAGCGCACGCCGGCCGACAGGTCGCCGAAGCCGTAGTCGCGGCTGAGCACGCGGTCTGCGGCGATCGCCTGCTCCTCCGCGCCCACGGCCAGCACGCCCGAGAAGGTGGCCTCGCTGTCGAGCGCCAGGCCGCGGCCCAGGCGGGCCAGCGCGATCTTTTCCTGCGTGCTGAGCCAGAAGCGGTTCTCGGCCATGCGCGCCTGCAGGTCGCGCGACAGCGCCAGCAGGCGGGCGTCGCGATCGCCGTCGGCACGCTTGTTCTCGCCGAGCAGGGCCAGCATCAGCGCCTGGTCGCGCAGCGGCGTGCCGTAGTCACCCAGCCAGCGCGGCCGGCCGTCGGGCTTGGCCAGCGCCTCGCGCACCGCGACCGCGGCGCGGGCCTCGTCGCCCTGCAGCGCCAGCGCCAGGCCCAGGTGCATCAGCGGCAGGCCGGTCAGCGACTTGCCGCGCTGGTTGTCGTGCAGCGCACGCAGCGTGCCCAGCGGCGCGCGGTTGACCTTCGCCAGCACGTAGCCGGCCTGCGCCTGGTAGGCGAAGCGCAGGTGGTCGGCATCGTCGTACTGGTAGAAGGGCACGCCGCCGGTGAGCAGGTCCTCGCCGAGGCGCTCGAGCGTCTTCTGCAGCAGCGTCTCCGGCACCGCGAAGCCGGCCTCGCGCGCGGCCAGCAGGAACTCGGCGACGTAGGGCGTCAGGATCGGCATGGTGTCGCTGCCGCCCCACATCGAGAAGTGGCCGTTGGGCGCCTGCAGGGCCGCGAGGCGGCTGAAGGCGCCTTCGAGCTGCCGGCGCCGCGCGTCCTCGTCCAGGCCGGTGAAGCCCATGCGCTTCGCGCTGTCGGCATCCAGCAGCAGGGCCGCGTAGCCGCGGGTGGTGGTCTGCTCGACGCAGCCGTAGGGATAGGCCAGCAGGTCCTGCAGCGCGCGCGCGAACGGGATCGGCGGCTGGGTCGTCAGGGTCATGCGCGCCGACACGGTGCCGGGCATCAGCCCCTCGGCCAGCGAGCGGTCGAGCGTGAGCGCGCTGCCCGGCGCCACCGTGCGCGCCTGCGAGCGGGCGATGTCGCCCCAGGCCGCGCGCACCGGCACGTCGAACTCACGGTTCACGACGTGGCCGCCGCCCTCGACGCGCAGCACCAGGGTGCCGGTGCCGAAGCCCTCGGTGCCGCTGAGCGCGAACTCGAGCGTCTGCTTGGCCTCGGCCGCCAGCGTCACCTCGCGGCGACCGCTGGCCACGGCGATCGGTCCGCGCGCCTGCAGGTCCACCTTGAAAGCGCCCGCGGCGCCGGTGAAGTTCTGCAGGTCCAGCGTCACCAGGCTGCGGTCGCCGGGCGCCAGCACGCGCGGCGCGCTGACTTCGGCCAGCACCGGCGCGCGCAGCACCGATTCGCTGCTGCCCTGCCCGTACACCTCGTCGCTGAACACCAGCGCCGAAACGCGCAGCGTGCCGTTGAAATCGGGCACGGCCACGTCCACGGTCGCGCGGCCCTGCGCATCGAGCGCCACCGGGCCGGCGAACAGGTCCACCGTCTGCACGCGCGCGGTCGGGCGGCGCGCCTGCGGCAGCGCCGGCAGCGCCATGTCGCCGCCGAACCGCAGCTGCGCCACCTCGCCGTCGAAGCTCTCGATGACGCGGCCGTACAGGTCGTGCGCCTCGACGCCGAGGCGACGCTGGGCGAAGAAATGCGCGGCGGCATCGGGCACCGGGAAGCGCGTGATGTTGAGGATGCCCTGGTCGACGGCGGAGATCGTCGCCCAGGCGGTCTTGCCGGCCAGCGCCGGCGCGGTGACCACCACCGGCAGCGGCTGCTCGGGGCGCGCCTGCGCGGGCGCCTGCACGGTCACCGGCACGCGGCGGTCGGCGCGATCCATCGGCACGTGCGCCACGCCGACGGCGCGCGCCGGCGTCACTTTCTCGACCGCGGAGCCGCCGCGCAGCACCAGCGCGGTGATGTACACGTCGTGCCGCTCCCAGTCCTCGGTGACCTTGATCTCGTAGGTTTCACCGGGCTTGGCCAGCAGCGGCTGCACGTGCAGCAATTTGTCCGTTTCCACCAGCAGCAGGCCCTGGCCGGGCTGCGGCGGCGTGACGGTGACGCGCAGCGTGTCGCCGGCGCGGTAGGCGGTCTTGTCGAGCGCCAGCTTCACCTTGTCGGGGCGCGCGTCCAGGCCGCGGTTCTGGTTGTCCCAGCTCCAGCCGGCCACGAAGGGCAGGCGCGTCAGCAGGCCGGTGGCCGGGTCGCGCACCTCGAGCCGGTACTCGCCCCACTCCACCGGGAAATCGACGCGCACGTCGCCGTCGGCGCGCACGGCGAGCTCGCGTGTTTCCACCGTCTCGAAGCGCGAGGTGAAATCGAAGCCCCAGCCGCCGCCCGGATCCTGGCGCCAGTGGTAGTCGCGGCGCTCGCGCACCAGGCTCACCTGCAGGCCTGCGCCGGCCACCCGCTGGCCATCGGCGCGCGCGCGCAGCAGGGAGAAGCCGGCGACGCCGTTGACCGGCGCACCCTCCTTCGCATCGAACATCGGCCGTACGCCGACCAGCTCGGACGCCGGCCAGAGAACGCGCTTGAGGCTGCGGCTGACGGGGCGGCCGCCGCTTTCATACACGCTGCCGCTGGCGACCACGGCCACCGGTGCGCCGGGCTTGGCCGCTTCCTCGGGCAGCGGAATGGACGCGCTGAGCTTGCCCTGGGCGTCGAGCGCCTGGTCCACGGCGTCCTTGGCTTCGCGCGGCAGCGCGAGCGTGGGGTCGCCGAAGAAATGATCCGGGAAGGCCTCGAGCGGATGCTGCTCCGCGCTCACGGAAACCCGCGCGGTGAAGCGGTTGCCGGACGCGGGCGCGCCGTAGAGATAGGCGGCGGTGACGTCCAGCGCCAGCGGCTGGCCCGGCGCAAGCACCTCGGCGCTGCTCGCCAGTTCGAGCTTCATGCGCTCGGGCAGGAACTCCTCGACCCGCAGCGACATGCCCTGCACCACGTCCTTCGCGCCCGGCGCGGTGCGGAACTCGACCTGCCAGCGGCCGGTCGGCACGTCCACGGGCAGCGCATGGCTCCAGCGGTAGTAACCGCCGGCCTCGGCCGCCAGCTGGGTTTCCAGGAAGACCTTGCCGTCGGGCTGCTTCAGGCTCAGGAACAGCGGCTGCGCCTTCACCGCGCGGCCGTCGTGGTCGCGCATCAGCGCCGAGACCTGCAGCGTCTCGCCCGGCCGGTAAAGATCGCGCCCCGACCATGCGAACACATCGAACCAGGCCTGCGGCCGCCCCGCCACCGAGAACTCGGACAGGTCCAGCGCCGGCTGGTTGAGCGGCAGCATGGACACGTCGTTGCCGCTGCTGGCCACCAGCACGTGGTTGGCGTCGAGCATGTAGGCGATGCGCGCGTTGCCGGCGCCGTCGGTGGTGGCGCGGGCCACGACCTCGCCCTTGCGGTCGAGCACCTGCAGCGCGACGTCGCCGGCCGGATCGCCCGACTTCAGCGACGCCGTGTGCACCAGCACCTGGTCGCCGTAGGCGCGCAGGTGCAAGCCGATGTCGCTGATGAAGAAGATGGCGGTCTCGTAGGCCTCGTCGTAGTCGCCCACCCGCCGCATCAGCGCGAAATACACGCCCGGCTGCTGCAGCTCGGCGATGTTCTGCACCGGCAGGTAGCTCAGCCGGCGCTCGTTGTCGGCACCGCCGAGCACGAAGCGGTTGAGGTAGACGGAGTCGGCGACGCGGGTGATCGCGGGGCGTTCTTCCCACTGGCTTTCGCCCAGCTCCCAGCCGCCGCGGCGGCCGCCTCGCTGGTAACTGACGAAGAAGTTGGCGACCTCGCTGTCGCGCACGCGCAGGAACTCGACGTCCACCTCGGGCACGTTCACCGACACCACCGGCAGGCCGCGGGTGTCGCGCGCCGGCAGCACGCTGCCCTGCGAGGCGAAACCCACCGCGGGCTCGACCGGACCGGTGTTGACCTTGCGGCGCTCCTCGCGCCCCAGCGCCTTGCCGTCGGCCGCCACCAGGCCGGCGCGCAGCAGCACCTCGTAATCCTTGCTGGCCTCGACGTAGGGGAAGCGCAGCACCTGCGCGTCGCTGTCGAGCACCCAGCTGCCCGTCACCACCGCACCGTCCGGACCGGTCACCACCAGCAGGTCGTCGAAGGCCTGGCTGGCCGCGAGCGGCTGCGAGAACTGCAGCTCGATCGCGAGCTGGCCCTGGTGCTCGCCGCGCCCGGCGGCCTGCAAGCCGAAGCCCTCGACCACGGGCCGCGCATCAACGGCGTCGCCGCCCTGCAGCTCGGGCACCTGGTTGGCGTCGCGCTTGCAGCCGGCGAAGGCCAGCACCGCGGTGGCGAGGATCAGCAGCGCGAACGCGCGGCGGAGGGCGGACATCGAAGGCATGGGCCGGCTCCCGGGGGGTGGCGGCCAGTATAGGTCGCCGCCCGCGCCGGCATGGCGCCACGGAATCGCCGATGCGAAGCGGTCAGCGCCCCGCGACGGGCAGCTTCGCGGCCTGTGCGGTGGCGGCGGCGACCTTGTCGATCGGCGTCATCCGCAGCGCCATGTCCGCGAAGTCCAGGCCCAGGCCGGTGCCGCGCTGGCGGGTCACCGCGGCCAGGTCGATGTCCACGTAGCCCATCGGCCGGCCGTCGTGCGAAAAGGCCAGGCCGGGCACGCCGTCCACCAGCAGGCGGAAGGTCGGGTTGCGGGTTTCGCCCAGCACCAGGCCCGGGCGGAACACCGGCACCGCGCCCCACTCGTCCGAGGTGCGCAGCAGCGAGAAGAACACCATGCCCGACTCCGGGCCGACGCCCTTGGCCAGGTCCACGAAGGGCAGCGCGCCCGGCGGCTTGCGCAGGCGCAGCCAGGCCAGGCCCAGTTCGCCGTCGCGCGTGACCAGGTCGGCCGGCAGCCAGTCCTCGCTGTCGGCCAGTCGCACGCGGAAATCGCTGGAGGTGGCGACCGGCGAGGCCTGGCCGGGCGTGGCGTTGCCCAGCGAAGCGAAGTCGACGCTGACCGCGCGCTCGGGCACCAGCAGCAGCCCGTCGGCGCTGACCACGATGGCCTGGGTGCGGTCCTCGATGCTCTGCTCGTTGCCCGAGCTGGTCACCGACATCACGAATTTCACCGTCACCACCGCACCGGCGTGGCGGTCGACCAGCTCCCGGTAGATGGCGCGATAGTCGTCGAATCCGGCGTCCGGCGTGGCGGCGGGCAGCGCAGCGGCGAACGCCAGCAGCCCGGCGGCCGCGAACAGGCGAAGCATCGGGGTCATGGCGTCTCCGTGAGCCAGTAGCGTTCGAGGTAGAGGATGCGGGTCTCGCCGCCGCGGATCACCTGCAGCGGGATGACGCTGCCGTTGCCCTTGGCCAGCGCCGCGTCCAGCGCGGCGGCCAGGCCGGGCGGGTCGCGCACGTCCTCGCCGGCCAGGCTGATGATGATGTCGCCGCCCTGCAGGTGGGCCAGGCCGGCCGGGCCGCCCGGCTCGACGCCGTCCACCACCACGCCCTGGCGCGAGGCCGGCAGGCGGCGCGCGGCGCGGTCGTAGAAGCCGAGCTCGCGCAGCTGCGCGCGCAGCTTGGCCAGGGCCAGCGTGCGCAGGCCGGAGGTGTTCACCGGCGACTCGCCCAGCGTGACCTCGAAGCTGCGCGGCTTGCCGTCGCGCAGCGCCTGGAACACCGCCTCGCTGCCGATCGGCAGGTCGCGCACGCGCTGGTGGTAGCCGTCGGCGGCGGTTTCGTTGGCGGCGCGCAGCGGCGTGTCGTTGATGCCCGTCAGCAGGTCGCCGACGCGGGCGCCGGCGGCGGCCAGCGGGCTGCCGGGATACACCCGGATGATGCGGTAGCCCGTGGCCTGGAGGCCGAGGTCGCGGGCGAGCGAGGCCGTGACCGGCTGCACCTCGACGCCGGACCAGGCCTTGGCCAGTTCCGGCAGCGGCGTGCGCAGGCGGTCGCCGTGGATCGGCACCAGCACGGCGAGCCGCTGCTCGGCCTCGCGCTGGAACTCGACCACGAGCGGACCGCCAGACGGCGACGGCGCGCCCGCGACGGCGTCGAGCTCGGCCAGCGTGCGCACCGGCCGGCCGCCGACGCGGCGGATCACGTCGCCCGGCGCCAGGCCGGGCCGCGCGATGGCCGCCGGGCCGCCGGGGCGGACGCCCGTGACCAGCAGGCCTTCGGCGCCATCGAGGTTGCGGCGCCGGCCCATCGCCGGCGTCAGCGGCTTGAGCGAGACGCCGAAGGGCGCGAACGCGCGCTCTTCGCCCGGGTCCTCGGCCTGGGCATCGGCGAGCAGGCGCAGCTCGCTGCGGCGGCCGTCGCGGTCGATGCCGAGGCGCAGCGCTTCGCCGGCCGGCAGTTCGGCGATGCGGCGCTGCAGCGCCGGCACGTCCACCGGCTGGCGCGCGTCCACGGCTTCGCCCTGCAGCGTGAGGATGCGGTCGCCGGCGCGCAGGCCGGCTTTCTCGGCGACCGAGCCGCGCTCGACCGCGTTCACCAGCACGCCGCGGTCCAGGCCCGTGCCCTTGAGCGAGCGCAGCCGGAACCCGAACTGCGCGCGGGTGATGCGCCCGTCGGCCACCAGCGCTCGCACCACGTCGCGGGCGTCGGGGCCCGGGATGGCGAACGCGAGGTCGCCGCCGAAGATCATGCCGCGGGTGTTCACGCCGACGATGCGGCCGGAGAGATCCACCAGCGGCCCGCCCGAGTTGCCCGGGGCGATGGCGGCGTCGTGCTGGATCCAGGCGTAGTAGCGGCCGGTGGGCTCGTCCACGCCGAGCCGGTCCTCGTAGTCGGCTTCGTCGTCGAACAGCGACACCAGCAGGCGCCGCGGGTTGTTCACCACGCCGGCGCTCATCGAGTTCGACAGGCCCCAGGGCGCACCCATCGCAAGCACGGTGTCGCCGGGCTGCAGGTCGAGCACGTCGGCGAATTCGGCGTGGGCGAAGGTCTCGGGCTTGGGCGGCAGCGCCTGGAGCACGGCGAGGTCGGACAAGGTGTCGGTGCCGACCAGGCGCGCCGGCAGCTCGCGGCCATCGGCGAACACCACGCGGAAGCTCTTGCCGTTCTGGGTGACGTGGGCGTTGGTGGCGATGTGGCCCTGCGGGGTCACCACGGTGCCGCTGCCGCTGGAGACGCTGAGCACGGGCTCGCCCTGCTGGTGGTCCTCGCGCACGGTGAGGATGCTCACCACCACCGGCAGCACGCGGTCACGGGCCGCGCCGATCCGGTCGGCATCGCTGGCGCGGACGCGGGCCGACGCATCCTGCCGTGCCGCCACCGGCGTGGAAACCAACAGCCAGGCCATGGCCAGGCCCGTCACGACGCAACGAACAACACCCATTCGACTCTCCCTGTTGAACCACGGGGCCGGGTTCCGAACCCGACCCCGCGCCATTCGCTACAGGGTACAGGCGGCGCCGGAAGTTCCGCGAGGCGGGGCCAGGTTCTTCACCTGGCCCCTGGGCTTCAAGCCTCGGGCTGGGGCTGCGAGGGCTCCGTGACGGCCGCGCCGGGACTGGCTTCCTCGTCGTCCACCTCGAGCACGTCCACGCGCTCGACCGCGATCAGCTTCTCGTCCTGGGCCACGCGCATCAGCGTGACGCCCTGGGTGTTGCGGCCTACCTGGCTGACTTCCGAGGCGCGGGTGCGCACCAGCGTGCCCTGGTCGGAGATCAGCAGGATCTCGTGCTGCTCGGTGAGCTGGATCGCGCCGACCAGCTCGCCGTTGCGGTCGCTGGTCTGCATCGCGATGACGCCCTGGGTGCCGCGGCCCTTGCGCGGGAACTCCGACACCGCCGTGCGCTTGCCGAAGCCGTTCTCGCTGGCGGTCAGGATGTCGCCGTCGCCGTCCACCACGATCATGGACACGACCTTGGCGCCCTGCCCTTCCTCGTCTTCCTTCAGGCGCATGCCGCGCACGCCGGTGGCGGTGCGGCCCATCGGGCGGACCTCGGACTCGTCGAAGCGCACGGCCTTGCCGTTGCTGGCGAACAGCATCACGTTGCGCTCGCCGTTGGTGAGCTGCACGTCGACCAGGCCGTCGCCCTCGTCGAGGTTGATGGCCCAGATGCCGGTGGAGCGCGGGCGGGAGTAGTCGCTGAGCGGCGTCTTCTTGACCGTGCCGTCGCGGGTGGCGAAGAACACGAAGTGCTCGGAATCGAACTCACGCACCGGCAGCACGGCCTGCACCTTCTCGCCTTCCTGCAGCGGGATCCAGTTGATGATCGGACGGCCGCGCGAGTTCGGGCCGGCGTCGGGCAGCTGGTAGACCTTGAGCCAGAACACGCGGCCGGTGCTGGTGAAGGTGAGCAGCGTGTCGTGCGTGTTCACCACCCACAGGCGGTCGATGAAATCTTCTTCCTTCACCGCCGTGGCCGAGCGGCCCTTGCCGCCGCGTTTCTGGGCGCGGTAGGTGGTGAGCGGCTGGCGCTTGGCATAGCCGGCGTGCGAGAGCGTGACCACCACGTCCTCGGACTCGATCAGGTCCAGGATGTCGAGGTCTTCCTCGCCCGGGCGGATCTCGGTGCGGCGGGCGTCGGCGTATTCCTCGCGCAGGTTGCGCAGCTCGGTGCGGATCACCTCGAGCAGCACGTCCGGGTTCTCGAGGATCTCGATCAGGCCGCGGATGACCTCGAGCAGCTGCTTGTACTCGTCGGTGAGCTTTTCCTGCTCCAGGCCCGTGAGGCGGTGCAGGCGCATCTCGAGGATCTGCTGGGCCTGGACCTCGGTGAGCTGGTAGCCGTCGGCGACCAGGCCGACGCCGGCCGGCAGGTCTTCCGGGCGCGAGGCCTCGGCGCCGGCCGCGGCCAGCAGCGCGCCGACCAGGCCGGGCTGCCAGGTGCGGGCGAGCATGCGCTCCTTCGCGACCACCGGGTTTTCGGAAGTCTTGATCAGCTCGATCATCTCGTCGATGTTGGCGAGCGCGACCGTCAGGCCCTCGAGGATGTGGGCGCGGGCGCGGGCCTTGCGCAGCTCGAAGATGGTGCGGCGGGTCACCACCTCGCGGCGGTGGCGGATGAAGGCCTCGAGCATCTGCTTGAGGTTGAGCACCTGCGGGCGGCCGTCGACCAGGGCCACCATGTTGATGCCGAACACCGACTCCATCGGCGTCTGCAGGTAGAGGTTGTTGAGCACCACCTCCGCCGAGTCGCCGCGCTTGACCTCGATGAAGATGCGCATGCCGTCCTTGTCGGACTCGTCGCGCAGCTCGCTGATGCCCTCGAGCTTCTTTTCCTTGACCAGCTCGGCGATCTTCTCGATCAGCCGCGCCTTGTTCACCTGGTAGGGCAGCTCGGTGACGATGATGGCCTCGCGGCCGTTGTCCTCGTTGACCTCGACCTCGGCCTTGGCGCGCATGCGCACCCGGCCGCGGCCGGTGTGGTAGGCGGCGTGGATGCCGGCGGCGCCGTTGATGATGCCGGCGGTCGGGAAGTCCGGGCCCGGCACGTACTGCATCAGGTCGCCGATGCTGGTGTCGGGGTCGTCGATCAGCGCGATGGTGGCGTCGATTACTTCGCCGAGGTTGTGCGGCGGGATGTTGGTGGCCATGCCGACCGCGATGCCGGCGGAGCCGTTGACCAGCAGGTTCGGGAAGCGCGACGGCATCACCGTCGGCTCGAGTTCCTTCTCGTCGTAGTTGGGCTGGAAGTCGACGGTGTCCTTGTCGATGTCAGCCATCAGCTCATGCGCCAGGCGCGACATGCGCGCCTCGGTGTATCGCATGGCGGCGGCGGAGTCGCCGTCGACCGAGCCGAAGTTGCCCTGGCCGTCCACCAGCAGGTAGCGCAGCGAGAACGGCTGCGCCATGCGCACCAGGGTGTCGTACACCGACTGGTCGCCGTGCGGGTGGTACTTGCCGATGACGTCGCCGACGATTCGGGCGGACTTGTAATAGGGCTTGTTGCTGTGGGCGCCGAGCTCGTTCATGGCGAACAGGACGCGGCGGTGCACGGGCTTGAGGCCGTCGCGGACATCCGGGAGGGCGCGGCCGACGATCACGCTCATGGCGTAGTCGAGGTAGCTCTTGCGCATCTCGTCTTCGAGGTTGACCGGGATGATTTCCTTCGCGAGATCTGCCATTCGTGCTTCCGTAATCGACGTTCGGGCGGGTGCCGCGGCCAGGGCCGCGGACGAGGGCTTTCAGGGACGCGAAATCATAACAGAAACGGCCCCGCGGAGGGGCCGTTTTGAAGCCGAAAAACAAGCACTTAGGCCCTCATCCGGGTCCGAAAAGCGCCTGCATCCGGGCCCGGTCCGGGGCCATCACCACGCCGCGCTCGGTGACGATGGCATCGATCAGCCCGGCGGGGGTCACGTCGAACACCGGATTCCACGCCTGCACGCCCTCGGCGACCGTGCGCGTGCCCGCCATGGACAGCAGTTCGGCGGGGTCGCGCATCTCGATCTCGATGTCGTCGCCGTGCGCCGTGGCCATGTCCACGGTGGACGAGGGCGCCACCACCATCACTTTCGCCCCGTGGTGGCGGGCGGCGATGGCGTGCGAGTAGGTGCCGATCTTGTTGGCGGTATCGCCGTTGGCGCATATGCGGTCGGCGCCGACGATCACCCACTGCACCGCGCCCGTCTTCATCAGGTGCGCGGCGGCGCCGTCCGCGATCAGGGTGGCGGCGATGCCGTCCTGCAGCAGCTCCCAGGCGGTCAGGCGCGCGCCCTGCAGCCAGGGCCGGGTTTCGCTGGCGAAGACCTGGCCGATGCGGCCTTCGGCGACGCCGGCGCGGATCACGCCGAGCGCGGTGCCGAAGCCGGCGGTGGCCAGCGAGCCGGTGTTGCAGTGGGTCAGCACGCCGCTGCCGGGCTCGATCAGGGCCGCGCCCAGCGCGCCCATGCGGCGGTTGGCGGCGAGGTCCTCGGTTTCGATCGCGCGGGCCTCGGCCTCGAGCACCGTGCGCCAGTCGGCGCCGGCGCCGGCCAGGACGCGGCGCAGGCGGGCCAGGGCCCACATCAGGTTCACCGCGGTCGGGCGCGCGGCCTGCAGGCGGTCCAGCGCCGGCGCGAGCCTGGCCAGCGCGGCGGCGCCATTGGCGGCGTCGACGCCGCGCGCGGCCAGCACCGCGCCCCAGGCCGCGGCGATGCCGATGGCCGGCGCGCCGCGGACGACCAGGTCGTGGATGGCGCGGCCCACGGCCTCGCTGTCGCGGCAGGCCACCTGCTCGACCACGAAGGGCAGCCGGCGCTGGTCGAGCAGCGACAGGTGGTCGCCCTCCCAGCGGATCGGGCGGATGCGGTCGTAGCGTTCGAAGTCCATGCGCGGGTCCGTGCGGCGGGGGCCGTGAGTTTACCAACACGGGCGCCGCGCTATGCTCGGCCCATGAGCACCCGCCCTGCCCGCCCCCGAACGCGCAAACCGCCGCCGCTCGACGCCGGCATCGAACCCCTGCTGCACGCGGCCTGCGTCAAGGCCGGCGCCGGCGCCGCCCTGCAGGTCGGGCTCGATCGCGTGCCCCTGCTCAAGCCCTTCCTGCCGGTCGCGATCCGGCGCGCGGGCAGCACGGAATCGGCCGAGGACATCCAACGCAAGCTGGTCGAGGCCATCTACCGCCGCTACAAGCTCAAGCCCGCGGGCTGGGAAGTCGAAGGCGTGCTGGCGGTGGCGCAGACGCAGGCGGTGCTGAGTCCTCTGGCGACGCGCGAAGGCCTGCGTTCGCTGCTGCGCGGCTGGCTGCCGGCGGCGGTGAGCGGGCCGCTGATGCGCTATACGCCGCTCGAGCCACTGGTCACTGCGACCGTCCGCGCGGTGGCCTCGACCTGGGCCGCCGGCCGCTATGCCGACAGCGTCTGCCGCCTGCGCAAGGCCGGCGCCGACTGGCTGCCGGCGCCGCTGGCCGGAGCCCTGAACCTGGCACCGTCCACGCTGAAAGCCTGGAGCGCCGAGGCGCTGGCGCTTGCCATGCCGCCGCTGAAACTGGCCGGTGCGCTCGGCCGCCAGCTCGGCAAGGCCGTTTCCGCGGGCGCCCGCCCCGCTCCGCCGCGCAAGACGGCGGGCATCGCGCCGCCGGGGCGACCCAAGAAAAAGCCGGCGCCTCCAAAGAAGGCGCCGGCCAAGGCTCGCGTCCGCCAGCGGACGCCGTGAGTCAGTAGACGATGAAATCAGCGCGGCAGCCGCGGTCGACCCAGATGCCGCGACGGCTGAAGCCCCAGCCCTCGCCGTAGGTGCAGTCGGCCTTGCTCAGCCGGCGCTCGATGTCCACCGATTCAATGCGGCCGCCCGGCACCGGGCAGAAGTTTTCCCGGCCGCGGATCGACTCGCAGCGCACGACGCGCGGCCCGTAGTCGGGACGGTCGTAATCCGGACGGCCGTAGCCGGGACGACCCGGGCCATGGCCGTAGGCGCCGCCCACCTCGAACTCGGCGCGGCAGCCGCCGGTGACCCAGATGCCACGACGGTCATAGCCCCAGGTGCGGCCTTCGATGCAGGGCCCCTTGTTGTTCGAGACCTGGCGCGCCAGGCGCACGCCGCCGCGGGTGTCGACCGGGCAGAAGCGATCGCGGTAGTTGTCGGAGTTGCAGCTCACGATCACCTGCGCTGGCGGTCGCGGGTAGTCGCCGCGATAGCGCGCGTCGTAGCGGTCGGTGGCCTGGGCGGCCAGCGGCAGCGCCGCGGTGGCGAAGGTAACCAAGGCGAAGAGGATGCGGTTCATGGCGTGGCTCCGAAGCGGCGGCCGACCCGGCTGCCTGCCCGCAAAGCTTAAGGCACGACCATGAACTGGCGGTCAATCCGGCCCCGGGGGCGCGGCGCGCGCTTACCCGCGATTCATGCCCTTTCGAACGGGAAGGCCACCACGTCGGCGATCCTGTCGGTGCCCATCAGCGCCATCATCAGCCGGTCGATGCCCAGCGCCACGCCGGCGCAGGCCGGCAGCTTTGGCAGGCTGGCCAGCAGCCGCTCGTCCATCGCCGGCAGGCGGGCGTTGCGGGCGCGGCGCCGGGCCAGGTCGGCCTCGAAGCGGGCGCGCTGTTCGGCGGCGTCGTTGAGTTCGTGGTAGCCGTTGGCCACTTCCAGCGGGCCCAGGAAGGCCTCGAAACGCTCGGCCACCGGCGGGTCGCCGGGACGCAGCCGCGCCAGCGCGCACTGGCTGGCCGGGTAGTCGTAGACCAGCAGGATGCGGCTGGCCGAGATGCTGGGCTGGATGAGGTGGGTCATCAGCAGGTCCAGCCAGTCGTCGCGGGTCAGGCCCTTGGGGTCGATGTCGTAGACGCCCAGCGGCGAGCGCAGCGCCTCCTCGGGCGCGGTCAGCGGGTCGAAGCCGAACTTGTCGAGGTAGAGCTGCCGGAAGCTGGTCTCGCGAACGGTGGCGCGGCGGCCCGCCAGCGCCATCGCGGCCTTGAGCAGCTCGGCGGTCTCGTCCATCAGCCGATGGTGGTCCCAGCCAACGCGGTACCACTCGAGCATGGTGAATTCGGGGTTGTGGCGCTTGCCGGCCTCGCCGTTGCGGAACACGCGGCCCAGCTCGTAGCAGTCGCCCACGCCCGCGGCCAGCAGGCGCTTGAGCGGGAATTCGGGGGACGTGCGCAGCCAGCGGGCGCCGGCGCCGGCGGCCTTGGGGCCGTCGAATTCGAGCGCGAAACTCTCGATGTTGGGATCGGTGTTGCCCGATGCCGACATCACCGGCGTCTCGACCTCGAGCACGCCGCGCTCGGCGAAGAAATGCCGGACCAGCGCGTACAGCTCGGCGCGCAGGCGCAGGGCCTTGAGGTTGGCGGTGGGCTTCCAGTCCTTCATGCCAATACTCTACGCCCGGCCAGCCGCGGCCGGACGCACCCGCGGCTCAGCCGGCGGGGTTGGCGTTCAGGAATTCGAGCAGGCGCGCCTCGTCCCAGACCTCGATCCCCAGCTCGCGGGCCTTGTCGAGCTTGGAGCCGGCGGCCTCGCCGGCGACCACGAAGCTGGTCTTCTTGGAAACGCTGCCGGCCACCTTGGCGCCCAGCGCCTGCAGGCGGTCGCCGGCGGCGTCGCGGCTCATCGCCGACAGGGCGCCGGTCAGCACCACGGTCTGGCCGGCCAGCGGGCCTTCGGCCGAACGCTGCGGCGGGCCCTCGGGCCAGCGCACGCCGGCGGCGCGAAGGGCCTGCACCACCTCGCGGTTGTGCGGTTCGGCGAAGAAGCCGGCGATGCGGGCCGCCACCACCGGGCCGACGTCGGGGATCTCGACCAGGCTGGCCTCGTCGGCCGCCAGCAGCGGATCGAGCGCGCCGAACCAGCGCGCCAGGGTGCGGGCCGTGGATTCGCCGACGTCGCGGATGCCGAGCGCGAACAGCAGGCGCTCGAGCGAGGTGTCCTTGCTGGCGGCGATCGCCGCGACCAGGTTCTCGGCCCACTTGCTGGCGATCTTGCCGGCCTTGACCGTCTCGGGCACGGTGCCGTCGCGCTCGTCGGCGCGCTGCTTCATCTCGAGGAAGCGCTCGACCGTCATCGCGTACAGGTCGGCGACGGTGGCGACGTAGCCGAAGTCCACCAACGCCTCGATGAAGGCCTCGCCCAGGCCTTCGATGTCCATGGCCTTGCGCGAGGCGAAGTGCACCAGCGCCTGCTTGCGCTGCGCCGGGCAGAACAGGCCGCCGGTGCAGACGATGGCGGCGCCCTCGGCGTATTCGGTGCCCCCGGCCTTGGTGGTCTTGAGCACCTTGCGCACCGCCTCGGTGTGCGAACCGCAGGCGGGACAGGCGGACGGGAATTCGTAGGGCGCGTGCAGCGGCTCGCCGCGCGCGTCCAGCGGACGTTTCTCCACCAGCACGCGGACGACCTCGGGGATCACGTCGCCGGCGCGGCGCACGATCACGGTGTCGCCCACGCGCACGTCCAGGCGCGCGATCTGGTCGGCGTTGTGCAGCGTGGCGTTGGTGACGACGACGCCCGCGACCTGCACCGGCGCGAGTCGCGCCACCGGCGTCAGCGCGCCGGTGCGGCCGACCTGCACCTCGATCGCCTCGACCGTGGTGAGCTGCTCCTGCGCCGGGAACTTGTGCGCGATGGCCCAGCGCGGCGCGCGCGAGACGAAGCCCATCGCGCGCTGCTGGTCGTGCGAGTCGAGCTTGTAGACCACGCCGTCGATGTCGTACGGCAGCGCGTCGCGGCGCGCGCCGATGGCGGCGTAGTAGTCGAGCAGGCCGCGGGTGCCGCGTGCCACGGCGACATCCGGCGACACCGGGAAGCCGAAGCCGCGCAACGCCTGCAGCACCTGGGAATGCCGCGGCGGCAGCGCCCAGCCCTCGGTGACGCCAAGGCCGTAGGCATAAAAGGACAGCGGCCGCGAGGCCGCGATGCGCGGATCGAGCTGGCGCAGCGACCCGGCCGCGCCGTTGCGCGGGTTGGCCAGCACCTTGCCGCCGGTCTCGCGCATGCGCGCGTTGTAGGCCTCGAAGCCGGCACGCGGCATGTAGACCTCGCCGCGCACCTCCAGCACCGCCGGCGCGTCGCCGCGCAGCTTCAGCGGGATGGCCGCGATGGTGCGGAGGTTGGCGGTGACGTCCTCGCCGGTGGCGCCGTCGCCGCGGGTGGCGCCGCGTACGAACACGCCGTGCTCGTAACGCAGGCTGATCGCCAGGCCGTCGAGCTTGGGCTCGACCGAGAACGCGGGCTCGGCCTCGCCCAGCTCGCGCGCGATGCGCTGGACGAACTCCCCGACTTCCTCGTCGGAGAAGGCGTTGTTGAGCGACAGCATCGCCTGCGCGTGCGTGACCTGTTCGAAGCCGTCGAGCGGCAGCCCGCCGACGCGTCGGGTCGGGGAATCGGGCGTGCACAGGTCGGGGTGGGCGCGCTCGATCGCCTCGAGCTCGCGCAGCATCGCGTCGTATTCGGCGTCCGGGATGGCCGGGTCGTCGAGCACGTGGTAGCGGTGGTTGGCGTCTTCCAGCCGCGCGCGGAGTTCGGCGGCGCGGTCAGCGGGCGTGGTCATCGCCGGGCCTCAGCGCGTGGTCCGCAGGTCCCACTTCTGCTGCTTGCGGTCGTAGTTGCGCAGGTCCTCGCGGATGTGCGCGATGCGCTGGCGGCCGAGCGCGTTGCGCTCCTCGTCCAGCAGCACGCCGTCGAGCAGCTCGGCCATGCGCTGGGCGGTGGGCAGCATCGCGTCCCAGGCGTCGAGCGCCGACAGCGGCCCCGGCAGCGCCATGAAGAAGCTGATGCCGGGCGTGCGCAGGTCCTGGATGTTGGCCATCTCGAACGAGCCGGGCTTGACCAGGTTGGCGACCGAGAAGATCGGGCCCTGCTCCGGGTGGTTGTCCACCAGGCGGTGGAAGATGTTCATGTGGCCGTACACCAGGCCGGCCTTCTCGGCCGCGACCACCAGGTCCGGGCCGTGCAGGGCCTGGCCCGCGCGCGCGGCCAGGAAGACGCTGACGACCTTGTCGAAGTTCTCGTCGGGGCGGGCGCCCGGCAGCGGGGCCGGGGCCGGGCGGCGGTCGGGGACCTCTTCGCCGGCCAGGGTTTTCTCCAGCAGGTCGAGCTCGGACTGCTCGATCGCGGCGGCTTCGTCGCCGGTGCCGGCGTCGGCCTCGAGCAGCTCGCGCAGCGTGGGCTCCTGGCGCGGGCCCCCGGCCGCCTCGCTGCGCGCCGGGGCGGTGCGCTTGCCCTGCGGGCCCGCCGGTTTGCGGCTGGTGTACACGATGACCGCGAACAGCACCAGCGCGGCGACGCCGATGGCGATGCGCAGCAGCGTGGTCTCGCTGAGTCCGTCGAGCATGGTGCCTCTCCCTGTCTGGCGTCGGGCCGGATCCGCGGCCCGCGTTGGAATGATGCCCTAAACCGGCGGCGCGGTCAGGCCGCGCCCACCAGGCGGGTGGCCTCGGCCAGGTCGACCGAGACCAGGCGGCTGCAGCCCGGCTCGCGCATGGTGACGCCGGAGAGCTGCTTGGCCGCTTCCATCGTCGCCTTGTTGTGGGTGACGAACAGGAACTGCACCTTCTCGCTCATCTCGGTGACCATGCTGCTGAAGCGGCCGACGTTGGCTTCGTCGAGCGGCGCGTCCACCTCGTCGAGCAGGCAGAACGGCGCCGGGTTCAGGCGGAAGATCGCGAACACCAGCGCGACCGCGGTCAGCGCCTTCTCGCCGCCGGAGAGCAGCGAGATGTTGGAGACGCGTTTGCCGGGCGGGCGCGCCATGATCGAGACGCCGGTGTCGAGCAGGTCCTCGCCGGTGAGCTCGAGGTAGGCGTGGCCGCCGCCGAACAGGCGCGGGTAGAGCTCCTGCACGCCGGCGTTGACGCGGTCGAAGGTTTCCTTGAAGCGGCCGCGGGTTTCCTTGTCGATCTTGCGGATCGCGCCTTCCAGGGTTTCCAGCGCCGAGGTGAGGTCGGTGTTCTGGGCGTCGAGGTAGGTCTTGCGCTCGCTCTGCTCGCCGTATTCCTGGATCGCGGCCAGGTTGACCGGCTCGAGCCGGCGCATCTTGGCGTCGATGTCGGCCAGGGTCTTCTGCCAGCCGTCGAAGTCGGCCTGCGCGGGCAGCGCCTGCAGCACCTCGTCGAGCACCAGGCCCGCGGCGACGATGGCCTCGGACAGCTGGCCGGCGCGCAGGGCCAGGGCCTGCTCTTCCATGCGCTTGGCGGAGATGGCTTCGCGCTGGGCCAGCGACTGCTGGTCGCGCTGCTGGCGGGTCTGTTCGTAGCCGCGCATCTCGGCCTCGATGCCGTCGAGCGTGGAGCGGGCCGCGGCCAGGTCCTTCTCGACGATCACGCGCTGGTCGAGCGCGGCCTGGCGCTCGGCCTGCAGCGCCACCACCGGCGCGTCGCCGTCGGCGAGCTGGGCCACGAGCTCGTTCAGGCGCACCTCGAGCTGGGCCTTCTGGCTGCCCATGCGCGCCAGCGACTGGCTCAGCGCGATCACGCGCGCGCGCTGCGACTCCAGCGTGAGCGCCAGCTGGTGGGCGGCGTCGCGGGCCTCGCGGGCACTGTTGCGGGCGGCGTCGCGCTGCTCGCCGAAGCTGCGGCGCTCGGCGTCCAGGCGCTGGCGCTCGGCCTCGAGGTCGCCCATCTTCGCCACCGCCTGCTCCAGGCGGGCGCGGGCCTCGCGGGCGTTGGCCTGCGATTCCTCGAGCGTGGTGGCCAGCGTGGCCAGTTCGGCATCGATGCGGGTGACGCGGGCCTGGGCGGATTCCAGGCGGCTCTTCTGGCCCTGCAGCTGGCCGGCGAGTTCGGACACGCTGCGGTGCGCGAGGTACAGCGCACGCTGGGCGTCCTCGCGGTGCTGCTCGGCCTCGAGCAGCTTGTCGCGCATCGAGGTCAGGCCTTCGTTGATGGCCTGCTCGCGCTTGCCCAGCGCTTCGATTTCGGCGCGCAGGGCCTGGATCTCGCGCTCGCGGGCCAGCGCGCCCTGCTGGGCCTCGCCGCTGCGCAGCACGCGCAGCCAGCCGGCGCCGAGCCATTCGCCGCCACGGGTGATGACGGCTTCGCCCTGCCCCGGCGTGACCGCGCGGGCTTCGGCGGCGGATTCCACGGCATGGATGCCGGCGAGCAGGCGGCGCACGGCGGCCGGGCCCTGCACTTTCGCGGCCAGCGAGCCGGCGGGCACGGACACGGATTCGGTGGAACTGCTCACCAACGCTACGCGGCCCTGGCCGAGGCTGGCCAGCGCGTCGAGCCAGTCGTTCGGGGCATCGACGGTGACGGCTTCGAGCAGGCTGCCGAGCACGGTTTCGACGGCGGTTTCCCAGCCGGCCTCGACCGTGAGCATTTCGCCGAGGCGGCCGTTGCCGTCCAGGCCCTGCTGCCGGAGCCAGTCGAGCGCGACGTTCTTTTCCTGGCCGAGCGCGGCGTGCTGCAGCGCCTCGAGCGAAGCCAGGCGGCCGCGCGCGGCCTGGCCCTGCTTGCGCACGTCGGCGAGTTCGGACTGCTGCTGGCGCTGCTGTTCCTGCAGCGCGCTCAGCGCGGCCTTGCGCTGCTCCAGCGTATCGCCAAGGCCATCGAGGCCGGCCTTCTGCTGGTCGTGGTCGGCGACCAGGCGCGACAGCGCCTCGGTGACCGCGGTGGTGTCGAGGCCGCTGCGCTCGCCGGCCAGCGCTTCGCGCCGGCGGCCCGCGTCCATGGCCTGCTTCTCGAGGTACTCGATCTTGGTGCGCTCGACCTCGGCCCAGCGCGCCGCCTCGGCCTGGGCCTTGGCGTAGGTGTCCCAGCGCTGCTGCCAGTCCTGCAGGGCCGCCTCGGCGGCCTTCAGGGCGTCCTGGCGGCCGGTGTCCTCGCTGCGCATGGCCTCGAGCCGGGGCTCGGCGGCGGCGATGGCGTTGTGCAGCTCGGCCAGCTGGCGCTCGTCGCCGCTGATGTGTTCGCCGACCTGGGCGAAGGCCGCGTCGGCCTCGGCGCGGGCGGTTTCCAGGCGCTGGCGCAGCTCGCGCTGGTGCTGGATCTGCTGTTCGATGCGGGCGAGCTCGCCGCCGACGCGGTAGACCTCGGCCTGGGCCTTGCCCAGCGCCTCGCTGGCTTCGCCGTGCTGGCTGCGGCAGGCCTCGATCTGGGCCTCGGCCTGGCGCTGGTCGGCCATCAGCGACTGCAGCTTGATCTCGTCCTGGGTCAGGGTGTCGTGCAGGGCCTTGAGCTGGCCGTCGTAGCGGCGGAACTCGAGCGCCTTGAGCTGGGCGTCCTTGTTCAGGCGCTCGGCCTGCAGGGCCTGGTACTGCTCGGCGGCGCGGGCCTGGCGCTTGAGGTGCTCGAGCTGCTTGTCCACTTCCTCGCGCAGGTCGTTGAGGCGGTCGAGGTTCTCGCGCGTGCTCTTGATGCGCGACTCGGTTTCCTTGCGGCGCTCCTTGTACTTGGAGATGCCGGCGGCTTCTTCCAGGTAGACGCGCAGGTCCTCGGGCTTGGCCTCGATGATCTGGCTGATCATGCCCTGCTCGATGATCGAGTAGCTGCGCGCGCCCAGGCCCGTGCCCAGGAACAGGTCGGTGATGTCGCGGCGGCGGCAGCGGGCGCCGTTGAGGTAGTAGTTGCTCTGGCCGTCGCGGCTGACCGAGCGCTTGACCGAGATCTCCGCGTAGCGCGCGTACTCGCCGCCGATGCTGCCCTCGGAGTTGTCGAAGATCAGCTCGACCTGGGCCTGGCTGACCGGCTTGCGGGTGGATGAGCCCGAGAAGATCACGTCGGTGAGCGAATCGCCGCGCAGGCGGCTGGCCGAGCTCTCGCCCATCACCCAGCGCACCGCGTCGATGATGTTCGACTTGCCGCAACCGTTCGGACCGACCACGCCGGTCATGTTGGTCGGCAGGTGCAGCACCGTGGGGTCAACGAAGGATTTGAAGCCGGAGAGCTTGATCGTGGAAAGGCGCATTCGTCGGGGTTCTCAAGCAGCCGGCCAGTAGTCGCCGGCCACGGGACGCCGGGGGCGGCCCGCCGCAGGGTCGATGGGAAGCTCGCGGGCGGGTCCGCGGCTCGGCCAAGTCGTTGATTCCACTGGCAGAGCGCGATCCCCGGCACGCGGCCGACGGGCAGTATAACAGCGGCTTCACCCGCCTCCGCGAGTGCCCGGGCTCAGGCCTCGGACGGGGTGCGGGCCTGGATCGAGAGGGCGTGGATGTCGGTTTCCATCAGCCCGCCCAGGGCCGCGTAGACCCGGCGGTGGCGGGCCAGCGGCGCCAGCCCGGCGAAGGCCTCGCTGACCACCGTGACCGCGAAGTGGCCCCGGCCGTCGCGGGCCCCGGCGTGGCCGGCGTGCTTGTGGCTCTCGTCCACCACCTCCAGCGCCAGCGGCGCCAGGGCCGCCTCGAGCGCGGCACGGATCGCGGCCGGGCGCTGGTCGCGCGGCAGGCTCACGGCAGCACCAGGCGGAAGGGACTGACGTCCACCCGCGCGTAGACGCCGCCGACCAGGTAGGGATCCTCCGCGGCCCAGGCGTTGGCCTCGGCCAGCGAGCCGAACTCGGCCACGATGACGCTGCCGGTGAAGCCCGCCGGACCCGGGTCCTCGGCATCGATGGCGGGCAGCGGGCCGGCCAGCTTCAGCCGGCCCTGGTCGCGCAGCGCCTCGAGCCGGGCGAGGTGGGCGGGCCGGTGCAGCTTCCGGCCAGCGAGCGAGTTCGGCAGGTCGATGCCGTGGATCAGGTACCACATGGTTGTTCCTCAGGGCGCGGCCGGGGCCGCGGCGGGTTGGCCGGCGTGGGCGTCGAGGAAGGCGAGCACGCGCCGCGCCCAGTCCAGCCGGTTCTTCATCTGATAGTAGCCGTGCGCCTCGAGGTCGTATATCGCCACCTGCGGCTCGGCGTCCGCGGCCTTGAGCCCGGATTCCATGGCGCGGGTCTGCTCCAGCGGCGTGGTCTCGTCGAGCGAGCCGGCGCCCAGCAGCACGGGGTCGCGGATGCGGTCGGCCAGCCGCGCCGGCGAAATGGTCTCGAGGTCGACCTCGCCCAGCGCGGTGTCGAAGTAGTCGCGGCCGTAGCGCGTCGCGGACCGCACCTTGTACATCTTCACCAGGTCGTAGACGCCGACGTTGCCGATGCCGCAGGCGTACAGGTCGGGCTCGCGCACCAGGCCCATCATGGCCGAGTACGCGCCGTAGCTGGCGCCGTACAGGCAGATGCGGTCCGGGGCGGCGATGCCCTGCTCGATCGCCCAGCGGGTGGCGTCGGTGACGTCGTCCTGCATCTTCGCGCCCCACTCGCCGTTGCCGGATTCGCGGAAGGCGCGGCCGTAGTTGCCCGAGCCGCGGAAGTTGACCTGCAGCACGGCATAGCCGCGGCTGGCGAGCAGCTGGGTCTCGGCATCGAAGCCCCAGCGGTCGAACACACCCTTGGGGCCACCGTGCGGCATCACCACCAGCGGCACCGGCTTGCCGCCGGCGTCGCGCGGCACGGTGATGAATCCCTCGAGCTCCACGCCATCGCGCGCCTTGAACATGAAGGGGCGCATCGGCGCCATCACGTTCGGATCATGGCGCTCGTTGGCGGCAATCACGAAGGATGCCTCGCCGGTCTGGTGGTCGACCCGGTAGTACTCGCCGGAGTTGATGTCGGAGCTGACGAAGTAGATGCCGGTGCGGCCGTCGCGGGTATACGAGGTGGGCGTGACGTAGGAACCGGGGAAGGCGCGCATCACCCGCGCCAGCGACTTGGCGAACGGGTCCTCGGGCGCGATCCACTTCACCTCGGGCTTGCCGGCGTAGTACACCACGCCGATCACGCCGCCATCGAGCGGCGAGCGCAGCACGTGGCCCACGTCCACCCGCGCGTGGCGCGCGACCAGGGTGCGCTCGCCGGTGGCCATGTCGTAGGCGTAGACGCCGTCGGGGCCATCGTCCTCCTCGATGATCAGGTAGGCGGTCTTGTTGTCGGCCGAGAAGCCGCGGAAGTAGAGCTGGACGCCAGTCTCTTCCTCGACGTTGATCTCGCGCCACTCGCCGTCGGGGTCGCGCTGGAACTGGCGCGACCGGATCTCGTAGTCCTTGTAGCCCGAGGCGAAGCGCACCACGCCGGCGTTGTCGGAGTGGTAGCTGCCGTGCTCGAGCGGGTGCTTGACCTGCTCGCCGACGAACTTGCCGGTGCTGACGTTCAGCTTCACTAGCCGCGGCGAGCCGCCGGCGCTCTGGCGGATGACCTGCACGTGGTCGTCGTCGTCGCGCAGGGTGTGGTGCAGGAACGCCAGCTCGGTGACGACCGGTTTCGCGTCGCTGCCGTCGGCGTTCATCTTGTACAGCCGGCCGCTCACGCGCGGCGCGGCCAGCGGGCCCATGCGGCGGGCGTCGGAATACACCAGCTGGCGGTCATTGACCCAGTTCACGTCGATCACGTGGGTCTCGGCCTTGAACATGGCGTAGCCGCTGCGCTTCATGTCCGAGCGGCGCAGCACGACCAGTGCCGTGCGGTCCTCCAGCGGCACCGTGGCGGCGTAGTGCTCGCCGTCGGGCGAGATGATGAGGTCGGCGATGTCACCGGGCGCGAGGAAGGCCTCGGGCGGGAGTGGCTGGGCCGCGCGGGCACCGGGGACGAGGAGCAGCGCCAGCAGGAAGGCAAAAGGCAGTCGGATCATCCGCGAGGTCCAGGATTGGCCAGCCTCGCAACATAGAGCAGCCGCCCGCCGGGGGGAATGGGAAAGTGTCGCGCGGTTCACTCGCCGGCGGCGGCCGGCGCACTCGCGGCGCCGATGTGGGTATCGAGGAAGGCCAGCACCCGTTCGGCCCAGTCGCGCCGGTTCTCCAGCTTGTAGTAGCCGTGGGCTTCGCCCTTGTAGATCACCACCTCGTGCGGCACCTTCGCGGCCTTCAGGCCACGCTCCATCGCCCGCGTTTGCGCCACCGGGGTCACCCGGTCGAACTCGCCGGCCCCCAGCAGCACCGGCGCCCGTATCCGGTCGGCGAGGCGCGCGGGCGAGATCGCGGCCATGTCCACGTCGCCCACCGTCGTGCCGAAATAGGCATCGCCGAACTTTGTGTAGCGCGAGTCGTAATACTCGCGCTGGACGTCGTAGAGCCCGACGTTGCCGATGCCGCACCGGTAGAGCCCCGGCTCCCGGACCAGGCCCATCATCGCGGCGTAGGCACCGTAGCTGGCGCCGTAGATGCAGATCCGCCCGGGCTCGGTGACGCCGTTGTCCAGGGCCCACTGCGTCGCGTCGGTGAGGTCATCCTGCATCTTCGCGCCCCACTCGCCGTTGGCCGCCTCGCGGAAAGCACGCCCGTAGTTGCCCGAGCCCCGGAAGTTGACCCGAAGCACGGCGTAGCCCCGGCTGGCCAGCAGCTGGATCTCGGCGTCGAAGGCCCAGCGGTCGAATATCCCGGTGGGGCCGCCGTGCGGCATCAGCACCAGCGGCGCCGGTGCGTCGCCGGCGGCCAAGGGCATGGTCAGGAATCCTTCGAGCTCGAGGCCATCGCGGGCCTTGAACCGGAAAGGCCGGGTCGGCGCCATCCGGCGGGGGTCGATGTGGAGGTTGCGCAGCGCGATCGGGGTGGCCTCGCCGGTTTGGTGGTCCACGCGGTAGAACTCGCCCGGCAGGACGTCCGAGCTGACCACGTAGATGCCAATCCTTCCGTCCGCGGTGTAGGACGTCGGCGTGACGTAGGCGTCGGGGAAGGCCCGGCTGATCTTCAGCAGCTCTTTTGCAAAGGGGTCGCCGGGCTCGATGATTTCGAGCTTGGGCTTGCCGTCGAAGTACTCGACCGCGATCACGCCGCCGGTGACGGGCGAATACAGCAGCCGCCCGATGTCCACCCGGGCGTGGCGGGTGACCAGGCGATGCTCGCCGCTTGCCATGTCGTAGGCGTAGAGGCCATCCGGGCCCTTGGCCTCCTCCTTGATGAAATAGGCGGTGCCGTTGTCGGCCGAGAAACCCTGGAAATACCAGGGGAAGCCGCTGTCCTGGCCCGAGTGGACCTTCCGCCACTCGTCCCGCTCGTCCAGCAGGTATTGGCTGGGTTGGATGTCGGCGACGGGATAGCCGCTGGCCAGGCGCAGCTTGCCTGCGTTGTCGGTGTAATAGGTGCCGCCGTGCAGCGGATGCTTGTACTGCTTGCCTTCGGTCTTGCCGGTATTGATGTCCATCCAGGCCAGTCGCGGCTGTCCGGCGCCGCCGTAGCGGATGACCCGTACCAGCCGCTCCTCGCCGCGCTGCACGCCCCCGAGCGCCGCGTACTCGCGCGACACCGGCGACATGTCGCTGCCGTCGACGTTGACGCGATAGAGCCGGTTGCTGCGCCGCGGCGCCTCCAGCCTGCCGAACCGCCGCGCTTCGGAATAAACCAGCTGCCGATTGTTGACCCAGGCCACGTCGATGACGTGCACGTTCTCGGGGAACGTGACCTGCGCGGTGCGCTTGAGGTCCGACCGCCGCAGCACCACCAGCACGGTCCGGTCTTCCTGCGGCACGGTGACGGCGTAGTGCTCGCCGTCCGGCGACACCAGCAGGTCGTTGAGTTCGTCGTTCGCCAGGAACGCATCGAGCGGCAGCGTCCCCGCTTGCGGCGTCAGCGGCATCGTTTCGGCGGACGCCGGCGCGGACAGCACCAGCGCGGCGAGCAGGGCGAGGAGGCGGATCCGGGTCATGCGCTCAGGGCCGGCGGGAGGGACTGCCCGGAATTTATCGAAGCGCCCCGGCCGGGGGAACGCGAATTTGTCCACCCTCGCCCGCCGCCCCCGGCACAGGGCACAATCGGGCATGGCAGATCGCTTGCACGTCCATCCCGTCAACCCCCAGTCCCGCCTGATCGACAAGGCGGCCGCGGTGCTGAAGGCCGGCGGCCTGGCCCTGGCGCCGACCGATGCGGGCTACGCCCTGGTCTGGGGGCTGGAGTCCAAGGCGGCCGAGGAGCGGGTCCAGCGCCTGCGTGAACTGGACAGCAAGCACCCTTTCACCTTACTCTGTCGCCAATTGAGTGAGGCCGGCCGCCTGGCCCGGCTCGACGATCCGGCCTTCCGGCTGATGCGATCGCTGACCCCCGGACCCTGCACGTTCATCCTTCCGGCCTCCGCGGACCTGCCCAAGCGCATCAAGAACAGCGGCCGAAGCAAGCGCCGCGACATCGGCATACGCCTGCCCGACCACGTGGTCACCCGGGCGCTGCTGGAAGCGATGGGCGAGCCCTTGCTGTCGACCAGCCTGTTGCTGCCGGACGAGACCGATCCAGCCAGCCACGAGGCGGAGGTGGTGGCCGAGCGCTGGTTGCGCTGGGCCGACGTGATGCTGGACGCCGAGGACTGCGAGCCCGGCCCCACCAGCGTGGTGGACTGCACGGGGGACGCCCCCGAGGTCGTCCGCCAGGGGTTCCATCCCGTTGCACTGTAAGGCGACCCGGCCTGGCCATGACGTCGCGAACCTGCAGTACCGAAGCATCGTTGCACCCCGGCCCCCGCGGGCCAGCTCGACCCGAGCCCAACCTTTGCCCGAGCACTTGATGAGCGAACCCACCGCGATCCCAGCGGAGCAGCCGGCATTCCCGGTCCAGCCGCAGCAGCAGGAAATGCCGCTGGCGGTGTTCAAGGGCCAGCCCGTGCTGCAGATGCCGCAGGACCTTTACATCCCGCCGGATGCGCTCGAGGTCATCCTCGAGGCCTTCGAAGGACCGCTGGACCTGCTGCTGTACCTGATCCGCCGCCAGAACCTGGACATCCTGGACATCCCGGTCGCCGAAATCACCCGCCAGTACGTCGACTACATCGGCGTGATGGAGGACATGCGCTTCGAGCTGGCCGCCGAATACCTGGTCATGGCCGCCATCCTGGCCGAGATCAAGTCGCGCATGCTGCTGCCCCGCCCGCCGTCGGAGGAAGGCCTGGAGGCCGACCCGCGCGCCGAGCTGGTGCGCCGCCTGCAGGAGTACGAGCGCTTCAAGAAGGCGGCCGAGGACATCGACACCCTGCCCCGCCAGGACCGCGACACCGTGGTGGTGCACGCCCACGTGCCCGAGCGCGCCGTGGCCAAGGTGCCGCCGCCGGTGGACCTGCGCGAGATGCTGCTGGCGCTGCGCGACGTGCTCAAGCGCGCCGACCTGTTCACCCACCACGCCATCCGGCGCGAGGCGCTCAGCGTCCGCCAGCGCATGGGCGAGGTGCTGGGCCGGCTCTCGGACGGCCAGTTCCACGCCTTCGAAAGCCTGTTCAACGCCGAGGAAGGCCGGCTGGGCGTGGTGGTGACCTTCCTGTCCATCCTCGAGCTGGCCAAGGAACAGCTGCTCGAGATCGTGCAGGAAGCCCCGCCCGCGCACGCCGACCTGCAGTCGCCGCGGCCGCTGCTGGCACCGATCTACATCAAGTCCCTGGCCGCCGGCGACGGCGAGCCGGAGCTCCCCACCCCGACCTCCGACGGCGTCGACGATGACTACGCCTGAGGAACGCAGCCCCGAGACCATGGACCAGACCCTGATCCGACGCATCGTCGAGGCCGCCCTGCTGGCGGCGCCGCAACCGCTCACCCTGGCCCAGCTGGCCGGCCTCTTCCCCGACGAGGAGCAGCCGCCCAAGGGCAGCCTCGAGCTCGCCCTCGAGGAACTGCGCGAGGCCTGCGCCGAGCGCGGCGTGGAGCTGGTCGAGGTCGCCTCGGGCTTCCGCTTCCAGGTCAAGGCCGACGTGCACGCCTGGGTGGCGCGCCTGTGGACCGAGCGCCAGACCAAGTACACCCGCGCCACGCTCGAGACCCTGGCGCTGATCGCCTACCGCCAGCCGATCACCCGCGGCGAGATCGAGCAGATCCGCGGCGTCAGCGTCAACGCCAACATGATCAAGATGCTCGAAGAGCGCGAGTGGATCCGCTCGGTCGGCCACCGCGACGTGCCGGGCCGGCCCGAACTGTTCGGCACCACCAAGACCTTCCTCGACTACTTCGGCCTGAAGTCGCTCGACGAACTGCCGCCGCTGGCCGAGCTCAAGGACATCCCCGAGCTCGAGCCGCAGCTGCCCTTCGACATGGCGCCGGTGGGCGTCGCCAGCGCCGCGCTGGCCGCCAGCCTCGACGAGGAGGTCGAAGGCGGCGGGCACGCGCTCGACCAGGACGACCACGACGACGAGGAAGGCAATGGCCACTTCGTCGCCGACGAGGAAGACTTCGCCAGCGACGGCGACGAGAACCACTCCGACACCGGCGTCGCCCCGACGACCGATGGCGACGACGCCGACGGCGACGACGCGAACCTTTCCGACCCTGAGGCCGGCGACACCGCCGAGCCGGAGCACAAGTAATGAGCGACAAATCCAAGAAGACCCTCTCCCTTCGCGCCAAGGGCGGCTCGCCCGCGGCCAAGGCCGAGGAGCGGCTGCACAAGGTGCTGGCCCAGGCCGGCCTCGGCTCGCGCCGCGCGCTGGAAGAGCGCATCGCCCAGGGCCTGGTGAAGGTCAACGGTGCGGTCGCGCAGACCGGCCAGTCGGTGAAGGGCGGTGACCGCATCGACCTCGACGGCAAGACCTTCGTCGCCACCGCGCTGACCGAGCCGGCCAGCGTGCTGCTGTACAACAAGCCCGAAGGCGAAGTGACCACCCGCGAAGACCCCGAGGGCCGCCCGACCGTGTTCGAATCGCTGCCGCGCCTGAAGGGCGCGCGCTGGATCGCGGTGGGCCGCCTCGACATCAACACCACCGGCCTGCTGCTGCTCACCACCGACGGCGAGCTCGCCAATGCGCTGATGCACCCGTCCAGCGGCATCGCCCGCGAGTACGTCTGCCGCATCCATGGCGAAGTGCCCGATGACGTGGTGCAGCGCCTGGCCAAGGGCGTGCAGCTCGAGGACGGCCCGGCCAAGTTCGACGAGATCGAGCGGATCGGCAGCTCCGATTCGCACGCCTGGTTCAAGGTCGTGCTCACCGAGGGCCGCAACCGCGAGGTGCGCCGCCTGTGGGAATCGCAGGGCTACAACGTCAGCCGCCTCAAGCGCGTCAAGTACGGCAGCGTGCACCTGCCGCGCCTGCTCAAGCGCGGCCACTGCGAGGAGATGCCGTCCGACCAGGTCGAGAAGCTGCGCGCGCAGTTCCAGCTCGAGCAGAATCCGCCGGTGCTGACGCTGCAGCCGGTGATCGGCCAGCGCAAGTCGCGCCCGACCGAGATCCGGGTCGGCAAGGACCGCAAGCAGGCGTCCTACGTCAACGGTGCGGTGGACGACGAGGCGCGCGAGCTGCGCCGCTTCGACACCTTCCGCGAGGACAAGCCCGGCGGCCGCGGTCGCGGTCGCCCGGCCGGTGGCGCCGGCAAGCCGTTCGGCGGCAAGGGCAAGCGCGGCGCCGGCGGCGGCAAGCCGTTCGCGGGCCCGATGGGTCCCGACGCACCGCGCGGCGCGCGTCCGCCCAAGCCGTTTGGTGCCAAGCCCTTCGCCGGCAAGCCCGGCGGTGCGCCCGGCGGCCCCCGCGGTCCGCGCGACGACAGCTTCGGCAACCGCGCACCCGGTGCGCCGGGCGGCGGCTTCAACAAGAAGCCGCGCGGCCCGCGCGGTGACGCGCAGCCGACGCATGCCAATGCGCACGACAACAACCCGGCCGCGTTCCGCAGCTGGTACGTGCCCGAGGGCGTGGAAACAGGCTCGAAGGTCGCGCCGCCGCGCGGCCAGCGTCCGGGCGGCAAGCCCAGTGGCCCGCGTCCGCAGGGCGGTTCGCCCTACGGCCAGGCGCGTGGCCCGGGTGGTCCCGGCGGCCCGCGTGGCCCGCGTGGCCCGAAGCCCGGCGGCGATGCCCCTTACGGCCATTCGCGCGGCCCGGCCGGCCCGCGCGGCAACGCGCCCGCCGGCGCCAGCCCCTACGGCGGCCCGAAGAAAGGCCCGCGCGGCCCGGTCGACGGCAACCGCGGCCCGCGCCCCGGCGGCGCCGGCGGCCCTCCGCCCTTCCGCAAAAAGCGCCCCGAGGGCCTGCCGTCCGACGATTGATCTCGCGGGGTGGGGGTTCGGAGGTTTGAACGCGGATCAGAGCGGATGGACGCGGATAAACGCGGATAAACCAAAGCGATGAGCTGTGCAAAAAAGGGGTCAGAGTAAATATCTGTTTGAAACAGATATTTACTCTGACCCCTTTTCTTTCGCCGTGCCCCCGTCGGGTTTCGCCGCCAGGCTGGCGAAGTAAGCGCCCGACAAAATTCTTCGTGCGGTTTCCCTATCCGCGTTTATCCGCGTCCATCCGCCCTGATCCGCGTTCGAAACGCCAAGCCCACAAGCACCAGACGATCAGTAAACCTCGAAACGATCGGCGTCGAGGTGGGCCGGAAAGCGTTCGCGGTGGGCGGCGAGTGCGGATGCGGAGAACGTGGTGGTGCCGACGTGCACGCCCTCCCCGAACTCGAGCTGCGGCTGGCCCAGGAAGTCCAGGGCGACGCTGTCGCCGGCGTAGGCGATGCCGTTGCCGTCGGTGCCGGCGCGGTTGACCGCGGCGACGCAGCTCAGGTTCTCGATCGCGCGGGCGCGCAGCAGTGTCTGCCAGGCGTAACGGCGCGGGGCGGGCCAATTGGCGACGAACAGCAGCAGGTCGTAGTCGAAGCGGCCCGGCGCCTCGACGCCAAAGCGGTTGCGGATGAAGACCGGGAAGCGCAGGTCGTAGCAGACCAGCGGGCACACCCGCCAGCCCTTGAGCTCCACCGTGAGGCGATCGCGGCCAGCGGCATAGCGCTCGTGCTCGCGCGCCATCCGGAACAGATGGCGCTTGTCGTAGGACGACAGCCCGCCCTCCGGCGTGGCCCACAGCAGGCGGTTGTACACGCCCTCGCCCACCCGCAGCTGCACGCTGCCGGTGACCACCGCGCCCAGGCGCGCGGCCTGCTCGCGGATCCAGCGCACGGTCGGGCCGTCCATGTCTTCGGCGCTGGCCAGGGCCTCGTTGCTGAAGCCCGAGGTGAAGGTTTCCGGCAGCACCACCAGGTCGGACTGGCCGGCCAGCGGCGCGATCAGGTCGCCGTAGCGTTCACGATTCGCCGCCGGGTCGTGCCAAACGGTATCGCCCTGCACCAGCGAGACGCGGAGGTCCTGCATGCTCAGATCCTCGCCAGCCGCTCGATCGCGGCGTCCAGGGTGGATTCGACCTTGGCGAAGCACAGCCGCGCCAGGCGCTGGCCGGCCGGCGGCGTCTCGTAGAACGGCGACAGCGGGATCGCGGCCACGCCCTTCTCGATCGTCAGCCAGCGGCAGAACTCCGCGTCCGGCAGGTGGCTCACCGCCGAATAGTCCACCAGCTGGAAATAGCCGCCCGGCACCGGCAGCGGCTTCAGGCGCGTGCCCAGCAGCTGTTCGCGGAAGCGGTCGCGCTTGGCCTGGTAGAAGGCGCCGAGCTCGTCGTAGTGCGCCGGCTCCTGCGCGATCATCGCCGCGAACGCCCACTGCGCCGGGGCGAAACTGCAGAAGGTGTTGTACTGGTGCACCTTGCGGAACTCGGCGCTCAGCTTCGGCGGCGCGATCGCGTAGCCGATCTTCCAGCCGGTGCAGTGGTAGGTCTTGCCGAAGCTGGACACGACCACGGACCGCTCGGCCAGCTCCGGGTAGCGCAGCACCGATTCATGCCGGCGGCCGTCGAAGATGATGTGCTCGTAGACCTCGTCCGAGAGCAGGATGATGTCGGTGCCGCGCAGCAGGCCGGCCAGCGCCGCCATGTCGTCGGCGGTGAACATCGCGCCGGACGGATTGTGCGGCGTGTTCACCATCAGCATGCGGGTGCGCGGCGTGATGGCGTCGCGCACGCGCTGCCAGTCGACGCTGAAATCCACGGGATCCAGCGGCACGTGCACGGGGGTCGCGCCGGCGAGGTCGATGGCGGGCTCGTAGCAGTCGTAGCAGGGGTCGAGCACGATCACCTCCTCGCCCGGGCTGACCAGGGCGAGGATGGCGTTGAAGATCGCCTCGCTGGCGCCGCTGGTCACCGTGACCTCGGCGTCGGCATCCACGGTGCGGCCGTAGCAGCGCGCGGTCTTGGCGGCGATGGCCTGGCGCAGGGCCGGGATGCCGGTCATCGGCGCGTACTGGTTCTTGCCCTCGGCCATCGCGCGCGCGAGTTCGTCCACCAGCCGCTGCGGCACCGGGAAATCCGGGAAGCCCTGGCCCAGGTTGACCGCCTGGTGCTCCAGCGCCAGCTGGGACATGACGGTAAAGATGGTGGTGCCGACCTTCGGCAGCTTGTTGGGCACGTGCATGGGCGGGAGCGTCGTTTCGGCGGGAGCCCGTATTATGCCGCCCCCGGCCCTGTGGGAGGGACTTCAGTCCCGATGCTTTCAGGCACAAGCCATCGGGACTGGAGCCCCTCCCACGGCTGAAAAAAAGGGGCCCCGGAGGGCCCCTTCTTCACGCGGCATGGCACGGGCTTACTGGCAGTTCTTGCGCTGCGACAGCTGCGCGACCGGGAGGTTCTGCACCCAGTTGCCCGCCAGCGCGCCGGTCAGGTTGGCATTGACCGACATGTTGGTGACGTTGTTGGTCGCCAGCGTGCGGGTGCCGGTGCCGGCGGCGGTGCCGGTCAGCTGCACCGGGGCGGCCAGCGGCGAGAAGCCGGCGAACCACTGCAGGTTGAAGTTGCCGACGCTGCCGTCGAAGTTCTTCTGGCCGTACAGCCAGCGCGGGAAACCCTGGCCGTCGTAGACGTAGGGGATGAAGACTTCCTGCGGATTGGCGCCACCGGTGACCTGGTAGCTGTAGCCGAAGCCCGACAGCGTCGGCGAGAACCAGTGGCCGCTCACGTCGAGGGTCTGGCCGTTGAACTGCGGGCAGGTGCCGCCGCCGATGCGGACCATCGGCTCCGAACCGCTGCGGCCGTCGAGGTTGAAGCTCATCGTCATCGTCTCGGCCCCGGTCGGGGTCACGATCACGTCGCCGACGTCCACCGCGTGCGTGCTGTCGCCGTCCCAGACGACGCGGAACAGCTCCGCCTTCCAGATGCCGTCCGCGCCGGGCGTGGCGCCCTGCGAGTAGTACCAGGTCGGGGTGGTGTCCTCGAGGTAGGCGTACCAGACCGAGATCCACTGGTCCGGGTTCCCGGCCGGGCCCGCGAAGTCGATGAACAGGCCATGGCCGTCGCGCGCAGGGTTGAAGTACTGGCCCGAGAGGAAGGCCGGCTTCACGCCCTGGGTGAGGATGCGCGCGGTGACCGTGGCGCTCACCGTGCCGCCGGTGGCGTTGGTGGGCACCACGTAGTAGCGGCCCGGCGGCAGGTTGCCACCCGCGACGGTCAGCGACTCATTGCCCGAACCCGAGGCGACGCGGTAGATCGCCTGCCCGTTCCATGCCGGCGC
The DNA here is from genome assembly GCF_036275555.1 of Arenimonas sp. GTDB lineage: Bacteria > Pseudomonadota > Gammaproteobacteria > Xanthomonadales > Xanthomonadaceae > Arenimonas. The sequence continues at coordinate 48,936 of NZ_DASUDO010000005.1, forward strand.
CGAGGCGATGGCCGGACCGGTCGGCGAGGCCACGTGGGCGACGTACAGGTCCACGTTGCCGGTGGCATTGCTGGTGGTGAACTCGACGCTGGTCACGTTCGGCGGCACGTCGAAGTACAGCTTGTCGTGGCTGGCGCCCGCCGGCAGCGTCACCGCGCGGCCAACGTTGTTGGCCAGCGCGAACGGCTCGAAGCTGCTGCCGGTGCGCGTGAGGCGGATCGGCACTTCGATCGGGTTCGCGCCCGGGCTGGGCTGGATGAACAGCAGGCCCTCGCGCGACTGGCCATTGACCAGGCCCGGATCATCGTAGGCGACGCGGATGCGGAAGGACGCGCTGGCCGAGGTGCGGCCGGGGCCGCTGGCCACCATGGCCGACGTGCTCGAGACCGAGATCGGCAGCAGCACCGAATCCACGCGCACGCCCGTGCCCGGGCCGCTGAAGTTCTGGACCACGATCCAGTACTGGGCGGCGGAGGCCTGGGAGGTGAAGCTGAGCACGCAGGACTCGTTGGACCCGCTCGTGAGCGAGGTGCAGAGCTCTTCGGCCTCGCGGCCCGCGCCGTTGAGGTCGGTGTCGCGGCCCACGAACAGGTCGATGTCCGGGTTCGTCGCCGTGGTGGTCACGGTGAGGCGGTACTGGATCGGATCGCTGCCGGCCGGCGTGGCCGGCACCGAGACCAGGCGCAGGTAGGTATTGGAGCCGGCGTCGTAGGGATCGTTGTTGGTCGGATCAGCCGCGATGGTCTGCGTGGTGCTGACCGGCGCCACCAGGCTGGAGGTGCTGAAGCGCGCCTCCGGCATCGGCACCATGCCGCTGAGCGTGATGTCGAAGTAGTCGCGCTCACGGGTCACGTTGCGGGTGATCGTCGACAGCGCCGCTTCGGCGGCCGAGCTGGCGAACGGCGAGACGTAGATCGACACCGGCAGGCGCAGGTTCGGACGACCGTCGCCGGAGGTGTTCACCAGGGTGACGCTGCCGTAGACCCACTTGCCCACCAGGGCCGGGCTGTCGACATTGACGGTGAAGCTGACCGCCTGGCCACCGGCGCTGCTGGTGAACGAGCCCACGCTCGGGGTGATGGTGGCGCCCGGCGCATCGGTGAAGCTGGCCTGCACGCTGTAGTTGCCGGCCGCGGCACCCGGCATCAGCTTGAACGTGCGGGTGAGCACGCAGCTGCGGAAGCAGGCGCCGTGGGCGATGCTGGGCAGGTTGATGTTCTCGGCGCCGCCCGTGTACGGGTTGGCGCGCGGGGCGTTGAAGCCGCCCGCCGGCACGTCGAGGTAGAGGCCGGCGCGCGCGGCCAGGGCCACGTCCACCATGCCCGAGCCCTGGTCGTGCGGGGTGGTCGGCAGGGAGAACTCGGTGACCGAGGGTCGCGCGGTGAGCATCAGCGCCGAGATGATCTCGTCGGGGGTGTGGCCCGGGTGGATCGAGCGCAGCAGCGCGGCGGCGCCGGCCACGTGCGGCGACGACATCGAGGTGCCGCTGAGGGTGGCTACCGCCGTGTTGCTGGCGGTGCCGGCGGCGCGGATGCTGACGCCCGGACCCGTGATGTCGGGCTTGTTCACGCCGAGCGGGACGACCGGGCCGCGGCCGCTGAAGCTGGCGAGGCGATCGCCGGCGCCGGAGCGGTCGTGGGTGGCGGCGGCGACGCCCATCACCCAGGGCGAGTTGGCCGGGTTGCCGTGCGTGCCCGGATCCGGGCCGTCGTTGCCGGCCGAGGCCGCCACCACGATGCCGGCCTCGCGGGCCGCCAGGAAGGATTCCGCGTCATCGGCGCCGGCCACGCCGACCGAGTCCCACGGATCGAAGGGGCCGCTGCCGATGGAGTAGTTGATGACGTCCACGCCGTCGGCGATGGCGCGGTCGATCGAGGCGAGGATGGCCGAGCCGGTGCAGGTATCGGCCGGGCAGGCCTTGTAGGCGATCAGGTTCGCGCGCGGCGCCACGCCGCTGTAGGTGACGCCGCCGGAGGAAAACGGCGCGCCGACCGCCGTGGAGGCGGTGTGGGTGCCGTGGCCGTCGTCGTCGATCGGGTCGCCGATGCCATTGGCCGGGCCGGTGAAGTCCCAGAGGCCGATCACCTTGTTGTTGCAGGCCGAGGGCACCGAGGCGCAGTAGCCGACGAAGCCCGGCAGCGGGTTGGTGATGCCCGCGCCCGAGAAGGACACGTGGGTGCGGTTGATGCCGCTGTCGATGACGCCGACGATCACGCCCTCGCCGCGGTTGGCGACGCCGGTGGCGAGCCCGGACCAGACCTGGTCGGCCTTGATCCAGAGCGGGCCGCGGTCGGTCATCAGGTAGCGCTCGAACTCCGGGCGCACGGTGCGCACGCCGGGCAGGCGCGCGATGCGCTTGGCTTCATCGGCGGTGAGCTCGACGCTCATGCCGTTGAGGCCGTGGCGGAAGACGTGGGTCGGCTCCAGCGGGCGCATCAGCGCGATGGCCGCGTCGTTGAGGCGCGTGCGGCGGAGGTCGTCGAGGTAGTCGACGTACTCGACCGCCGCGGCGCTGGTGGCGTCGTACTTGCGCTCGCCGGTGGCCATCGGGCTGGTGGCGGCCAGCGACGGGCGGCCGGCGTCGGCCTTGCCGAAGCCGCGGAAACGGGCGGCCGGGGCCTCGTCGAAAACGACGATGTAGGTCTGCAGCGCATCGGCACGCAGCGCGTCGGGATTCTTGGGCGAAGCGGCATCGGGCGAACCTGCCGGCAGGCCGAGGCCCAGGGCGATCGCGAGCATCAGGGGTGTGGCGCGCATGGAATAGCTGTCCTGCAGATGAATGAGCCGCTCGATTCTCCCCCAGCCACATTGCAATCACAATCATCCAATGGCAGGAAACGCCGGGCCGCGGTCAACTATGTGAAGGATCGCTGTTCACCGCGCCATTTGGTTACCGGGGCTGCCCTGACCTGCGTCATGGACAGCGCCAGCCCCGGCTCGTAGCATGCCCGCGCAATGACCGACTCCCCGCACGCCTCGTCCCCGCTGCTGCAGGCCCGCGGGCTGTGCTTCTCGCGCAACGACGAGCCGGTGTTCGGCCCCCTCGACTTCACCCTGGGCCCCGGCGAAGCCCTGCTGGTGCTGGGCGGCAACGGCGCCGGCAAGACCACGCTGCTGCGCGTGCTGGCCGGCTTGTTGCCCGCCTCGGGGGGCGAAGTCGCCCTGCAGGGCCGGCCGGTGGACCGCGACCACCTGGCCCGCGGCAGCGCCTATCTCGGACACCTGTCCGGGCACAAGGCTGACCTCGGCGCGCTGGAAAACCTGGCCTACAGCCACGCCCTCCAGGGCGGCGACCCCGGCGCCGACCTCGCGGCCGCGCTCGCCGCCGTCGGCCTGGCCGGCCACGAAGACAGCCCCGCCCGTCGCCTCTCGGCCGGCCAGAACAAACGCCTGGCCCTCGCCCGCCTGCGCCTGCAGCCGGCACCGCTGTGGCTGCTGGACGAGCCCTACGCCAACCTCGACCTGGACGGCATCGCGCTGGTGAACCGCCTGATCCAGCAGCACCTCGCCACCGGCGGCGCCGCCCTGCTCACCACGCACGGCGCCTACGCGGCCCCGCCGGTGCCGGTGCGCACGCTCGCGCTGGGCCCGACCCGGGTGCCGGCGTGAGAGGCCCGTCGCTGCTGGCGGCCGGCCGCGCCCAGGCCCTGCGCGACCTGCGCCTGGTCTGGCGCCGGCGCGGTGATGCGGCCCAGCCGCTGCTGTTCTCGCTGATGGTGGTCGCCCTGTTCCCGCTGGCGCTCGGCGCCGACCCGCCGCAGTTGGCGCGTATCGCGCCGGGCGTGCTGTGGGTCGCGGTGCTGCTGTCGGGCCTGCTCACCCTGGACGCGCTCTACCGCAGCGATGTCGAGGACGGCAGCCTCGAGCAGATGCTGCTCGCGCCGGTGCCGCTGGCCTGGCTGATCGCCGTGCGCGTGGGCGTGCACTGGCTCACCACCGCCCTGCCCCTGGTGCTGGCGACGCCGCTGCTGGCGCAACTGCTGTACCTGCCGACGGAACTCCTGCCGGTGCTGGTGGCCTCGCTGCTGCTGGGCACGCCGCTGCTGAGCCTGGTGGGCGCGGTGGTCGCGGCGCTGACGGTCGGTATACGGCGCTCTGGTATGCTTTTGGCCCTGCTGGCGCTGCCTTTGTTCCTGCCCGTGCTGGTGTTCGGGGCAGGCAGCGTGATGGCCGCCGCGCAGGGCCTTCCCTGGGCCGGCGCCCTGCTGCTGCTGGGGGCCGGACTGGCCCTGGCCCTCGTGCTGGCCCCGCTCGCCGCCGCCGCGGCGGTCCGAATCGCCCTGAGCTGAAGAAGTCGCAAACCACCGTGAATCCCGTCCTGCTCTGGTTCCACCAACTCGGCTCGCCGCCGGTCTTCGACCGCTTCGCGGCGCGCTGGGTGCCGGTCTCCTTCCTGGTCGCCCTCGCGATGATGGCCGTGGGCCTCTACGGCGCGCTGTTCGTGGTGCCGGCCGACTACCAGCAGGGCGACAGCTTCCGCATCCTCTACATCCACGTGCCGGCCGCGTGGATGAGCCTGTTCGTGTACGCGCTGATGGCGGTCTATGCCGCCATCGCCCTGGTCTGGCACATCAAGCTGTGCGAAGTGCTGGCCATGGCCTGCGCCCCGGTCGGCGCCTGGTTCACCTTCGTCACCCTGGCCACCGGTTCGATCTGGGGCAAGCCGATGTGGGGCACCTGGTGGGACTGGGATCCGCGCCTGACCTCCGAACTGGTGCTGCTGTTCCTTTACCTGGGCGTGATCGGCCTTAACGCCGCGATCGAGGACCGCCGCGCCGCCGCGCGCGCCGCCGGCTTCCTGGCCATCGTCGGCGTGGTGCTGCTGCCGGTGATCCGCTACTCGGTGGAGTGGTGGAACTCGCTGCACCAGGGCGCCACCATCAAGCTGTTCGGCGAGTCCACCATGGATTCGTCCATGGCCTGGCCGCTTTGGGTGATGGTGTTCGCCACCAAGTTCTGGTTCATCGGCTCGCTGCTGCAGCGCGCCCGCGCCGACAACCTCGCGCGCGAGGCCGGCAAGGACTGGGCCCGCGCGGCCTCGGGGGTGGCGCGATGAGCTACCTCGAGTACGTCATCGGCGCCTACGCCGTGTTCGCGGCCTTCCTGGCCTGGGACTTCGCGGTGCCGCGCCTGAAGCTGGCGCGCACCCGCCGCGAGATCGCCCAGCGCGCCGCGCGCGAGGCCGCCCGCAAGACCGGAACCCCCGCATGAACCCGATCCGCAAGCGCCGCCTGCTGCTCATCCTCGCCCTGCTGGCCGCCTCCGGCGTCGCCGCGGCGCTGGTCACGCTCGCCCTGCGCGAGAACATCACCTACCTCTACACGCCCAGCCAGGTGTTCGCGGGCGAAGCCGCCGACCAGGCCGTGTTCCGGCTCGGCGGCATGGTCGCCAAGGACACGCTCAAGCGCGAGGAAGGCACGCTGAAGGTGCAGTTCGGCGTCACCGACGGCGACGCGATCATGACCGCGCACTACGAGGGCATCCTCCCCGACCTGTTCCGCGAGAACCAGGCCGTGGTCGCCACCGGCCGCCGCGAGGGCGACGTCTTCATCGCCACCCAGGTGCTGGCCAAGCACGACGAGCAGTACATGCCCAAGGAAGTCGCCGACGCGATGGGCAAGGCGCACGAGAAGCACAAGGTCGAGGCGGCGCCCGCGGGCGAAGCCAAGCCGGGAGGCTACTGAGTGCTGCCCGAACTGGGATTGATCAGCCTGCTGCTGGCGATGGTGCTGGCGGTGGCGCTGTCGGTGCTGCCGCTGGCCGGCGCGCACCGCGGCCACGCGGCCTGGATGGCCACCGCCCGGCCGCTGGCCTACGGCCTGCTGGTGCTGGTGTCGGTGTCGTACGCGCTGCTGACCTGGGCCTTCCTGCAGCACGATTTCTCGGTGGCCTATGTCGCCCAGAACTCGAACACGCTGCTGCCGCGCGCGTACCAGATCACCGCGGTGTGGAGTGCGCACGAAGGTTCGCTGCTGCTGTGGATCTGGTTCCTGGTGCTGTGGACCGCGCTGGTGGCGCGCTTCTCGAAGGCGCTGCCGGCGCCGGTGGTGGCGCGCGTGCTGGCGGTGATGGGCATGGTGTCGGTGGGCTTCCTCGCCTTCACCGTGTTCACGTCCAACCCCTTCGTGCGGCTGCTGCCGGCCGCGGCCGAAGGGCGCGACATGAACCCGCTGCTGCAGGACCCGGGCATGATCTTCCACCCGCCGCTGCTCTACATGGGCTACGTCGGCTTCGCGGTGGCGTTCGCGTTCGCGGTGGCGGCGCTGATCGACGGCAAGGTGGACGCGCAGTGGGTGCGCTGGTCGCGGCCGTGGACCAACGTGGCCTGGGCCTTCCTGACGCTGGGCATCGCGCTCGGCAGCTTCTGGGCCTATTACGAACTGGGCTGGGGCGGCTGGTGGTTCTGGGACCCGGTCGAGAACGCGAGCTTCATGCCCTGGCTCGTGGGCGCCGCGCTGGTGCACTCGCAGGCGGTGACCGAGAAGCGCGGCAGCTTCCGCGGCTGGACCCTGCTGCTGGCGATCGCGGCGTTCTCGCTGTCGCTGCTGGGCACCTTCCTGGTGCGCTCGGGCGTGCTGACCTCGGTGCATGCGTTCGCGTCGGATCCCGAGCGCGGCATGTTCATCCTCATTTTCCTCGCGATCGTGATCGGCGGCTCGCTGCTGCTGTACGCGATCCGCGCGCCCAAGGTGGAATCGGGGCAGCCGTTCGCGGCCGGCTCGCGCGAGACCTTCCTGCTGGCCAACAACCTGCTGCTCACCGCCTCGGCGGCGATGATCCTGCTGGGCACGCTCTACCCGCTGCTGGCCGACGCGCTCGACCTCGGCAAGATTTCCGTCGGCCCGCCCTACTTCGGCCTGCTGTTCATCCTGCTGATGGCGCCGCTGGTGGCGCTGGTGCCGTTCGGGCCGCTGGTGCGCTGGCAGCGCGAGGACATGTCTCAGCCGGTGCGCTGGCTGGCGCCGTGGGCCGTGCTGGCCGTGGTCGTGGGCGTGGCGACCTTCTTCCTGTGGCCCGAAGGCACCGCCAAGACGGCGTTCGGCCTGCTGGGCGCGGCCTGGATCCTGGGCGGCACGGCGCGCTTCGTCTGGCAGCGCGCGCGCTCGAAGGGCAGCCGCTTCACCGCCGAGATGGTCGGCATGGTGCTGGCGCATGCGGGCATCGGCCTCTTCGTGGCCGGCGTGTTCATCACCGAATCGACCAGCATCGAGCGTGACGTGGCGGCGCGGCCCGGGCAGTCGTTCGCGCTGCGCGGCTACGACTTCGCCTTCGACGGCGTGGAGAAGGCGCCGGGCCCGAATTTCATCGCCGACCGCGGCACCGTGCGCGTGAGCCGCGACGGCGAGGAGATCGCGGTGATGCACCCCGAGAAGCGCGCCTACAAGGCCGGCGGCCAGGTGATGACCGAGGCGGCCCTGCACGGCAGCCTGCACCGCGACCTGTACGTGGCGCTGGGTGAACCGCTGGATGCGAACGGCACCTGGGCGCTGCGGCTGTACGTGAAGCCCTGGATCCGCCTGATCTGGCTCGGCGCGCTGTTCATGGCGCTCGGCGGCTTCATCGTCGCCTTCGACCAGCGCTTCCGGCGCAAGGTGGCGGCATGATCAAGCGGCTGCTGCCCTTCATCGCCTTCCTCGGCCTGGCCGTGCTGCTGGGCGTGGGCGTGATGATGAATTCGGGCAAGGACACCAGCGCGATCCCGTCGCCGCTGGTGGGCAAGCCGGCGCCTGAATTCGCGCTGCCGGTGCTGGGCGAGCCCGACCGCATCGTGCGCAATACCGACCTGCGCGGCGCGCCCTACCTGCTCAACGTCTGGGGCAGCTGGTGCCCGGCCTGCCGCGACGAGCACCCGGTGATCACGCGCCTGGCCGAAAGCGGCGTCATCAAGGTGGTCGGCTACGACTACAAGGACACCACCGAGGACGCGCAGCGCTGGCTGCAGCAGTTCGGCAATCCCTACGACCTGGTGATCACCGACGAGGAAGGCCGCGCCGCGCTCGACTGGGGCATCTACGGCGCGCCCGAGACCTTCCTGGTGGATGCGCAGGGCGTGATCCGCTGGAAGCACGTCGGGCCGGTGACGGATGAAGTCGTCGAAGCGCAGCTGCTGCCGTTGATCGAGGACCTGCGATGAAGCGCCTGCTTTTCCTGATGCTGATGCTGGCCTCGCTGGTGGCGAACGCCGCCGCGCCGATCGAGTTCCGCGACGCCGCCGAGGAAGCCCGCTTCCGCGCGCTGAGCGCCGAGCTGCGCTGCGTGATGTGCCAGAACCAGTCGCTGGCCGACTCCAATGCCCAGATCGCCGAGGACCTGCGCCGCCAGGTGCTCGACCTGATGCGCCAGGGCAAGACCGACGCCGAGATCAAGGACTACCTGGTCGCGCGCTACAGCGATTTCGTGCTCTACAACCCGCCGGTGAAGCCGACCACCTGGCTGCTGTGGTTCGGCCCGGCGCTGATCCTGCTGGGCGGCGCCGCCGTGCTGGTGGCCGTGGTGCGCCGCCGCGCTGCCGCCGCGCCCGCCGTGCCGCCGGCCAACGATTCCCAGGAGTGGTGATGACGTCTTTCCTGATCGGCGCCGCGCTGCTGGTGGTGCTGGCGCTGGCCTTCGTGCTGCCGCCGCTGTGGCGGTCCTCGCGCGGCAGTGCGCTGGCGATGCTGCTGGCGGTGCCCGTGTTCACCGCCGGGCTCTATTACGCCGTGGGCGAACCCGATGCGCTGGACCCGGCCAACGTCGAAGCCCCCACCACGCTCGAAGGCGCCATCGCCCAGCTCGAACGCCGCCTGGCCGACGAACCCGGCAGCGTCGAGGGCTGGGTGCTGCTCGGCCGCAGCCGCATGGCGCAGCAGCGCTGGACCGAGGCGCGCGACGCCTTCGCGCGGGCCTACGCGATCTTGCCCAACGAACCGGACCTGATGGTCGAGTACGCCGACGCGCAGATGCGCGCCGCGCCCGACGGCCGTTTCCCCGACAGCGCCACGCGCCTGCTGGAGCAGGTCGTCGCCGCCGCGCCGTCGCACCAGCGCGGCCTGTTCTTCCTCGGCGCACAGCGCCTGCAGGCAGGCCAGCCGGCCGAGGCCGCCGAGGTGTGGGGCCGCCTGCTGCCGCTGCTCGACCCGCAAACCGCGCTGGCGCTGAAGCCGCAGCTGGACCAGGCACGCGAACTGGCCGGCCTGGCGCCGCTCGAGGACGCGCCCGTTGCCGCGGGCCCCACGATCACGGTCACCGTCGCGCTCGCGCCCGCCCTGGCCGAACAGGTGGGTGACGGCAGCGTGCTCTACGTCTTCGCCCGCACCGCCGATGGCGCGGGCCTGCCGGTGGCGGTGAAGCGGCTGCCGGCCACCGGTTTCCCGCTCACGCTGACGCTGTCGGACGCCGACGGCCTGATGCCAGCGCAGAAGCTTTCGATGCAGTCGGAAGTCCGCGTCCTGGCGCGCATCTCGAAGTCGGGTGACGCGGCCGCCGCGCCGGGCGACCTCGAGGCCACCGCCGTGACGCTGGCCGTCGCCGACGGCGCCCGCGCCGAGCTGGTGATCGACCAGGTGCTGCCGTGAGCGAGGCGATCCCGCCGGGTACGCGCTTCGTCGCCCTGCCCTCGCCGTTTCCGTTCAAGCGCGGCGGCGCGCTGCACGGCGCGCGCATGGCCTGCGAAACCTGGGGTGAATTGAACGCCGCGCGCGACAACGCGGTGCTGATCTTCACCGGGCTGTCGCCGAACGCGCACGCCGCGTCGAACGCGGGCAACCACGAGCCGGGCTGGTGGGAAGCGATGCTGGGGCCGGGCAAGCCGATCGACACCGACCGCTGGTTCGTCGTCTGCGTGAACGCGCTCGGCAGCTGCAAGGGCTCCACCGGCGCGGCGTCGATCAACCCGGCCACCGGCCAGCCCTACCGCCTCGACTTCCCCGACCTCTCGATCGAGGACGGCGCCCGCGCGGCCCACCACGTCGTGCAGTCGCTGGGCATCGAGCGCCTGGCCTGCGTGATCGGCAACTCGATGGGCGGCATGACCGCGCTGGCCTTCCTGCTGCTGCACCCGGGCGCGGCGCGCACGCACATCAATGTCTCGGGCAGCGCGCAGGCGCTGCCGTTCTCGATCGCCATCCGCTCGCTGCAGCGCGAGGCGATCCGGCTCGATCCGAACTGGAACCAGGGCCTCTACGACGAGCACGCGTATCCGGAGAACGGCATGCGCATCGCGCGCAAGCTGGGCGTGGTGACGTACCGCTCGGCGATGGAGTGGGACGGCCGTTTCGGCCGCGTGCGCCTGGACAGCGAGTGCCGCGAGGACGATCCCTTCGGGCAGGAGTTCGAGGTCGAGCGCTACCTCGAGGGCCACGCGCGCCGCTTCGTGCGCAGCTTCGACCCGAACTGCTACCTGTACCTGGGCCGTTCGATGGACTGGTTCGACGTGGCCGAGTACGGCAACGGCGATGTTCTGCGCGGGCTGGCGAACATCAAGCTCGAACGCGCGCTCGCGATCGGCGTCCACACCGACATCCTCTTCCCCCTGCAGCAGCAGGAGCAGGTCGCCGACGGCCTGCGCGCCGGCGGCGCCGATTCGGAGTTCCTGCCCCTGCCCTCGCCGCAGGGCCATGATGCGTTCCTGGTCGACATCGACCGCTTCGGGCCCGCCATCGCCGGGTTCCTCGCGAAGATCTAGCGTTACTAGTTTGAACGCGGATCAAAGCGGAAAAGGCACGATCAGAGCGGATGAGGGAGCCTGGATTGGATTGAGGCCAGTGCCTGACCAGGTCGCTGGCTCCAATTTCAGTTAATCCGCTTTTATCCTGCGTTTTCCGCTTTGATCCGCGTTCAAAAAAGAAGGCCCGCTTTCGCGGGCCCCTTCGATCACAAATGAACCTGGTTCATTTGGGTGGTACCGGTGATAGGACTCGAACCTACACGACATCGCTGCCAAGGGATTTTGAGTCCCCCGCGTCTACCATTCCGCCACACCGGCACGTTGGCGCGGGGATTATAGCTCAGGCCGCTTCGTCGAGGCCGAGCTGGCGGTCGGCCTTGGTGTACCAGCCGTCGGCCGCGGGGTGGAAGTGCGCGCAGCAGGTCAGGGCCTGCTTGTAGATGTGCAGGGACACCGCGATGTCGGTGGCGCTGGGGTTGCGGATGGTGTGGTACTCGTGCGGCGGGATCAGGCTGCCGGCCGAGCCGGCGCCGGCCAGCGTGGTGCCCACGGGCTCGAACTGGAACCGGTCGCCGTCGCGGCCGCGCAGGTCGTACTGGGTGATCTCCAGCTGGCCCTCGACGATGCCCTCGACGCACCACACGCCGGAATGATCGTGGATGGCGGTGCCCTGCCCCGGGCCCCAGGTCATGGCCACCACGCTGAAGCCGGTCAGCTCGCAGCGGTAGAGCTCGCGGCGGGCGTAGTGGTCGGCCACGGGCTCGAGCACGCAGGCCGGCAGGGTCATGGCGCGCTTGCGGATCAGCTCGGAGAGGCCGTTGCGGATGCAGTCGGTGGTCTGGCGCTGGCAGTCACCGGTGACCGCCGCGTTGATCATCGCGATCAGCTTGTCGCTGCCGGGGAATTCGAGGGCCAACATGGCATCACCAGGGGTTTCGGGATGGCCGGCAGTTTACCACCGCCCTTTCACGCCGCCTTGAGGGGCGTCAAAGCCGCCCGGGCCGCGGCCAGGGCCACCAGCCGCGCCCGGTCAGGGCGTAGCGGTCGGCCGCCTGCTCGAAACGGTTGCGGTGGCTGATGCCGCCGCAGGCGAAGTACAGCGGCAGGAACAGCGGCCCCAGCGCCAGGTACTGCAGCACGTGGGCGCGCTCGTGGTCGCCCAGCCTCACCTGCTGGTCGCGGCCGCCGCGGGCGCGGCAGGCGTAGGTCACGGCCGGCTCGTCCAGGCTGCCGCCGGTGTGCAGGATCACGTTGCCCAGGGTCAGCGCCCCGCCCGGGCCCCAGGGATAGCGGTGGAACACCAGCGCCGCATCGGAGAACCGGGCGCGGGCCCCGAAGGGCACCCCGGCCAGGCCCGCCAGCAGGCCCGCCGCCGTCACCGGGCTGGCCCAGGCCAGCCCCAGCGTGGCGAGCAGCATCCGCGCGAGGCCGACCAGCAAGGGCACGGCCTTACTGGCCGCCCCAGATCAGCCGGGCCAGCGCTTCCGCGTGGTCGGGCGACAGCTGGGTGGCGTTGTGCGTGAACGCATTGATGGCCCAGCAGGCGTCGGCGTCGGGCGCCGAAAGGGGGTCCTGCAGCACGCGCTGCAGGCGCGCGACGTCGTTCTGGTTGAAGCGGCCGCCCAGCTCCATCAGCGCGCGCTCGCGCGCCGGCTGGTCGACCGGGCGCTCGGGCAGGTCGTTGACCTCGGCCTTGAGCGCCGCCAGGTAGAAGCGCCAGAAGTTGAGGTGGTGGCGCGGCGGCAGGCGCTCGAGGGCGCTCTGGACGTCGGCGCCCAGCACCCGGTCGAAATCGTCCTTGGGCCGCATCAGCTTGGCGCAGTTGGCCTGCTGCAGGCGCGGGATCACGGCCGCCATGGCCCGGGTCACCGAGATCAGCTGCGCGGAATCCAGCGAACGGGCGCCCCGGCGCAGCGCGGCGTCCATTTCCGCGTACAGGCCCTTGCTGGTGAACGTGCCGGCGAAGCGCTCGCGCAGCTGCGGATCGGCGTTGAACTGGTCGACGAACTCCTGCTGCTGCGCATGCAGCGCCGAGCCGGGCGCATACGGGTTCCTTACCTCGCCGCTGGAGATGAGCAGCACCGGCTGGTCCTTGAGCAGCGACTTGCCCACCACGGCGGCACCGACCACCAGCGCCAGGATCAACAGCAGCTTCTTCATGCCTTGCCCGCCTTGCGCGCGTTCGAATGAGGGCGCCGATGCTACCACCGCGCGCTTGTCCCGGACCGCCGCGGTCTGCCAACCTAGCCGCTTGGTACAAGGGGACTAACATGGACCAGCCCGACGCCGCGGCCACGCCCGGCACCGACGATCCGCTGCAGCTTCCCAAGCGCACCACCCCGACCTGGGACATGGAGCTGCTGATCTCGGGCGCCACGGTGTTCGGCCTGCTGCAGCTGCCGGCGCTCACCGATCGCTTCATGTTCAACATGAGCAACGGCAGCGCCATGGAGCTCGGCGGGCTGGTGATGGCGCTGTGGGTTTATGCCAAGTTCGCGCTGCTGACCCTGATCGGCACCTTCATCGCCCACCTGGCCCTGCGCGGGCACTGGGTGGCGCTGGTGGGCCTGAATTCGGTCTATCCGGGCGGCATCCGCTGGGAAAACATGGCCAAGCGCATGGGCCCGCACTACATCGAGGCCAGCCGTGACAAGTGCGGCGAGATGTCGGAGCTCATCGAGCAGGCCGACAACCGCGCCAGCCGCGTGTTCGGCGTGGGCTTCGGGCTGGCGGTGGTGATGCTGATGCCCATGGTGATCGTGACCCTGGGCGCCGCCCTGATCTGGATCTTCCTGGCGCTGGGCGGGCCGCGCGGCAACGCCACGTTTTACGCGGTGGTCGCCGTTTTCCTGCTGCTGTTCCTGCCCTTCGGCGCGCTGGTGGCCTGGGACCGGCGGCGCGGTGCGCGCGCGCCCGCGGGGTCCCGCGAGGCCCGCTGGCTGCAGCGCGGCTTCCGGTTCTATGTGGCGCTGGGGTTCAACCGCGGCAACAACCCGCTGCTGATGCTCTTCGTCAGCAACGAAGGCGGCCGCCTCACCGGCTGGCTGGTGGGCATCACGATGGCGCTGATGATGGCGGTGGTGAGCTACCAGGCCTTCGCGGCGCGCGTCGGCTGGGGCTTCGGTGACTACCCGGGACTGCCGGACGACCGGGTCATGACGCCCAACACCCTGCTGCCCATGCACTACGCCAGCCAGCGCGGCGACGCGGTGATCCTGGTGCCGCCGCCCTACATCCCCGATCCGCTGGTGCGCGGCCCCTACCTGCGCGTGTTCATTCCCTACCTGCCCTCGCGCCACACGCTGGGGATGCAGCGGCGCTGCCCCGACGCGCTGGCGCGGGACGATGCCGGCGGCGATCGTGCGCGGCTCGACTGCCTCGCGCGCATCCTCGACCTGCGCATCGACGGCCAGCCGGCCGCGGTACCGCTCGATGCCGCCGAGGATCCGCAAACGGGACAGCGCGGGCTGCTGGCGATGATCCCGGTGTCGGGGCTGGCCGCCGGCCGCCACGAGCTCACGGTGATGCCGCCAACCGGAAAGGAGCGGGCCCCGGTCGACGCGGACACTAAGCCCTACCGCATCCCGTTCTGGCGCTGATCAGGCCTCGCGCGCGGGATCGGCCAGGGCCAGCGCGCCCAGCAGCACGCCGGCCTGGGTGCGGTTGCGCACGCCCAGCTTCTCGAAGATGGCGCTCATGTGCGCCTTCACCGTGCGCTCCTGGATGCCGAGTTCGTCGGCGATCTGCTTGTTGAGCCGGCCTTCCGCAACGCGCGCCAGCACCTTGAACTGCTGCGGGCTGAGCGTGGCCAGACGCGCGGCGGTCTCGCGGTCGCCCGCTTCGGCCGGGGCGCCCTTCACCGCCTCGCGCAGCGCGGGCGGCAGCCATTCCTCACAGGCCAGCACGGCGCGCAGGCCGGCCTGGAGCTCCGACAGGTCGGCGCGCTTGGTGAGGTAGCCAGCGGCACCGTAGGCGAGCGCGCGGCGAATGGTGACGGGGTCGTCGTGCGCCGAGATCATCGCCACGGCCACGCCCGGATGCTCGGCGCGCAGCGAGGCCAGGCCGACCAGGCCGTGGCTGCCGGGCATGTGCAGATCCAGCAGCACGAGGTCGGTGTCGGGGTGCGCGGCGAGTGCCGCCTGCACGCCCGGCAGGTCTTCGGCCTCGTGGATCGTCGCTTCGGGCAGCACGCCGCGCACCGCCTGCGTCAGCGCGAGGCGATACAGCGGATGGTCATCGGCAATCAACAGTCGCGTCATGGTCCGATTCTATCCGCATCCCTGGCCCGCGCCCTGTGGGAGGGACTTCAGTCCCGAGGCTTTCCGGCGAAAGGCTTCGGGACTGAAGTCCCTCCCACAAGGAAGGCTGAACGCAAGTTCGAGGTTCACCGAGCGTTCGGGGTGCCGGCGGCAGGGTCGTGTGCACATTCCTTTCCCGGAGATCCCGCCATGAAGACCCTGCTCTCGCTCGCCCTGCTGGGCACGCTTTCGGCCGGCGCCGCCGTCGCGCAGCAAACCACGGGCGCGCGCGTCGATTTCGAGGCCAGCACCGGCCCCGTCACCGTGCAGTCGGTGCAGCCGCCGCTGCCCAACGCCAGCGACTACGACGCGACCGTGGCGCAGCTGGACAAGAACGGCGACGGCGTCGTGGTGCGTTCGGAAGTGCCCGAAACCCACGCCCTGGCCAGCGAGTTCCGCCTGGTGGACACCGACCGCAACGGTCGCATCACCGACGCCGAACTCGCCAGCTGGAAGTAGCCCTTCTTTTCATTGCGCGGTCCAGCCGCCGTCGATGGGGATGGCGGCGCCGGTGAGGTTGTGCGACTGGCGGCGGCAGAGCCATAGCACCGTGTCGGCGATTTCGGCGGGCAGCGACATGCGGCCGCTGGGCTGCTTCTCGCGCAGCAGTTCGCGCACGCCGGCGTCGCGGTCGCCGCCGATGGCTTCGGCGCGGGCGGCGATCTGCGGTTCAATCAGCGGCGTCTCGACCCAGCCGGGGCAGACGCAGTTCACCGTCACGCCGCCGGTGTCGCGCGAACCGGCGCCGGCGTACTCGAGCCCGGCCACCTTGCTCATGCCCACCAGGCCGAACTTGCTGGCGACGTAGGGCGATTTGTTCACCGACGCCACCAGGCCGTGCACCGAGGCGATGTTCACCACCCGCCCGTAGCCGCGCGCGGCCATGCCCGGCAGCGCGAGGCGCATGGTGTGGAAGGCGGCGCTGAGGTTGATGGCGATCAGCTTGTCCCAGGTGGCCGCCGGCATCTCGGCGATCGGCGCCGTGTGCTGCACGCCGGCGCAGTTGACCACGATGTCGGCGGGGCCCCAGTCGGCCAGCGCCGCCATCATCGTTTCGATGGCGCCGGCATCGGACAAATCGGCGTCGAAGTGGCGCGCGTCCGGTGCACCCGCCAGGCGCACGGCATCCACCGCGGCGGCCACCTGCGCGGCGCTGCCCAATCCATTCACCGCCACCCGCGCGCCGGCGGCGCCGAGGCCCTGGGCAATGGCCAGGCCAATGCCCGAGGTGGAGCCGGTGACGAGGGCGACGCGGCCCTCGAGGAAGCGATCGGTCATGGCGGGCTCCTGGCGGCGTAGGCGAACCGCCACCCTAGCAGTGCCCGCACGGCCGGCGCGTCGTACCAAGGTACGATGCCCCGCCCGGTCGCCGTTGCTAAGGTCGGTGCATGAACGCCAAGACCACCCTGCCCTCCCGCCCCCTGCCCGCGCGCACGCCGCCGGCCTGGGACCGCCGCCGCCGCGCGACGCTGGCCTCGCTGCTGGCCCTGGGGCTGGCGGGCTGCGCCGGCCACGCCGCACGCACGCCCTCGCTGGACCTTGATGCCGGCATCGCGATGCAAACGCATCGCGACGGCGATGACCTGCTGACCGCCGGCCTCGGCGAAACCGGCTTGCGCACCGCGACGCCACCCGCGTTCGCCGACCCGGCGCAGCCGACCGCGGCCGAGCTGCGCCGGCGCGCGATCTGGACCAACTGGCGCGGCATCGCCGACCTGTCGCCGGGCGGCGGCTACGCAGAGGTCTACGGCGCGCTGGCACCGGTGCCCGGCCGCGAGTACCACGCGCTGGTGCGCCTGCCGGGCCGGAACCAGCCGCACCGCGTGATGGTGCAGGTGCCCGATGGCTTCGATGCCGGGGCGCGCTGCGTGGTGGTCACCGCGTCCTCCGGCTCGCGCGGCATCTACGGCGCGATCGCGCTGGCCGGCGCCTGGGGCCTGCCGCGCGGCTGCGCGGTGGCCTACACGGACAAGGGTGCGGGCACCGGTTACGTGGACACCCGCGATGGCCGCGGCTTCGGCCTGGACGGCCGGCTGGCCGAAGGCGACACACCGGTCGAGTTCCGCGTGCCCGCGACCAGCGTCGCTTCCGGCGCCAGTATCGAGGACGACACGGCGGCCCCGGGGTCGGCGATTGCCACCAGCAGCGCCGCGGATATCGGGCTGCCGATCGCGGTCAAGCATGCCCACTCCGGCGACAACCCGGAGGCCGACTGGGGCCGCCACGTGGCGCAGGCCGCCGAGTTCTCGCTGCAGGTGCTCTCGCTGGCGTATCCGGACGCCGGCCCCTGGACCTTCGACACCACGCGCGTGATCGCGGTCGGCGTTTCCAACGGCGGTGGCGCGGTGCTGCGTGCGGGCGAACGGGACGGGCCGCACTTCGATGCGGTCGTGGCCGTGTCGCCGAACATCCTGCCCGGCGACGGCGGCCGCGCGCTTTACGACTATTCGAGCGATGCCGCGATCTGGATGCCTTGCGCGCTCAATGCCCGCGCCTACGACGGCGTGATGCTGGCGCGGCCCGGCGGCGCACCGGCGCCGGCCGGCTTCGCGCGCTGCACCTCGCTGCGCGCGGCGGGCCTCGTCGACACCGACGACTCCGCTGCGCAGGCCGAGGCCGCGCGCCGGCACCTGCTGGCCGGCGGCTGGACCGACGAGGCCATCGCCGCGGGCGTGCTGAGCAGCAACTTCGACCTCTGGCGCGCGGTGAATGCCACCTACGCGTCGGCGTACGCGCGCACCGGCCCGGACGCCATGCCCTGCGGCTTCTCCTTCGCCATGCTCGACGCGTCGGGCCAGCCGCGCGCAGCCACCGCCGCCGAACGCGCGGCCTGGTGGAGCGACGGCAGCGGGATCCCGCCCGGCAACGGCATCGTGCTGCGCGACCCGCGGGCCGAAGGCGGCGACCCGACGCACGCGGGCAACCTCTGCCTGCGCGGCCTTTGGGATGACGCCGAAGGCCCGGTGCGCGCCGGCATCGAACAGACCCGCGCCGCGCCGCCGCGCCCTGGCCTGCCGGTGATCGTGGTGCACGGCGCCGACGACGGCCTGGTGCCGGAAGCGTTCAGCGGTGCGGCCTACGCCCGCTGGGCAGCCCAGGACGGCGGCACGGTCCGCTACTGGCGCGTGCGCAACGCCCAGCACTTCGACGCCTTCCTCGGCCTGCCGGTGCTGGCCATGCGCTACGTCCCGATGCTGCCCTACGGCTACCGCGCGCTGGATGCCGCGTGGGCGCACATCGCGGAAGGCAAGGCGCTGCCGGCCAATGCCGACATCGCCACCACGCCCCGCGCCTTCGTCGATGGCGCCGTGCAGCCGCTGCGCGCCGAGAACCTCGGCGAAATGCCGTAACCCCCTGTGGGAGGGACTTCAGTCCCGATGCGTTTCGACGAGAAGCATCGGGACTGAAGTCCCTCCCACAGGACGCCGGGTCAGCGGGCGAGCAGGCGGGCCATGACGGACTTCAGCGCGAGCGGCTTCAGCGGCTTGTGCAGCAACACGCAGCCCGCGGCCGCCACCGCCTCGCGCACGTCGGTGCCATGGTCGGCGGTGATGACCACGCAGGGGCGCGGCGGCATCACCGCGGCCAGGCGTTCGCGCAGCATCAGGCCGGTCTGGTGGTCGCCGAGGTGGAAGTCGAGCAGCACCAGGTCGGGCGTGGCGGCCGCGACCAGGCGCAGCGCTTCGTCCGCGTCGCGGGCGGCCAGCACTTCGCACTGCCAGCCCTGCAGCAGGGCCTGCATGCCGCGCAACACGTCGGCGTCGTTGTCCACCACCAGCACGCGGCTGCGCGGCGGCTCGGGCGCCGGCGGCTCAGGCCTCGCGGCGGGCGCCGGTGCCGGCGCGGCGCGCGGCACTTCGATCGAGAACACCGTGCCCTTGCCGGGCCATGAGCGCAGTTTGAGCGGCAGGCCGAGCAGCCGGGCGACGCGCTCGGCGATGGCGAGGCCCAGGCCCAGGCCCTGCCCGCCGCGGTCGAGGCGGCGGAACTCCTCGAAGATCACCGCCTGGTCGGCCTCGGCGATACCCGGGCCGGTGTCCCAGACCTCGATCGCGAGGCAGTCGCCGCGCCGGCGGCAGCCGATCAGGATGCGGCCGCGCGCGGTGTAGCGCACCGCGTTGCCGAGGAAGTTCTGCAGCACGCGCCGCAGCAGCTGCGGATCGGTGTGCACCCAGGCGCGGCAGGCCACGGTGTCGAGCGGCAGCGACTTCTCCGCCGCCAGCACCCGGAACTCCGCGGCCAGCGGCAGCACCAGTTCGTCGAGGCGGAAGGCCTGCGGCTTGGGCGCCATGCCGCCGGCGTCGAGCCGCGAGATGTCGAGCAGCCCGCCCAGCAGCGATTCGGCCGAGCCGAGCGCGCCGTCGATGTTGGCCAGCGCCGCCTGGTGCCCCGGCTCCGAGAGCTGCGGCGAGAGCGCATGCACGAACAGGTGCGCCGCGTTCAACGGCTGCGCGAGGTCGTGGCTGACCGCGGCCAGGAAGCGGGTCTTGGCGCGGTTGGCGCGCTCGGCCTCGGCCTTGGCGCCGGCCAGCTCGGCGGTGCGCTCGGCGACGCGCTGCTCGAGCGTCTCGGCCACCGACTTGAGCTCGGCCTCGCTGCGCCGGAACGCGGTGACGTCGGTGAAAGTCGCCACGAAGCCGCCGCCCGGCATCGGCGTGCCGCGGATCTCGACCACGGTCTCGCCCAGGCGGCGTTCGGTGACGTAGGGCGTGCCCGCGCGCATGTGCGCCAGCCGGCGCTGCACGGCGTCGCCCGCTTCGCTGGCCTGCACCCGGCCGCGGGCGACGTTGTGCGCCACCAGCTCGGACACCGGCACCCCGACCTGCAGCAATTCGGGCGGGTAGTCGAAGAGTTCGGCATACGGCCGGTTCCAGGCCACCAGCCGCAGTTCGGCGTCCACCACGCTGATGCCCTGGCTCATGTTCTCCAGCGCCGCCTCCAGCACGCGCTGGTTGAAGCGCAGCGCCTGCGAGGCCTCGCCGACGATGGTGGCCACGGTATCGAGGTCGCGGCCCTGCTCGCGGCGCGCGGCGTCGAGTAGCAGCCGTGCCGACGCCGCGCCCAGCACGGCCGCCAGTTCGCGTTCGACCCGCTGCTGCACCTCGGCGGCCACCGCACCGTCGCCGCTGGCGCCGGCCAGCGCCGCTTCGACCCGCGGCTGCGGCAGGAACCGCGTGGCGACGGCGCGCAGCCCGTCGCGCGTCAGCGTCGCGCCCTGGCCGCGGTCCGGCAGCACATCCAGCCGCGAGGCCAGCGCCCAGGTCACCAGCGCCCCCGCGACCAGGCTCAGCACCGTCGCACGCGCGATCCGGCTCCACTCGCCCAGCCCGAACATCGCGTCCGGCGCCAGCCACGCCAGCCCGAACGGACCGTCGACCAGCCAGCCGCCGCGATGCGCCGCGGCCTCCGCCAGCGCCGGCACCAGCAGCACCCAGATCCACATCGCCACTGCGGCCAGCAGGCCCACCAGCACCGCGCGCGGCGGCGTCTGCGGCCGCCACACCGCGAAACCGACCGCGGGTGCCAGCGTCGCCAGCCCCGAGAACGACAGCGCGCCGATGTCGGCCAGCGCATCGCTGCCGGCGATCGCGCGGCTGTACAGCCAGGCCAGCAGCACCACCACCAGGATGCCCACGCGCCGCTGCATCAGCACCGCGCCGCGCAGGTCGGCGCCGCGGCCCCCGCCCAGGCCCCAGGCGCCGCGCACCAGCAGCGGCGCCAGCCAGTGGTTGGAGATCATCACGCTCAGCGCCAGCGTCGACAGGATCACCATGCCGGTGGCCGCGCTCAGGCCGCCGAGGAAGGCCAGCAGCGCCAGCCCTTCCTGGCCCTGCGCCAGCGGCAGCGCCAGCACGTACAGGTCGGAGGGCACGCCCATCGGCGCCAGCAGCGCATCACCGGCGCGCGCCAGCGGCAGGATCGGCAGCGCGATCAGCAGCATGTACAGCGGGAACAGCCAGCGCGCCGTGCGCAGCTGGCCCTCGTCGCGGCACTCGACCACGCCGACGTGGAACTGGTGCGGCAGCGTGAACATCGCCAGCGCCCCCAGCAGCACCAGCGCCGGGAACCCGCTGGCGCCGTCGGCCGGCGGCGGCACCGGCGGCACGTCCGGCAGGTCGAGCCCGAACCCGACGAAGGCGCCCAGCGCCAGCATCGCGCCCAGCTTGAGCAGCGACTCCACCGCCATCGCCAGCACCAGCCCGCGGTTGTGCTCGACCGCCGAGGCGCGGCGCGCGCCGAACAGCATCGCGAACAGCGCCATCGCCAGCGCCACGTACAGCGCGCTGTCCTGCCACGGCGGCGGCGACAGGTCGGAGGCGCGCGTGAGCAGCCCGTAGCTCATCGCCACCGCCTTCAGCTGCAGCGCGATGTAGGGAACGATGCCCAGCATCGCCACGAAGGTGACCACCGCGGCCAGCCACGAATTCTTGCCCAGCCGCGTGGCGACGAGATCGGCAAGCGATGTGGAGTTGTGCTCGCGCGCCAGCCGCAGCAGCTTCAGCAGGAAACCGAAGCCGAACACGTAAAGCAGGATCGTGCCGAGGAAGGTGGGCGGGATCGGCCAGCCCGAGCGCTGCGCCTGCGTCACCGTGCCGTAGAAGGTCCACGAGGTGCAGTAGACCGCCAGCGACAGGCTGTACACCGCCGGCCACTGTTTCGCGAGCAGGCCGGGCCGGCGCTCGGCCCACAGCGCGGTGCCGAACAGCAGGCCGAGCCAGACCAGGCCCGCGCCGATGACGAAGGCGTCGGTCAGCACGGCGCGCTACCCGCGGCTACGGCATCGCCACGGCGAAAGCCCACCCGCGCGACCGCTGGCCGCGCCGGCCGTCGTGATCCGGCCCCGTGTAACCCCCTCCGTCCGAGCATGCCTTGGTATTCAGCCGCAGATCGTTTGATCGCTTTCGAGGATACCGCACTGCCCGCCGGGGCAGGTCGGCCAGGCGTGCGCGGTGCGGTCCGCGGGCGAAAAAAGACGGGCCGCTTGCGCGGCCCGTTGGGATATTCCCCGGGGAAACCGATGCCTCAGAAGTCGTAGCGGGCCGACAGGCTGTACTGGCGCGGCGGGCCGTAGAAGCCGGTGACGACGCCGAGGGCCGCGTTGAGGTTGTAGCCAGTGGTCCGGTATTCCTTGTCGGTGAGGTTGGTGCCCTGCAGCGAGAAGGACCAGCTGCCGCCGGTGTTCCAGATCACGCCGGCGTTCACCAGGCCGTAGCCATCCTGGGTGATCGGCAGCGCGCCGGTGCGGACGATCTCGGTGGTGGCGACCACGTCGTCCTGGTAGCTGTAGCCCACGCGCGCGGCCAGGTTGCCGCCGTTGGCCAGGTCGGTGCGGTACTCGACGTTGATGGCGCCCGAGAACTCGGGGGCGTTGGTGAACTCCTGCTCGTCGGCGATGTTCAGGCCGGCGTAGATGAATTCGTCGTACTCGGCGTCGAGGAAGGCCAGGTTGCCGCTGACGAGCCAGTTACGGGTCGGCAGCCACTGGTACTCGACCTCCAGGCCCTGCACCGTGCCCTTGCCGGCGTTGGTGAAGTCGCCGAAGAAGGCATCGTTGGTGCCGTCGCCGTTGCTGTCGTAGCTGGTGAACACCGACAGCTGGATATCCTCGTACTTGTTGTGGAAGGCCGAGAGGTTCAGGAACAGGCGCTGGTCGAGGAAGGACATCTTGGTGCCCACCTCGAAGCTGTCCACGACCTCGTCGTCGAAGGGCTCGGCCGAGCGCGGCACCGCCGTGGCCTGGGCGCGGATGTTGTAGCCGCCCGACTTGAAGCCGCGGGTGGCCAGGCCGTACACGAGGATATCGTCGGTGGCCTGGTAGCCCAGCGAGACCTTCGGCGCGACGTTGGTGAAGTTGATGGTGCGGTCGAAGTCGGCCACCACCGAGATCGGCGTGGTGTAGGTGTTGTTGCTGTAGCCGCGGTTGAGCACGTCGGCGCGCTTGTCCTCGTCGGTCCAGCGCACGCCGGCGTCGAGCTTCCACTTGTCGCTGATGTCGAAGCTCCAGTCGCCGTAGACCGCGATGGAGTCGGTGTAGACCGTGCCCTGGGTGTCGCCGAACAGCAGGCCGAAGAAGTTGTTCAGGACCTGGCCGCCGGCCTCGCCGTCGAAGTAGTACACGCCCATCACGCCGCGGGCGCGGCCGCCGCCGTCGTAGTTGAACTGCAGCTCGTGGCTGATTTGCTCGTCGCTGTAGAACGCCTTGACGTCAGCGATGGTGGCCTGGGTGGTGTCGAAGTCGATGTTGGTCTCGGTATCCGACTCGCGGCGGGCGCTGACGAACTTGAAGCCCCAGTCGTCGCTGATGCGCCAGTTGGCCACGGCCGAGACGCCGGTCATCGAGGTGTCGTTGACGTTGGGCATGCCGTTGCGCACGTCGTAGCGGCTGGCCATCGGCGGCGCGCCCGGCACGAAGCGGTTGGCCGACAGCATCTTGGCGCCGCGCACGCCGGACTGGTCGTCCATCCAGTCGAAGGCCACCTGGATATTGAAGTCGTCGCTGATGAAGGCGCCGACCTGGGCGCGGGCCGCCAGGATTTCCTTGTCGCTGACGTCCTGGCCGGTGACGGTGTTCTCGCCGAAGCCGTCGCGGTGCAGGCTGGCGACCGCGACCCGGGCGCGCAGCGCGTCGGAACCCAGCGAACCGCCGATGGCGCCCTTCACGTCGAGCTGGCCGTAGTTGCCCACGGTGGCCTGGGCCATGCCCGTGGTGTCGGCCGAGAGGCCGCGCGAGATGTACTTGATGGCGCCGCCGACGGTGTTCTTGCCGTACAGCGTGCCCTGCGGGCCGCGCAGCACCTCCACGCGCTCGACGTCGAACACGTCCAGCAGCGCGCCCTGCGGGCGGGCGATGTAGACGTCGTCGAGGTAGATGCCCACGCCCGGGTCCACGCCCCACAGCGGGTCGGACTGGCCGACGCCGCGGATGTAGGCGGTGACGGTGCTGCTCGAGCCGCGGGCGGCGTAGACGGTGAGATTGGGCACCTGCGCGTCGAGGTCGCCGAGGTCGCGGATGTTGAGCTTGTCGATGCTCTCGGCGGTGAAGGCGGTGACCGCCACCGGCACTTCCTGCAGCGTCTCCTCGCGCTTGCGGGCCGTGACCTGCACCGCATCGAGGGTCACCGCCTCGCTGGACGGCGCCGCGGCCGGGGCCGACTGGGCCTGCGCCTGCGCGGCGGCCAGGGAAAGGGTGAGGCCGATGGCCAGGCTGAGGTGGTTGCGCTTCATTCGTTATCCCCTTGCAACGCGGTGGGCAGGCCGGGATGGCCGGATGCCGTGAAGACTATGCGTCGGCCCGGGCGGCCGGCACTGTACCTTGGTACAAGTGGCCGGCGCGGCGGCGGCTGGGGACACTCGGGGCCTTGCTTGGAACCGGGAACCGAAGGCATGTCCTTCCTGATCGTGCTCGCCGCGCTGTGCTTCCTGATGCTGGTCGCCTACCGCGGCTACAGCGTCATCCTGTTCGCGCCGGTGGCGGCGCTGGGCGCGGTGCTGCTGACCGACCCGAGCCTGGTGGCGCCGATGTTCACCGGGCTGTTCATGGACAAGATGGTGGGCTTCCTGAAGCTCTACTTCCCGGTGTTCCTGCTGGGCGCGATCTTCGGCAAGCTGATCGAGGTCTCGGGCTTCTCGAAGTCGATCGTGGCCGCGACCATCCGCCTGTTCGGGCCGGACCGGGCGATGCTGTCGATCGTGGCGGTGTGCGCCGTGCTGACCTATGGCGGCGTGTCGCTGTTCGTGGTGGTGTTCGCGGTGTATCCGTTCGCGGCGGAGCTCTTTCGCCAGGCCGACATCCCCAAGCGCCTGATCCCCGGCACCATCGCGCTCGGCGCCTTCACCTTCACCATGGATGCGCTGCCCGGCACGCCGCAGATCCAGAACATCATCCCGACCGGCTTCTTCGGCACCGACACCTGGGCCGCGCCGGTGCTGGGCACGATCGGCGGCCTGTTCATCCTGGCGCTGGGCATGGTGTACCTGGAATCGCGCCGCCGCGCCGCGCGCCGCGCCGGCGAGGGCTACGGAACCGACCTGAAGAACGAACCCACGCCCTTCGCCGGCGACCGGCTGGCCAATCCCTGGGTCGCGCTGCTGCCGCTGGTGCTGGTGGGCGTGAGCAACAAGGTCTACACCGTGCTCATTCCGCGCATCTACGGCGACAGCCACGAATTCGCGCCCTCGGTGATCGGCAACGCCGCGCCGGTGGTGCAAGAAGTCAGCCGCATCGCCGCGATCTGGGCGGTGGAGGGCGCGCTGCTGACCGGCATCGCCGCGGTGCTGGTGCTGGCCTGGAAGCCGGTGACCGCCCACTTCGCCGAAAGCACCCAGCCCGCCATCGGCGGTGCACTGCTGGCCTCGATGAACACGGCCTCCGAGTATGGTTTCGGCGCCGTCATCGCCGCCCTGCCCGGCTTCCTGGTGGTGGCGAACGCGCTGGGCTCGATCCCGAACCCGCTGGTCAACGAAGCCATCACCGTGACCGCCCTGGCCGGCATCACCGGCTCCGCGTCGGGCGGCATGTCCATCGCCCTGGCCGCGATGGCCGACACCTTCATCACCAATGCCAACGCCGCCGGCATCCCGATGGAGGTGCTGCACCGCGTGGCCTCCATGGCCAGCGGCGGCATGGACACCCTGCCCCACAACGGCGCCGTGATCACCCTGCTGGCCGTGACCGGCCTGACCCACCGCCAGGCCTACAAGGACATCTTCGCCATCACGATCATCAAGACGTTGGCGGTGTTCGTGATCATCGGCGTGTTCTACGCCACCGGGTGGGTGTGAGCCCCGGACCTGACGACACCCGAGGCCTCGTGCTAGCTTCCTAGCCCAATGCGACGGGCAGGAAGCGTGGAGCACCCGCGATGATCGACTGGCAGCGAGGCGACGCAGGGCACCCGGCCCGGGAGGCGAAGCGTGGCCCCGTGGAACCGCCCGCCGAAGCGGCGGCCCGGCGACACCGGCAGGGACGCCGCGTCACCATGATGCTGGTGTCCGCCCTGTTGCTGTCCCCGGCGCTACCGGGATGCACGGTCGACATCGGCACCTCCGCCGATGTGGCGCCGAAAATGCGCGAAGCCACGACCGATGAGCAATTGGCGGCGCACGCGGCCGCCGACCTGATCATCGCCGCGATCGACGATGAGGACTGGGACCGCGTCTGGAACCAAGCATCGACGGTACTGAAGAAGCAGACGTCGAAGTTCGCGCTCAAGGCCGTGCCGCTGGCTGCGCGGGGAATGTTCGGGGACTTCCTGGGCAGGAAGCCGCTCGGATACGCATTCCCGGAGACCATCGAGGGATTCCCGCCCGGCCGGTTCGCCGTCGTCGTCTACGCGGCTGACTTTTCCCGGGTGCGAGGCACCCACGAAAGCGTCGTCCTGGTCTGGGAGGACGACACCTGGCGTCTGGGTGGCTACTGGGTCAGGCAGGTGCCAGGGGCCGGCAAGACCCCCTGAGCCAAGGGCGAGCGAAAAAGGCCGCGACATGCCAAGTTCGGGTTGGTTGGAATGCGGGTGGTCATGCCCGACAAGGACAGAGCAATGAAGTCGAACTCGACCGGGGCGGCAAGGCCATGCCCCTGATAGTCCTGATGCTTTGCGTCGGCGTCGCCTCGACGCTGCCCGTGCTGGTGACGGCGCTGGTCGCGCGTGCGCTGGGCGTGGGCGTGCCGCAGATCGCCGCCGGTGTGGGCCGTCCCCGGCTGGAGTGGACGCTGGGAGGCACCGCGGTCTTGGTGACGCCCTGGCTATTCGCCTCCTCATGCACGTTCAAGGACCACGACGATCCGGACCTGGCCGCGGACGCCCCGGGGCGTCCCTTCGGCGAGGTGCATCCCGTGCTTCGCGCGCTGGTGGTCCTCTCGGGTCCGCTGGTGGTATTGGCGCTGTGCCTTGCGGCCGCGGGACCGGCGGCAGGCGCGGCCTTCGCGCAGGGCTTCGGGCAGATCACCGACGGCGCCCTGGATCCGCTTGGCCAGGCACAGGCCTACCTCGGCCGCTACGGACAGGCAGCCGACGCCGCGCCCTTCGCAACCGGCGTGCTGCTGCTGGCCAAGCTGATGGCATTCTCGCTGCTGCCACTGCCGCTGCTCGCGGGCGGCAACAGCCTGCTGCAGCTGGTGCGGTGGAAGCGCCTGGCGCTGCCGCCCTGGGTCGGTCCGGTGCTGCAGGTCAGCCTGCTGCTGATCCTGGCGATGGTCGTTTCCTGGACGGTCGCCTTGGCCGTTTTCCTGTTCGGCTGAGGCCGTCGCCATGAAGCAATCCCTTGCCCTGGTCAGCCTGCTCGTGCCGGACTACGACGAAGCCATCGCCTTCTACGTCGGCGTCTTGGGCTTCACGCTGGTGGAGGATACCTACCGGCCCGAGCAGGACAAGCGCTGGGTGGTGGTGGCGCCGCCGGGCTCGTCCGGGACCGGCCTGCTGCTGGCGCGGGCGGCCAACGACGAGCAGGCGGCGCGCATCGGCAACCAGGCCGGCGGCCGGGTTTTCCTGTTCCTTTGCACCGATGATTTCGACCGCGACTTCGACGCCTACCGGGCGCGCGGGGTCGAGTTCGTGCGGGCGCCGAGGCAAGAGGACTACGGCAAGGTGGCGGTGTTCCGGGACGCGTGGGGCAACCTTTGGGACCTGCTGCAGCCGTCGTGAACCGCGGCCAACGGCGCGGCGCGTCCGCTTGTCGCCCCTTTGCGCGGGATCGTCCGCCCCGGCATCCGCGCTTGCCGCTCAGCCAGTCGCCGCCGATCCAGGTTTCGGCTAGTCCTTGGTGCGCGTCTTCGATACGGCGGCCATGATGCCCACACCCAGCACGATGAGGCAGGTGATGCCGATGTAGAGCGTCGGGATGCCCGCGGTGACCATCGCCCAGGCGATGCCGGCGACGACCAGCGCGAGGCCAATGAGGAACAGTGCGAATGACATGGTGCCCTCTCCAGTCTGGAAGCCCGGGCACGGAGCCGGTTCCTTCGCCGTCTTGGCGGCGTGCGACGTTTATCGCAGCCCCGGCCTGAACGGACCGGGAGTCGCCCGGGGCGCGGGTCGGCGAGGGTTCAGCAGATGCGCCTTGCAACCGAAGGTGCCGGGCGGCCGGTCGCGCTGGCTACTCCGGCGGCCGGGCCACCGGCAGGGTCCAGCCGCGCCGGATCGCGAACAGGCGCAGGCCGGTGCAGGTCACGATGCCGGCGGTGACCACCCAGGCCACGGGCCAGCCCAGCGCCGTGCCCAACACCACCACGCCCGCGCCCGCCAGCGCGGCGATCGCGTAGAGCTCGGCCTTGAGCACGGTCGGCACCTGGGCCACCAGCACGTCGCGGATCATGCCGCCGCCGATGCCGGTGAGCATGCCCAGCAGCATCGCGCCGACCGGGCCGAGGCCGAAAGCCTGCGCCTTCAGCGCGCCCGCCACCGCGAACACGCCCAGGCCCAGCGCGTCGATGCTCTGCACCGGGTTGCGCCAGCGCTCGATCGCGCCCGCGCGCCAGAACGTGAGCAGCCCCGCTGCGATCGAGATCGCCACGTAGCGCCAGTCCTGCAGCGCCGCCGGCGGCGTCGCGCCGATCATCGTGTCGCGCATCACGCCGCCGCCGTTGGCCGCCACGAAGGACAGCACCAGCACGCCGAACAGGTCGAGCCGGTGGCGCACGCCGACCAGCGCGCCGCTGAGCGCGAACACGAAGGTGCCGACCAGGTCGAGCGTGACGAGCAGATAGTCCATGCGGGCCTCCCTTGGCCGGGCACTTTACCAGCGCGGCGCGGGCCGGGCTCAGTCGGGCACGTGGATGCGCGCCTTGATGTGCTTGAGGTTGGCGACGATGGTGAAGGTCATCACCACCAGCAGCGCCCACGAGCTCCACTTGCCCACGTGCACCGCGGCCCAGGCCCCGAGCTGGTTCGGGTAGCTCCAGACGCGGAAGAAGGTGCTGATGTTCTCGGCGATCCAGATGAAGAAGCCGATCAGCACGAAGGCCAGCAGCAGCGGCATGCGGCGGTCGCGGTCGAGCGGGCGGAACACGACGGTCGAGCGTGCGTATAGCCCCAGCGCCGCGGCCGCGAGGTACCAGCGGTAGTCGCCGATGTAGTGGTGGGTGAAGAAGTTGGCGTAGATCAGGCTCGCCACCAGCGCCGCCATCCAGTGCGGCGGATGGTGCAGCACGCGCAGGTCGAACAGCCGCCAGGCCTGGATGATGTAGCTGCCCACCGCCGCGTACATGAAGCCCGCGAACAGCGGCACGCCCAGCACCTTGGTCACGCCGGCGTCGGGATAGCTCCAGGAGCCGATCGACGGCGAGGTCTTGAACACCTCCAGCGCGAAGCCCACGGCGTGGAACAGGCAGATCGCCTTGAGCTCGTCCCAGGTCTCGAGCTTCGCGACCAGCATGAACGCCTGGATCGCCAGCGCCGCGACCAGTAGCACGTCGTAGCGGGCGATGCCGAACAGCCCCTCGCGCGGCACGGTGAACACGGCGGCGAAGAACAGCACGACGAACAGGCAGGCGCGCGCTTCCTTGATGCCGAAGTACAGGAACTCGCGCAAGAAGCGCGGCAACCTTTCGAGCCAGGGGTGCGGGCGCTGGCCCGTCAGGTGGTCATCGATGGCGGCCAGCGTGGGGAGGTTCACGGGACGCGGGGGCTCAGGGCTTGGGGATGCGGATGGTCTTGCTGATCATCAGCGATCCCGACACGGCGTACAGCAGCACCAGCGGATGCAGCTCCCAGCCCAGGCGCACGCTGCCGAACCAGAGCGCGTCGCCGATGTGGCCCTGCCAGGTGGCCACCGCCAGCACGATCACCAGCGCCAGACTGGTCGGGATCGGCGTGCCTTCGAAGTAGCGCACCTTGCCCTCGTCGCCGGTAAGCGACTCGGCGGTGACGTTGTAGCGCGCCAGCCGGCTGACGCCGCAACAGACGAAGTAGGAAAGCACCACCCAGTCCCAGCCGCCCTGCATGCCGCAGGCGTAGGCCAGCGCGGCGGGCGCGACGCCGAAGGAAATCACGTCCGACAGCGAGTCGAGCTCGCGCCCGAGCGTGGACGCGGTGTGCCGGTGCCGCGCGACCCAGCCGTCGAGCGCGTCGAAGATGAAGGCCAGCGGGATCAGCGCCATGCCCCACAGCAGGTCGGCCTGGCGGCCATCCTGCAGGAAGCGCATCGCGGCGAAGACCGCACCCGTGCCGCAGAACGCATTGCCCAGCGTCAGCCAGTCGGCCAGGTGGAACCCGCGGATCATCGAGAAATGGCGCTTCATGCCCCGACTCTACCAGCGCCCGCTACCCTGTAGGAGAGACTTCAGTCCCGAAGCTTTTCGGCGAAGGGCTTCGGGACTGAAGTCCCTCCTACAGGGACCGGGCAAAGAAAAAGCGGGCCGAAGCCCGCTTTTTCGTTCAGCCAGGGGAAGCGAAGGCTTAGACGCCCTCGCCCTCTTCCACGGCCTTGATGGACAGGCGGATGCGGCCCTGCTTGTCCACTTCCAGCACCTTGACCTTGACCACGTCGCCTTCCTTGAGCTTGTCGGAGACCTTCTCGACGCGCTCGTTGGAGATCTGCGACACATGCACCAGGCCGTCCTTGCCCGGGGCGATGGTCACGAACGCACCGAAGTCCATGATCTTGGCGACCTTGCCTTCGTAGATGCGGCCCGGCTCGACGTCGGACGTGATCTGCTCGATGCGCGCCTTCGCGGCCTGGGCGGCGGCGGCGTTGACCGAGGCGATGACGATGGTGCCGTCGTCCTGGATGTCGATCTGGGTGCCGGTTTCCTTGGTGATGCCCTGGATGGTGGCACCGCCCTTGCCGATCACTTCGCGGATCTTGTCCGGGTGGATCTTGATGGTCAGCAGGCGCGGCGCGTACTCGGACAGCTCCGAGCGCGGCGCGGTGATGGCCTTGGCCATCTCGCCGAGGATGTGCAGGCGGCCCTGCTTGGCCTGGGCCAGTGCGACCTTCATGATCTCTTCGGTGATGCCGTCGATCTTGATGTCCATCTGCAGCGCGGAGATGCCGCCCTGCGTACCGGCCACCTTGAAGTCCATGTCGCCGAGGTGGTCTTCGTCACCCAGGATGTCGGACAGCACGACGTAGTCGGCGCCTTCCTTGACCAGGCCCATCGCGATGCCGGCAACCGGCGCCTTGATCGGCACGCCGGCGTCCATCAGGGCCAGCGAGGAACCGCAGACCGAGGCCATCGACGAGGAACCGTTGGACTCGGTGATCTCCGAGACGACGCGGATGGTGTACGGGAACGACTCCATCGACGGCATCACGGCCTGGACGCCGCGGCGGGCGAGGCGGCCGTGGCCGATCTCGCGGCGCTTCGGGCCCATCATGCGGCCGGCTTCACCGACCGAGTACGGCGGGAAGTTGTAGTGGAACAGGAAGTGGTCCTTCGACTCGCCTTCGACGGCGTCGATGATCTGGCCGTCGCGCGCGGTGCCGAGGGTGGCGACCACGATGGCCTGGGTCTCGCCGCGGGTGAACAGCGAGGAGCCGTGGGTGCGCGGCAGCACGCCGGTCTTCACGGTGATCGGGCGCACGGTGTCGAGCGCGCGGCCGTCGATGCGGACCTTGGTCTTGAGCACCGACTCACGCATGGTGCTGTACTCGAACTCGCCGAATTCCTTCGACAGCTCGGCCAGGTTCCAGCCGTTGGCCTCGGCCTGCGGCTTCAGCGACTCGATGACTTCCTTCTTGAGCGCCGAGATGGCGTCGCGACGGGCCAGCTTGTCCTTGATCTGGAACGCGGCGGCCAGCTTGTCGCCGATGGCGGCCTTGAGCGCGTCGATCGGGGCCTGCGCCTTTTCCGGCGCCTTCCAGTCCCAGCGGGTGACGCCGACTTCGGCGACCAGCTCGTTGATGGCCTTGATGACGGTCTGCAGCTGCTGGTGGCCGAACATCACGGCGCCCAGCATCACGTCTTCGCTCAGCTCCTTGGCCTCGGACTCGACCATCAGCACGGCGCCCGCGGTGCCGGCGACGACCAGCTCGAGGTCGGAGGTCTTGAGTTCGGTGGTGGACGGGTTGAGCAGGTACTTGCCGTTGGCGTAGCCCACCTTGGCGGCGCCGATCGGGCCCGCGAACGGGATGCCCGACAGGGCCAGCGCGGCGGAGGCGCCGATCAGGGCCGGGATGTCGCCGTGGATCTCGGGGTTCATCGACATCACGGTGGCGATGACCTGGACTTCATTGCGGAAGCCCTCGGGGAACAGCGGGCGGATCGGGCGATCGATCAGGCGGGAAACCAGGGTCTCGCGCTCGGTCTGGCGGCCTTCGCGCTTGAAGAAGCCACCCGGGATGCGGCCACCGGCGTAGAACTTCTCGATGTAGTCGACGGTGAGCGGGAAGAAGTCCATGCCTTCCTTCGCGTTCTTGTTGCCGACCGCCGTCACCAGCACGACGGTGTCGTCGAACTTGACGATGACCGAGCCACTGGCCTGGCGGGCGATCTCGCCCGTCTCGAGGGTGACCTGGTGCTGACCGTACTGGAACGTCTTGGTTACTTTCGCCACGATGATGTATTCCTCTTTTCGGATTCAGTCCGACGGGCACCCTGCCCGGCGGTGGCGCATCCGGGGAATTCAAAGCCCCCAAATGCAACGCGGCGCATCACTGCGCCGCGTCTTTATTGCTTGCCTTAGCGGCGCAGGCCCAAGCGCTCGATCAGCGTCTGGTAGCGCGCCTGGTCCTTCTTCTTCAGGTAGCCCAGCAGCGAACGGCGCTGGTTGACCATCTTGAGCAGGCCGCGGCGGGAGTGGTGGTCCTGCTTGTGCGACTTGAAGTGGTCGGTCAGGTGGTCGATGCGGGCGGAGAGCAGGGCGACCTGGACTTCCGGCGAGCCGGTGTCGTTGGGGACGCGCTTGAACTCTTCGATGATCTTGGCGGAATCGATGGACATGGTGTTTTCTTCTCGGTGATGCGCAGCCTGCAGGAACGTCGCCAGGATTGGCGCCGCACCGCGTGGCCCGCCGGTTGGGAGGTGCTCGTGAAAGCCGCGAAAGTTTAACGGAAGGCGCCTTTGCGGACAAGGCTTTAGGCGGCACGGACGCGGCCGGGCGCGGGCTTCAGGAGGCCGAAGCCCAGCGGAACAGGCGCTTGGGCCAGAGCTGGCCGTCTTCACGCCACTCGCCGAGGCCGAGGGAGCGGCCGTTTTCGTCCAGCAGGTTCACGGTGAACGGCTTCGGGACTGAAGTCCCTCCCACAGGGGGCTCGCCGGGCCCCTGTGGGAGGGACTTGAGTCCGGAAACGGCCTGGCCCTGCCCCAGCCGGCGCGCCTCGTCCGGGCCGACCACGGCCGCCGGCCAGTGCGCCAGGCCGGCCTCG
Source organism: Arenimonas sp. (assembly GCF_036275555.1). GTDB lineage: Bacteria > Pseudomonadota > Gammaproteobacteria > Xanthomonadales > Xanthomonadaceae > Arenimonas. The sequence goes on from NZ_DASUDO010000005.1 coordinate 82,185, forward strand.
ACCGGCAGCAAGCGTGACTCCAGCGCGCCCTCCCCGCCCGCCGCGGCCGTGGTCTCGAGGGCCTCGAAGGTGTGCATCACAGGCGGGTTGAAGGGTTCGACCCAGGTCCGGCGCAGCGCGGTGATGTGGGCGCCGCAGCCGAGGGCCTCGCCCAGGTCGCGGGCCAGGCTGCGGATGTAGGTGCCCGAGCCGCAGGTCACGGCCAGGCGCAGGCGGTCGCCGTCCAGGGCCAACAGGTCGATGGCTTCGACGTCCACCTCGCGCTCGGCGACCTCGATGGTCTCGCCGCGGCGGGCCTTGGCGTACAGCGGTTCCCCGCCCTGCTTCAGGGCCGAATAGATCGGAGGACGCTGCAGTATCCTGCCCAGGAAGGGCTGGAGCGCCGCCTGCACGGTGGCGTGGTCCAGCGCCGGCACCGGCCGCTCGCGCAGCACCTGGCCATCGGCGTCGTCGGTGTCGGTGACCTGGCCCAGCCGCACTTCGGCCTCGTAGGCCTTGCGGCCGCCCAGCAGCAGGCCGGCGATCTTGGTGGCTTCGCCGAAGCACAGCGGCAGCAGGCCGGTGGCCAGCGGATCGAGCGCGCCGGTGTGGCCGCCCTTCTCGGCGCGGTACAGGTGGCGCACGCGTTGCAGGGCCTGGTTCGAGCTCAGGCCGGCGGGCTTGTCGAGCAGCAGGATGCCGTCGAGCGGGCGGAAGACGGTGCGGCCCACGCGCGGGCCTCAGTCCTCGGCGGGGCCGGGCGGGTTGTCGCGCAGCAGCTGGTCGATGCGCTCGCCCTTGTCGACCGAATCGTCGTAGAAGAAATGGATCTCGGGCACGTGGCGCATGCGCACGGCCTGGCCCAGGCGATAGCGCAGCTCGGGCGCGATCTCCTTCAGGCCCTTGACCGCGGCCGGGCCCTGCTCGCCGATCAGCGCGGTCACGAAGACCTTGGCGTGGGCCAGGTCGCGCGTGACCTCGACGTCGGACACGCTGACCGAGGGCAGGCCGAACTCACGCACGGCCTGGTGCACGATCTGGCCGATGTCGCGCCGCAGCTGGGCCGCGACGCGGTCGGTGCGATGGAAGCTCTTCTTCGCCATGGGCTCGCGCGCGCCTTACAGCGTGCGCTGGACCTCGATGCGCTCGAAGCATTCGATCTGGTCGCCCGGCTGCACGTCGTTGTAGGCCTTCACCGCGATGCCGCACTCGGTGCCCGAGCGGACTTCCTCGACGTTGTCCTTGAAGCGGCGCAGCGACTCCAGTTCGCCCTCGAACACAACGACCGAGTTGCGCAGCACGCGGATCGGCTTGTTCTTGCGCACGGTGCCCTCGACCACGAGCGAACCGGCGACGGCGCCGAACTTGGAGCTGCGGAACACGTCGCGCACTTCGGCGATGCCGAGGATCTCTTCGCGGATCTCCACGCCCAGCAGGCCGGACGCGACCTGCTTCACCTGGTCGATGACGTCGTAGATGATCGAGAAGTAGCGCAGGTCGAGGCCATTGGTCTCGATGATGCGGCGGGCGCTGGCGTCGGCGCGGACGTTGAAGCCGATGATCACGGCCTTGGAGGTCGCGGCCAGGGTGGCGTCGGACTCGGTGATGCCGCCGACGCCCGAGCTGATCACGTTGATCTTGATCAGGTCGTTCGACAGCGCCACGAGGGCCTGGCGCAGCGCCTCGACCGAACCCTGCACGTCGGCCTTGACCAGCAGGTTGAGGTTGGCCTGGTCCTTGTCCTGGCCCATCGAGGCCATGATGTCTTCCATGCGCGAACCGGCGGTGGCGACCAGGCGCGACTCGCGGCGCTTGGCGTCGCGCTGCTGCGCGACTTCCTTGGCCAGGCGCTCGTCGGCCACGACCACGAAGTCGTCGCCGGCGTCGGGCACGCCCGACAGGCCCAGCACCTGCACCGGGATCGACGGCTCGGCCTGGTCGGTCTGCTTGCCGTTCTCGTCGAACAGCGCGCGGACGCGGCCGTAGTGCACGCCGCAAACCAGGTAGTCGCCCTTCTTGAGCGTGCCCTGCTGCACCAGCACGGTGGCGACCGGGCCGCGACCCTTGTCGAGCGCGGATTCGATGACCACGCCGGTGGCGCGGGCGTCGTACACCGCGGTGAGTTCCATCACCTCGGCCTGCACGGCGATGGCTTCCAGCAGCGCGTCCACGCCCATGCCGGTCTTGGCCGAGATCGGCACGAACTGCACGTCGCCGCCCCACTCTTCCGGCACCACTTCAAGCTTGACCAGGCCCTGCTTGACGTTGTCCGGGTTGGCTTCCGGCTTGTCCATCTTGTTCACGGCGATCAGCAGCGGCACCTTGGCCGCGCGCGCGTGGTTCACCGCTTCCACCGTCTGCGGCATCACGCCGTCGTCGGCCGCGACCACCAGCACCACGATGTCGGTGAGCTTGGCGCCGCGGGCGCGCATGGCCGAGAACGCCGAGTGGCCCGGGGTGTCGAGGAAGCTGATGACGCCCTTGTCGGTCTCGACGTGGTAGGCGCCGATGTGCTGGGTGATGCCGCCGGCTTCGCCGGTGGCCACCTTGGTGCGGCGGATGTAGTCGAGCAGCGAGGTCTTGCCGTGGTCGACGTGGCCCATGATGGTGACTACCGGCGGGCGGGTCTTGCGCTCGCCCTGCACGTCTTCCTGGTGCGCGACCAGCGCGACCTCGGCGTCGTCCTCGTTGGCCTTGCTGGCGCGGTGGCCGAGCTCCTCGGTCACCAGCACCGCGGTGTCGTGGTCGATGACCTGGTTGATGGTGGCCATCACGCCCATCTTGAACAGCGCGCGCACCACTTCGCCGCCCTTCATGGCCAGCTTCACGGCCAGGTCGGCCACGGTGATCGAATCACCGATGTAGACGTCGCGGACGATCGGCGCGGTCGGGCGCGAGAAGCCGTGGGCACCGCTGGCGGTGCGCGAGGGCTCCGGGCCGCGGACCTTGCTCTTCTTGCGGTTGCCGGCGGCGCCGCGGCGGGCGCGCTCGGAATCGGTGAGGTGCAGCTGGCCGGCCGCGAAGCGGCTGGCCTGGCCCTCGTCGCCCTCGTTGTCGACCATCGCGTGCGAACCGCGCACGGTCTTGCCCTTGGGCGGCGTCTGCTTGGCGGCGCCGGGACCCGGCTTGTTCGGGCCGGTCGGGGCCGGGCGCGCGGGCGCGGGCGCCGGCTTGGGCGCAACCGGACGGGCCTTGCGCGGCTCGTGGATGATGATCTGGCCGACCGGGCCCGGCGCGGCGGCGCGCGGCGACGGCTTGGGCGGCGCGACTTCGATTTCCTCTTCGAACTCCGGCTCCTCGGGCTCGACGGCCACCGGCGCGTTGCGCGCGGCTTCCTCGGCCTTCAGGCGGGCTTCCTCGGCGTCGCGCTCGAGCTTGCGCTTGCGGTCGGCTTCGCTGAGCGCGGCCAGTTCGGCGTCGTTGCGGGCCTTGGATTCCTCGAGCTTGCGCAGGGCCTCCTGGCGCTCGTCGGTCACCGGCGCCTCGGTCTCGTCGCGCTTGACGTAGGTGCGCTTCTGGCGGACCTCGACGGTGACCGTGGACTTGGTCTTGCCGGCGCTGACGGTCAGCTCTTCCTGCTTGCGTCGCTGCAGGGTGATCTTCTTGGGCACGGCTGCTTCCGCCGGCTTGTCGTCCTTGCCGTGGGTGCGGCGCAGGAAGCCGAGCAGCTTCATCTTCTCGGTGCTGCTGACCACCTGGTCCGGCCCGCTGAAGGTCATGCCCGCACCCGCGAGCTGCTCGAGCAGCTTCTCGGTGGGCATACCCAGCACTTTGGCCAGCGAAGCAACGGTGACTTCAGACATTGGTTGGTGATTCCTTGGGGCGGCGCGCCGGGGCGCGCGTGGTGGTGCGGGGAACGACTTGGAACAAACGCAGGCGGGGCGATTACTCGAACCAGTGTGCGCGCGCGGCCATGATCAGCTTGGCGGCGCGATCGGCGTCCATGTCCTCGATGTCCGTGAGGTCGTCGGTGGCCAGGTCGGCGAGGTCGTCGCGGGTGACGATGCCGCGGCCGGCCAGGGTGTAGGCCAGCGCTTCGTCCATGCCGTCGAGCGACAGCAGGTCGTCGGCCGGCTTGTGCTCCTCGATCTCTTCCTCGACCGCCAGCGCCTCGGTGAGCAGCGCGTCGCGGGCGCGGGCGCGCAGCTCCTCGACGATGTCGTCGTCGAAGCCTTCCACCGCCAGCAGCTCGGCGGCCGGCACGTAGGCGATTTCCTCGACCGTGCTGAAGCCTTCGGCGACCAGGATGCCGGCGATTTCCTCGTCGACCTCCAGCTTGTCCATGAACAGCTGGCGCGCGGTGGCCTGCTCGGTCTCGGACTTGGCGGTGACCTGGTCCTGGGTCATCACGTTGAGCTGCCAGCCGGTCAGGCGGCTGGCGAGGCGGACGTTCTGGCCGCCCTTGCCGATGGCCTGGGCCAGCTTGTCCTCGGCGACCGCGAGGTCCATCGAGTGCTTCTCTTCGTCGACGATGATCGACTGCACCTCGGCCGGGGCCATGGCGTTGATCACGAACTGCGCCGGGTTGTCCGACCACAGCACGATGTCGATGCGCTCGCCGTTGAGCTCGTTGCTCACGGCCTGCACGCGCGAACCGCGCATGCCGATGCAGGCGCCGATGGGATCGGTGCGGTGGTCGTGGGCGAGCACGGCGATCTTGGCGCGGTCACCCGGGTCGCGGGCGGCGGCCTTGATCTCGACCAGGCCCTGGCCGACTTCCGGCACCTCGAGCTTGAACAGCTCGATCATGAATTCCGGCGCGGTGCGGCTGATGAACAGCTGCGGGCCGCGCTGCTCGGCGCGCACGTCGAGCAGGTAGCCGCGCACGCGGTCGCCCGGGCGCAGCACGTCGCGCGGGATGGCCTTGTCCTTCGGGATGAAGGCTTCGGCGTTGCCGCCGAGGTCGACGAACACGTTGCCGCGCTCGACGCGCTTGACGATGCCGTTCACCAGCTCGCCGACGCGGTCGCGCCAGGCGTCTAGCACCTGCGCGCGCTCGGCCTCGCGGACGCGCTGGACGATGACCTGCTTGGCGGCCTGGGCGGCGATGCGGCCGAACTCGGCGTTCTCGACCTGCTCCTCGATGAAGTCGCCGACCTGGGCGCCTTCCTTCTCGTCGACCGCGTCCATCAGGCGGATCTGGCGCTCGGGCGACTCCATCACGACGTCGTCGGCCACCACTTCCCAGCGGCGGAAGGTCTCGTAGCTGCCGTCCTTGGGGTCGATGGACACGCGCACGGACACGTCCTGCTCGTGGTAGCGCTTCTTGGCGGCCGAGGCCAGCGCGGCCTCCATCGCCTCGATGATCACGGCGCGCGGCACGCCCTTCTCGTTGGCCACCGCTTCCATCACCAGCAACAGTTCCTTGCTCATCTTTTCCAGCTCCGTCAGGGGTGGTTCGACCGCCCCGGGGTTTTGATCAGGATTCTTTCTTGGCCTTGCGGCGGGTGCCGCCCGGGCCGGTGGGCTTGGGCTGGGCCGCCAGGCCCAGGGCGACCAGGTCCGGGACCAGGCGCGCCTTCTCGATGTTGTCGTGCGGCACGCGCATGTCGCCCGCCTCGTGCGCCAGCAGCACCACGTCGCCTTCGACGCCGGTGATGCGGGCGATGAAGCGGCGGCGGCCGTCCTGGGCCATGCGCAGGGTCAGCTTGGCCTGCTCGCCGACGAAACGGCCGAACTGCTCGGCGGTGAACAGCGGGCGGTCGATGCCGGGCGAGGACACTTCCAGCGTGTACTGCGAGGCGATCGGGTCCTCGACGTCGAGCACCGCGGCCACTTCGCGGCTCACCGCCTCGCAGTCCTCGATGCCGACCAGGCGGCCGGGCGCATCGATGTACAGGCGCAGCAGCGCGCTGTGGCCGGTGGGCGCGAACTCGATGCCCAGCAGCTCCAGGCCGAGGGCCTCGACCGTGGGTGCGAGCAGATCGCCGATTTCAGTCGCCTTGCCGGTCATCGGGTCGGTCCTGTGCCTTTGCGTTTGCGGAATTTCGAAAACAAAAAAGGGCCGTGAGGCCCTTTTCCGGTACATCCAGGTTCCGGCTTCCCGGGGCCGCCAACTGGGCCGACCCGAGGGAAAAAGCCTTGGCAATGAGTCCTTTCGGTTCAAGGCCAGAAACTGGTAGCGGGGGCAGGATTTGAACCTGCGACCTTCGGGTTATGAGCCCGACGAGCTGCCAGACTGCTCCACCCCGCAGCAGTAGACGCGCATTATAGGGGGGCCGGCGAAGCCGGCGCAAGCCCAATGATGATCGAGCGGTTCAGGCGACCGGGAACGCGACCCGGCACCAGGCCAGGATCCACTCCGCGAACAGGCCCAGCACCAGCAGCGCCACCGCGTTCACCGCGAACAGTACGCGCACGTGGCCGTCCGGATGGATGCGGGCGCCCTCGCCTTCCGGCTCGTCGAAGAACATCACCTTGACCAGGCGCAGGTAGTAGAAGGCGCCGACCACGGCCGCCACCACGCCGACGATGGCCAGCCACAGCAGGCCGGCATCCACCGCCGCGCGCAGCACCTCGAGCTTGGCCCAGAAGCCCAGGAAGGGCGGCACGCCGGCCAGCGAGGCCATCACGAACATCACCAGCGTGGCCTGGGTCGGGTTGCGCGCCCACAGGCCCTTGAAGTCGGCGATGTCCTCGGCCTCGAAGCCCTTGCGAGACAGCAGCAGGATGGCGCCGAAGGCGGCGGTGGACATCACCGCGTAGCTGATGGCGTAGAACATCGCCGCCGAATAGCCCACCTGCCCGCCCTGGGCCAGGCCCATGAACAGGAACCCGACGTGCGAGATGGTCGAGTACGCCAGCATGCGCTTGAGGTTGGTTTGCACCAGCGCCACCAGGTTGCCGATCACCAGCGACAGCGCCGCCAGCCAGGCCACCATGTCCTGCCAGTAGGCATCGACCGGACCGACGCCGGACTCGAGCAGGCGGTAGGCCATGCCGAAAGCGGCCAGCTTGGGCGCCGAGCCGATGAACAGGGTGATCGCGGTCGGGGCGCCGTGGTAGACGTCCGGCAGCCACATGTGGAACGGCGCCGCGCCGAACTTGAAGGCGATGCCGACCAGCATGAACACCACGCCGAACAGCAGCAGCGTGCGGTCGCCGGTGCTGGCCGCGGCGGCATGGATCTCGCCCAGCTGCAGGCTGCCGGTGGCGCCGTACACCATGGACATGCCGTAGAGCAGCATGCCCGAGGCCAGCGAACCGAGCACGATGTACTTCATCGCCGCCTCGGACGAGCGCGGGTTGTCGCGGTCCATGCCGACCAGGCCGTAGCTGCTCAGGGCCAGCAGCTCCAGGCCCAGGTACAGCACCAGCATGCTGTTGGCCGAGATCATCAGCATCATGCCCAGCACCGAGAACAGGCCGAGCGCGTAGAACTCGCCCTTGAACAGCCCGCGGTCCTGCAGGTAGGGCTTGGCGTAGACGAAGGACGCGCCGGCCACCACGTACACGGCGAGCTTGAGCACGTCGCTGGCGGTGTCGCGCACGAACAGGTCGGCGAAGCCGTACACCGGCGCCATCGCCATGTCGCGCGCGGTCAGCACCGCCGCCGCGGCCAGGATGAACAGGGCCAGGAAGTGGGTCAGGCCGCGGCGCTGGTCGGACAGGAACAGGTCCACCATCAGCAGCGCGAAGGCCGCGCCGCAGACGAAGATTTCCGGTCCCAGCGGTACCAGGTCGGCGAGGGTGGGCATCGGCAAGGCCATTCGGGTTCCCTTACAGCTTGGTGGCGGCGAGCTGGGTGAGCAGCTGCGCGATCGGTGCTTCCATGAGGTCGGTCAGCGGCTTGGGGTAGACGCCCAGCGCCAGCGTGCCGAGCGCGAACACGCCCAGCACCAGGACCTCGCGGCCGTTGACGTCGGTCAGCTCGGCGACGTGGTGGTTGGCCACCTCGCCGAAGATCACGCGCTTGACCATCCACAGCGTGTAGGCGGCGCCCAGGATCAGCGTGAAGCCGGCCGCGAAGGCCACCCACACGTTGTGCTGGAACGCGGCCAGGATGACCATGAACTCGCCGACGAAGCCGGACGTGCCCGGCAGGCCCGAGTTGGCCATCGCGAAGAACACGAAGAAGGCGGCGAACCAGGGCATGGTGTTGGCCACGCCGCCGTAGTCGCGGATCATGCGGCTGTGCATGCGGTCGTAGACCACGCCCACGCACGAGAACATCGCGCCGGAGATGAAGCCGTGCGAGATCATCTGCACCATCGCGCCCTGCAGGCCCAGCTGCGCCGCGTCGGTGCTGCCCAGCTCGCGCACCAGCGCGAAGGCGATGAAGGTGCCGAGGGTGACGAAACCCATGTGCGCGATCGACGAGTACGCGATCAGCTTCTTCATGTCCTCCTGCACCAGCGCCACCAGGCCGATGTAGACCACGGCCGCCAGCGAAAGCGCGATCACCAGCCAGGCCCACTCCTGCCCCGCGTCGGGGACGATCGGCAGGGTGAAGCGCAGGAAGCCGTAGCCACCGATCTTGAGCATGATCGCCGCCAGGATCACCGAGCCGCCGGTCGGCGCCTCGACGTGGGCGTCCGGCAACCAGGTGTGCACCGGGAACATCGGCACCTTGACCGCGAACGCGGCGAGGAAGGCGAAGAACAGCCAGGCCTGCTCGGTGGCGGTGAGCTTGAGGGTGTAGAGGTCGGCCAGCATGAAGCTGGGGTCGCCCGCCTCCACCGTGCGCAGGTACAGGTACACCAGGCCGATCAGCATGAAGACCGAGCCCAGGAACGTGTACAGGAAGAACTTGATCGACGCGTACACGCGCTTCGGGCCGCCCCAGACGCCGATGATGATGAACATCGGGATCAGCATGCCTTCGAAGAACACGTAGAACAGCATGGCGTCGAGCGCGGCGAACACGCCGACCATCAGGCCCTCGAGCACCAGGAAGGCGGCGAAGTACTGGTGCGCGCGGCGGTCGATCGACGTCCACGAGCCCACCAGCACCAGCACCGAGGTCAGCGTGGTCAGGGCGATCAGCGCGATCGAGATGCCGTCCACGCCCAGGGCGTAGCGGATGTCGAAGCTGGGGATCCAGGCGCGGTCCTCGACGAAGCGCATCGCCGGCGACGAGACGTCGTGGCCGGCGAACAGCAGCAGGCTGGCGGCGAAGGTCGCCAGCGCCACCACGAGGGCGAACACCTTGCCCTGGTTCGCACGCGCGTCGCCGAAGGCCAGCGTGAGCAGGCCGCCGAGGATCGGCAGCCAGATCAGCACGCTCAGCAGGGGCCAGTTGGCATCCATCAGGTCTTCCTTGTGGGTCTCAGGCGCCGATCGTCCGCACCAGCACCGCCAGCAGGACGATGAGGCCGATGATCATGGCGAAGGCATAGTTGTAGAGGCGGCCGGTCTGGACGTGGCGGACGATGCCGGCGATGCGGTCGACCAGCACCGCCGAGCCGTTCACCAGCAGGCCGTCGATCAGGCCGGCGTCGCCGCGCTTCCAGGAGAACTTGCCGAGCTTGATGCCGCCGCCCGCGAAGCCCTTGATCCACAGGTCGTCGAAGCCGTACTTGTTGTCCAGGATGCGGGTGAGGAAGGCGCCGGGCTTGCTGGCGCGCATCTTCGTGGCGGTGTCCGGGAAGTACAGGTACAGCACCGTGGCGGCGGCGAAGCCGGCGAAGGCGATCCAGAACACCGGCGAGGCGTAGAAGTGCATGCCGAAGCCGACCGCGGCCGACAGCCAGCCGTGCTCGTCGTGCCACAGCGAGTTCGCGGCCAGGGCGACGGTGTCGTGCGCCGGCAGCACCTCGATGGCACCGCGGAAGAAATCGCCGAACAGCATCGGGCCGACCGTGAAGAAGCCGATCAGGATCGAGGGGATGGCCAGCAGGATCAGCGGGATCGTGACGACCTTGGGCGACTCGTGCGGCTCGACCGGGCCGTGGTGGCCGTGGTCGTCGTGCGCATCGCCATGGTGGGCGTCGGCATGGGCGTCGTGGCCGTGGTCGTCGTGGCCATGGGCCTCGACCTCGCGGAAACGCTCCTTGCCGTGGAAGGTCAGGTAAAGCAGGCGGAAGCTGTAGAAGGCCGTGACGAACACGCCCAGCATCACCGCCCAGTAGCCGTAGGTCTGCACCCAGCCGCCGGTCTTGGCCGCCTCGCCCGCCGCCACGATGATCGTGTCCTTGGAGAAGTAGCCCGAGAAGAACGGCGTGCCGACCAGGGCCAGCGTGCCGATCAGGCTGGTGACGTAGGTGATCGGCATGTACTTGCGCAGGCCGCCCATCTTCCGCATGTCCTGCTCATGGTGCATGCCGATGATCACCGAGCCCGCCGCCAGGAACAGCAGCGCCTTGAAGAAGGCGTGGGTCATCAGGTGGAACACCGCGGCCGAGTAGGCCGACACGCCCAGCGCGACGGTCATGTAGCCCAGCTGCGACAGGGTGGAGTACGCGACCACGCGCTTGATGTCGTTCTGCACGATGCCGATCAGGCCGGTGAACAGGGCCGTGGTGGCGCCGATGAACAGCACGAAGGCCAGCGCCGCCTCGCTCTGCTCGAACAGCGGGGACATGCGCGCGACCATGAAGATGCCGGCCGTCACCATGGTGGCGGCGTGGATCAGGGCCGAGATCGGCGTCGGGCCTTCCATCGAGTCCGGCAGCCAGACGTGCAGCGGCACCTGGGCCGACTTGCCCATCGCGCCGATGAACAGGCAGATGCAGATGAAGCTGATGATCTGGACCTGCACCGGGTTCGCCAGCACCTGCCAGGTGTGGCCGAACAGCGCCACCTGCCCCGACCACAGGGTGAAGGTGTCGTTGAGCGAGGCGTTGGAGGCCTGGGCGAAGGCGGTGGCGTAGTCGAGCGTGCCCAGCCACATCAGCACGCCGGCGATGCCCAGCAGGAAGCCGAAGTCGCCGACGCGGTTGACCAGGAAGGCCTTGAGGTTGGCGAAGATCGCGGTCGGCCGCTTGAACCAGAAGCCGATCAGCAGGTAGGACACCAGGCCCACTGCTTCCCAGCCGAAGAACAGCTGCAGGAAGTTGTTGCTCATCACCAGCATCAGCATGCTGAAGGTGAACAGCGAGATGTAGCTGAAGAAGCGCTGGTAGCCCGGGTCCTCGGCCATGTAGCCGATGGTGTAGACATGCACCAGCAGCGACACGAAGGTCACCACCACCATCATCATCGCGGTGAGGCTGTCGACCATGAAGCCGACGTGCGCCGCATAGCCGCCCACCTGGAAGAAGGTGTAGACGTTCTCGTTGAACGGCGCGGCGCCGCCCACGGCGAACTGCCAGAGCACCTGGCACGACAACGCGCAGCTGACCGCGACGCCGAGGATGGTGGCCCAGTGCGCGCCCGCGCGGCCCACCTGCTTGCCGAACAGGCCGGCGATGGCGGCGCCGACCAGCGGCGCCAGGGCGATGACCAGGAGCGTGTTCATGGAGATCATGGCGCGCTCAGCCCTTCAGGGAATCGAGTTCGGCGACGTTGATGGTCCGCTTGTTGCGGAACAGCGTCACCAAGATGGCCAGGCCGATGGCGGCCTCGGCGGCGGCCACGGTCAGGATGAAGAACACGAAGATCTGGCCCGAGACGTCGCCGAGGAAGCGCGAGAAGGCCACGAAGTTGATGTTCACCGCCAGCAGCATCAGCTCGATGCACATCAGCAGCACGATGACGTTCTTGCGGTTGATGAAGATGCCGGCGACGCTGATGCAGAACAGCACCGCGCCCAGCGCGAGGTAGTGGCCGAGGCTGATCACGGGTTGCCCTCCTGGCGGGGTTCGGACGGCACCTTGACCAGGCGCACGCGGTCCTCGGCGCGCACCGCCACCTGGCGGCTGGCGTCCTGGTGCTTGGTGCCCGGGCGGCGGCGCAGGGTCAGCATCACCGCCACCACCAGGGCCACGGTCAGGATCACGGCCGCGATCTCGAACGGCAGGATGTACTTGCTGAACAGGGTCTCGCCGATCCACTGCAGGTTGGTCTTGCCGGCCGCGGCCGCCGGGTCCACCGACGACAGGCCGACTTCGAAGCGCTTGCCGCCGATAAGCAGCACCATCTCGGCCGCCATCACCACCACCACCGCGCCGGTCAGCGGCAGGTAGCGGGTGAAGCCCTCGCGCATCGGCGTGGTGTTGATGTCGAGCATCATCACCACGAACAGGAACAGCACCATCACGGCGCCGATGTACACCAGCACTAGCACCACGCCCAGGAACTCGGCCTGCAGTAGCAGCCACAGGCAGGCGGTGGAGAAGAAGGCGAGCACCAGGCTGAGCACCGCGTGCACCGGGTTGCGCGCCAGGATCACGCCTAGCGCCGCCAGCACGGTGATGGCGGCGAAGGCGTAGAAAGCGAAGAGTTGGTAGGTCATGGGTTCGTCCCCTGCCTCAGCGGTAGGCCGCGTCGACGGCGCGCCGCTCGGCGATTTCCGCTTCGAAGCGGTCGCCGATGGCCAGCAGCTGCAGCTTGCCGACCACGTTCTCGCCGCGCTTCTCGAAGTGGTATTCGTGGATGTGGGTCTCGACGATCGAGTCCACCGGGCAGCTTTCCTCGCAGAAGCCGCAGTAGATGCACTTGAACAGGTCGATCTCGTAGCGCGTGGTGCGGCGCGAGCCGTCCGCGCGCGGCTCCGAATCGATGGTGATCGCCAGCGCCGGGCAAACCGCCTCGCACAGCTTGCAGGCGATGCAGCGCTCTTCGCCGTTCGGGTAGCGGCGCAGGGCGTGCAGGCCGCGGAAGCGCGGCGACTGCGGCGTCTTCTCGTACGGGTAGTTGAGCGTGTAGGTGGGCTTGAACATGTAGCCCAGGGTCAGCTTCAGCCCGGCCAGCAGCTCCAGCAGCAGCAGGCTCTTGAGGTAGTTCTTGATCTGGTTCATAGCGTCCTCAGGCCCCGACCGTGAACCAATTGTTGTAGGCCATGATGGCGGTCACGAAGATCCAGGTGATCGTGATCGGAATGAAGATCTTCCAGCCCAGGCGCATGATCTGGTCGTAGCGGTAGCGCGGGAACGAGGCGCGGAACCAGACGAAGCAGAAGGCGAAGAACGCGAACTTGAGCGCCAGCCACCACCAGCCCGGCTCGCCCAGGAAGCCCCAGGACGGCGGGAACGGCGACAGCCAGCCGCCCATGAACAGGATCGAGGTCAGCAGGCTGACCAGCATCATGTTGGCGTACTCGGCCAGGAAGAAGATCGCGAAGGCCGAACCGGAGTACTCGACGTGGAAGCCGGCGACGATCTCGGACTCGCCCTCGGCGACGTCGAAGGGCGCGCGGTTGGTCTCGGCCACGCCGGAGATGAAGTAGATGACGAACAGCGGGAACAGCGGCCACATGAACCACTCGCCGATGCCGAGGCTGCCCTGCTGCGCGTGCACGATCTGGGTGAGGTTCATGGTGCCGGCGGCGACCAGGACACCGACCAGGGCGAAGCCCATCGCGATCTCGTAGCTCACCACCTGGGCCGCGGAACGCAGCGAACCGAGGATGGCGTACTTGGAGTTCGACGCCCAGCCGCCGACGATGATGCCGTACACGCCCATCGAGGTCAGGGCCAGCAGCACCAGCAGGCCGGCATCGACGTCGGCCAGCACCACGCCCTCGTCGAAGGGGATGACCGCCCAGGCCGCGAACGCCGGCGCCAGCGCGAGCAGCGGCGCGAGGCGGAACAGCAGCGGGCTGGCGTTGGCCGGGATCACCAGCTCCTTGAACAGCATCTTGAACACGTCGGCGAAGGCCTGGATGACGCCGATGCCCAGGAAGCCGCCGATGTACTGCGGGCCCTGGCGCACGTGCATCCAGCCGATCACCTTGCGCTCGAACAGGGTGAAGAAAGCCACGCCGATGGTGATCGGCAGGACGATGACGATGATCTTGGCCAGGGTCCAGGCCACCAGGCCCAGGTCGCCGTAGGCCAGGAGGAAGTCGCGGATCGCGTCGATCATCTCAGGCTCCCACCACCGCGAGGCGCGCGGTCGGCGACATCGGTGCCGTGGCCTCGTAGCCGTTCTCGATCCACACCGCGCCCTTGGCCACGCGCGCGCTGATGGCCACCGGCAGCGCCGCGCTGCCGATGCCGTCGCCGACCTTGGCCATGCCGCCCTCGGACAGGCCGCGCGACAGCGCCTCTTCCGGGTGCAGCACGATACGGGCGCCGTGGGTCAGCGGGTGCGCGTTGAGCGCCGCGGCGCGACGCAGCACCGCGTCGCCGCGGTAGATCGGCGTGCTGGCGATGCGCTCGAGGCCTGGGTCGGCCTTGCCGGCTTCGGCCAGGCCGCTGCCCTGCCCCGGCGCCTGCGGCGCCAGCGCGGCGCGCAGGCCGTGCAGGTCGGTGAATTCGAAGCCCGGCAAGCCCAGCTGGCCGCCGAAGGCGCGCAGCACGCGCCAGCCGGCGCGCGCCTCGCCCGGCAGCTTGCCGCCGGCCTGGGTCGCCTGGTCGGTGCCGTCGAGGTTGGTGAGCGTGGCTTCGATTTCGGGGAGCAGGCCGATCGGGAGGATGACGTGCGCGAGTTTCTTCAGCTCGTCGCTGGCGTAGGCGGCGAACGCGAGCACCTGGGCCGAGGCCAGCGCCTTGAGCGCCTGCGCGCCGTGCGCGAAGTCGTACTGCGGCTCGATGCCGTACAGCACGTAGGCCGGCAGCGGCTGCGCCAGCATGGCGCCGGCGTGCTTGCCCTGCCCCGTCGGACGCACGCCGTGGCGCGCCAGGCCGATGGCATTGGCGCCCTGCGGGATGCGGTTGAGCTTCGCGCCCGTGGCGGTCGCCAGCGCGCGCGCGGCGGCGCGCAGCCAGGAGGCCTGGGCGTGGTTCTCGGCCAGCTCGCCCAGCACGATCACGGCGTTGCCGCCGGCCTTGGCCAGCGCCTCGGCCATGGCCTTGGCGGCGTCGTGGTCCTGCGCCGCGATGGCGGCGGGCAGCGAGGCCCCGGCCGCCTGCGCGACCGCGGCAAGCGCGCCCGGCAGCTGCGAGGGCGCGACGATACGCTTGCCGGCGACGGCAAAGGTGGTCTCGAAATCAACCGGGTTGATGGCGAACACCTTGGCGCCGCGCTTGCCGGCCTTGTGCAGGCGCTGGTGCAGCAGCGGCAGTTCGTGGCGCAGGTTGCAGCCGACCAGCAGCACGGCGTCGACGGTGTCGAAGGCGGCGGCGGGCAGTTCGAAGGTTTCAGCGAAGGCGGCGTCGGCGAAGTCGAGCGCCTTCAGGCGATGGTCGACGTGGCCGGTGCCCATGCCCTTGGCCAGCGCGGCCAGCAGCGCGCCTTCCTCGTTCGAAGTGGCGGGATGCGCCAGCACGCCCAGCGATTCGCCGGCGTTCTTCACCAGCTTGGCGGCCTGCGCCAGCGCCTCGTCCCACGAGGCTTCGCGCCAGGCGTCGCCCTCGCGCAGCAGCGGGCGGGTGACGCGGTCGGCGGCGCCCAGGCCCTGGTGCGAATAGCGGTCGCGGTCCGACAGCCAGCACTCGTTCACGGCCTCGTTGTCGCGCGGCACGGTGCGCAGCACTTCGCCGCGGCGGGCGTGCAGGTAGAGGTTCGAACCCAGCGCGTCGTGGTAGCCCAGCGATTCGCGGGCGACCAGCTCCCAGGCGCGGGCGCGGTAGCGGAAGACCTTGTTGGTGAGCGCGCCGACCGGGCAGACGTCGATGACGTTGCCCGAGAGTTCGGTCATCAGCGGCTTGCCGTCGTAGGTGCCGATCTGCAGGTGCTCGCCGCGGTTCATGCCGCCGAGCTCGAAGGTGCCGGCGACGTCGGCCGTGAAGCGGACGCAGCGCGTGCACTGGATGCAGCGGGTCATGTCGGTGGCGACCAGCGGGCCCAGGTCCTCGTCGGCGACCACGCGCTTGCGGTCGACGTAGCGCGAGACCGAGCGGCCGTAGCCCATCGAGACGTCCTGCAGCTCGCACTCGCCGCCCTGGTCGCAGATCGGGCAATCGAGCGGGTGGTTGATCAGCAGGAACTCCATGACGTTGCGCTGCGCATCGAGCGCGCGCTTGGTCTGGGTGGTGACCTTCATGCCTTCCATCACCGGCGTGGCGCAGGCCGGCGCGGGCTTGGGCATCTTCTCGACGTCCACCAGGCACATGCGGCAGTTGGCGGCGATCGGCAGCTTCTCGTGGTAGCAGAAGCGCGGCACCGGGATGCCGGCCTTGTCGGCGGCCTGGATGATCATCGAGCCCTTCGGCGCGGTCATCGCGACGCCGTTGATCTCGATGTTCACCACGTCCGGCGCGGCGTTCGGGGCGGTCGGCTGGGCGCTCATGCGGCCTGCTCCGTGGCGGCGGCGACCTGGCCCTTGGCGAGGTCATCCACGTAGAAACGCTTGTTGACGATGGCGTACTCGAACTCGCTCCAGAAGTGGCGGAGCATGCCCTGCACCGGCCACGCCGCGGCTTCGCCGAAGGCGCAGATGGTGTGGCCTTCGATCTGGCCGGCCGCGCCCTTGAGCATGTGCAGGTCGTCCAGCGTGGCCTTGCCTTCGACGATGCGGGTCAGCACGCGGTACATCCAGCCGGTGCCCTCGCGGCAGGGCGTGCACTGGCCGCAGGACTCGGCGTAGTAGAAGCGCGAGATGCGGTGGCAGGCGCGCACCATGCAGGTGGTCTCGTCCATCACCACCACCGCGCCCGAACCGAGGCCCGAACCGGCCTTCTGGATCGAGTCGTAGTCCATGGTGCAGGCCATCATGGTGTCGGCCGGCAGCACCGGCATCGACGAACCGCCCGGGATCACGGCCTTGAGCTTGCGGCCGCCCTTGACGCCGCCGGCCATCGCCAGCAGCTCGGAGAACGGGGTGCCGAGCCGGATCTCGAAGTTGCCCGGGTTGTTGACGTGGCCGGAGACCGAGAAGATCTTCGGGCCGCCGTTGTTGGGCTTGCCCAGGCCCAGGAACCACTCGGCGCCGTTGCGCACGATGGCCGGCACCGAGGCGTAGGTCTCGGTGTTGTTGATGGTGGTCGGGCGGCCGAACAGGCCGTAGTTGGCCGGGAACGGCGGCTTGAAGCGCGGCTGGCCCTTCTTGCCCTCGAGCGACTCCATCATCGCGGTCTCTTCGCCGCAGATGTAGGCGCCGGCGCCCAGCGCGGCGTGGATGTCCACGTCGACGCCCGAGCCCAGGATGTCCTTGCCGAGCCAGCCGTGGGCGTAGGCTTCCTTCAGCGCCTCCTCGAAGTGCTCGAAGGGCTCGTGGTGGAACTCGCCGCGCAGGTAGTTGTAGCCCACGGTGCAGCCGGTGGCGTAGCAGGCGATGGCCATGCCCTCGATCACCGAATGCGGGTTGTAGCGCAGGATGTCGCGGTCCTTGCAGGTGCCCGGCTCGGACTCGTCCGAGTTGCACAGGATGTACTTCTGGCCGGGCGCGCTGCGCGGCATGAAGCTCCACTTCAGGCCGGTGGGGAAGCCCGCGCCGCCGCGGCCGCGCAGGCCCGACTGCTTGACCATCTCGACCACGGCCGCCGGATCCATCTTCTCGCTCAGGATCTTGCGCCAGGCGGCGTAGCCGCCGGTCTTGAGGTAGTTCTCGTGCGACCAGGGCTTGTCGAAGTGCAGCGTCGTGTAGACGACGTTGTGCTCCTGCGGCGCCGGACCGACCGGGCCGTAGCCTTCCGAATAGTGGGAGTGGTGCGCCATGGCCCGACTTACTCCAGTCCGTCCAGAAGCGCATCCACCTGGGCGGTGGTGAGCTTCTCGTGGTAATGCCCGTCGATCAGCATGACCGGCGCGGCGGCGCAGGCGGCCACGCACTCTTCCTCGATCTTCAGGAAGATGCGGCCGTCGGGGGTGGACTCGCCGTGCTTGATGCCGAGCTTGCGCTCGCAGTGACGGACCATGTCCTCGGCGCCGTTGAGCCAGCAGCTGATGTTGGTGCAGATCGCGACCTTGTGCCGGCCGACCGGCTCGAGGTCGAACATCGAATAGAACGTCGCCACTTCGTAGGCCCACACCGGCGGCAGGCCCAGGTACTTGGCGGTGGCGGCGATGATCTCGTCGCTCAGCCAGCCGCCGTTCTGCTCCTGCGCGGCCATCAGGCCCTGGATGACGGCGGAGCGCTTGCGGTCGGGCGGGAACTTGGCGACCCAGTGGTCGATGTGCGCGCGCGTGCCGTCGGACAGCGCGACCATCGGGTCGACGTCCTGGCAGGCAGCGAAGTTTCCGGTTGCTTTCATCGGTCAGGTAACCCTTAGCGGTCGATTTCGCCGAAGACGATGTCGTAGGTACCGATCATCGCCACGACGTCGGGCAGCATGTGGCCGCGCACGATCGCGTCCATGGACGAGAGGTGGGCGAAGCCGGGGGCGCGCAGCTTCAGGCGGAAGGGCTTGTTGGCGCCGTCGGAGACGATGTACGCGCCGAACTCGCCCTTGGGCGCCTCGACCGCGGCATAGGCCTCGCCGGCCGGCACGCTGTAGCCCTCGGTGAAGAGCTTGAAGTGGTGGATCAGCGCTTCCATGTCGTCCTTCATTTCCGCGCGCGACGGCGGCGCGACCTTGAAGTTCTTCACCATCACCGGGCCCGGGTTGGCGCGCAGCCACTGCACGCACTGGGCGATGATGCGGTTGGACTGGCGCATTTCCTCGACGCGCACCAGGTAGCGGTCGTAGCAGTCGCCCTGCACGCCGACCGGGATGTCGAAGTCGACACGGTCATAGGCGGCGTACGGCTGCTTCTTGCGCAGGTCCCAGGCCAGGCCGGAGCCGCGCAGCATCGGGCCGGTCATGCCCCAGGCCAGGGCCATGTCCACCGGCACCACGCCGATGCCGACGGTGCGCTGCTTCCAGATGCGGTTGTCGGTGAGCAGGGTCTCGTACTCGTCGACGCGCTTCGGGAAATCCTTGGTGAAGGCGTCGAGGAAATCGAGCAGCGAGCCCTCGCGCCATTCGTTGACGCGCTTGAGCTCGGCGCCCTTGCGCCACGGCGACTCGCGGTACTTGGGCATCGCGTCCGGCAGGTCGCGGGCGACGCCGCCGGGGCGGTAGTAGGTGGCGTGCATGCGCGCGCCCGAGACCGCCTCGTAGCAATCCATCAGCTCTTCGCGCTCGCGGAAGGCATAAAGGAACACCGCCATCGCGCCGAGGTCGAGGCCGTTCGAGCCGATCCACATCAGGTGGTTCAGGATGCGGGTGATCTCGTCGAACATCGTGCGGATGTACTGCGCGCGGATCGGCGCCTCGACGCCCAGCAGCTTCTCGATGGCGCGCACGTAGGCGTGCTCGTTGCACATCATCGAGACGTAGTCGAGGCGATCCATGTAGCCGATCGACTGGTTGAACGGCTTGGACTCGGCCAGCTTCTCGGTGCCGCGGTGCAGCAGGCCCACGTGCGGGTCGGCGCGCTGCACGACCTCGCCGTCCATCTCCAGCACCAGGCGCAGCACGCCGTGCGCGGCCGGGTGCTGGGGGCCGAAGTTGAGGGTGTAGTTGCGGATTTCCTGGGTCATGGCCGGGTCAGTCCTTGCTCGGCCGCTCGGAGGCGGCCTGCTGCCAGCGCGAGTCCTCGCGCACGACGCGCGGCACGCCCACGCGGGGCTCGATCGAGACCGGCTCGTACACCACGCGCTGGCGCTCGGCGTCGTAGCGGACCTCGACGTTGCCGGTCAGCGGGAAGTCCTTGCGGAACGGGTGGCCGACGAAGCCGTAGTCGGTGAGGATGCGGCGCAGGTCCGGGTGGCCTTCGAAGACGATGCCGAACAGGTCGAAGCACTCTCGCTCGAACCAATTTGCCACGGGATAAACGTCCACCAGCGACGGCACCACGGGCAGGCTGTTGTCGGCGGCGAAGCAGCGCAGGCGCAGGCGCTTGTTGGTGCGCACCGACAGCAGGTGCACCACCACCGCGAAGCGGCGCTCGGGACCGTTGCCGCGCGGGCGGTCTTCCCAGTTGAAGCGACCAGGACCGGCGTTGCCCTCGATGCCGCGCGAGAAGCCCTCGTCGGTGACGTCGGTGGTGTCCCACTCGTCGGTGCCGTAGCCGAGGTAATCGACGCCGCAGAGGTCGCTGAGCTGCTCGAACGAGAGTTCCGGGTCGTCGCGCAGCAGGCGCGCGGCGTCGGCGAAGGAATCCGGCGTCACTTCGACGGTGGTCTCGCCCAGCGCCTCGTGCACCGACACCAGCCGGTCCTGCAGGCGCGCCTTGAGGCGCTCGGTGAAGCTCGTGGTGGTTTCGACCATGGCGTCGGCTGGGTCCTTAGCGGGCGATGGTGTTGGTGCGGCGGATCTTCTTCTGCAGCTGCAGGATGCCGTACACGAGCGCCTCGGCGGTGGGCGGGCAGCCCGGCACGTAGATGTCCACCGGCACCACGCGGTCGCAGCCGCGCACCACCGAGTACGAGTAGTGGTAGTAGCCGCCGCCGTTGGCGCAGCTGCCCATGGAGATCACCCACTTCGGGTCGGGCATCTGGTCGTAGACCTTGCGCAGCGCCGGGGCCATCTTGTTGACCAGGGTGCCCGCGACGATCATCACGTCGGACTGGCGCGGCGACGGGCGGAAGATCACGCCGTAGCGGTCGAGGTCCAGGCGCGAGGCGCCGGCGTGCATCATCTCGACCGCGCAGCAGGCCAGGCCGAAGGTCATCGGCCACATCGAGCCGGTGCGGGCCCAGTTGACCAGCGTGTCGACATTGGTGGTGACGAAGCCGCGCTCGAGCAGCGGGTTGTCGCCTTCCGGGCGCAGGATGTCGTCCACCGAGCCGATCGGCTCGGGGTTGTTCATCACGCGCTTGATGGTGGAGGTCACTCCCATTCCAGCGCTCCCTTCTTCCAGACGTAGATGAAGCCCAGCACCAGCAGGCCGATGAAGATGCCCATCTCGGTGAGGCCGACGATGCCCAGCTGGCGGAAGTTCACCGCCCACGGGAAGACGAAGGCGATTTCCAGGTCGAAGATGATGAACTGGATGGCGATGAGGTAGTAGCGCACGTCGAACTGCATGCGCGCGTCCTCGAAGGCCTCGAAGCCGCATTCGTACGGAGAGAGTTTTTCGCTCGAGGGGCGCTTCGGGCCGAGGGCCCAGCCCAGCACCAGCAGG
The DNA here is from genome assembly GCF_036275555.1 of Arenimonas sp. Taxonomy (GTDB): domain Bacteria; phylum Pseudomonadota; class Gammaproteobacteria; order Xanthomonadales; family Xanthomonadaceae; genus Arenimonas. Next base: position 103,137 of record NZ_DASUDO010000005.1, read on the forward strand.
ACGATGCCCAGGCCGGTGGAGACGAAAAGGAAAAGCAGGATCGGCAGATATTCGCCCAGCACGCGCGCTTCCTCACCATGCGCCCGTGGGCGCGTTCGCGCCGCCGCTCCAGCTTCGCCGGGCGGCAGCCCGTCCATCAGATTGGTGCCCAAGGGGGGACTCGAACCCCCACGACTTACGTCGCTACCACCTCAAGGTAGTGCGTCTACCAATTCCGCCACCTGGGCAGGTGTGCCTCGAACCGGCGTGGCCGGTGCGAAGGCGAGAGATTGTACCAGCCGATCAGCCGCCTTGGCTGCTTTTTTCGGCGTTTTCGACCGGCTTTTCTTCCACCGGGGCGGCGTCGGCCGGAGCGGCCTCCACCGGCGCGGCATCGGCCGCGGGAACTTCGGCCGGGACGTCCGCCGCCGGGATCACGGGGACTTCACCCGCCGGCGCATCGGCCGACGGGATCGCGCCGGTGGCCGGCACTTCCGACATCACGCCGAGGTCGTCTTCGACCGGGGCGACGTCGATGGTACGGGTGGCGTTCCAGGCCATGCCCAGGCTCATCGCCATGAAGATGGTGGCGAGCCACTTGGTCGCGGTCGAGAGGAAGTTCGCCGAACCGCGCGCGCCGAACACCGTGGCCGAGGCGCCGCCGCCGAAGCCGGAGCCGGCCGCCGCGCCCGAGCCGCGCTGCATGAGGATGAGCACGATCATGGCGATCGCGACCAGCACGTAGATGACACTGACGATGGTGAGCAGCATGGTCTTGGTCTGTTACCTCGCCGCCGCGGCGACGATTGCCAGGAAATCCTGGGCCACGAGGGACGCGCCCCCGATCAGGCCGCCATCGACATCGGGCTGGGAAAACAGCTCGGCGGCGTTGGCGGGTTTGACGCTGCCGCCGTACAGCAGCGGGAGCGAGCCGGCGATTCTAGCATCGAGTGCACGCAGTTCGCCACGGAGGAAGGCGTGGACCTCCTGGGCCTGCTCCGGGCTGGCGGTCCGGCCGGTGCCGATGGCCCAGACCGGCTCGTAAGCCAGCACCGCGCCCTCGAAGCCGGCGATGCCGACCAGGTCCAGCACCGGCTGCAGCTGGCGCTGCAGGGCCCACTCGGTATGGCCGGCCTCGCGCTGGCCCAGGGTTTCGCCCACGCACAGCACCGGCACCAGGCCGGCCTGGCGGGCGGCCTGGAATTTCTCGGCCACGCGCTCGCTGTCTTCCTCGTGGTACTGCCGGCGCTCGGAATGGCCGACCAGGACGTAGCGGCCGCCGACGTCGCGGATCATCCGGCCGGCGGTCTCGCCGGTGTAGGCGCCCTGGTCGTTCACGTCCAGGTCCTGGGCGCCGAAGGCGAGGCCGGAGCCGGCGTAGCGGTCGGCCAGTTCGCCCAGGTAGGGCACGGGCGGCATCACCACCACGTCCACGCCGGCCGGTCGCGGGGCCGCGGCCAGGGCGTCCACCAGGCCGCGGGCGAAGGCGCGGTCGCCATGGAGCTTCCAGTTGCCGGCAACGATTCTCTGGCGCATCGGGGCTTCCTGCGTCGGGAAAGGCCGCAAGGATACCGCGCCCGGCTAGGGGCTGACGATGTCCCGGTGCATCGGCGCCAGCCGCCGCAGCAGCTGGTTCTGGGCGCGGAACGGGATGCCGCGCGCGTCCATCGCGTCCTGCAGGTCTTCCACCAGGGCGTTGAAGTCGGCCTCGGTGATGCCAAGCCCGGCATGCGATTCGGCCATGCTGCGGCCGGTGTAGATGCAGGGCCCGCCGAGTTCGACGCAAAGCTGCTCGACCAGGCGGTCGTTGAGGTTCACCAGGTCGGTTTCGACGAAGCCGGCGTTGATGCGCTCGTCCTCGAGGATGCGCACCAGCAGCTCCTCGACCAGGGCCTCCACGCCGGCCTGGCCGCCGAACTGTTCGTACAGCGAGGTGCGCGGCGTGGTGGCGCAGGCCGCCAGCAGCAGCAAGGGAAGCGCGAGGGCGAGTCGGTTCATGCGCCTACCACACCACAGCCCTGCCCCGGGCTCAAGCCTCGGCCGCGTCGAAGCGCCGGCACCAGGCGTACAGCTCGGCGCCCGCCAGCGGCGCGCTGAACAGGTAGCCCTGCACCATGTCGCAGCGGTACTTCGCCAGCAACGCCAGGCTGGAGTCGCTCTCCACGCCCTCGGCGATCACCGACAGGCCCATGTTGTGGCCCAGCTCGATGGTGGAGCGCACGATCACCGCGTCGTCGCTGCCCTCGGTCATCTGCATCACGAAGCTCTTGTCGATCTTGAGTTCGTCCACCGGCATGCGCTTGAGCTGCGCCAGCGAGGAATAGCCGGTGCCGAAGTCGTCGATCGACAGCCGGATGCCGCCCGCGCGCAACCGGTGCAGCATGCGCACGGCGTAGTCCACGTCGCGCATCAGCGCGCCCTCAGTGACCTCGAGGATGATCTTCGCCGGCGGCACCTTGTGCCGGCGCTGGCAGTCGTGGATGAATTCCGGCAGGTCGGCGTCCATCAGGTCCATGGCCGAAAGATTGATCGCGACCCCGAGGTCCAGGCCGTCGGCGCGCCAGGCGGCGTTCTGGCGCAGCGCCTCCTCGAGCACGAAGCGCGTGAGCTCGTGCACGAAGCCCGAGCGCTCTGCCAGCGGGATGAATTCGTCCGGCGGCACCTGGCCCAGGGTCGGATGTTGCCAGCGCAGCAGTGCCTCGACGTGCCGCACCCGGCGGCTGGCGAGGTCGACCTTGGGCTGGAACTTCAGGCTCAGCTCGCGGCGCACGACCGACTGCCGCAGGTCGCCCATCAGCGCCAGCTGGCGCAGGTGCACCTCGTCGCGCCCGGGCTGGTACACGGCGACGCCGCTGCGCGTTTCCTTGGCGTCGTAGAGCGCGATGTCGGCGCGGCGCAGCAGGGTCTGGGCGTCGTCGCCGTGGTCGGGCGAGAGCACCAGGCCGATGCTGCAGTCGAGGTTGATGCGGGTGCTGGGCAGGTCCAGCGGCTCGCGCAGCTGCGCCAGCAGGGCGCGGGCGCGGCGCGGGGCGTGCCCGAGCTCGACCTCGCCCATGATCACCATGAACTCGTCGCCGCCCAGGCGCGCCACCAGGTCGTCCGGGCGCACGGCCAGGCGCAGGCGCTTGCCCACTTCCTGCAGCACCTGGTCGCCGAAGCCGTGGCCCAGGGTGTCGTTGATTTCCTTGAAGCGGTCGAGGTCGAGCATCAGCACCGCGCAGGCGTGGCCGTCGGGGCGCGGCGCGGCGAGGGTCTGCTCCAGGTGGTCGCGGGCGCGGGCGCGATTGGGCAGGCCGGTCAGGGCGTCGTGGTTGGCCTGGTGCAGGATGCGCTCCTCGCGCGCGGCGATGCCCTGCTGCATGTGGCCCAGGGCGCTGGCCAGCCCGGCGATTTCGTCCTTGCCGCGGGCTTCGATGGGCTGGCTGTAGTCGCCGGCCTGGATGCGCTGGGCCGCTTCGGCCAGGCGGACCACCGGCCGGCTGATGCCTCGCCCCAGCACGCCCGCCAGGCCCAGGGCGATCAGCGCCGAGAGGCCAGAAAGCAGCAGGATGCGGTCCTGCAGGGTTGCGTACGGCGCCATCGCTTCGTCCAACGAACCCTGCAGCACCACCCGCACCGAATCCGCGCCGGACACCGGCTCGGACAGGGCGAAGTAGCGGTCCCCGGCCAGGTCCATCGGGCGGATGCGGCGGTCCGGCGCCAGCGCGGCCGGCGCCACGCCGGCGAGCGCGGCGCGCGCGGCCGGGTCGAGGCTGGAGGCGTGCACCACCAGCGCCCCGCCCTCTTCCCGCGCGAAACTGGCGTGGATGCCGGTGAGGCCGCGGAAATCGCCGGCGTAGGCATCGCCGAAGGTGGAGCCGATCGCGACCCAGCCGATCTGGTCGGGCGCCAGCACCGGCAGCAGCGCCACCACCTGCAGGCCGTCGCCGAAATCCACCACCGACAGCGCGAAGCCCTCCTCCCGCGCCTGCGCCACCAGCGGCGCCAACGCCCGGGCCTGAGCGGCGGCGTCGGCGCCCTCGAGGCCGGCGCGCCAGTCGCCGTCCGGACCGAGCAGCACGGCCGCGTCCGCGCCGATGCGCGCGGCCTGGTTGCGGAGCGCCGAGGCCATCGTGGCGGCATCGCCGCTGGCGACCGCGGCCTTGAAGCCGAAGTCATCCGCCAGCACCAGGGTCGATTCCAGCAGCTGGCGGCTGCGGGCGTCGAAGAAGCGCTGCCACACGCGTTCGGCCACCGCCAGCTCGTCCGCGAGCTGCGTGCTGACGCTGCGGCCAGTGGCCACGTGCACCACCGCGAAGGTGGCCAGCTGCGCCGCCAGCACCACCAGGATCAGCAGCGCGACGATCCGCGATTGCAGGCGCCAGCGCATCAGTCGTCCTGGCGCAAACTGCGCAGGCGATCCTGCAGGGCGCGCAGGCGGTCGCTGCCGCGGCGGTCGGGCGGCGGCGGGCCGAGGGCCAGGGTGATCGCCAGTCCATTGCCGCCGGCACGCAGTTCGACCGGCCGTTCGACCGGCGCGGCCAGGCGCGCGTGCCAGACCCGCAGGGTGTAGCGGCCGGGCGGCGCCGACAGCGTGAGCGCGCCATCGGCGCCGGACTTGCCGAAGTGCGGGGTGTCGAGCACCACGATGTAGCCGATCATCCAGTCGTGGATGTTGCAGCCCACCACCACCACGCCGGGCTTGTCGAACAGGATCGGCGCCCGCGGGGTGCCCGCGTACAGCGGCAGCTCGAAGGGTTTGGGCGTCGAGAAGGAATAGACCTGGTGCTGCACCTGGTCGGAGTTCGGGAAACTGACCGCGGTGCCCACCTGCACCGGCAGCACGCCGGGCACGAAGGCGGAGTCGCGCTGGTCCATCACCGCGAAGGCGCCGGGCGCCTCGCGGGCGGTGGCGTGCAGGCTGGCGACGGCGTCGGCAACCGGCTGGGTGCCGTCGCCGAGGGTGAGCGCGAGGTCGGCGGCGCGGGCGGCCGGGCTGATCGGGACGGCGACGAGCGCCGCGGCAGCGAGCGCCGCGGAGAGGTAGTGCCGGATATTCATAACGCCCCCTTCCGCCGGCGAGCCGCGCCGGATGACGCGATTAGCTGCCAGTCCCGGTGATAATGGCGCGAAACCAGGCCAGCCGGCCGCCACGGAGTCCACGAAACATGACGCAGTCCCCGGTTCGCGGCCACGCCCTGGTCACCGGCGCCTCCAGCGGCATCGGCGCCGCCATCGCCCGCGAATACGCCGCGCGCGGCGTGCCCCTGGTCCTGGTCGCGCGCCGCGCCGAGCGCCTGCAGGCGCTGGCGGCGGAACTATCGGCCAGGGTGGACTGCGTGGTGATCGCCGCCGACCTGGCCGACCCCGCCACGCCGGCCCGCCTGTTCGAAGAGACGACGTCGCGCGGGCTGTTCATCTCGACCCTGGTCAACAACGCCGGCTACGGCGTCCCCGGCCGCTACCTGTCGGCCGACTGGAAGACCCACGCCGACTTCATCCAGGTGCTGATGACCTCGGTGGCCGAACTCACGCACCGCTACCTGCCGGCGATGGAAGCCGCGGGCCACGGCCGCATCCTCAACGTCGCCTCGCTGGCCGGGCTGGTCCCGGCCACCGCCGGCCACACGCTCTACGGCGCGACCAAGCTGTGGCTGGTGCGTTTCTCGGAGTCACTGGACCTGGAAATGAAGAAACACGGCGTGCACGTCACCGCCGTCTGCCCCGGCATGACCTACACCGAATTCCACGACGTCAACGGCATGCGCGAGAAGGTCAACCAGCTTCCTAAGGGCATCTGGCTCACCAGCGCCAAGGTCGCCAAGCTCGCCGTCGATGCCGTCGAAGCCGGCCGTCCGCGCGTGATCACCGGCCGCACGAACAAGCTCCTGGCGGCCCTGTCGAAGTACCTCCCCGACCGCCTCGCCAGCGCCCTGATTGCGTCGCGTTCGAAGGATTTCCGCGATGCGGAGTGAAGATCGGAACGCGCTAAAAGAAGAAGGAACTAGTGAAGAGGAACCAGGAACTAGAGAAGAGCGGCCGGACCGCGCCGCTTCTACTAGTTCCTAGTTCCTCTTAACTAGTTCCCAAAAAAAGGGGTCAGAGTGAATATTCGTTTGAAACGAATATTCACTCTGACCCCTTTTTCCGCTCTGCCCCCTTTTTCCGGTCTTCAGACCAGTTTGATCTCGCGCAGTCTCTCCAGCAAATACTCGTGCGCGGTAATCGGCGTCGGATAGCGATCCGGGTTGCCGGCGTCCACGCAGCCCGGCAGGGTCTTGATCAGGAAGTCCGGGTTCGGGTGCAGGAAATACGGGGTGGAGTACCGCGGCTTGCGCGCGGCCTCGCCCGGCGGGTTCACCACGCGGTGGGTGGTGGACGGGTACACGTGGTTGCTCAGGCGCTGCAGCATGTCGCCGATGTTGACGACGATGGTGTCGGCGTCGGCGGTGAACGGCACCCACTCGCCCTTGCGCGACAGCACTTCCAGGCCGGCGGCGCTGGCGCCGACCAGCAGGGTGATGAAGTTGATGTCCTCGTGGGCGCCGGCGCGCACGTTCGGGATGTCGTCGGCGGTGATCGGCGGGTAGTGGATCGGGCGCAGGATCGAGTTGCCGAAATTGGTCTTGTCGGCGAAGAAGTCGGCCGGCAGGTTGATGTGCAGGGCCAGCGCCGAGAGCACGCGCGAACCCAGCTGGTCGAGCGCGGTGTACAGGCCGTAGGCCACTTCCTTGAACTCGGGGATCTCGGCCGGCCACAGGTTCGGCGGCATCACGTCGGCGTACTTCGAGTCGCGCGCGATCTCGCGGCCCACGTGCCAGAACTCCTTCAGGTCGAAGTGCTTGGCGCCCTTCGCGGTCTCGATGCCGAACGGCGTATAGCCGCGGGCACCGCCGCCGCCGGGCACGTGGTACTTCTTCTTGACGTCCTCGGGCAGCGCGAAGAAGCGCTGGAACACCTCGTAGGCGCGGTCGATCTGCGCCTGCGGGATGCCGTGGTTGCGGATGCCGGCGAAGCCCCACTCCCGGTAGGCGGCGCCGAGCTCGGCGACGAAGGCGTCGCGGTCGGTGTCGAAGCGCTGGATGTCGAGGGTGGGGATGCTGGCGGTCACGGTCGGGATTCCGGAAAGTGGCGTGGGGTGGATTCTAGGCCCGGCGGCGTGAGCCGGGCATTGACGCGGCTCAAGTGGCGGCGCGGACGACCTCGGCCAGGCGCTCGAGCACCTGCCGCATCAGGCCGTCGTCGTCGGCCTCGACGGTGACGCGCACCACCGGCTCGGTGCCGGACGGGCGCAGTACCAGGCGGCCGCGGCCGGCCAGGGCGGCCTCGGCCTCGGCGCGCGCGGCCTGCACGGCGGCGCTGTCGAGCGGCTTCACGCCCGGGGCGACCCGGACGTTGACGGTCTGCTGCGGCAGCGGCTGGTAGCCGGCCAGGGCCTGCTGCAGGGACTTGCCGCGGCGGCGCAGCACTTCGATCACCTGCAGCGCGCTGACGATGGCGTCGCCGGTGCTGGCGCGGTCCAGGCACAGGATGTGGCCCGAGGCCTCGCCGCCGAGCACGCCGTCGTGCTCGACCAGGGCCTGGTGCACGTAGCGGTCGCCGACCCGGGCGCGCAGGAAACCAATGCCCTGCTCGCCCAGCGATCGCTCCATCGCGTAATTCGTCATCAGGGTGCCGACCACCGGACCGCGCAGGCGGCCGCTGGCGTGCCAGTCGCGCGCAAGCAACCAGATCAGGCCGTCGCCGTCCACCAGCTGGCCCTGCCCGTCCACCATCAGCACGCGGTCGCCGTCGCCGTCGAAGGCGATGCCCAGGTCGGCGCCGGTCTCGCGCACCCGCGCCATCAGCGCCGCCGGGTGGGTGGAGCCAACGCCGTCGTTGATGTTCAGGCCGTCGGGCGCGTTGCCGATGCACTCGACCACCGCGCCGAGTTCGGAGAACACGCGCGGGGCGACCTGGTAGGTGGCGCCGTGGGCGCAGTCGAGCACCACGCGCATGCCCGAGAGCACGAAGTCGTCGGGCACGGTGGACTTGCAGAATTCGGCGTAGCGGGCCATCGCGTCGGTGACGCGCGAGGCCTTGCCCAGCGACGCCGAGCCAACCGTGGCGAAAGGCTTGTCGAGCTCGGCCTCGATCGCGGCTTCGAGCGCGTCGCCGAGCTTCTCGCCCTGGGCCGAGAAGAACTTGATGCCGTTGTCGTGGTGCGGGTTGTGCGAGGCGCTGATGACGATGCCGGCATCGGCGCGCAGCGAGCGCGTCAGGTAGGCCACCGCCGGGGTCGGCATCGGTCCGAGCAGGCGCACGTCGGCACCGGCGGCGACCAGGCCGGCCTCCAGCGCCGCCTCGAACATGTAGCCGGAGATGCGCGTGTCCTTGCCGATCACCACGGTGACGCCGTCGCGGCCCTGCGCCGCCAGCACCCGGCCCGCGGCCGCGCCCAGGCGCAGCATGAAATCGGCCGAGACCGGCCATTCGCCGACCCGGCCGCGGATGCCGTCGGTGCCGAAATACTTGCGGTCCGCCATCCCGGTCAGGCCGCGCCGTTGCCGTTGGCGGGCGCGTCGGGCGCCGGCATCGGCTGGCGCATCATCAGCGCCAGCAAGGCGGAAAGTTTTTCACGCATCTGGCGGCGGTCGATGATCAGGTCCACCGCGCCGTGCTCGACCAGGAACTCCGAGCGCTGGAAGCCCTCGGGCAGCGTCTCGCGCACGGTCTGCTCGATCACGCGCGGGCCCGCGAAGCCTATCAGGGCCTGCGGCTCGCCGACGTTGATGTCGCCCAGCATGCCCAGCGAGGCCGACACGCCGCCGGTGGTCGGGTGCGTGAGCACCGACACGAAGGGCAGCCCCGCCGCGCGCAGGCGGCCCAGCGCCGCCGAGGTCTTGGCCATCTGCATGAGCGAGAACAGGCCCTCCTGCATGCGCGCGCCGCCGGTGGCCGAGAAACACACCAGCGGGCAGCCGATCGCCAGCGCGCGCTCGGCGGCGAGGGTGAACTTCTCGCCCACCACGGAGCCCATCGAGCCGCCCATGTACTTGAACTCGAACGCGGCCACGCAGATGTCGTGGCCCTTGAGCTTGCCCTGCACCGCGACCAGCGCGTCGCGCTCGCCCGTGGCCTTCTGAGCGGCCTTGATGCGGTCGGCGTACTTCTTCTGGTCCTTGAAGTGCAGCGCGTCCACCGGGCCGAGCGCGGCGCCGATCTCCTCGCCGCTGTCGTCGTCCAGGAACGCGACCAGGCGCTCGCGGGCGCCGATGGCCATGTGGTGGCTGCACTTGGGGCAGACCCGCAGGTTCTTTTCCAGCTCGGGGCCGTAGAGGGCGGCGCCGCAGCGGTCGCATTTCTCCCACAGGCCCTCGGGCACGGCGCGCTTGCCGCCGCCCTCGGTGCGGATGCGGGACGGCATCAGTTTGGTCAGCCAGCTCATTCAGCCACCGGTCTTGTTCGGGTCGGGAAGTTTAGCCCGAATGGCCCCGGCCGGAAGGCCCCCGCCCGGCCGCGCTCAGGCGTGGGCGTCCAGGGCGGCACGCAGCGGGGCCAGGAAGGCGCCCGCGCGGCTCGCGGCGTCCCCGGGCGAGGCCGCGCCCGCCAGGGCATCCACCAGCGCGCTGCCGACCACGATGCCGTCGGCGGCCGGCGCCAGCGCCGCGGCCGAGGCGGCGTCGCGGATGCCGAAACCGACCAGCACCGGCACGTTCGCCTGCCGGCGCAGGTCGCCGGCCTTGGCCAGCACGGCCGCGGTGTCGAGCTGGCCGCCGCCGGTGACGCCGGCGAAGGACACGTAGTACAGGTAGCCCTGCGACTCGGTCGCCAGCCGCGCGAGGCGGTCGGGCGTGGTGGTGGGCGCGGCCAGCGAGATCAGGTCGAGCCCGGCGGCGTTGAAGGCGGCGCGGGTCGGCCCGGCCTCTTCCGGCGGCAGGTCGACCAGCAGCACGCCGTCCACGCCCGCGTCGGCCGCGGCCTTCGCGAAGCGCTCGGCGCCCCACATCTCGACCGGGTTCAGGTAACCCATCAGCACGACAGGCGTGTCGGCATCACGGCCGCGGAACTCGGCGACCGCGGCCAGGATGTAGCGCAGCCCCGCACCGCGCTCGATCGCCCGCTCCGAGCTGCGCTGGATCACCGGCCCGTCGGCCATCGGATCCGAAAACGGCACGCCCAGCTCGATCACGTCGGCGCCGGCCGCGACCAGCGCGTGCATCACCGGCACGGTCGCTTCCAGCGAGGGATCGCCGGCGGTGACGAACGGCACCAGCGCCTTGCGCTTGGCGGCCTTGAGACGGGCGAACTGGGTGCTGATGCGGGTCATCGGAGGTGAGTCCAGGAGAAGGGAGGACGGAGAGACGGGCGGGAGAGGAGATGAGGCAGAGATGAGGAGCCAGGAAATAGTGGGTAGGAGGTAGGAGGTAGGAGGTAGTGGGAGCGGTGCCGACGCGAGCCCGCCTTTCACTATTTCCTATCTCCTATTCACTATTTCCTGCTCTTCTAACGCGCTCAGTCGGCCCTCAAAGCGCAATGCCCTCGCGGCGGGCGATCGTGAAGATGTCCTTGTCGCCGCGGCCGGACAGGTTGCACAAGACCAGCGCGTCCTTCGGCAGGCCACGCGCGATCTTCATCGCCTGGGCGACGGCGTGGCTGGACTCGAGCGCCGCGAGGATGCCCTCGGTGCGCGCCAGCAGGTGGAAGGCTTCCATCGCCTCGTCGTCGGTGATGCCGGCGTAGGTGGCGCGGCCGCTGTCCTTGAGGAAGGCGTGCTCGGGGCCGACGCCGGGGTAGTCGAGGCCGGCGGAGATCGAGTGCGTCTCGGTGATCTGGCCGTCGTCGTCGCAGATCACGTAGGTGCGGTTGCCGTGCAGCACGCCCGGGCGGCCCGCGACCAGGGAGGCCGAGTGGCGGCCGGTCTCGACGCCGTCGCCCGCGGCTTCGGCGCCGACCAGGGCCACGCCCTTGTCGTTGAGGAACGCATGGAACATGCCGATGGCGTTGCTGCCGCCGCCGACGCAGGCGGTGACCGCGTCGGGCAGCCGGCCGTATTCCTCGAGCATCTGCGCCCGCGACTCCTGGCCCACCACCGCGTTGAAGTCGCGCACGAGCTTGGGATACGGGTGCGGGCCGGCGACGGTGCCGATGATGTAGAAGGTGTCGTGCACGTTGGTGACCCAGTCGCGCATCGCCTCGTTGAGCGCGTCCTTGAGCGTCTTGCTGCCCGAGGTCACCGGCACCACGGTGGCGCCCAGCAGCTTCATGCGGAACACGTTCGGCGCCTGGCGCTCGACGTCGGTGGCGCCCATGTACACCACGCATTCCAGGCCCAGGCGCGCCGCCACCGTGGCCGAGGCCACGCCGTGCTGGCCCGCGCCGGTCTCGGCGATGATGCGGGTCTTGCCCATGCGCTTGGCCAGCATGCCCTGGCCGATGGTGTTGTTGATCTTGTGCGCGCCGGTGTGGTTGAGGTCCTCGCGCTTGAGCAGGATGCGCGCTCCGCCGACGTGGGCGCTCAGCCGCGCCGCTTCGTAGATGGGGCTGGGGCGGCCGACGTAGTGGCGGTAGTCGTGGCGCAGCTCGGCCAGGAACTCCGGGTCCTTGCGGTACTTCTCGTACGCCGCCTCGAGCTCGCGCAGCGGGCCGATCAGCGTTTCGGAGACGAACACGCCACCGTAGCGCCCGAAGTGCCCGGCCGCGTCGGGCCAGGCGCCGAAATCGGCGATGTCTTCGGCCCGGGGGATGTCATTCATGGCTGCTGCGGTCTGCACGTCTAACCTCGTCTACGAATTGCTGCATCTTGTCGCCGTCCTTGGTGCCCGGCGCGCTCTCGATCCCGCTCGACACATCGACGGCGTAGGGCCGCGCGGTGCGGATGGCCTGGGCCACGTTTGCGGCCGACAGGCCGCCGGCCAGGAAGACCGGCTTGCCCAGCGGCGGGATGGTGGTCCAGTCGAAGCGCTCGCCGCGGCCGCCGGCCTGGCCGGGGCCGTGGCCGTCGAGCAGGAAGGCACTGGCCGAAGGGTAGCGTTTCCGCGCCATCGCCGCATCGTCGGCGCCCTGCCCCATCGGCACGGTCTTGATGAAAGGCAGGCCGAAACCGCGGCAGAACGCGTCGTCCTCGCTGCCGTGGAACTGCAGCAGCGTGGGCCGAAGGATCTTGATGGCGGCGGCCACTTCGCTGCCGGGGTTGTCCATGAACAGCGCCACCGCATCCACCAGCGGCGGCACCGCCTGGCGCAGGCCCTCGAGCTGCTCGAGCCCGAGCCGGCGCGGGCTGTTGGCCGCGAACACGAAGCCCAGCGCATCCACGCCCAGCTCGACCGCCAGCCGCACGTCGCCGGGCCGGGTCATGCCGCAGAATTTGATGCGCGTCCTCATGCCGGCATTGTAAGCCCGCCACGTGCGTGCGCCGTGTACGCCCGCTGTGGGAGGGACTTCAGTCCCGAAGCTTTCGGGCAAGAAGCTTCGGGACTGAAGTCCCTCCTACAGGGGGCGGGTCCGGGTCAAAGCGTCACTTCGGGGGGCAGTCCCCACTCGGCGGGATAGCGGGGGCCGAGGAAGACGAGGCCGCTCGAGGGCGCGGTGGGCCCGGCGACCGTGCGGTCGCGGCCGGCCAGCAGTTCGGCGACCCAGGCCTCGGGCTGCTCGCCGCGGCCCACCAGCAGCAAGCTGCCGACGAAGTTGCGCACCATGTGGTGCAGGAAGGCATTGGCCTGCACTTCCATGATCACCCGGTCGTCCTCGCGCCAGACCCGGATAGCGTGCACGTTGCGGTTCGGGTGCGGCGCCTGGCAGTGCACGGTGCGGAAGGCGCTGAAGTCATGCTCGCCGACCAGGGCCTGCGCCGCGCGGTGCATCGCGTCGGCATCGAGCGGCTGGCGCTCCCAGGTGAGGTACTCGCGCTGCATGGCCGGGCGCATGCCCCGGTTGAGGATCGTGTAGCGGTAGCGCCGCGCGCGCGCCGAGTAGCGGGCGTGGAAGTCCTGCGGCATTTCCTGGCACCACAGCACCGCGATGCTGCCCGGCAAGCGGCTGTTGGCCCCCTGCCGGAACGCGAACGGCGTGCGTCCGGAATCGGAATCCAGGTGCACCACCTGGCAGCGCGCGTGCACGCCGCTGTCGGTGCGACCCGCGCAGACCACGTCGAGCGGATGGTTGGCGACGAAGGACAACGCCTTCTCCACCTCGGCCTGCACCGAGGCACCGTGCGACAGCCGCTGCCATCCCTGGAAGCCGCTGCCGTCGTACTCGATGCCCAGTGCGTAGCGCAGTTAGCCGATGTCCTTGAGCAGGCGGGCGGCCTCGGCGCGACCGGCCGGACCGGCCTCGGCCAGCACTTCCTCGAGCATGCCCTTGGCACCCTCGACGTCGCCGATGTCGAGGTAGGCCTTGGCCAGCTCGATCTTGGTGGCGCTGCCGTCGTCGTCGCCGTCTGCGGCCGGGTCGGTCGCGAATTCGGCGGTGAAGTCGGGCTCGGCGCTGAAATCAGGCTCGGGCTCGAACGCGGGTTCCGGCGCGGGCGTCGGTTCGGGGGCCGTGAGGCGGACGCCGGCGCCGCCGCTGGTGATGCGGGCCCAGTCCTCGTCTTCGTCGACGGGCGCGGCCGGCGCGGGCGCGGCCGGCGCGATCGACCCCAGGTCGTCCAGGTCGGCAGCGGACGCGGGCGCCGGCGGCGCGGCGGACGCGGGCTTCGCGGTCGCGGCCATCACGCCGGTGTCGCCGAAGCGCGGCGTGTTCCACCCCGCCTGGCTGAACAGCGCATTGCCCGGCGCCAGCGAGGCGCCCATCACCACGGCCTCGCGCCAGCGCGGGTCGAGCGTGCTGCGCACCTGGATGCGCATGGCCTGCGCCGCGCGCTCGTACTCGGCGGCTTCACCGCGCGAGTAGTGGTAGCGCAGCAGGCCGATGTGGGCCTCGAGGTCGTTGGGGCGTTCGCGCAGGGCCTTCTGCAGGCGCTGCAGGTTCTCGTCCACCACGACGTCGGACGCCGCTTCGTCGGCAGGCTCCGGCTCGGCCGCGGCGGGGCCGGGGCGCGCAGCGCCCGGCAGGCTGGCGCGCACCGCGTCATCGTCGGAGATGCGCCGCGACGGCACCGGCAGCGGCGCCTTGCTGCGGCGGCCGCGCAGGGCCAGCACCAGGCCGCCGAGCAGGACCAGGCCGGCGCCGGCCAGCACCAGCGGATTCAGGTACCAGGGCGTCGGTGCCGGCGCCGCGGGGGCCGGTTCGGCCGCGGCGGTGTCGGCGGCCGGGGCGGGCGTGGGCTCCGGCGCGGGGGCCGGGGCCACCGGCTCGGGCTGGCCCAGACGCTCCTGCAGGGCCTTGAGCTGGCTGTCCTGGAGTTCGACCAGGCGCTCGCTGTCGGCCTGTTGCTCGTCGAGTTCGGTGAGCTGGGAGCGCAGTTCGGCGACTTCCGACTGGCGGGCCGCGAGGTCTTCGCGGGCCTGGGTCAGCTCGGCGCGCAGCTCGGCGCCGGTGCCGGCGCCGCTGGCGCCCGACTGGAGGCCGCGGGCGGCCTGCTCTTCACCCGAGGGCGGGACGATTTCGAGGCGGCCGTCGGCGGGCGCGCTGGCGCCGGGACGCGGCGCGGGACGCGACGGCGCCTCGGCCACCGACTCGGCCGGCTGCGGCACCGGCTGGCGACGCGCCTGCCAGGCACTGGCCTGCTCGCGCACCAGCGCGGCGGCTTCCTCGGCCCCGAGCTGCAAGGCCTCTTCGCGCGCCGGGATGCGGAGCACGGCGCCGCGTTTGAGCTGGTTGATGTTGTCGTCGATGAAGGCTTCGGGGTTGGCCCGCTGCAGCGCCAGCATCATCTGGTTGATGGTGACCGCGCGGTCCTGGCGCGCCGCGTTGGCGATGCTCCACAGGGTCTGGCCTTCGCTGACCGGGCCATAGCTGTCGGCCGCGGCCGGCGCCGGGGCGGGCGGCGGCGGTGCCACCGGGGCCGGCGTGGGCGCCGCGGCGACCGGCTCAGGGGCGGGTTCCGGGGCAGGCTCGGGTACCGGGGCCGGCGCGGGGTCGGCCGGCTGGGCGGCGACTTCGGGCTCCGGCTCCGGCAGCACCGGCTCCGGGCTGGGTGCGGGTTCGGGCGGCAGCGGCTCGGCGGCGGGCGCGGGCGCTTCCGGCGGGATGTCGGTGACGGTCAGCACCGGCTCGGGATCGGCGACCGGGGTGGTTTCGACCGGCTCGGGCAGCGGCGCCGGCGGCGGCGCGACGTAAGGCGCGGGCGCGGCGGCGACCGGCGCCTCCAGCGGGCGGATGACCGCCGGGGCGATGTAGGGCGGATCGACCAGGGCGCTGTATTCGCGCACCACGCTGCCGCGGCCCCAGTTGGCCTCGATCAGGAAGGTCAGGAAGGGCTCGGTGAAGCGCGAGGCGGTGGTGACCAGGATCACCGGCTGGCCGGCGGCATTGCGGCCGACGCTCATCTGCAGGTTGGCGGTGAGCCCGACCGGGCGCTCGAGGCCCACGCGGGCGAAGGCCTCGGGCGAGGCCAGGCGAACCTCGAGCTCGTCGAGCTCGCCGGGCGCCGCCGACAGGATAGGGATCTCGGCCACCAGCGGCTCGTTGAGGCCGGACTTGACCTGGATCGGGCCCAGGCCCAGCGCGTGCGCGCTGGACGCGCCCAGGGCCAGTGCCAAGGCGAGCGGTAGCTGCAGATGCCGTTTATTCACGCTTCAAATCTCCCCGTGGAAGGCTGGCGCGACCACTCCCCTGCAGCGGCCCCGACGGTGTCACCGCGTGAATATACCGGTCAGCCGGTCGCTTTGACCACGAGTTCCGCGACCTGCACCGCATTCAGGGCGGCGCCCTTGCGGATGTTGTCTGCGACGATCCACAGGTCCAGGCCGCGCGGGTGCGACAGGTCCTCGCGGATCCGGCCGACGTACACGGGGTCGCTGCCCGCGGCGTGGGTCACTGGCGTCGGGTAGCCGCCGGGCCCGCGGTCGTCCACGACCTCGACGCCCGGGGCGGCCTCGAGCAGGGCGCGCGCGTCGGCCGCCGAAAGCTTGGTGCGGGTCTCGAGGTGCACGGCCTCGGAGTGGCCGTAGAACACCGGCACCCGCACCGCGGTCGGGTTCACCTGGATCGCGGCGTCGCCGAGGATCTTCCGGGTCTCCCAGACCATCTTCATTTCCTCGCGGGTGTAGCCGTTGTCCATGAACTCGTCGATGTGCGGGATCAGGTTGAAGGCGATCTGCACCGGGAACTTCTTCGGCTCGTGGGTCTGGAAGCCGAGCATGGCGGCGGTCTGGCGGCCCAGCTCCTCCATCGCGCTGCGGCCGGCGCCCGACACCGACTGGTAGGTGGCGACGTTGATGCGCTCGATGCCGACGGCGCGGTGGATCGGCGCCAGCGCGACCAGCATCTGCATGGTCGAGCAGTTGGGGTTGGCGATGATGCCGCGCGGGCGGTTCGCGATCGCTTCCGGGTTCACTTCGGCCACCACCAGCGGCACGTCGTCGTCCTGGCGGAAGGCCGAGCTGTTGTCGATGACGACCGCGCCGGCGGCGGCGAACTTCGGCGCGAATTCCTTCGACACCGAGCCGCCGGCCGAGAACAGCGCGATGTGCACGCCGGCCGGATCGAAGGTGGCGAGGTCCTGCACGACGATCTCGCGCGCGCCGTACTTGATCTTCTCGCCGGCCGAGCGCTCGCTGGCCAGCAGGTGCAGGGTGCCGACCGGGAACTGCCGCTCGGCCAGGATGGACAGCATCGCCTCGCCCACCGCACCGGTGGCGCCGACGATCGCAACGTTATAGGTCTTGCTCATGGTTCTTGTGCTTCCAGGGGTTCGCGTTTCGAACGCGGATCAAAGCGGAAAATTCGGATAAGGGCGGATACAGCAAACCAAAGTGGGCCTCGGCGACGCAGGGGCCACGAGCGCGAACGCTCAGCGACCGGGACGCGACCGAGGCATGGGTTTTCGAGCACCCAGCATCGTCTTGGATCCGCTCTTGTCCGACGTTTCCGCTTTGATCCGCGTTCGAACCGTGCTCACGCACCACCGCCCGGAACCACGGGCACGACGGGCCCCACGTCGCCGCACTGGGCGCGGTGGCGGAGGGCCTGGTCCATCAGCACGAGGGCCAGCATGGCTTCGCAGATGGGCGGGGCGCGCAGCCCGACGCAGGGATCGTGGCGGCCGGTGGTGATGACCTCGACCGGCTGGCCGGTGGTGTCGACCGTGGCGCCCGGCAGGCGCAGGCTGGAGGTGGGCTTGAACGCGACCGAGCAGGTGATGTCCTGGCCGCTGCTGATCCCGCCGAGGATGCCGCCGGCGTGGTTGCTGGCGAAGCCGGAGGGCGACATCAGGTCGCGGTGCTCGGTGCCCTTCTGCGTCACCGCGCCGAAGCCGGCGCCGATCTCGACGCCCTTCACCGCATTGATGGACATCATGGCCGCGGCGATCTCGGCGTCGAGCTTGCCGTAGATCGGCTCGCCCCAGCCCGGCGGCACGTTGCGGGCGATGACGTCGACGCGCGCGCCGACCGAATCGCCGGACTTGCGCAGCGCGTCCATGAAGGCCTCGAGCTCGGCCACCTGCGAGGCGTCCGGCCAGAAGAAGGGATTGCCCTCGATGGCCGACGCGTCGAAGGCGCGCGGGCGCAGGTCGGCGATCTGCGACACGTGCGCCTGCACGGTGATGCCGTGGCGATCCAACAGCCACTTCTTGGCGATCACCGCCGCGGCCACGCGCATCGTGGTCTCGCGCGCCGAACTGCGGCCGCCGCCGCGCGGGTCGCGCAGGCCGTACTTGTGCAGGTAGGTGTAGTCGGCATGGCCGGGGCGGAACTGTTCGGCGATCTTCGAATAGTCCTTGCTGCGCGCGTCGGTGTTGCGCACCAGCAGGCCGATCGGGGTGCCGGTGGTGACGCCCTCGTACACGCCGCTGAGGATCTCGACCTCGTCGGCCTCGTGCCGCTGCGAGGTGTGGCGCGACTTGCCGGTGGCGCGGCGGTCGAGGTCGGCGCGGAAGTCTTCCGGCGCGATGGCGATGCCCGGCGGGCAGCCGTCGATAACGCAGCCGATGGCCGGCCCGTGGCTCTCGCCGAAGGTGGTGACGCGCAGCAGCCGGCCGAAACTGTTGTCGCTCATGCGGCGGTCAGGCCCGGCGGGCGTCGGCCAGGACCTTGATGCGCGCGTGGTGCGCGACCAGGTCCTCGCGCTCGGCGACGAAGATGCCCATCTGCCCGACCTTGAACTCGACCCAGGCCAGCGGCAGCTCGGGCAGCAGCTCGACCAGGGCGCGCTCGCTCTCGCCCACTTCGCAGATCAGCAGGCCGTTTTCCGACAGATGGCGCGGGGCGTCGCGCAGGATCTCCAGCGCGAGGTCGAGGCCGTCGTCACCGGCGCGCAGGCCCAGCTCGGGCTCGTGCGAATACTCCGGCGGCAGCGCGTCGGTCTCGGCGTGGGTGACGTAAGGCGGGTTGGTGACGATCAGGTCGTAGACCTCGCCGTCGAGGTTCTTGAACAGGTCGGACTGGATCAGGCGCACGTTGTCGGCGTGCAGCCGCACCTTGTTCTCGAGCGCCAGCGCCAGCGCATCGTCGCTGAGGTCGACGCCGTCCACGGCCCAGTGCGGGTTGTAGTGCGCGGTGGCGATGGCGATGCAGCCCGAGCCGGTGCACATGTCGAGCACGCGGTTCACCTCACGGCCGCCCAGCCAGGGCTCGAAGCCGGCCTCGATCAGTTCGGCGATCGGCGAGCGCGGCACCAGGGCGCGTGAATCGGTCTTGAAGCTCAGGCCGGCGAACCAGGCCTCGCCGGTGAGGTAGCAGGCCGGGATGCGCTCGTGGATGCGGCGCTCGAACAGCGCCAGCACCGCCGCGCGCTCCTCCGCCACCAGCTTGGCCTGGCCATAGGCCGGGCCAAGGTCGGGCGGCAGGTGCAGGGCGTGCAGCACCAGCTGGGTGGCCTCGTCCAGGGCGTTGTCATGCCCGTGGCCGAAGGTCAGGCCGGCGGCGCCGAACCGGCTGGCGCCGTAGCGGATGAAGTCCACGATGGTGACGAGTTCGATCGACATGTGCCGTAAGCCCTTGCAATGCCGCGAGTATAGCCGCGCGCCCGCTATAATTGCCGCCTCGCCGACCCCCGGGACACGCCGTGTTCAACCGCACCACCCTGCTCATCCTCGTCGCCGCGCTCGCCGCCGGCCTCGGCCTCTGGGCCGCCCAGGTCGCGCTGGTGCCGTCGCCGGCCGCGCCGTCGGCCAGCGCGCCCGCCGCCCCGGCCGTCGACCCGGCGCAGCTCAAGGCGGTGCGGCTGTTCTCCAGCCCGCGCCCCCTGCCCGCCTTCGCGCTTGAGCAGTCCGACGGCACGGCGCTGGAGCCGGCCGAACTGCAGGGCCGCTGGACCGTGGTGTTCCTGGGTTTCACCCACTGCCCGGATGTCTGCCCGACCACGCTGTCGGAGCTGGCGCAGTCGCAGAAAGCCTGGGCCGACCTGCCCGAAGCCCGTCGCCCGCAGGTGCTGTTCGTGTCGATCGACCCCGAACGCGATACTCCGGCCAGGACCGGCGAGTACGCCGCCTACTTCCACCCCGCCACCCTCGCCGCCACCGGCAGCCCGGGCGCGCTGCAGGCCTTCACCGGCAGCCTCGGCCTGGTCTACATGAAGGTGGAAACCGACGCGGGTGACTACACCATGGACCACTCCTCGGCCCTGGTGGTGATCGATGCGCAGGGCCGCCAGGCGGGCCTGATCCGCCCGCCCTTCGTGCCGGCCGACATCGCCGCCGACCTCGCCCTGCTGTCGGAGGTGGCGCCGTGAGCCCGAAGGTCTTCCTGCAGTACGTGCTGCCGCACCGGCTGCTCTCGCGCATCGCCTACGCCGTGGCGCGCACGCGCGCCGCCTGGTTCAAGGACTGGCTGATCCAGCTGGTGGTGCGCAAGTTCAACGTGGACATGGCCGAGGCCGCCGACCCGGTGGCCACGAACTACGAGCACTTCAACGCCTTCTTCACCCGCGAACTCAAGCCTGGCGCGCGCACCGCCGACGCCGACCCGCGCACGCTGCTGATGCCGGCCGACGGCAAGATCAGCCAGGCCGGCCGCATCGAGGCCGGCCGCATCTTCCAGGCCAAGGGCCAGGCCTTCACCGCCGCCGAGCTGCTGGGCGACGAGGCGATGGCCGCGCCCTACGCCGACGGCTGGTTCGCGAACATCTACCTCTCGCCGCGCGACTACCACCGCGTGCACATGCCGTGGAAAGGCAGGCTGGTCGAAACGCTGCACGTGCCGGGCAGGCTGTTCACCGTCGCGCCCTGGGGCGTGCAGGCGATCCCGCGGCTGTTCGCGCGCAACGAGCGCCTGGTCTGCCACTTCGATACCGACTTCGGGCCGATGTGCTCGGTGATGGTGGGTGCGCTGCTGGTCTCGGGCGTGGAGTCGGTCTGGAACGGGGAGGAAATCCCGCCCTACGCGCACAAGCCGGTGCGCCGCGACTGGCGGGGCAAGGACATCACGCTCGACCGGTTCGCCGAAATGGCGCGCTTCAACTACGGCTCGACGGTCATCCTGCTGTTCCCGCGCGACGCGGTCACGCTCGACGCCTTCGCCACCGAAACCCCCACCCGCGTTGGGCAGCGCCTCGGTCTGATTCGCTGAGGTTATGGCGCCGGTGTCACCGCGGAAGCGAAGGTCGCTTTCTCCGACATAAAGGCTTCACGGAGGAGAAAGCGACCTTCGCTTCCGCGGTGGCCCCGGCGCCGAGGCCGAGGGCGGCAGAAAACTCTGGGGTGCGCCCTGCAAGCGGGCGAGGATAGACTGGGGCCATGGGTAGCCAGCATCACATCCGGTTGTTCCAGACCGTCGAGCATGCCTGCGGGTATTGGCCGGAGCGCCTGTCTCGGGATTTGATCATCGACCCGACGGACCCGTACTTGCCGACCCTGTTCGGGCGCGCCCTCGCTATGGGCTTCCGGCGCTCGGGCGGGCATGTGTACCGGCCGCACTGCGTGGGATGCCGCGCCTGCATCTCGGTGCGCATCCCCGTGCGCCGGTTCGAACCCAACCGCGCCCAGAAGCGCTGCCTCGCCCGCAACGCCGACCTCGAGGTGCGCAGCGTGGCGGCCCGGCGCACGGCCGAGAATTTCGCCCTGTACAAGCGCTACCTCGACACCCGCCATGTCGGCGGCGGCATGGACGACCCGGCGCCCGGGAACTTCGACAGCTTCCTGGCCTGCGGCTGGAGCCCGACCGAGTTCATGGAGTTCCGGCACGACGGCCAGCTGCTGGCCGTGGCCGTGACCGACGTGGTGGCCGACGCCCTGTCCGCCGTGTACACGTTCTACGCGCCCGAGCAGGCCGCCCGCAGCCTGGGCACCTACGCCATCCTGCGCCAGGTGCAGCGGGCGAAGGACGAGGGCCGCGAGCACCTCTACCTCGGGTTCTGGCTCGATGGCCACCCGAAGATGGCCTACAAGCGCGGCTACCGGCCGCTGGAATTCCTCGACGGCGCTGAATGGAAGCCGATGCCGGAATGATTGGCCTGCCCGGGCGGCCGCGCTTCGGGCACAATCGCCGCGCATGAGACCCCTGACCTTCCTCGGGCTGCTGTCGCTGGCCCTGCTCGCCGGCTGCCGCGGCCATGCCCCGGCCGCCGCCACCGCGGAGCCCACCATGACGCTGCGCGTCGCCACGTTCAACACTTCGCTCTACGACGAGAACCACGGCGGCCTGATCGAGCGCCTGGACCAGGGCGACGACGATGCCCGCAAGATCGCCGCGACGCTGCAGGCGGTGCGGCCGGACGTGGTGCTGCTCAACGAGTTCGACTTCGACGCCGCGGGCCGCGCGGCCGACCTGTTCCAGTCGCGCTACCTGGGCGTGGCGCAGGACGGCGGCGAGCCGATCCACTACCCGCACCGCTACTTCGCCGAGGTGAACACGGGCGTGCCCAGCGGGCTGGACCTCAATGGCGATGGCCGGATCGGCGGCGAGGGCCGCCAGCACGGCGACGACGCCTGGGGCTACGGCCTGCACCCGGGGCAGTACGGGATGCTGGTGCTGTCGATGCACCCAATCGACGCCGCGGCGGTGCGCAGCTTCCGGCTCCTGCGCTGGAGCGCGATGCCGGGCGCGCTGGCGCCGAAGTTCCCAGACACCGGCAAGCCCTTTTATCCGCCCGAGCTCTGGCGGCAGGTTCGGCTGAGCTCCAAGTCGCACTGGGACCTGCCAATCGACACGCCGCTGGGCCGGCTGCACCTGCTGGCGGCGCACCCGACGCCGCCGGTGTTCGACGGCCCGGAGCGGCGCAACGCCGCGCGAAACCACGACGAGATCCGACTGTGGGCCGAGTACCTCACGCCGGGCGACAAGCCCTGGCTGTGCGACGACGCCGGCCGCTGCGGCGGCCTGGCCGAGGGCGAGCGCTTCGTGATCGTCGGCGACTACAACGCCGACCCCGCCGACGGCGCCAGCTTGCCGGGAACGATCCAGCAGCTGCTCGAGCACCCGCGGGTGCTGCGCTTCGCGACCCCGCGCAGCGAGGGCGCGGTCGAGTCGGCGGAAAAGGTCGGCGCCGGCAACGTCGGCCAGAAGTCCTCGCCGGCGCACGACACCGCGTCGTTCGGGCCGCGCAACGGCAACTACCGGGTCGACTACGTGCTGCCCTCGGTCGGGCTGCAGGTGCGCGACGGCGGCGTGTTCTGGCCGCGCGAAGGCGAGCGCGGCTTCGGGTGGCTGCAGGCCACCGACCACCGGCTGGTGTGGGTGGACCTCGAGTCGCCGCGCTGAGGCTGGCCGCGGCGGGTCCCGGGCCCTCGTCGCGCGGCGGCGCGTTCAAGCAAGCGTCAGCCGCGGGGGCTAGGATGGAATTCCGCCCGCCGACCGAGAAGGACACCCCGCGATGAAGATCTCCCGTGCGAAGCCCGCCGCCCGCAAGGCCGCTCCCCGCCCCGCCGCGAAGAAAGCCGCGAAGAAGAAATCCGCCGCCAGGCCTGCGCCAAAAGCCGCCGCCGCGAAATCCGCGACCCGCAAGCCCGCGGTGAAGAGCGCGACGAAGAAGGCAGGCGCTGCCGGCCGGGCCGCGGCGAAGAAGCCGGCATCGAAAAAGCCTGCTTCGAAGAAAGTTGTCTCGAAGAAAGTGGCATCGAAGAAGATCGCCGCGAAAAAGGCCGCTCCGAAGAAGGTCGCCTCGAAGAAGATCGCTCCGAAGAAGGTCGCTACGAAGAAGGCCGCCTCAAAGAAGGCCGCCTCGAAGAAAATCGCTTCGAACAGGGCCGCTCCGAAGAAGGTCGCCACGAAGAAGATCGCTTCGAACAAGGCTGCCCCGAAGAAGATCGCTCCTAAAAAGGCCGCACTGAAGAAAGCCGCGCCGAAGAACGCCGCCCCCCGGAAGCTCGCCGCGCCAAAGGTCCCACCGAAGACCCCTGCCCCGGAGACGGCGGCCACGAAACCGATCCCGGCGCCGGCGCCCGTCGCCACCCCCGCCATAGCCTCGCCCACGGCCTCGCCCCATTCGGCCATGCCGGTGCACCCGCAGGCCACGCCGCACGTAGGTCCGGAGCCGGTGATTTCCTCGAAGGCACGCCAGCGCCTGCCCAAGGGCGGCCACGGCGACGCGCCCTCGCAGGTCCACGGCCTGCCGCTGCTGCATCGCCGCGGCGTACGCGGCCACTGAAACGCGCGGGACGCGTCCGGCCGCCCGCGGCCGGGCGCGCGCTCAGCGCAGCGTGACGCCCAGCGCCGCGGCGGCGCGGCGCGCCTTGGCGCGTGCGGTGTCCACGTCTTCGTCGCGCGCCAGCGTCACCGCGACGCGCCGGTGTCCTTCCACCCGCGGCTTGCCGAACAGGCGCAGCGCGGTGTCGGGCTCCACCAGCGCCGCGTCCACGTTGTTGAACTCCGGCACGCCGTGGCCAGTGGCCAGCACCGCGCATGACGCCGACGGACCCAGCGTACGGATGTTCGGGATCGGCAGGCCGAGGATGGCGCGCGCATGCAGCGCGAACTCGCTCAGCTCCTGCGACACCAGCGTCACCAGGCCGGTGTCGTGCGGCCGCGGCGACACTTCGCTGAACCACACCTCGTCGCCCCGCACGAACAGCTCGACGCCGAACAGGCCATGGCCGCCCAGCTCGTCGGTGATCGCGCGCGCGATGTCCTGCGAACGCTGCAGCGCCCGCGCCGACATCGGCTGCGGCATCCAGCTCTCGCGGTAGTCGCCGTCCACCTGCAGGTGGCCGATCGGGTCGCAGAAGCTGGTGCCGTCGCGGTGGCGCACGGTCAGCAGCGTGATCTCGTAGTCGAAGCGGATGAAGCCCTCGACGATGCAGCGGCCCTGGCCGGCGCGCCCGCCGGTCTGGGCATACTCCCAGGCGGCGTCGATGTCGGCCTCGCTGCGCACGGTGCTCTGGCCCTTGCCGGACGAGGACATCACCGGCTTCACCACGCAGGGCAGGCCGATGGCGGCCACCGCCGCGCGGTAGTCCTCGCGCGTATCGACGAAGCGGTAGGGCGAGGTCGGCAGCCCGAGCGTCTCGGCCGCCAGGCGGCGGATGCCTTCGCGGTCCATGGTCAGGCGCGCGGCGCGCGCGGTGGGCACCACGTGCAGGCCCTGGTCGGCCTCGAGTTCGACCAGGGTGGGCGTGTGGATGGCCTCGATCTCGGGCACCACCAGGTCGGGCTTCTCGTGCGCGATCAGGTCGCGCAGCGCGGCCGGGTCGAGCATGTTCAGCGTGTGGCTGCGGTGCGCGACCTGCATCGCCGGCGCGTCGTCGTAGCGGTCGGCGGCGATCACCTCGACGCCCAGGCGCTGCAGCTCGATCGCCACTTCCTTGCCCAGCTCGCCCGAGCCCAGCAACAGCACGCGCCGGGCACCGGCCGACAGCGGAGTTCCGAGGGTGACGGGGCGCGGGTCGGTCATGGCGGCGGGATTCCGGCGGGAAAGCCGGGAGTGTAGCTGTGGGAGGGACTTCAGTCCCGATGCCGTTCGCCGGAAAGCATCGGGACTGAAGTCCCTCCCACAGGGGGTTTCTGGCATGCTTCGCGCTCACCCCACGGGTCCTGCATGTCCTCCGTACGCGCCGCCGCCACCGCCCTGCTGTTGCTGGTCCCTGCGGTCGCGATGGGCGCGCGCTGGGGCGAACCCGAGGCGATGGGGCTGGTCACCGAGGCCGCCATCGACGAAATCAGCGGCCTCGCCGCGGCCCGCCGCCACCCCGGCCTGTTCTGGGCGCACAACGACAGCGGCAACACCGCCGAGCTGCACCTTGTCGACGAGCGCGGCCGGCGCCAGGCCAGCGTCGCCACGCCCGGCGCGCCGAACCTCGACTGGGAGGACATGGCCTCCTTCCACCGCGACGGCCGCGATTACCTGCTGGTGGCCGACACCGGCGACAACGGCGGCATCCGCCGCACGCTGTCGCTGCACGTCTTCGAGGAACCCACCGACCTGTCCCAGCCCGCCACGCTGGCCTGGACCCAGCACTTCCGCTGGCCCGACGGCCCGCGCGACTGCGAGGCGGTGGCGGTCGATGCCGTGCGCGGCGAGGTGCTGCTGGTCTCGAAGAAGCGCGTTCCCGCCGAATTGTTCCGCGTGCGCCTGGGCCCCGGCGACGGCGAACAGGTGGCCGAGCTGGTCGGCACCCTGCCCGGCATCGAGCAGCCTGACGCCAGCGACCTCGGCCGCAGCCCCATCTACGGCCGCTACCGCGCGCAGATCACCGCGGCCGACCTGAGCCCGAACGGTCGCGTGCTGGCGGTGCTCAACTACCGCGCCATCCACTTCGTGGTGCGCGGTCGCGACGGCGACTGGGGTCCCGGCCTGGCCGGCAAGCTGCCCCACCTCATCCTGCCCTGGCTGCCGCAGGCCGAGGCCATCGCCTTCTCCGTCGACGGCCGCAGCCTGACCGTCGCCAGCGAGCAGCTGCCCTCGCCGGTCATCCGCTTCCGGATCGAACCCAAGGCCAAGTGATTGATCCGGCGGGGTTCCTGCCCCATCGGGCGAGGCCTCGTCCGGCACATTGCATTTAGATATCTTTTTGATATCTTGGCCGCAGTCCACGGGAGAGTCCCCATGAAAGAGCAGAGCGTCAGTTCCATCCCCGGCATCCCCTTCCTGCTCGGCCTGCTGGTGGCCATGGCGGGCACGGCGGCGCTGTTCATCCTCGGCCTTCGCGACCAGGACGGCCTGTTCATCGCGGCCGGCGTGGCGCTGGGCATCCTCGAGTTCTTCCTGCTGTTCGGCTTCTACATGGTCGAACCGAACCAGGCCGCCGTGCTGAGCCTGTTCGGCAAGTACGTCGGCACCTGCAAGGACCAGGGCCTGCGCTGGAACAACCCCTTCTTCTCGGCCAAGAAGGTCTCGCTGCGCGTGCGCAACTTCGAGTCGGGCAAGCTCAAGGTCAACGACCTCGACGGCAGCCCGATCGAGATCGGCGCGGTGGTGGTGTGGCAGGTGGTCGATTCGGCCGAGGCGGTCTACAACGTGGATGACTACGAGAGCTTCGTGCACATCCAGTCGGAGGCCGCGCTGCGCGCCATGGCCACCAGCTATCCCTACGACCAGCACGAGGACGGCAAGATCTCGCTGCGCAGCCACGCCGCCGAGATCGCCAAGCACCTGACCGAGGAAATCCAGGAGCGCCTGGCCCAGGCCGGCGTGACGGTCGGCGAAGCGCGCATCAGCCACCTCGCCTACGCACCGGAAATCGCCCAGGCCATGCTGCAGCGCCAGCAGGCCGGCGCGATCATCGCCGCGCGCACCCGCATCGTCGAAGGCGCGGTGAGCATGGTCGAGATGGCGCTCGAGCAGCTCTCCGCCCGCAAGGTGGTCGACCTGGACCCGGAGCGCCGCGCGGTGATGGTGAGCAACCTGCTGGTGGTGCTCTGCGGTGAGCGCGGCACCCAGCCCGTGGTCAACGCCGGCTCGATCTACTGATGGGCGGCATGGACGGCTGGATGCTGGTCGGCGCGGCCCTGCTGCTTACCGCCCTGCCGGGCCTCGGCCTGGGCCTGGTGCTGGTCACCGGGCTCTGGCGGCCGCGCCAGCTCGAGGGCGCGACCGATCCGGACCAGCTGCGCCGCAGCGTCGGCTTCCGCGCGCTGGCGGTGGCCGGCGCGGTGGCGGCGCTGGGCGTGGCGATGCTGCTGTTGCGGGGATAACCGGTGGCTGAGAAGAAGGCCTACCCGCTGCGCATGAACGCCGAAGTGCTGGACGCCCTCCAGCGCTGGGCCGACGAAGAGCTGCGCTCGGTGAACGCCCAGATCGAATACCTGCTGCGCGACGCCCTGCGCAAGGCCGGGCGCCTGAAAGCGCCCGGCGACGACGAACCGCCCGCGGCAGGCTGACTGCACCGCCCCACGCCCCGACCGACGCCTGCCGAGATTCCGCCATGTTCCGACGCCTCGCCCTTCCCCCGCTCGGCAAGCCGCCGATCGTCTTCGCCGTGCTGGTGGGCGGCCTGCTGCCGATCGCGATCGCGGTCGGCGTGGTGCTGCAGGTCAGCGCCGAGAAGATCTCGCCCGCGATGATGCTGCTGGTCCAGGCCGGGGCCGCGGCCGTCTCGCTGGCCATCGTGCTGCCGATGTGGCGGCGCGAGGCCGCCTTCGACGGCAAGCACCTGCGGGTGAAGGCGACGTACTACACACGCCAGGCGGCGCTGCCGGAGTTCGACCTCGCCGCGGCCCGCGTCGTGGACCTGCGTGAGCACACCGAGTTCAAGCCGGTGCTGAAGACGAACGGGTTCTCGGTGCCGGGCCTGCAGGCGGGCCACTTCCGGCTGCGCGACAAGCGCGCGGCGTTCTGCCTCGTCACCGATCCGGCCCGGGTGCTGTGCCTGCCGCATGCCGACGGCCGGCTTTGGATGCTCAGCCTCACCCACCCGCAGGCGGTGCTCGACATCCTGCGCCGCGCGGCCGCGTGACGCCCCTCCGTCCGCCCGCTAAGCTGACCGCATGCACGCCCTCGACTGGCACCTCGTCAACAGCGACCTGATCGAAGCCCTGCCCTCGCGGCTGCTGCGCGACCGCGTGCGCGCCAACGCCGACGCCCGCGCGCTGGCGCAGGCACCCTGGCTGCTTCGCCGCAAGCGCGACGGCCGCTTCCTCGCCACCACGGGCAACGGGCGCTTCACCGCGCTGGTGCCGCAACTGGCCCGCGAGCCTGGCCTGGCCGACATCCTCGCCGCGCTGTCCGCCCCGCACGAGCGCGCTGGCCGCCCCTTCGAACTGCCGCTCGACGGCCTGCTCGCGCACCTGCATTCACTCGGCCTGGACGAGAGCTACGGCGACGCCGTCGGCCTGCCGCTGGTCGCCGAACCCGCGCGCCTGGAATTCGCGGGCCACGACCGCTACCGCCGCCCGCTGTGGCTGCTCGACCCGGCCGCGCGGGCCTGGCGCCGGATGCGCGCCGCGGCGCAGGCCGAGGACATCGCGCTGGAGGCGATCTCCGGCTACCGCAGCCACGCCTACCAGCTCGGCATCTTCGAGCGGAAGCTCGCGCGCGGGCTGACGCTGCCGCAAATCCTGGCCGTCAACGCCGCGCCGGGCTTCAGCGAGCACCACGGCGGCTGCGCCATCGACATCGGCACGCCCGGCCAGCCGCCCGCCGAGGAATCCTTCGAAGCCACGCCGGCCTTCGCGTGGCTGCACCGCCGCGCCGGCGATTTCGGCTTCCGCATGAGCTACCCGCGCGGCAACCCGCACGGCATCGTCTACGAACCCTGGCACTGGCGCTGGCACGGCGTGCGCGGGGCGCACGACACGTGACTTCCCGGCCGCGCCGCCGCCCACAGACATAGGTCTGCGGCCCGACTCAGGAGCGTCATCCTGACCACTGATGTCGGGTCGCAGACCTATGTCTGTGTGCGACGTCGCCCCGGAAGCCGGTCGCACACCGGAGTGAGGTCAAGTGCAAGAGCAAAAGCTACAGCAGCGCCCAGCGGCCGAGGAGAGGAGCGATGCGCCTGGCCCTTCGTGCGCTACGCGCACGCTTGCTCTCTTCTTTTGACCTCGGTCCGGTGTACGACGGGCCTTCGGGGCAACGTCGCACGCACGACTAGTACTTCTGAAGTGAAGGGCAGGAGGCCCGTAACGGCCGACGTTTGCTGCCAGGGACGGGGCGCCAGCAAGACGGCGGGCAGAAGTACTAGTCGTGCGGGCGGCGGCGCTGCCGCGAGGCCACGGTGTAAAGCGGTTCGTGCGCAAGGCGCACGCCGGGGTCAGTCCTGGGAGCGTTTGACGGGGGGCTTGGCGGGCGTGGCGGCGTCGACGATGCGCCAGAGGTAGAGGCCGGCGAGCGTGCGGTACGGGCCCCAGGGTTCGCCGCGTTCGGCCAGGACCTTGGGCTTGGGCATCTCGTCGAGCTTGTCGAGCAGCTGCGCGCCCTTGCGCACGCCCAGGTCGTCGACCGGCAACACGTCGGGGCGGCCGAGGCTGAACATCAGCATCATCTCGACCGTCCAGCGGCCGATGCCGCGCACCGCGGTGAGGCGCTCGATGATCGCAGCGTCGTCCATGCCCGCCATCTCGCGCGAGGTCGGGATCTCGCCGCGGGCGTCGCGCGCGGCCAGGTCGCGCAGGGCCAGGGTCTTGTTGCCCGAGACGCCGCAGGCGCGCAGCGTGGGGTCGTCGATGCGGCCGAGGGTGTCGGCGTGCAGCTTGCTGGCGCCGATGGCCACTTCGACCCGCCCGACGATGGTGGCGGCGGCCTTGCCCGAGAGCTGCTGGTAGAGGATGGCGCGGGCGAGTGCGTCGGTGGTGTCGAAGGGCTTGCGCCAGCGTGCGGCGACGTCGAGCGGGCCGATGCGGTCGATCCAGCGGCCCAGCTTGCGGTCGCGACGGCGCAGGTGCGCAGCGGCGTCATCGAGGTCGAATCCACGCGGGTGGCGGGCCATGGCTAAGCGCTCGTGCGAAGGGCGTCTACGGCCAGCGTAAGCCAAGCCAGCATCATCAGCATGCCGCCGGCCGGAGCCAGCGTCGTCGGCGTGTCGGCGAACACCGCGCCGAGCAGGCTTCCGGAAAACAGCAGCACGCCCGACGCGAGCGCCGTGAGCGCGACGAGGCAGAGGCGCGAGGCGGCGGGCCTGGCCAGCACCAACAGGGCAAGTCCGTGGCCGAACAGAAACAGGGCGGCCAAGCCGGCGCGCCGGGCGTCGTCGTCCGCCAGCCCGTGGCTGGCATAGGCGCCCAGGCCCACGGACGCGGCGCAGGCGATGGCGCCCAGCGCCGCCAGGCCGCGGGCCAGCGCGGTCACCGGGTGCCGGCCAGGTAGTCGTTGCGGCTGCGCATCAGCGGCGCGGCCTTGTAGGGCGGCAGCAGGAACTGGCGGCCTTCGAAGCTGGCCTGCCAGGCATCGACCCGCGCGCGAAGCGCGGCGACGCGTTCGGCGGGCGATTTCGTCGCGTCGCCGCGCGTGTCATCGGCATCGGCGGCGACGACAGCGTCGTCGCCGGCGTCGTTGGGGGCGGCCTCGCCGTCCGCCGTGTCCTGGGGGTCGCCCTCGCCCGCGCCAGCTTCCGCGGCTTCGGCATCCTTTGCGGCCTGCGCGGCCGCGACCGCATCGGCCTGCTCGAACCACGCCAGCGCCTGCGCCTCGTCCAGCGTGGCCGTCAGCCGCGCCCAGGTGCCGCGCTCGTCGCGCCAGGCGGCGACGCGCACGGAAACGCCATCCACGCCGATGAAATCGACGACCTGGGTCGCCCCGGTGCCGGTGTCGGTGGTCAGGTCGTCGAAGGGCAACTGGTCGGTGAACCCGGCGGTGCCGTTGCCGGCGTCCGGATCGGTCATCGCGGTGGGCGGCAGGCCGTCGAGGCTGAAGCGGTCGTCCACGCGCGAGAGTCGGAACGCGCGCGCGCCGGCCGGCGCGATGCGCACTTCCTCGATGCGCGCCATCGGAATGTCGACCAGGCGGCGGTCGAGCCAGTCGGTTGGCTCGCGCGCCGGGCCGATGTCCTCGTCCAGCAGCCAGGCCTGCGGGTCGTCGCCGACGCGCACGTAGCTGCCGCCGAGCGAGGGATGGTTGTTGCCCACCACCAGCCGCACCGGGTCGCCGCTACCGGCCAGGCGCAGTTCGGCGCCCTTGGCCCCGGGCGCGGCGACGTCCTCGACGCCGAGGCGCGCGTGCAGGTCGGGATTGCGAGTCTTGGGCTCGATGCGCCGGGCCCCGGCGAGCCGGAACAGCGCGCGGCTCACTTCGCGCTGGTTGGCGGGCCAACCGTCGCGGTCGGGCATCACCCAGGTGCCGTCCCGCTTCTCGATGCGCACCAGCGGCTGGCCGCCGGCGCCCACCACTTCGATGGCGTCGATGGCCTCGACCCGCGCGTCAAAACCCGGCAGCAGGCGACCCGCTTCTTCCACCGCACCGGTGGCCTGGCGATCAAGCAGCCACCACGCCGCGCCGGCCAGGCCGGCCACCACCACCGCCGCCAGCACCAGCTGCCGCGGACGCATGGCTCAGGCCCCCGCCGTGCGGCGGCGCGACCAGCGGCGCCAGGCCAGGCCCAGCGCCACCAGCACCACCAGCGCCGGCATGCCCAGGATGTTGATCAGCTTCAGGCGATCGCCCAGCGCTTCGATGTCGGCGTTGAGCCGGTGCTGCACGTCGCGCAGCTCGCGGCGCATCCGCAGCTTCTCGTCCTGGAAGCGCAGGATCTCGGCCTGCTGCTGCGCGCTCAGCGCCTGCGCCTGGCCGTCGGCGCCCGGCTGCTGCAGCGCGGCCAGCTGCTGCTCGAGCTCATCGAGCTGCTGCTGCAGGCGCTGCTCGCTGCTGCGGTAACGGGCCTCGGCGCTGCGGCGCAGGGCCGCCACGCGCTCGAACGGCCGGGTGGCCGAGGCGCGCGTGCGCACCGCGATCAGGTCGGCGTTGCCGACCAGGTTGTCGACCGCGTTGTAGACGAAATCGCCGTTGCCGGCGAAGGCGTTGTAGACCGGCTGGCCGAGGAAGTCGTTCACCTGCACCCACAGGCGGTCGGCCAGCACGTCGGTGTCGGCGACCACGACCAGGTTGACCGGCGCGAGGCTCTCGGCCAGGTGTTTCTCGCCGCTGCGGCCGGGGAAGGCGCTGCGCAGCGGGCCGGTGAAGCGCGCGGCGATCACGTGCGGCTGGCCGCCTGGGCGGAAGCCTTCGCGCAGGCGGTCGGGGTCGGCAACGGCGTCGCGCACGGCGGTCACGTCGCCCAGCGCGGACGCGCCGGAGCTTTGCGCCAGCGGCTCCATCGCCAGGGTCGATTCGCGGGTCAGGCCGAGCGCGCCGGCGCTGGAGACGTTCAGCGTCTGCAGTTCGCCGGTCACCACGTCGTCCTGGTTCAGCGCTTCCTTGCCCAGGCCGAGCACGGCCAGGTGCCGCACCGGCAGGCCGTTGGGGTCGTGCTGCACCTGCAGGGCGTGCTTCTCGTCCAGCACCAGGCGGGTCGGGTCGTACTGGATGCCCCAGGCCTGAAACAGCGCGGGCAGGTCCGAGCTGCGCGGGATCGCCACCGACAGCGGGTCGAGCGGATCGATCGCGGATTCATCGGCCTCGGAATCCGGATCCACGAACACCAGCAGGCGGCCGCCGCGCATCACGAACTGGTCGATCGCGTACAGCGTGTCCTCGGGCAGCTCCTTCGGGTGCACCACCATCAGCAGGTCGACGTCGCCGGCGATGTCGGTGGGGTTGCCCTGCAGGCGACGCAGCTCGAACAGTTCGCTGACCTGGCGATCCACCACCCAGCCCGGGCCACCGCGACCGGTCGGGTCCATGGTCGGGCCGGTCGGCAGGCCGCTGATCAGCCCGACCACGGGCTGCGCATCTACGCTGAGCGTGGAGATCAGCTTGGCCACGTCGTATTCGAGAAAGGCTTCCTTGTCCGGCTGGATGAAGGGCATCACCGTCTCACCGTCGGTGCTGTTGACGCCCACCAGGCCGAAGAACAGCTTGTCGCCGCTGGTGCCCAGCGGGATCGACTGCAGGCCGTAAGCCTCCGCCTCGTCCTCGGCCTCGGAGAACGGCTCGGGGTCGATGACCTCCAGCGTGACGTTGCCGCCGCTGCGGGCCGCGACTTCCTCGAGCAGCTCGCGCACCCGGGTGGCGAAGACGCGGAACTGCTGCAGCTCGCGGGTGGCGTGCTCGGAGTAATAGAGCTTGAGCCGCACCGGCTCCTCGATCCGGCCCAGCAGGTTGCGGGTGCCGTCGGACAGCGTGTACAGGCCCTTGTCGGTCAGGTCGAGGCGGGCGCCGCGCAGCACCACGGAATTGAGCGCCACCAGGGCGACGAAGCCCAGCGCCAGCAGCGCCAGCGCGACCAGGGGAGCGGAACGTCGGGACAGGATCTTCATGGCGTTCAGTCGGCTTTCTTCAGGTCGATCACCAGCACCGTGGCGGTGAGCCAGGCCGCGATGCACAGCAGGAAGAACACCACGTCGCGCAGGTCGAGCACGCCGCGGCTGATCGCCTGGAAATGGGTCAGGAAGCTCAGCCCCGCGAAGGCGTCCACCCACGGCTGCGGCGCCCAGCCGCGCACCAGGTCGAGCGCCATCGGGAAGCCGGCCAACAGCAGCAGCAGGCACACCACCACGGTGAGGATGAATGCCACCACCTGGCTGCGGGTCGCCGCCGACAGCGCGCTGCCGATGGCGAGGAAGGCGCCGGCCATCAGCCAGCTGCCGAGATAGCCCGCGAAGATCACGCCGTGGTCGGGATCACCGAGCCAGGCCACCGTGACCCACATCGGGAAGGTCAGCACCAGCGCCAGGCCGAGGAAGGCCCAGGCCGCGAGGAACTTGCCCAGCACCGCCTGCCACAGCGCCAGCGGCAGCGTCAGCAGCAGCTCGAGCGTGCCGGACTTGCGCTCCTCGGCCCACAGCCGCATCGCCACCGCGGGCGCCAGCAGCAGGTAGAGCCAGGGATGGAAGCGGAAGAAGGGCTGCAGGTCGGCCTGCCCCGCTTCGTAGAAGCCGCCGAGGTAGAAGGTGAACGCCCCGGCCAGGGCCAGGAAGATGACCAGGAACACCGCCGCCAGCGGGGTGGCGAAATAGCTGGCGAACTCGCGCCGGAACACCGACAGCACCGCGCTCATGCCTGCGCTCCTTCGGTGGTGATGCGGCGGAAGACTTCGTCGAGCCGGCCGCGCTCGGGCTGCAGGCCGCTGAACGCGACGCCGCGCTGGCGCAGCCGTTCGGCCACCGCGTCGGCGGCGACGGGCCGGCCCTGCGGGAACACGTAGAGCCGGCCGTCCACCGCATCCTGGTGGAAGCCGCTGACGCCCGGCATGCCGTCGAGCGCGGCGCGGGCGGCGATGCTGTCGCCGGCGAGCAGCGACACGGCGCCCTGGTAGCGCGAACGCGCCAGCAGCTCGGCCGGCGTGGCGTCGGCCAGCACCTTGCCGCGGGCGACGATCATCGCGCGACTGCACACCGCCTCGACTTCCTCGAGGATGTGGGTGGACAGCAGCACCGTGCGCTCGCGCGCGAGCTCGCGGATCAGGCTGCGCACCTCGTGCTTCTGGTTCGGGTCGAGGCCGTCGGTGGGCTCGTCGAGGATCAGCGCGGGCGGGTCGTGCAGGATCGCGGCGGCCAGGCCGACGCGGCGCTTGAAGCCTTTGGAAAGCGTGTCGATCGGCTGGTGCAGCACGCCCTCGAGTGCCAGCCGCTTGAGCACCGACTGCATCCGCTCGCGCCGGTGCGCGCCGGTGAGGCCGCGGACGTCGGCGACGAAACCGAGGAAACCGGACGGCGACATCTCGCCGTAGCCCGGCGCGCCCTCGGGCAGGTAGCCCAGCGCGCGGCGCGCGGCCATCGGCGCGGCCTGCACGTCGTGGCCGCAGACCTTCGCGGTGCCCGACGTGGGTGCCAGGAAGCCGGCGATCATCTTCATCGTGGTGGACTTGCCGGCGCCGTTCGGGCCGAGGAAGCCCAGCACCTCGCCGGGCTCGACCTTGAAACTGATGCCGTCCACGGCCAGCAGGCGGCCGTAGCGCTTGTGCAGGGCGTGTGCCTCGATCATCGGGGGCGTGTCTCGCTGGATTCGGTTTCGGTGGGCGCCCGGGCAGGCGACCCCGGAAACGACAGGGCGGGCACTCGGCCCGCCCTGCGGTGTTGCTTAGGCGGCGGCCGCTTCGGCCTCGGCCTCTTCGGCGGCCGGGGCGGGCTCGGCGGCCTCGTCCTCGGGCAGCGGCGCGATCACGCGCGGCGCCGGGGCATCGACGCCCGGCACGACCACCGGCCAGTAGACGTTGAACTCGGCGTCTTCGGCCAGCATGTCCTTGATCTCGCCGAGGTACTCCTCGAACGGACGATCGGTCGGCTCGTGGCCGCGGACCAGGGCCCAGGCACGGACCAGGTCGCGGATGCGGGCCAGGCCCGGCGACGGACCGACGTAGCTGGACTTGGCGACGCGCATGGCCGGCAGCTGGGCGTACACGACCGGGCCTTCGACCTCGACCTCGAAGGTTTCCAGCGGCGCGTTCGGATCCACGGCCGGGGCCGGGGCCGGGGCGGCCTCGGCAACCGCCTCGGCGGCCTCGCCCGCTTCACCGTCGGCGGCGGCCGGGGCGGCCGGGCCGGTGCCCTTGCGGCGGATCGGCATCACCACGTCGAAGGCGTAGCTGTCGGAGCCGAACTCGTTGGTGACGATGCGCATCGGGCCGGCGGGCTCGAGCTCGTTCTTCTCCATCACCTGGTCGATCCACTTGCGCTGGTTCGTCATCGCCAGGGCGATGTCGTCGTTGGCGCGCTTGGCGGCGGTGGTGACGAGCAGGACGTTCTGCGCGGGCAGCTCGGCGATCTCGAAGCCCGGCTCGTGCTGGCTGTAGTCGAAGCGCGGGATCGTGGCCAGCAGGTTGCTCAGCTTGGTCAGGCCACGCTTGATGTCGGCGCCGACTTCGCTGTTCACGTACAGGGTGCCGGCGTAGCGACCGAGCAGGTCATAGCCGTAGTCCACCGAGTAGCGCTGGGTGATCTCGATGTTCTGGTTGCGCTGGCCGGTCCGCTCGAAGCGGAAGGTCATGGTCTTGTTCTTGCCGCGGCCCGGGGTGTCGAGCGCATAGACGATCTTCTCGCCCGGCACGATTTCCTTGATCTCCCACTTGCCCGAGCCGATCGAATGCTGGCTGGAGCTGAAGGCGAGCGCGGCGCCGACGCCGGACTCGGGACCCGAGGCGGTGAGCTGCATGCGCGGGTCGTGGTTGATCAGCGCGTTCCAGTCCTTGAACCGGGTGAAGCTGCTGAGGATGTCGTTCACGGTGGACATCGGGCGATTGGTCTCGACCGAGTGCGACACGGTGCGCGAGGCGGGCAGGAACAGGCCGATCACCACGAACAGGGCGATGACGATCAGCAGGGAAATAATCCACTCAATAACTCGGGTCATTCGGAAGCTCTCCAGGAACGGCCCTCGACTGGTCCACATGCCCAATCGCAGGAACCCGGGAGGATAACAGGTCAGCCCGCCGCCCGGCAGGGGGCGGCGGGAAATCGCCGGAAACCGCGCAGCGGCGCGGGTTCCGGGCCTAGACCAGCTTGAGCTCGAAGGCCTTGAGCACGGCCCGGGTGCGGTCGCGCACGCCCAGCTTGGACAGGATGTTGGAGACGTGGTTCTTCACGGTGCCTTCAGCCACGCCGAGGGAGTTGGCGATCTCCTTGTTGGAGAAGCCGCCGGCCATCAGGCGCAGGATCTCGGTCTCGCGATCGGTCAGCGGATCGGGCTGGTCGAGGCTGACGAATTCGTTCTGCAGGCCCTCCAGGCCCGAGAGCAGGCGCTGGGTGACGGCCGGCTGCACCAGCGAGCCGCCGTCGGCGACGGTCTGGATGGCGTTCACCAGCTGGTCCAGCGACACGTCCTTGAGCAGGTAGCCGCGGGCGCCGGCGCGGATGCCGGCCAGCACCAGCTGGTCGTCGTCGAAGGTGGTCAGGATGATGGTGGGCGGCAGCTGCCCCTTCGCCGTCAGCGCCTGCAGGGCCTCGAGGCCCGACATCACCGGCATGCGCATGTCCATCAGCACCACGTCGGGCTTGATTTGCGGGATCAGCTCGACCGCCTGGCGGCCATCGCCGGCTTCGGCGACCACCTCGATGCCATCGGCGAGTTCGAGCAGGGATTTGACGCCCTGGCGTACCAGGGTCTGGTCGTCGACCAGGCAGACACGGATCATGCGGCGTTCTCCAGGGGCAAGCGGATGTCGAGCGCGAAACCCTGACCGCGCCCGGTGATGATATCGACCCGGCCGCCGTGGGCGGCGAGGCGTTCGCGCATGCCGCGCAGCCCGTTGCCAGGCACGGCGTCGCCCTCGATGCCGCGGCCGTCGTCGCGGGCCTGGATGCGGGCCTCGCCGGCGTCGCGGGCGATCGTGAGCCAGAGGGTGGACGCGCCGGCGTGGCGCACGGCATTGGTGATGATTTCCTGCGTGCAGCGCAGCAGCACGTGGGCCCGCTCGGGGTCCTCGATGGTCAGCGGCTCGGGCATGTCCAGCCGGATGTCCAGCGCCGGCACGCCCTCGACCAGGGTGCGGATGGCGCCGCTGAGGTCGATCGCGCCCTCGTCGCGCATCTCGCTTACCGCTTCGCGCACGTCGGTGAGCAGCAGCTTGGCCAGGGTGTGGCTCTGGCGCACGTGCTCCTGGGCGCGGCCCTCGGTGAGGTGGCCGGCCACCTCCAGGTTCAGGCTCAGCGCGGTGAGGTGGTGGCCGAGCAGGTCGTGCAGCTCGCGCGAGATGCGCACGCGCTCGCTCATGCGCGAACTCTCGGCCAGCAGGGCGCGGGTGGCGCGCAGTTCGGAATTGAGCCGGCGCTGGTCCTCGCGGGCCTCGGCCTGCTGCTTGGCGACCAGGCCGATCACCATCGCGAAGCTCGAGTAGCCCACGTACAGCATCGCCTGCAGCACCGCGAAGCCCGGCGTGTAGCCCTCCATCCGGCTGAACACCGGCACCAGCGCGCCGTGCTGCAGGATCAGCCACAGCACGCCCACGGGCAGCGGCACCAGCCAGGGGATGACGCCGGCGATGATCAGCATCAGCACCGCGCCCATGCCGGTGCCGGTCTGGTGGCTGACCACGATGGCCGACAGGGTCAGGGCCGCGAGCAGCAGCGCATCCACCAGCCGCGGCCGGCGGGCGCCAAGGGCGCGGGTCACCTGCCAGTAGATGACGCCGAAGGCCAGGTAGGCCAGGCTGGCCAGCGTCAACCCGGGCGTGGCGAGGCCCTGGGCCGAATCCGAGGCATCGGCCGGGAAGTGCCAGGTGAACACGATCAGCGGGATGCCCACCACCGCCCAGGTGAACAGGCCGGCGTAGCGCAACAACTGGGTGTGGGAGAGGCGGTTCAGCATGCCGGCATCATAGGCCGGCGGCGGACCCGGCGGGCCACCCCGGAAGTCATGCCTGCGAGGATTTCCCGGCGCCGCCCCGGGGGACGGCGCCCGTGCGATAATCCCGTCCCGATCGCCCGCCGGGTTCCCCCGCCCGCGGCCCTCACGCCATCGGAGTCCGAAAGACAATGCCGATCACCATCCGCGACGTGCGCGAGCACGAGCTGGATTCCGTACTTGCCCTGAACAACGCGGCCGGGCCGTCCATCCTGCCGATGGACGCCGCCAAGCTGCGTTTCTTCTGGGAGCACGCCGAATACTTCCGGGTCGCCGAACAGGACGGCCTGATCACCGGGTTCCTGGTCGCCCTGTCGCAGGACGCCCCGCACGATAGCCCGAACTTCCGCTGGTTCAAGGACCGCCACCCGCGCTTCCTGTACGTGGACCGCATCGTGATCGCCCGGCCCCGCCGCGGCGGCGGCCGCGGCCGCATGTTCTACGCCGACGTGCAGAGCTTCGCCGAGGTGCGCTGGCCGCAGCTGTGCTGCGAGGTGTTCCTGCAGTCCGGCAACGACCCGGCCCTGCTCTTCCACGGCAGCTTCGGCTTCCGCGAGGTCGGCCAGCAGGTGATGCCCGGCACCGACATCCGCGTCTCGATGCTCATGAAGGAGATGTGCAGCCATCCCTTCATCGCCGAGACCTACGGCACGCGCCTGCCCGACCAGCCCTGGCTCGCGGCGCGCGCCCTGCCCGGCCGCCTCGGCGCCCTGGCGACGGGAACCTGAGCATGGCCGCCAACCCCCTCGACTACGAACAGGCCGGCGAACTGAAGTTCGGCCAGGTCGGCATCGCCAACCTGCGCGTGCGCACGCTCGATCCCGAGCGCCTCGGCGCCGAGATGGCCGAGCGCGTGCAGCGCGCGCCGAAGCTGTTCGCGCGCGCTGCGGTGGTGCTCGATTTCGGCGGCCTGAGCCGCTGCCCGGACGCCGCCCAGGCCCGCGCGGTGGTCGACGCGCTGCACGCGGCCGGCGTGCTGCCGGTGGCCCTGGCCTACGGCACCCGCGAGATGGACGAGCTGTCGCAGGCCGTGGGGCTGCCGCTGCTGGCCAAGTTCCGCGCGTCCTACGAGCGCGATGGCGAGTCCGAGCCGGCCGCGCCGCCGCCGCGCCGGACCGCCGCCGCGCCCGAGCCCGCCCCGGCGCCGGCCGCCGCGCCGGCGCGCGCCGCCGAACCGGGCCTGATGCACGTGCATCCGGTGCGCTCCGGCCAGCAGGTCTACGCCCAGGACCGCGACCTGACGGTCTGCGCCACCGTCGGCGCCGGCGCCGAGGTCATCGCCGACGGCTCCATCCACGTCTACGGCGCCCTGCGCGGCCGCGCCCTGGCCGGCGCCGGCGGGCTGGCCTCGGCCCGCATCTTCTGCCGTGAATTCCACGCCGAGCTGGTCGCGGTGGCCGGGCACTACAAGGTGCTGGAGGAAATCCCCAAGGACCTGCTCGGCAAGGCCGTGCAGATCTGGCTCGAGAATGACAAGCTGCACCTGGCGCAGCTCGACTGAAACCCCATTAGAAGCGCGCCCAAAGCGCACCGTTACGGAGAAGAACATTGGCTGAAATCATCGTTGTGACCTCGGGCAAGGGCGGCGTCGGCAAGACCACCACCAGCGCCAGCATCGCCTGCGGCCTGGCCAAGGCCGGCAAGAAGACCGCCGTGATCGACTTCGACGTCGGCCTGCGCAACCTCGACCTGATCATGGGCTGCGAGCGCCGCGTGGTGTACGACTTCGTCAACGTCGTGCACGGCGAGGCCAACCTCAAGCAGGCGCTGATCAAGGACAAGCGCTTCGACAACCTGCACGTGCTGGCCGCGTCGCAGACGCGCGACAAGGACGCCCTGACCAAGGAAGGCGTGCAGAAGGTGCTCGACGACCTCGTCGCCGACGGCTTCGACTACATCGTGTGCGACTCGCCGGCCGGCATCGAGAAGGGCGCGTTCCTGGCGATGTACTTCGCCGACCAGGCGGTCGTCGTGGTCAACCCGGAAGTGTCCTCGGTGCGCGATTCCGACCGCATCCTGGGCCTGCTGGCCAGCAAGACGCGCAAGGCGGAGGACGGCGGGCGCGTGCGCGAGCACCTGCTGCTCACCCGCTACAGCCCGCAGCGCGTCGAGAACGGCGAGATGCTGTCGATCACCGACGTCGAGGAAGTGCTCGGCCTGAAGACGATCGGCGTGATTCCCGAATCCGGCGACGTGCTCAACGCCTCCAACAAGGGCGAACCCGTCATC
>NZ_DASUDO010000006.1:0-222851 GCF_036275555.1 Arenimonas sp.
CGCGGGTTGAACAGGATCGACTTGGCCCAGCCCTCGCCGGCGCCGAGCACGTCGCCGAAGGAGAATCCGCCGCAGGCGGCGAAACCCTTGAAGTCCTTGAGCGCCGCGCGTCCGTCGATGACGTCGCTCATGGTCACGTCCACAGCGGTGAAACCGGCGCGGGTGAAGGCTGCGGCCATTTCCACCTGGCCGTTGACGCCCTGCTCGCGCAGGATCGCGATGCGAGGGCGCACGCCGGTGTGGATCCACGGCGCGGCGACATCCTCGGACGGATCGAAGGACAGCTTCGGCGACAGGCCGGGATCGGCGAAGTCGAGCCGCGCCTCGCGCTCGGCATCGGCGCCGGCGGGGTCGTCGCGCATCGCCTGGATGGCGTGCGTCACCGACCACCAGGCGCCGAACAGTTCCTGCCAGCCCCACTCGGCCAGCACCTGCGCGCCGTCGCTGACGCGCACCACTGGCGCCGTGGTCGGGC
Organism: Arenimonas sp.; assembly: GCF_036275555.1. Classification (GTDB taxonomy): domain Bacteria; phylum Pseudomonadota; class Gammaproteobacteria; order Xanthomonadales; family Xanthomonadaceae; genus Arenimonas. Next base: position 476 of record NZ_DASUDO010000006.1, read on the forward strand.
GGCCGATGCGCTGCGCGCAGTGCGTGAGCTGGTGGCGGTTGACGAGGTCGGCGAAGGCCACGCGGTCCTCCGCGGCGACCTGCACCACCGCACCCAGCTCTTCGTTGAACAGCGTGGTGAAGGGATCCTCGCCCCAGCCCTCGAGGTTGATCTCGAGGCCGCAGTGGCCGGCGAAGGCCATCTCGCACAGGGCGGCGAAGGCGCCGCCGTCGGAGCGGTCGTGGTAGGCCAGCAGCAGGCCGTCGGCACGCGCCGCCTGCACCAGCGCGAAGAAATCGCGCAGGCGCTCGGGCTCGTCGAGGTCGGGGCTGGCGCCGCCGAAGGCCGCGTGCACCTGGCCCAGGATCGAACCGCCCATGCGCCGGGCGCCGGCGCCCAGGCCGATCAGCCAGAGCTCCGAATCAATGCTGCGGTCGAGCACCGGCACCAACGTCTGGCCGGCGTCGGCGACGCGCGCGAACGCGGTGACCACCAGCGACACCGGCGACACCGACTTCTGCGGGCCTTCCGGCGCCTGCCACTGGGCCTGCATGGACAGCGAGTCCTTGCCGACCGGGATGGCGATGTCGAGTTCCGGGCACAGCTCCATGCCCACGGCCTTCACCGCGTCGAACAGCAGCGCGTCCTCGCCCGGGAACGAGGCGGCCGCCATCCAGTTGGCCGACAGCTTCACTTCCGACAGCGAGGCGACGCCGGCGGCGGCCAGATTGGTGATGGCTTCGCCGACGGCCATGCGCGCCGAGGCGGCGGCGTCGATCAGGGCCAGCGGCGTGCGCTCGCCGATCGCCATCGCTTCGCCGGCGGCGGTATTGAAGCCGGTCAGCGTGACCGCGACGTCGGCCAGCGGCAGCTGCCAGGGGCCGACCATCTGGTCGCGCGAGCACAGGCCGCCGACGCTGCGGTCGCCGATGGTGACCAGGAAGTTTTTCGACGCGACCGTGGGGTGCGACATTACGCGCAGGCCGGCTTCGCGCAGCTCGAGCTTGCCGACGTCCAGGCGCGGCCAGCGCGGCGCGGGCACGCGCTGGGTGTCGCGGTGCATGCGCGGCGAATTGCCGAACAGCACGTCCATCGGCAGGTCGATCGGCAGGCTGCCGTCGGGCGCCTTCAGCACCAGCCGCTCCTCGGCGGTGGCGAAGCCGACCACGGCGAACACGGCGCGCTCGCGCCGGCAGATCGCCTCGAAGTCGGCGATGCGGTCGGCGGCGACGCCGAGCACGTAGCGTTCCTGCGCCTCGTTCGACCACAGCTGCATCGGCGACAGGGAGGGGTCGTCGCTGGGGATCCTGGCCATCTCGATCACGCCGCCGACGTTGGAGTCGTGCAGCAGCTCGGGGATGGCGTTGGACAGGCCGCCCGCGCCGACGTCGTGCGCGGTCAGGATGGGGTTGCGCTCGCCCTGGGCGAAGCAGCGGTCGATCACTTCCTGGCAGCGGCGCTGCATCTCGGGGTTCTCGCGCTGCACCGAGGCGAAGTCGAGGTCTTCCGAGCTCTGGCCGGCGTCCACCGACGAGGCGGCGCCGCCGCCCAGGCCGATCAGCATCGCCGGGCCGCCCAGCACCACCACGGCGTCGCCGGGGCGCAGGTCGAGCTTCTTCACCTGGCTGCGGTCGATCGCGCCAAGGCCGCCGGCCAGCATGATCGGTTTGTCGTAGGCGCGGGTCAGGCCCGGCTGGTCGGTGGGCTGCTCGAAGCTGCGGAAATAGCCGGCCAGCGCGGGGCGACCGAACTCGTTGTTGAACGCGGCGGCGCCGATCGGGCCCTCGGTCATGATCTCGAGGGCGGTGGCCATGCGCGGGTTCAGCGGGCGCTCGGCTTCCCACGGACGCGGCAGCGACGGGATGCGCAGGTGCGAGACCGAGAAGCCGGTGAGGCCGGCCTTGGGCTTGCCGCCGCGGCCGGTGGCGCCCTCGTCGCGGATCTCGCCGCCGGCGCCGGTGGCCGCGCCCGGGAAGGGCGAGATCGCGGTGGGATGGTTGTGGGTCTCGACCTTGATGCAGAAGGCGGAATCCACCGGCGCGCCGTGGCCGTACTCGGCGCTGCCGGGGTCGGCGCGGAAGCGCGCGGCCGGATGGCCCTCGACCACCGCGGCGTTGTCCTTGTACGCGGTCAGCGTGAGCTGCGGCGACTTCGCGTGCGTGTTCTTGATCATGCGGAACAGCGAGAGCGGCTGCGGCTCGCCGTCGATGGTCCAGTCGGCGTTGAAGATCTTGTGGCGGCAGTGCTCGGAGTTCGCCTGCGCGAACATCATCAGCTCGGCGTCGGACGGATCGCGGCCGAGTTCGGCGTAGCGGGCCTGCAGGTACTCGATCTCGTCCGGCGACAGCGCCAGGCCCAGGCGCAGGTTGGCCTCGGCCAGGGTGGCGGCGGGGATGCGCTCCAGCGCGCCCGGGGCCAGTTGCACGAACAGCTTCGCGGCGTCCTCGCGCGCGGCCAGCAGCGACTGCGTCATCGGATCGTGCAGCGCACGCGCCAGCTTCGGCCAGCGCGGGTCGCCGGCGGGCGGCAGGCCGGCGAGGTCCAGGCGCAGGCCGCGCTCCACGCGCTTCACGGCCAGGCCGGCACCCTGCACGATCTCGGTGGCCTTGCTCGACCAGGGCGACAGCGTGCCCAGGCGCGGCACCACGAAGCGGGACTGGGCGCCGTCGGCAAGCGGCTCGCTGCCCGTGCAGCCCTCGAGGATGCGGCCGAGCGCCGCCAGGTCCGGCGAGGCGCCGGATTCAGGCTCGACAAAGTAGGCATGCCAGGCCCCGGTGACCCGGAGGCCGTCGACGATCTGCTGCAGGCGGTTCTGGAGACGGTCGCGCCGGAAGGGCGACAGGGCCGGCAGGCCCTCTAGGACGATCATGTCCGCACAATTCCGTGGGAAACGAGCGCCGTATTGTAGAGCAAGACCGGGCCCGCGGCCCGGTCGGGTCGCTCCGCCGGGCTCAGCCCGCGGGCTTGGCCGGCTTGGCGGCCTTGGCGGCGAGGTCGTTCAGGCGGGACAGCATGGCCTCGGGCTCCAGGTAACCGCCCAGCTGCACGCCGTCGGGGGTGTAGATGGCCGGGGTGCCGTCCAGGCCCATGCGGCGGCCCAGGTCGTAGTCCATGGTCACCGGGTTGGTGCAGTTGGCCTTGGGCAGGATCTTGCCGGCCTTGGCTTCCGTCAGGGCCCGGTTGCGGTCCGGGGAGCACCAGACGGCCACGGCCTGCTCGAAGGACTCCGAGCCGATGCCGCCGCGGGGGTAGAACAGGTACTCGATGGTGATGCCGAGCTTGTTGTAGTCGGCCATCTGCTCGTGCAGGCGGCGGCAGTAGCCGCAGTCGATGTCGGTGAACACCGTGACCACGTGCTTGGGCTCGGCCGCGGCGAAGACGATGCGGCGGTCGGTGCCGATGGTGGCCAGCAGGTCCTTGCGGATCACCGCCTCGCTGGCGCCGGTCAGGCTCTCGCGCGCGGCGATGTCGAACAGGGTGCCCTGGATCAGGTACTTGCCGTCGTTGGAGACGTAGATGACGCGGCCCTCGAGCACCACCTCCTGGTAGCCCGCGATCGGCGAGGCGGCGATCGTGCCGATCTCGGCGCCGGGCGCCAGCGCCTCGAGCGCGGCCCGGACCTTGGCTTCGGTGCCGGCCGGGGCCGTTGCGGCGGTGGCCGCGGCGGCGGCGGGCGCGGCGGCGGGCGCCCCGGCAGGCTGCGGCTCGGCGGCGCAGGCGGTGAGGCTGAGCAGGAGGGCGACGGGCAGGGTGCGACGGATCATTCGGGGCGTCCTTCGGAATCAGTGCGGCTACGACCGCGGCCGGGGCGGGAAGTTCGCCGATTGTGGCACGGGCGGCGCGGCTTCAGGCACGGGGGTGGTGCTGCTGGTGCAGGCGTTTGAGGCCTTCACGCGCGACCAGGGTGTAGATCTGGGTGGTGGACAGCGAGCTGTGCCCCAGCAGCATCTGCAGCGCGCGCAGGTCGGCGCCGTGGTTGAGCAGGTGGGTGGCGAAGCTGTGCCGCAGGCCGTGCGGGCTGGCCTTGGCCGGGTCGATGCCGGCCAGCAGGGCCAGGCGCTTGACCACGTTCCAGAACTGCTGCCGGCTGATGGCCTCGCCGCCCCGCCCCAGGAACAGCGGCGCCGCCGCCCGGCCGCCGGCCAGCGCCGGGCGGGCCTGCGCGATGTAGCGCTCGAGCCAGTGCTGCGCCTCCTCGCCCAGCGGCACCAGGCGCTCCTTGCTGCCCTTGCCCATCACCCGCACCACGCCCTGGCGCAGGTTCAGCGCGGTGGCGGGCAGGTTCACCAGTTCGCTCACGCGCAGGCCGGTGGCGTACATCAGCTCGACCATGGCGCGGTCGCGCAGCCCGGCCGGGGTGTCGGTGTCGGGTGCGTTGATCAGCGCCTCGACTTCGCTTTCGGACAGCGCCTTGGGCAGCGAGCGGCGCAGCTTGGGCGGATCGAGCAGCGCCGTCGGGTCGGCCTCGCGCAGGCCCATCCGCACCTGCTGGCCGTAGAAGGCGCGCAGCGCGGACAGCAGCCGGGCGTTGCTGCGCGCGGCGTAGCCGTCGGTGGTCCGGCGCGAGAGGTAGTCGTAGAGCACTTCGCGATCAACGCCGGCGAGGTCGCGGCCGCGCGTGGCCAGCCAGCGCGCCAGGCCCTCGAGGTCGCGCCGGTAGCTGTCGAGCGTGAGCTTGGACAGCCCGGACTCGGCCCAGGCGCGGTCGAGGAAGCCGGCGATCGCGCGCTCATCCTGCGGCGCCGCCGGCGGCAGCGCCTGGGCACGTGCGCGACGGTCGGCGGGGCGCGAGGAAGGCATCGGGACAGCTTAGCGAGGCCCCGCCGGCGCCGCTATGCTGTGCGCATGAATGATGCCGCCGCCCCCGTCGCCCGCCCCGCCAACCTGGCCTGGCGCGTGCTCGCCCTGGTCTACGACGCGATGCCGAACATCGCGCTGTGGTTCGCCGTGAGCGGCCTGGCGCTGCTGCTGCGGCCCAGCCACGAGGCGTTCGCGCCGTGGAGCGCGGGCCAGTTGGTGCTGTGGCTGGCCTGCGCGGGCGTCAGCGGCCTGTATGCCGTGTGGTCGTGGCGGCGCGCCGGGCAGACGCTGGGCATGCGGCCGTGGCGGCTGAAGGTGACCACGCCCGACGGCCGCCTCGCGACGGCGAAGCAGCTCTGGCTGCGCTACGCGGTTTCGATCGTGTCGCTGGGCGCCGCCGGCCTGGGCTTCCTGTGGTCGCTGGTGGACCGCGACCGCCGCACCTGGCACGACCTCGCCAGCGGCACCGTGCTGGTGCGGCTGCAGCGCTAGCCGCTACTCGCGCCGCGCGAACAGGCCCCAGCACAGCACCAGCAGCGCCACCGGCGGCAGCAGGTAGGCCAGCCGCGCATCGAAGTCGTAGACATCCGACAGGCTAACCACCAGCCGCTGCGCCAGCAGGTAGGCGACGCCGATGACGATGGCGGTGAACAGCCGCTTGCCGAAGCCGCCCGAACGCAGCGAACCGAACGCGAACGGCAGCGCCGCCAGGCACAGCACCGCCACGTTCACCGGGTAGTACCAGCGCGCCCAGTAGGCGTTCTCGAAGGCCTTGGCGTCGAGGCCGTTGCGCTCCATGTATTCGATGTTGCGCTGCAGTTCGGCCGCGCTGAGGTAGCGCGGCCGCTTGGCGGCCGACGCCAGGGCGTCGGCGTCGAGCGCGGTTTCCCAGCGCTCCTCGGCGATGGTTTCGCTGGAGACGGCGCGGCCCGTGAAGCGCACGCGGGTGACGTCGCGCAGGCGCCAGCCGTCCTCGCGGTGCTCGGCGATCCGGGCCTCGGCCAGCGACACGAGCCGGCCCTCGTCGTCGAACTCGAACAGCCGCACGCCCTGCAGTTCGGTCCAGGCGCCGTCCTCGGATTCGCGGCGGGCGCCATCGCGGGCGTTGAGGTAGCTGTTGCCTTCGCGCAGCCACAGGCCCGACAGGCGGGCCACCACCATGTCCCCCGACTTGGCCGCGTTCGCCACCGCCTGCGCGTTCTGCTCGCCGCGCGGCGCGATTGTCTCGGCGTTGACCATCATCAGCGCCGTGAGCAGGCCCAGCGACAGCAGCGCGCCCAGGCCGATGCGCAGCCGCGACATGCCCGCCGAGCGCATCGCGGTCAGCTCCGAGCGCGCCGACAGCCCGCCCAGGCCGAGCACGCAGCCGATCAGGGCCACGGTCGGGAACAGTTCGTACATGCGCCGCGGCACCGTGTAGGCGGTGTAGAGCACGGCGTGGCTGAGCGTGTAGCCGCCCTCGCCCACCTCGTCGAGCTCGTTGAACAGCGCCGTCATCAGGTCGAAGCCCAGCAGCACCGCCCAGGTGGCCAGCGCCGTCAGCAGCACCGTGCGCGCCAGGTACAGGTCGATGATGCGCGGGCGCAGGCGGGCGATCATGCCGGCACCGGGCGCGGGCGGCGCAGGCGGCCGTCGGTGCGGAACAGCCACCCGGCCAGCAGCGCCATCGGCAGCAGCAGCCACCACAGGCCGGCCCAGGCCGGCAGCGCGCCCGTGGCCAGCCAGCCCTTGCCCAGCATCAGCAGGGCCATGGCGTTGATGTAGATCAGCAGCGCCGCGAGGATGCGGCCGTAGCGCGCCTGGCGCGGCTCGCCGCGGCCCAGCGGCATGGCCAGGAAGCCCAGCGCCAGCGTCAGCAGCGGCGTGGCGATGCGCCAGTGCAGTTCGGCCCGCGCGGCGGCGTCGGTTTGCGCCAGCAGCTCGCGGGTGCGGCGCGCCTCGATCTCCTCGGCCTCGGCCTCGACCTCGCGGTCGGGGATGCGCAGCTCGTTCTGGTCGAAGCGCATCAGCCGGAAATCCTTGGCCGCCGGCGTGCCCTCCACCCGGAAGCCATCGCGCAGGCGCAGGAAGCGGCCGGTCTCCTCGTCGAAGAAGATCTCGCCGTCGCGGGCGGTAATCACGTCGAGGCGGCCATCGCGCTCGGTCTGGACGAACATCTGCCGGAAGCGCGTGCCGTCGCTACTCAGCTCGCCGACGTAGAGGATGCCGGCGCGCCCGGGCAGTTCGAGGAAGCGCCCCGCCTCGAGCCCGGCGACCAGGAAGCTGCGGTTGGCGGTCTCGATCATGTCGCGGGCGATGCGGGCGCCGGCCGGCGCCAGCCACAGCGAACTCAGCGCGACGATCACGGCCACCGGCAGCGTGACCATGAGCAGCGGCCGCCACAGCTTCTGCGGGCCCAGGCCCACCGAGGACAGCACGGCCATCTCGCTGTCGCCATACAGGTGGCCCACGGCCAGCAGCAGGCCGACGAACAGCGCCAGCGGCATCAGCAGGGGCAGCACCTGCAGCGAGCGCAGGCCCAGCTGCGACAGCAACAGCGCCGCCGGCACCTGGCCGCGGGCGATGTCGGACATCAGGTCCACCAGCAGGCCGCCCAGGCCCACCATCAGCAGGATCGCGGCCACGGCGGCCACGCTGAGGACGAACTGGCGCAGCAGGTAGCGTTCGATCAGCAGCAATGGGGCGTCCTGGCCGGGGCGGGAGTGGGCGTGGGGCTGAGTTGCTAGAATCGCGGGGTCATCACGGCGGGCCGCCACAATTGGCAGGCCTGCCCCGAATCCCCTTCGATTGTACGGAATCCCAGACCATGGCCCTCGAATTTCAACTGAACCACGCCGATCCCGCCACCGCCGCCACCGATTGCCTGGTGGTGGGCCTGTTCGCCGACGGCCGCTTCGCGCCCTCGGGCCAGGCCGTGGACAAGGCCAGCGGCGGCAAGCTCGCCGCCCTCGCCGCCCGTGGCGACCTCTCCGGCAAGACCGGCCGCACCGCCCTGCTGCCCGACGTGCCCGGCATCGCCGCGCCGCGCGTGCTGGTGGTGGGCCTGGGCGAGGCCGGCAAGTTCGGCGTGCCGCAGTACCTCAAGGCGGTCGCCGACGCCGTGCGCGCGCTGCGCACCGGCCCGGCCGACAGCGCCCTGCTCACCCTGCCCGAGATCGCGGTCGGCGGCCGCGACGCCGGCTGGAACGTGCGCCAGGCCGTGATCGCCGCGGACCACGCCGCCTACCGCTACACCGCCACCCGCAGCAAGAAGGACGAGCCGGGCCTGGCGAAACTGGCCGTGCTGGGCGCGGACGCGCAGCGCGCCGACTTCGCGCGCGGCCTCGCAATCGCCGCCGGCGTGGAGTTGGCGCGCGAGCTGGGCAACCTGCCGCCGAACATCTGCAACCCGGGCTACCTGGCCGACACCGCCCGCAAGATCGCCGCCGAGCACGCCAACGTCGAGGCCGAGATCCTCGAGCGCGCCGACATGGAGAAGCTGGGCATGGGCTCGCTGCTGGCCGTGGCCCGCGGATCGGCCAACCCGCCGCGCCTGATCGTGCTGCGCTACACCGGCGCGGGCAAGGCCAAGCCGCATGCCCTGGTCGGCAAGGGCATCACCTTCGACACCGGCGGCATCAACCTCAAGGTGCAGGGCGGCATCGAGGAAATGAAGTTCGACATGTGCGGCGCCGCCACCGTCATCGGCACCTTCGCCGCGGTGGCGAAGATGCAGCTGCCGGTGAACCTGGTCATGGTGGTGCCGGCGGTCGAGAACATGCCCGACGCCGACGCCTACCGCCCCAGCGACATCCTCACCTCGATGTCGGGCAAGACGATCGAAGTCGGCAACACCGACGCCGAGGGCCGCCTGATCCTGTGCGACGCGCTCACCTACGTGCAGAAGTACGAGCCGCAGGCCACCGTCGACGTCGCCACCCTCACCGGCGCCTGCGTGGTCGCCCTGGGCAAGTTCGCGGCCGGCCTGATGAGCAAGCACGACGACCTGGCCAACGAGCTGCTGGAAGCGGGCGACACCGTGTTCGACCGCGCCTGGCGCCTGCCGCTGTGGGACGAGTACCAGACCCAGCTCGAGTCGGCCTTCGCCGACGTCTACAACATCGGCGGCAAGAACGCCGGCGCGATCACCGCGGGCTGCTTCCTCGCCCGCTTCACCGAAGGCCAGCGCTGGGCGCACCTGGACATCGCCGGCGTCGCCAATGGCGACGGCCGCAAAGGCCTGGCCAGCGGCCGCCCGGTCGGCCTGCTGACGCAGTGGCTGATCGACCAGGCCGGCTGAGATGGCGCGCGCCGATTTCTACCTGATCGGCAAGCCACGCTTCCGCGAGCAGCCGCTGCTGCTCGCCTGCGAGCTGGCCCGCAAGGCCAGCGACGCCGGCCTGCCGATGCTGGTGCTGTGCGCCAGCAGCGCGCAGGCCGAGATGCTGGACGACCTGCTGTGGTCCTTCGACCCGGATGCCTACGTGCCGCACCAGATCGTCGGCGCGGACGAGGACGAGGACGAAGTGCCGGTGCTGATCGCCGCGCCCGAACACGATGCGGCGCTGCGCCCGCTCGTGCTCAACCTCCGCGACGAGGCCGTCCCCGACGGCTTCGACCGCGTGCTGGAAGTCGTCCCCGCCGATGACTCCGCGCGCGGCCCGCTGCGTGAACGCTGGAAGCAATACGTGGCGCGGGGATTGGATGTCGCGAAGCACGATATGTGAGGCGTGGGGGAAAGCAGGAAATAGTGAAGAGAAGGTAGGAGATAGTGAAAAGCGTTGCGACGGCGCGCTAGCGCGGAGGCCCATTTTTTTCAACCAGTCCTCGGCCCCTCACCACTATCTCCTACCTCCTCTTCCCTATTTCCTGCTCCCGTACGGCTCTCCCCCCACCGCCCCCGGCCTTCAACGCCCCGCCAACACCGCCTCCACCTCATCCACCGCCTTCGGCACGGCATCCGTCAGCACCTCGTGCCCGGCCTTCGTCACCAGGACGTCGTCCTCGATGCGGATGCCGATGCCCTGCCACTTCGCGGGGACGCCCTTGGCGCCGGGGGCGATGTAGAGGCCGGGCTCGATCGTGAAGACCATGCCGGGCTCGAGCTCGCGGTACTCGCCGGCGAGCTTGTATTCGCCGACGTCATGCACGTCCAGGCCCAGCCAGTGGCCGGTCTTGTGCATGTAGAACTTCTTGTAGGCGCCGCTGGCCAGCACCGACTTCAGCGAGCCCTTGAGCAGGCCCAGCGACAGCAGGCCCTCGGACAGCACTTCCACCGCGGCGTCGTGGCCGGCGATCCAGGGCTGGCCCGGGCGGGCCTTGGCCAGCGCGGCGTGCTGCGCCGCCAGCACCACCTCGTACAGCGCGCGCTGCTCCTTCGAGTAGCGGCCGTTCACCGGCCAGGTGCGGGTGATGTCGGAGGCGTAGCCGGCGTACTCGGCGCCGGCGTCGCAGAGCAGCAGGTCGCCGTCGGCGGTGGGCGCGTTGTTGTCGCGGTAGTGCAGCACGCAGGCGTTCGGGCCCGAACCGACGATCGGCTCGTAGGCCGCGACGGCGTTGTTGCGGCGGTACGTGAACTGCAGCGCGGCCTCGACCTCGTACTCGCGGCCGCCGGGGCGGGTGGCGAGCATCGCCGCACGCTGCGCCTCGCAGGCGATGCGGGCCGACTCGCGCATCAGCTTGAGTTCGGCCGCGCTCTTGAACAGGCGCAGCTCGTGCAGCAGGTGGCCCAGCTCAAGGAACTCGTGCGGGGGCTGCACGCCCTGGCGCACCTGCGAACGCACGCGGTTCACCCAGCCGATCAGCTTGAGGTCGAACTCGGTGTCGCGGCCGAAGTGGTAGTAGACGCGCGAACGGCCTTCCAGCAGGCCGGGCAGGATCTCGTCGAGGTCGGCGATCGGGTAGGCGTCGTCGACGCCGAAGGCCTCCACCGCACCCTCCGGCCCGGCGCGCGGGCCGTCCCAGGCCTCGCGCTCGGGGTCGCGCTCGCGGCAGAACAGCAGCGCCTCGCCGTGCTTGCGGCCCGGCACCAGCACCAGCACCGCCTCGGGCTCCGGGAACCCGGAGAGGTACCAGAAATCGCTGTCCTGGCGGTAGGGGAAATGCGTGTCGTGGCTGCGCACGCGCAGCGGCGCGCTGGGCAGGATGATGATGGCGTCGTCGTCCGCCATGCGCATGAGCTGCTTGCGGCGGCGGGCGAACTCGGCGGCCTTGATCACGGTCGCCTCAGTTGAGCTTGCGGCGGTGCCGGGGACCCAGCACGCAGTCGCTGTGCAGCAGCATCACCGCGACCCGGATGAACTCGGACACTTCCTCGAGCGCGGCGGCATCGGCCTCCGGGTCCTCGTAGCTGAGGTCGCTGGCGGCGATGCGGGCGATGTCGCCGAGCGCTTCCTCCGATTCGTCCGACAGCGGCGGCTTGGCGCCGGCGGCCAGGCCGAAGCCGCCGAGGAAACCGCGGCACCAGGCCACCAGGCCGTCGCCGCGCTCGCTGACCGGGTGGCCTTCGGCGGGCAGCAGGAGCTCGAACTCGAAATCGGGCGATTCCAGCTGGCGGGTGCTGGCCGAGTACAGCCGGTCCAGCGCGCCGTCCGCTTCCGGCGCCGACAGCAGCGGATCGGCCATTACCTGCGCGAACCAGGTGCGGCGATCGTGCTTGCCGCCGCCCGACAGGTAGCCACACAGCGAGCCGTGCAGCTCGCAGGGTTCGAGACCGGCCTCCAGGCCCTGGAGTTCGGCGACGAGTTCGGCGTGGTCGGGCAACTGGGCGTCTGGCATGGGATCGGGGCTGGCGGGGTGGCCGCATTCTAGCAAGGCCCGCCGGCGCCGGCCGGACGGCGCTTGTGGCGGTGTTAGCGCCACCCTACACTGCCGTAGTTCAGGGGTGATCGTAATCAGGGGAAATCCGGGCCCAATGGCGCGTTCGCGAATCAGTGGCATGCGTCCGGGGCGAGGCCTCGCGGCCTTCAGCCTCGGGGCGATGCTCGCGCCCGCGGCCGTCCATGCCCAGGCCCCGCACGCACCGGGCTCCGGCTTCGCGCTCCAGCTGGTGCTGTTCGCCATCGCCCTGTTCCTGGGCTGGCTGCTGTGGCGGGTCTGGACCCACCGCCGGCGCCAGGAAACGTCCCTGCTCGGCGAGATCCGCGAGCGCGAGGAGCGGCTGAACCTGGCGCTATGGGGCTCCGGCGACGAGTTCTGGGACTGGAACATCCGCGAGAACAGCCTCTATCGCCTCGGCGCCAACCAGCTGCTGGGCCAGGGCAGCCGCGAGGAGCTGAGCACCGACGACTGGCGCACGCACTCGATCCACCCCGAGGACCTGCCGCGGGTGCAGAAGCTGCTGCAGGAACACATCGTCGGCCACACCGACGTGTTCGAGTCCGAGCACCGCATCCGCAACGCGCGCGGCGAGTGGGTCTGGGTGCGTTCGCGCGGCAAGGTGGTCGAGCGCGACGCCAGCGGCAGCCCGCTGCGCATGGCCGGCACCGCCCGCGACATCACCATCATCCGCCGCGCCGAGCGCGAGCGCCGCGTGGCGCTGGAAGTGCTGCGCTCGATGAGCGAAGCCGTGGCGGTGATCGACCTCGACTTCCGCTTCATCTCGGTCAACCCGGCCTTCTCGCGCATCACCGGCTACAGCGAGGAAGAGGTGATCGGCCAGAACAGCCGCCTGCTCGACTCCAGCCAGCACAGCGCCGAGTTCTACCGCCGCGTGCGCGACGTGCTCGAGCGCACCGGCCACTGGGCCGGCGAGATGTGGCAGAAGCGCAAGGACGGCGAGGAGTTCCTCGGCTGGATCGAGATGAGCGAGGTGCGCGACGCGATGGGCCTGCGCAGCCACTTCGTCGCGGTGGTCAACGACATCACCGACAAGAAGCGCGCCGAGCAGGAGCTGCGCTACCTCGCCAACTACGACACCCTGACCGGCCTGCCCAACCGCGCGCTGCTGAGCGAGCGCCTGGGCCGCGCCATCGTGCGCGCGCGCCGGCAGGAAACGCGGGTGGCGGTGCTGTTCCTCGACCTCGACCGCTTCAAGGACATCAACGATTCGCTGGGCCACGCCGCCGGCGACCGCCTGCTCAAGGCCGCGGCCACGCGCCTGCAGGCCACGGTCGGCGCTTCCGACACGGTGGCGCGCCTGGGCGGCGACGAGTTCACGGTGGTGCTGGAGGACGTCGAGTCGATCCCGGCGGTGGAGCGCATGGCGCGCGAGATCCTCACCGCGTTCTCGATGCCGCTCGAGGTGGACGAGCGCCACGACGTGTCGATCACGCCGTCGCTGGGCATCAGCCTCTACCCCGACCACGCGCTGGTGCCGACCGACCTGCTGAAGTATTCGGACACGGCCATGTACCAGGCCAAGGCCGAGGGCCGGAACACCTACCAGATCTACAACGAAACCATGGACGCCGAGTCGCGCCGCCGCGCCACCGTGCTGGCCTCGCTGCGCAAGGCGCTCGACCGCGGCGAGTTCCGGCTCGTGTACCAGCCGCGCATGGCGCTGGCCGACGGCCGCATCACCGGCGTCGAGGCGCTGCTGCGCTGGCACAGCGCCGAGCTGGGCGAAATCCCGCCGACCGTGTTCATCCCGCTCGCCGAGGAATCGGGCCTGATCCTGCAGATCGGCGACTGGGTGCTGAGCGAGGCGCTGCAGACGCTCAAGCGCTGGCGCGGCCACGGCCTGAGCGAGATTTCGATCGGCATCAACGTCTCGGTGCTGCAGCTGCTGCGCGGCAACCTGCCGCTCACGCTGCGCAGCCTGATCCACGACCTGGGCGTGCCGGCCAACCGCATCGAGCTGGAAGTCACCGAGTCGATGGTGATGCAGAACGCCGAGCAGACCACCCACGTGCTCAACGAGCTGCGCAAGCTCGGCATCACGCTCGCCATCGACGACTTCGGCACCGGCTATTCCTCGCTGGTCTACCTCAAGCGCCTGCCGATCGACACGCTGAAGATCGACAAGGAATTCATCGGCGACCTCACCCGCGACCCCGACGACGAGGCCATCACCGCCACCGTCATCACCATGGGCCACTCGCTGGGCCTGAACGTGATCGCCGAAGGCGTGGAGAGCGAGCAGCAGCTGAGCTACCTGCGCGAGCAGGGCTGCGACGAGATCCAGGGCTTCTGGCTGTCGCCGCCCCTGGATTCGCACCGCTGCCTGGCCTTCATCCGCAGCTGGCAGCCCGGCACCGTGGCCGCCATCCCGGCCCCGTATTGACCCCTTCCCCCGCCCCGCCTAAGGTGGCCGCGATGAGCCCGAACGATCCGATTGCCCAGCTCCAGGCCCTGGCCGAGCGCTTCGAGCGCCTGGCGGAGCAGCATCGCCGGCTGCTCGAGGAGAACAAGAGCCTGCGCCAGGGCCAGGAGCAGCTGGTCGCCGAGCGGGCCGCGTTGCTGAACAAGAACGAGCAGGCCCGTTCGCGGGTGGAAGCCATGATCACGCGGCTCAAGTCGCTGGAGCACAACGCGTGAGCGAGCCGGTCAACGTCAAGATCCTCGACCGCGAATACACCGTCGGCGTCGAGCCCTCGGAACGCGACAGCTTGGTGGCGGCGGCGCAGCTGCTCGACGCCCGCATGCGCGAAGTCCGCGGCAGCAACCGCATGGCGGCCATCGACCGCGTCGCCGTGCTCACCGCACTCAACCTCGCCCACGAGCTGCAGCAGCTCAGGCAGGCCGCCGACCAGCGCGACCAGGCCCTCGCCCGCACCCTGGGCGAACTCAACCGCAAGCTCGACGGCCTCTTCGACGCCCCCCGCTAGAAAAAGGGGTCAGAGTAATTATCCGTTTGAAATGGATAATTACTCTGACCCCTTTTTTGGGGAGCCGCGTTCACCCTTCCGTTAGGGGCCAGGCTTATAATCGGGGCGTCCTCTGCCGTGTTCGACAGCGTGCCTAACATTACGCCTTGTCCCATAAACACGACCCGGGAATCCGCCCCGACCGCGGTGTGCATGTCCGCCCTGTTGCGGAAAGCCTGAAGCGGCGGATCGGGTACCCACTTGATCCCTGGGATCAAGGTCGTTTCGTACGCATCGGCATGGTGGAGGAACTTCTTTGACTTCGACGCGCGCCGACCTCCGCGCCGATCTGCGCGCCCGCCGCGCGGCCCTGCGCCCCGGCGAACGCCTCGCGGCCGCCGACGCCGTCGCCCGGCACCTGGGCGAACGCCCCGAACTGCGCGAGCCCGGCTACGTCGCCGGCTACTGGGCCGTGAACGGCGAACTGCCCCTGCACGCCGTGCAGCTGCGCCTCGCGCCCGGCCAGGTCTGGTGCTTGCCGGTGGCCATGCCCGACGGCGGCCTGCGCTTCGCGCCCTGGCGCGCGGGCGACCCGCTGGCGCCCAATCGCTATGGCATCCCTGAACCGGTGGCCGACACCACGCTGGCGCCGTCGGATATGGCCGTGGTGCTGCTGCCCCTGCTCGGCTTCGCCCGCGACGGCACGCGGCTGGGCATGGGCGGCGGTTACTACGACCGCGCCTTCGGCTTCCGCCGCGGGCGGGCCGCACCGCCCCGCCTGGTCGGCGTCGGCTACGCCTGCCAGGAGACCGACGGCCTGGTCGCCGAGGACTGGGACGTGCCGCTGGACGCGATCGCGACCGAAGCCGGATTCCGCGCGTTCGGGCGATAATGCCGGCATGAGGAAATACTGGCTGATGAAATCCGAGCCCGACGAGTTCTCGATCGAGGCCCTGGAAAAGGTGGGCCGCGAGCCCTGGACCGGCGTGCGCAACTACCAGGCGCGCAACTTCATGATGAAGGACATGAAGGTCGGCGACGGCATCCTCTTCTACCACTCCAACTGCGCCGTGCCCGGCGTGGCGGGGCTGGCGGAAGTGGTGTCGGTGGCCTACCCGGACCCGACCCAGTTCCAGAAGAAATCCGATTACTACGACGCCGCCAGCAAGCCCGAGGAGCCGCGCTGGTGGCTGGTGGACGTTGGCTTCGTGCGCAAGCTCAAGCGCGTGGTGTCGCTGGACGACATGCGCGCGGAGGCCGGAACGCTGGGCGAGGATTTCGCCCTGCTCCGCCGCGGCAACCGCCTCTCGGTGCTGCCGGTGACCGCCGCGCAGTACAAGCACATCCTTTCCCTCGAATAAGCCGGAGCCGCCGATGTCCCGCGACGCACAGAAGAAACTCGCCGCCGAGAAGGCGCTCGAATACGTCGAGGACGGCACCGTGGTCGGCGTCGGCACCGGCTCCACCGTGGCCTTCTTCATCGACGGCCTGGCGCGGATGAAGGGCCGCATCGAGGGCGCGGTGTCGAGCTCCGAGCAGAGCACGCGCCAGCTCAAATCGCACGGCATCCCGGTGTTCGACCTCAACGCGGTCGGCCCGCTCAAGCTCTACGTGGACGGCGCCGACGAGTGCGACCCGTACAACCGGCTGATCAAGGGCGGCGGCGCGGCGCTCACGCGCGAGAAGATCATCGCCGAGGCCAGCGAGCGCTTCATCTGCATCATCGACGAGGCCAAGCAGGTCGAGGTGCTGGGCCAGTTCCCGCTGCCGGTGGAAGTGATCCCGATGGCGCGCAGCCTGGTCGCGCGCCGCATCGTGGAGCTCGGCGGCCAGCCGGTGTGGCGCGAAGGCGTGACCACCGACAACGGCAACTGGATCCTCGACGTGCACCACTGGCGCATCACCGACCCGGTGGGCCTGGAGGCCAAGCTCAACCAGATCGTCGGCGTGGTGGCCTGCGGGTTGTTCGCGGCGCGGCCGGCCGATGACGTCATCATCAATGGGCAGGTGCGGGTGGTGGCGAGGTAGTGGGTGTTTGAAAGAGAGGAAATAATTAAGAGGAGATAGGAGATAGTAAAAGCGGGGTTCCGCTCTTCACTACTTCCTATCTCCTCTTCACTATTTCCTAAAAGTTGACCGCCGGTTATTCAGGCTGGAACTGAAGTCCACCTCAACCACGCGTCGCTGCCAACGCGGCTCACGCCGGGGCGTTGGCCGCCAGCAGGCGCAGCATGGCGCCGAGGCCGCCATGCAGCGCGCTCACTTCATAGCCGAGGCGCTTGAGCACGAAGGCGGCGGCGGCCGAGCGCTCGCCGGTGTTGCAGTACACGACCACGCGCGCGCCCGAGGGCAGCACGTTGGCGATGTCTTCGCGCAGGCGGTACAGCGGCACGTTGACGGAACCGTCGATCGCGCGCTGCGCGTGTTCCTCGGGCATGCGCACGTCCAGCAGCGCGGCGCCGCCCTGCACCAGGCGCGCGGCCTCGGCCGGGAGCACCCACGACAGCATCGGCGGCTTGAGCACGGCCTCGAAGGCCTCGCGCGAAAGCCGCATCAGCTGGCCGCCCTGCATCATGCGCACGGTGGCGTTGCGGGGCAGGTTCGACAGCAGCGCGTCCTCGCCGAAGGTGTCGCCCTCGCGCAGGTAGGCGACCACTTGCGGCGCGCCGTCGAGGTACTTCGAGATCGAGGCCGTGCCTTCCCGCACCACGTAGAAATAATCCGGCGCGTCGCCCTCGCGCATCACGATCTCGCTGGGCTTGACGCTCACCGGCTCGAACAGCTGGAACATCTTCTCGATGTTGCCGGTGGGCAGGCGCGCGAAGGCCTGGCTGCGCAGCAGGCGGAACACCCAGTTGTTGCCGCCAGGGGCCGATCCGAAGTGGCGGTAGTTCTCGTCGCGGCTGAGCTGGTCCCAGGTGATCAGCTTCTCGAGGTAGCGGCGGTCGATGCGCATCACCCGCGCCTTGGACGACACCACCTTGGCGGTGAAGCGGCGCGGCACCGCGTCGTTGAGCGAATAGCGGCCGTGCGGGGCGTTGGCGACGTGGGCGACGCTGCGGCCATCGGGGTAGTTGCAGCGCAGCTCGCCGTCGAGCAGGTAGATGGTGTCCTCGTCCAGGTCGCCGGCCTCGAACACGTTCTCGTTGCGGCCGTAATCGGACACCGACGCCTCGCGGGCCAGCTGGTCGCGGGTTTCCTGGCGCAGCGATTCGAGCGGGAACAGGCGGGCCAGGTGGTCGGCGGGGACGGGCATGGGTCTTGGCTCCGGGGCGGATAGCTTGAGTCTATAGCTGGTCGGGCGGGATGCGGTAGCCGACTCCCTGTGGGAGGGACTTCAGTCCCGAAGCTCTTCGGCGGAACGCATCGGGACTGAAGTCCCTCCCACAAGGAGCGAAGCGCCCGCTTCGCGGGGGCTGGGGGACTAGGATTGCCAGGCACCTCCATGTGCCTGGCCCTCCGCTTCGCTACGGGTCGCCTTCGGCGACGAAAATTGTTCCTGGCAATTTTCTCGAGCGAGGTTCGACTTACCTTCCCCCCAGCCAAAATGAAGAGGGCCCCCTTTCGGGGGCCCTCTTCATTTTGGCTGGGGGACTAGGATTCGAACCTAGATAGGCAGAGTCAGAGTCTGCAGTCCTACCATTAGACGATCCCCCAATTCGGGGACGCCGCCAGTTTACGAAACGATTAGCGCTTCGAGAACTGGGTGGCGCGGCGGGCCTTGTGCAGGCCGACCTTCTTGCGCTCGACCTCGCGGGCGTCGCGGGTCATGAGGCCGGCCTTGCGCAGTTCCGGCTTCAGGGTGTCGTTGTACTCGACCAGCGCGCGGGCGATGCCCAGGCGGATGGCGCCGGCCTGGCCGGTGATGCCACCGCCCTCGACCGTGACGGTGAAGTCGAACTTGTCGCCCATCTGGCTGACGACCAGCGGCTGGCGCACGATCATGCGCGAGGTCTCGCGGCCGAAGAACTCGTCGACCGGACGGCCGTTGACGACGATCTTGCCGGTGCCCGAACGCATGAACACGCGGGCGGTGGAGGACTTGCGACGGCCGGTGCCGTAGTTCTGCTGGATAGCCATGTCTGTGCCTTAAGCCTTGAAGTCCAGAGCCTGCGGCTGCTGGGCGGTGTGCGGATGCTCCGAGCCCTTGTACACCTTGAGCTTGCGGAACATGGCGCGGCCGAGCGGGTTCTTCGGGAGCATGCCCTTGACGCCGATCTCGATCACGCGCTCCGGGTGGGCGTCGAGGGCCTGGCCGAGGGACTCGGTCTTCAGGTTGCCGACGTAGCCGGTGAAGCGGTGGTACTTCTTGTCCTGCAGCTTGTTGCCGGTGACGTGGATCTTCTCGGCGTTGATCACGACGAGGTAGTCACCCGTATCAACGTGCGGGGTGTATTCCGGCTTGTGCTTGCCGCGCAGACGGCGCGCGAGTTCCGAGCACAGGCGGCCCAGGGTCTTGCCGCTGGCATCGACCACGTACCAGTCTTGCTTGACGGTCTGGGCGTTGGCGCTGACGGTCATGGTCTTCATGACGGCTCCAAATAGAAATCGGGGTGGAAAGAGGCGGAATGATAGCGGCCCTTTTGGGCCCGTGCAAGCCCGGAATCACGCCGTGTTAGCATCCCGCCATGCCCACGCCGCCCGAAACGGCCCCCCACCCCGCGCCCGGCGCGCCTGCCGCCGGCCTGGTGGCGCTGGCCGACCGCTGCGTGCAGTGCGGGCTCTGCCTGCCCCATTGCCCGACCTACGGGCTGGACCGCAGCGAGGCCGAATCCCCGCGCGGCCGCATAGCCTACATCCGCGCCGTCGCCTCGGGCCAGCTCGAGCCCACGCCCGCCGGCGACACCCACCTCGACCACTGCCTGGGCTGTCGCCGCTGCGAACAGGCCTGCCCCGCCGGCGTCGAATACGGCGCCCTGCTGCTCGGCGCACGGGCCGCGCAGGCCCAGCGGACGCCGCCGCCGCGGCGCGAGCGCGTGGCCGGCTGGCTGCTGGCGCGACCGTCGCTGCTGGGCCGCCTGCTCGATTTCCAGCGCGTGGCCACGCCGTGGCTGCCCGCCGCGCTGCGCCCCGCCCTGCCGCCGCCCCCGCGTGAACCGCTGCCCCCGCCGGCGGGGCGCGAGAGGCTGGCCGTGTTCGCCGGCTGCATCGCCGACCGCCACGAGTCCGGCAGCCGCGCCGCGCTGGCCCGCCTGCTGGCCGCGGCCGGCCTCGACGTCGAGATTCCGGAGGGCCAGGGCTGCTGCGGCGCCGCGGCCGCGCACGCCGGCGACGCCGCCACGGCCGCCCGCCTCGGCGACGCCAACCGCGCCGCCTTCCAGGGCCGCGACCGCGTGCTGTGCCTGGCCAGCGGCTGCCTCGACAGCCTCTCGCGCAGCGTGGACGGCCGCGCCGAGGACGCCCTGGCGGCACTGGATGCGCTCGGCGACCGGCTGGCCTTCCGCCCTGCGCACGGGCGCGTGGTCCTGCACCTGCCCTGCACCCAGCGCAGCGGCGCGGCCCTGCGCCGGCTGCTGGGCCGCATCCCCGGGCTCGACCTGGTGGTGCTGCCCGACGCCGGCTGCTGCGGCGCCGCGGGCCTGCACCAGGTGGCGTTCCCGGCGCGGGCCGCGGCCCTGCGAGGTCCGGTTCACGCCGCCGTGGCGGCCAGCGGTGCCACGGTATTGCTGTCGGCCAACATCGGCTGCCGCCTGCACCTGGCGCCCGGGCTTAAAATGCCGGTGCGCCATCCCATCGACTTCCTCGCCGAGCACCTGGCATGACCGCGACCCGCCACTTCAGCCCGCTGGACCGGATCCTGATCGAGGCCCAGCACGCCCTGGGCACCACGCTGGGGCAGGCCCGCGCGGAGCGCCCGAACCCCGCCGGCGAGCTGCCGCTGGCCACGCTGGACCCGGCCGAACGCCGGCACGCCGCCGGCCTGATGCGCATCAACCACACCGGCGAGGTCTGCGCGCAGGCGCTGTACGTCGGCCAGGCCGCGGTGGCCCGCGACGCCGCCACCCGCGCCCAGCTCGAGCACGCCGCGCAGGAGGAAACCGACCACCTGGCCTGGTGCGCCGACCGCCTGCGCGAGCTCGACAGCCGGCCCAGCCTGTTCAACCCGCTGTTCTACGCGGGCAGCTACGCCATCGGCCTGGCCGCAGGCCTGCGCGGCGATGGCTGGAACCTCGGCTTTGTGGTCGAGACCGAACGCCAGGTCGAGGCCCACCTCGAGGAACACCTGGCCACCCTGCCCCCGGGCGACGAGCGCAGCCGCGCGATCCTGCGCACCATGAAGTCCGACGAGGCCCGCCACGCCGACGAAGCCCTCGCCGCCGGCGCCCGCGTCCTGCCCTCCCCCATCCCCCGCCTGATGGCCCTCACCTCGCGCGTCATGAAGGCCATCGCCTACCGCGGCTGATTTTTTTTGCCACGGATGAACACAGATGAACACTGATAATGCTTCTGGCGGTTGATCGCCAACAAAGCCTCACTCTCGGCGACGCCCACTAATAATTCATTGTCCTATCTGCTTTTATCAGTGTTCATCAGTGGCCAAAAATAAACGGCCCGGGGCTTGCGCACCGGGCCGTTTTTCGCGAAGCAGCGAGGCGGTTCAGTCGGCCAGGTTGTGGCCGTTGAAGAGCTCGACGATCTCGCGCTTGAGCTGGTTCTCGATGCGCATGCGGTCCTTGAAGCCGAGGTTCTTGGCCTTCTCCTCGAACAGGTAGGTGTCGAGGTCGAACTCCTTGAGGTGCATCTTCGTGTGGAACAGGTTTTCCTGGTACACGTTGACGTCGATCATCTCGTACTTGTTCTTGATCGGCTTGGACAGGAAGTCCTGGATCGAGTTGATCTTGTGGTCGATGTAGTGCTTCTTGCCCTTCACGTCGCGGGTGAAGCCGCGCACGCGGTAGTCCATCACCACGATGTCGGACTCGAAGGACTCGATCAGGTAGTTCAGCGCCTTCAGCGGCGAGATGACGCCGCAGGTGGCCACGTCGATGTCGGCGCGGAAGGTGGCGATGCCGTTGTGCGGGTGGGTTTCCGGATAGGTGTGCACGGTGATGTGCGACTTGTCCAGGTGCGCCACCACGGCGTCGGAGATCAGCTCCTTGCCGGCCGCCTTCTTGTCGATCACGGGCTCTTCCGAGATCAGGATCGTCACCGAGGCACCCTGCGGATCGTAGTCCTGGCGGGCCACGTTGAGGATGTTGGCGCCGATGATCTCGGCCACGTCGGTCAGGATCTGGGTCAGGCGCTCGGCGTTGTAGGCCTCGTCGATGTACTCGATGTAGCGCTGGCGCTGCTCTTCCGAGACCGCGTAGCAGACGTCGTAGATGTTGAAGCTCAACGCCTTGGTGAGGTTGTTGAAACCCTGGAGCCGGAGGCGAGGCAGTGGCTTGACCACGTGGGCATTCCCGTATGCGGAGGGGGTGGAGCGAGGGGGCGCATTATCGGCCAAACCGCCCCCCGGGGGAACCTTGGCGCCGGAGGGGGCCTCGCCGGCATTGCCCGGGGCACGTTACCGGCCTAAGCTGAATGCTTGCAGGGGCCTCCAGAGCCCGCCTTGGCGCCGTCAGAACAGGAGTTCGCCGAACATGTCGATCCAGCCGCCGAAACTGGTCAACAGCCCGCTGGCGCCCGATGCCGCGACCATGGGCCGCTTCCTCGACCACTGCCACCGGCGCCGCTACCCGTCCCGCACCGACGTCTTCCGGCCCGGGGCGCCCGCCACCTCGCTGCACTACGTGGTCAGCGGCTCGCTCAGCGTGGTAAGCGAGGAGCCCGATGGCCGCGAGCTGATCCTGGGCTACGTCAACGCCGGCGAGTTCATCGGCGAGATGGGCCTGTTCTTCGCCGCCGACGCCCGCGCCGTGGTGGTCCGCACCCGCAGCGCCTGCGAGCTGGCCGAGATCAACTACGACCGCCTGCACCAGCTCTTCGCCGGCCCGCTGCAGGCCGAGTGCCCGCGCATCCTGTACGCGATCGGCCTGCAGCTGTCCAAGCGCCTGCTCGACACCAGCCGCAAGGCCAGCCGCCTCGCCTTCCTCGACGTCAGCGGCCGCATCATCCGCACCCTGCACGACCTCTGCGCCGAGCCCGATGCGCTCTCGCACCCGCAGGGCACCCAGATCCGGGTGTCGCGCCAGGAGCTGGCGCGCATCGTGGGCTGCTCGCGCGAGATGGCCGGCCGCGTGCTCAAGCAGCTGCAGGAGCAGAACCTGCTGCACGCCCGCGGCAAGACCGTCGTGGTGTACGGCACCCGCTGAAGCATGGGCCGGTCCGGCGTCGCGGGCACCGATTCCCTGCTGGTCCGTCCCGCGACGGCCCAGGATGCCGCCGGCGTCGCCACCCTGCTCGGCGTGCTGGGCTACCCCTGCGACCGCGCCGAAGCCGCGAACCGCCTGCGGGCCCTGGCCGAGGAGGCCGACCAGGAAATCCTGGTCGCCGACCGCCACGGCTGCCTGGTCGGGCTGCTGGCGCTGGACCTGATGTATTACCTGCCGCTGGGCGCGCGCACCTGCCGCATCACGGCGCTGGTGGTCTCCGACGGCGAACAGCGCCGCGGCGTCGGCCGCATGCTGCTGCGCGAGGCCGAGCACCGCGCCCGCCTGGCCGGCGCGGCGCGCATCGAGCTCACCTCCGCCACCCACCGCACCGAGGCCCACGCCTTTTACAACGCCTGCGGCTTCAACGAAAGCGCCCTGCGCTTCCTCAAACGCCTCGGCGACTGACCAAAAAGGGGTCAGAGTAAATATTTGTTTGAAACAAATATTTACTCTGACCCCTTTTTGGTCAGCGGAGGAGTTCGAAGGCGCCGCGGAGGCGCTTGTGGACGCGGGCCAGGCTGCGCGGGTCGGGGCGGACCAGCACGGGCCGCGCTGTTTCGCACAGGAGGGGCAGGTCCCAGAAGCTGTCGCTGTAGACCGCCGCGAAGGGCGACCGGATGCCTTCGCGGGCCAGCGCGGCGATCTTGCGCGGGCCGATCGTGTGCTCCTGCCCGATCCAGCCGCCGAAGGCCTGGCGCACGCTCGAGCCCACCACGGGCACCGCCGGCTGGCCCAATGCCTGCCACAGGTCGCGGGCCAGGCTGGCCTCGGCGCCGGTCACGATCACCACCGGGTCGCCGGCCTCGAGGTGGGCGTGCAGGCGACGCACGGCGGGCGCGATGAGTAGTTCATCGCGGCGCAGCGCGCACTCACGGAGGAAGTCCTCGCGCGCCTCGACCAGCGCCTCCTGGGTGCGGCCCACCGTGGCCAGCCAGGTGTAGAAGCTGGCCGGCAACCACGCGCTGCGCCACCAGGCAAAGCCGGGCGCGAGGAAGGGAAAGCTCAGGCCGGCCGCGAGCCGGCGCAGCGGATGGCTGCGGAGCTGGCCGCGCAGCCAGGCCGCCGCGCAGTCGCCCCGCACCAGGGTACCGTCGAAGTCGAACAGGACGGTCGCGGCGGGCATCGGGGCCTCAGGCGAACAGGCGCGCCAGCTCGGCGCCCGGGTCCGGCGCGCGCATGAAGGCCTCGCCGACCAGGAAGGCGTGCACGCCGTTGCCGCGCATCAGCGCGACGTCGGCGGGCGTGGCGATGCCGCTCTCGGTGACCAGCAGGCGGTCGCCCGGCACGGCCTGCTTCAGGTCGAGCGTGGTCTGCAGCGTCACGTCGAAAGTGCGCAGGCTGCGGTTGTTGATGCCCACCAGCGGCGCCCCGACCTGCAGCGCGCGCTCGAGTTCGTCGATGTCGTGAACTTCCACCAGCACGTCCATGCCGAGGTCCATCGCCAGGTGCGAGAGGTCGGCCAGGGCCGCGTCGCCCAGCGCGGCCACGATCAGCAGGATGCAGTCGGCGCCCAGCAGGCGCGCCTCGTACACCTGGTAGGCGTCCACGGTGAAGTCCTTGCGCAGCACCGGCAGCGTGCAGGCGCCGCGGGCCTGCACCAGGTAGTCGTCCGCGCCCTGGAAGAAGTCGACGTCGGTGAGCACGGACAGGCAGGCCGCGCCGCCGCGCTCGTAGCTGGCGGCGATGTCGGCGGGATGGAAGTCGGGGCGGATCACGCCCTTGCTGGGGCTGGCCTTCTTGACCTCGGCGATCACGGCCGGCTGCCCGGCATCGATCTTCGCCTGCAGCGCGGCGGCGAAGCCGCGGGTCGGCGGCAGACCCTCGCAGCGCGCCACGAGCTCGGCCAATGGCAGGCGCGCGGCGCGCTCGGCCACTTCTTCGGCCTTGCGGCGCAGGATGGTTTGCAGGATGTCGCTCATGTCGTTCCTTGGTGGGCGGCCGGATCAGCGCCCGCCCAGGCGGCGGGTGGCGGCGACGAACTCGTCGAGCTTGGCGCGGGCCTTGCCGGCGGCGATGGCCTTGCGCGCCTGGTCGATGCCGTCGGCGATCGAGACCGCGCGGCCGGCGGCGTACAGCGCGGCGCCGGCGTTGAGCGCGACGATTTCCTTCGGAAGGCCGTCCTTGCCGTCCAGCGCCTCCTTCAGCAGCACCATCGACTCTTCCGAGTTCTCGACGCGCAGGTTGCGGCTGGCGGCCATCGAGATGCCGAAGTCCTCGGGATGGATCTCGTACTCCACCACGTCGTCGCCGCGAAGCTCGCCGACCATGGTGGCGCCGCCCAGCGAGATCTCGTCCATGCCATCGCGGCCCCAGACCACCAGCGCGCGCTTGGCGCCGAGGCGCTGCAGCACGCGCACCTGGATGCCGACGAGGTCGGGATGGAACACGCCCATCAGGATGTTGGGCGCGCTCGCCGGGTTGGTGAGCGGGCCGAGGATGTTGAAGATGGTGCGCACGCCCAGCTCCTTGCGCACCGGGGCCACGTTCTTCATGGCCGGGTGGTGGATGGGCGCGAACATGAAGCCCATGCCGGTCTCGGCGATGCAGGCCGCCACCTGCTCGGGCTGCAGCTCGATCACCGCGCCCAGGGCCTCGAGCACGTCGGCGCTGCCGGACTTGGACGAGACGCTGCGGTTGCCGTGCTTGGCCACCTTGGCGCCCGCCGCCGCGACCACGAACATGCTGGCCGTGGAGATGTTGAAGGTGTGCGCGCCGTCGCCGCCGGTGCCGACGATGTCGACGAAGTTGTGCGCGTCGGGCACCACCACCTTGGCGGCGAACTCGCGCATCACCCGCGCCGCGCCGGCGATCTCGCCGACGGTTTCCTTCTTCACGCGCAGGCCGGAGAGGATGGCGGCCGTGACCACGGGCGAGACGTCGCCGCGCATGATCTGGCGCATCAGCTCCACCATCTCGTCGTGGAAGATCTCGCGGTTCTCGATGATGCGCTGGAGCGCGTCCTGCGGGGTAATCGGCATGGCGTTGGCCTGTGGGAGGGGTTTCAACCCCGATCCGCCTTGAGGAAGTTACGAAGCATGTCGTGCCCGTGCTGCGTCAGGATCGACTCCGGATGGAACTGCACGCCCTCGACCGCGAGCGTCTTGTGCCGCAGCCCCATGATCTCGTCGATCGATCCGTCTTCGTTCTCGGTCCAGGCCGTGACCTCGAGGCAGTCGGGCAGCGATTCCTTGCGCACCACCAGCGAGTGGTAGCGCGTGGCCTCGAACGGATCCGGCAGGCCGGCGAACACGCCCACGCCCTTGTGACGGATCGGCGAGGTCTTGCCGTGCATGATCGTGCGTGCGCGCACCACCTCGCCGCCGAAGGCCTGGCCAAGGCTCTGGTGGCCCAGGCAGACGCCGAGGATCGGCACCTGGCCGGCCAGCTTCTCCAGCACCTCCAGCGACACGCCCGCCTCGTTGGGCGTGCACGGCCCGGGCGAGATGACGATGTGGTCGGGCTTGAGCGCGGCGATCTGCGCGACCGTGAGGTCGTCGTTCCGGACGACCTTCACGTCCTGCCCCAGCTCGCCGAAATACTGGACGAGGTTGTAGGTGAAGCTGTCGTAGTTGTCGATCATCAGAAGCATAAATCGGCCTATCTCATTGTTTTATATGGCCGTTTAAGCTGTAGATCAGCGGATGTACCCGCACGGGTACCCGCTAATTGTTGGGCAGCTGCTGGCAGTTGGCCGCCGAGAATAACCGAGGCGACAGTGATTGGGGCGCGAGCTGGGCCGCCAGGCTGAGCAAGACGGTACATAGCGCTGGCGGCCGAGACAAAGTCCCAGGCACTGGGTCTGGCCGACATTACTCTCCGTCGGAGCAGTCCGTCACTGAGTCTCCCGGACCCTGCCGGCCTTTACGAAAGACAAAAATAACAAAGGCCATGCTCAGCTAGGGGACGAGGTTCACCCAGTCAACGAACGAAGCTCGATTATTTCGCCAATCCTCGGCTACGCGCGCGCACCTAAGCATCAAATCCCTGTTGGGATCTGACTTCATTTTGGCGGTCTCATGAGCTCGCGTCTGCAGATGCCAAATGATGATGTAATCCTCTGGCGACTTCGAGGATCTCGCGTAAATTAGAGCGCTGTCTGACGCTCTAGCGCCTTGTCGTGCACTGACCCATTGTTGGCGAGCCGCCCTGTCTGATCGTGGCGGCGGAAGGTGGACGTGCCAAAGCTCTTTTAGTGACCCGACGGTCGGTACGGCGTAAGAAACGTCCACGCCGAATAGCATCGAAGCGGTGCGATCGTAGTCAGGGAGCAGCTTGAATTGATGAAAATCAGCAGCAAGTGCTCTGAACGCGGCTTGCTTCTGCGCTGGCGCAGTGTCCCAAAGCCCGCGCCACACATCGACTGCCATTCCTTGGACTACCTATTGCCGTAAGCCCGATGAAAACCCTCAACTGTGAAATCAGGCTCGGACGCCAGCCACTCAAGCGCCTCTTCAAACAAGTCACTCGCCCCAATGTCGAGCGGGTCGGTAGCGGGCAACTTGAGCATGACGCCTCCAGCCACAGGCCTCATCGAATGGGCCAGGCGGTAACAACCCCATGCCGGCGATTCGCCCGAGAGGTCGAACGCAAAATATCCGGACAAAGTCCTATGCCCGGCGATTCGCACCGGAGAGTTTGAGCCGGATGAATAGAGCTCTTCCGATAGTGCTCGACGCACCACTTCTGGATTAGCACTCATTTTTCCTCGCCCTTATCAAGAGTCTTTTCCAACGCTTTCACGTGCACCTGAAGCAAATCCAGAAGCCCCTTTGCCGTAGACAGGGAAAGACCAATTCGACCGTATGCCACGCGCTCAGGTGAAGTCGTGAACTGCAACTGCGGATTACCAGCCTTGTCGGCTATTTCCGGACTTGTATCAACAGTCATGTGGTCAACGGCCACGAAGTCATCACAGAACACAATCTGAAGCCCACCATCGCCGGTCGGCTGTGTGATGACAAAAGAGTTCGGCCTGATATTGAAAAATCCTGAGTTCCGAACAACAGGGACTTCAACCTTTCCGTCGGCCATTTGAACTAGTGCTCCCAGAGGTCGGGCAATAAAACGACAAATGTGTACAGGGCGCAACCAGTCTCTTTCTCCAATGAGACCAGCTTGCGGATTTATCCTTCTGACAATAGCAATTTGAGGTGCATGCCGAAAATAAAAGGAAGACCGACGAGGCGGTTTATCCGCCAGCCGGGAATAGCCGTCCGACAGGCGTATGGCCTGCCACCGACTACGCAGGATTGAGTGCCTCAATTAACTGCTCCCCTTGGCTCCGGGGATTACCTACGGCCAGCCCTACCTGGTGCAACTGGAGCGGCACCTCTTGGGGCTCCAGGAACGCCCCGGCCTCGGCGGCGGTCCCCGCCAGCCATGCCTGCCAGTCGCCCGGCATCAGGACGCGCGGCGAACGGTGATGAATCTTCCGGATCTCACCTAGGGCCTCGGTAGTGATGATCGTGTACGTCGCGATCTCGTTACCCTCGGGACCGGTCCACCGCGAGAACAGGCCAGCGAACATGATCGGGTTCTGGCCCCCGGCGTCTCGGATGAAGTACGGCTGCTTCCTTGCCCCACCCTCGTCCACCCACTCGTACCAGCCTGACGCCGGCACCAGGCAGCGCTGACCGCGCTTCCAGGCATCCCGGAAGGCAGGGGCCGTGCGGACGGTCTCGGCGCGGGCATTGATCGTACTGTAAGCCTTCTTGGCGTCCTTGGCCCAGAACGGCAGGAGCCCCCAGCGCATCGACTCCAAGCCCGGGCCGTCCTCGCCCAGCGTGCACACAGGCAGGATCTGCGTGGGCGCGATGTTGTAGTGGGCCTCGACGCTCACCAAGGGGTTCCAGATCCGGTCGGTGTAGCCATCCTCGAAGCCGCTGGGGAGAGTGTCCTCACCGCGCTTTGGATTCCCGAACAAGGCGTAGCGTCCGCACATGACCGAAGCGTACACCTAAGAGTTGCCACTCGGCGTAGCTTGCCCCGCGCTGTCGGCCCGGCGGGGAGGTGCGGAGTGCTTCCGAATGGCGCAACTAGGCTATTGGATACCAATGAACTTCGCTATAAGAGAATGGCTCTCCGATGAGCAAGCCGTCAGACTAGAACGGGTGGCGCGAAAGCAAGTCGGCGAACCAGAAGCTGGCAGCCAAGATGGCCGCCGTGGCAGCTAAAGCAAGCAGCCAGTCGAAGTTCCGCCGTTTAGAGAACGCTTCTTTGTAGGGAACCCACTTATATGATCCAGAAAAGAAGTGGATGAAGTAGCCCCACAACAGCAGCGCCAGGATCCAAATCAGACCGGTGATTGGCCATGCTTGCGTTCTGCGCTCAACGAAGATCAGTAACGACAACACGGCTGACCACTCTATCCACTTAAAAGCGAGTGGAGCGGCAGTCTTCTGAAACCTTGCGACGAAACGCATTACGTAGTGATACCGATCGATCTCAACTTGGCTGGGCTCCTTCAGCATCGCGGCTCCGGAAGGGGTTAGAACAATCGGTCGCGCTTGGCGCAAGTGCCAGTGAACTCGGCCGTGGCCATTCGCCCATCCACCTGCTGTTGCCCGTAAATCAGCGCGCCAGTGAATCGATCCAAGTTGAACCAATACGTCACTCCGGACTCCGTGGCCAGTGATCCCATATAGATCTTCGGGGTTTCTTGCATGGTGCCCCGCGCTTCACCAACCGCTGTCTCAAGCGTCACCGCGAGTGTCTCGGCGTCCCAACGAATGACCGTGCTAATTCGCACTTCCTCGGATTGGAAGAAGGTCACTCCTTCACAATAGAGTTCCTGCGCCGCTGCTTGGCCAGTGAGGGCTGCAAACACGAGCGCCGTTATCAAGGGCGCCCCAACCCGGCGGGCGCTCACCACTCGTCCTCTGGCAAGCAATCGTCGTCGTAATCGGGGTCGCACTCCTCGCCATCCTCGGTGACATGAACTTCTTCCGCCTGCTGCTGCTCGGCGTAGTCCCAGCAGCCCTCGATGAAGGATTGCGACCGGCCGCCGCAATCATCAGGGTCATCAATGCCGTTCCTCTCGGCCCAGGCATAACCAGCCTCGTGGCCTGAACAGTCATCTGTGCAGCCGTACTTGCCGGAGTACTGGGCGAAGCACTCACCGACAAACAAAACGGCAGCCAAAGCGAGTGTCGGCTTGATTAAGAGTGTCATCGGAAAACCCTCGGAAAGACAGCTACGTCCGCCACGCAAACCAACGCACTTCTGGGTACCCGCCGGCCAAAGCAAGGCTATCTCGGGGCACGGCTCGCGGATGCCAACAATTGTTTTGGCCTAACTCGGAGCCGAGTCACGCTTATGCTTTTCCTGCAACAACTTGACGTGCCTTGCCGTAGCGCCTTCGGACGACCAATACCCGGCAGAGAGAACCATTAAGAACCCAGCCAGCAAACAAACCCATCCCGCGTTCAATTCGAGCAACCACAGCGCCAAGCGATCTATGCCAACCCACCGGCTCGAACTTGCAAGAACCTCAGAGGAGACGCCCGCTTCGAGTAGCACGTCTGCTGTGGACACGGAGCGCCACTCGCCATGCTTCATCCAAGCGTAGATGCCGTATACAAACGCGGCCGCGGCGCCTAGGAAAGGTGCGCCTGTGAAGAAGACGAGACCCTCCTCAGTATCAACCGTGTCGAAATAGAAGAGCGCGCTAATCACGAAAATGATTGCGCCAGCGCCCAGGAAGTAGATGACGATCATGCCGCACCCGATCGTTTCGGGAAGAACCCGCGCCATATCCAGCCCACCGACCAACCGAGTGCGTACAAAGTCACGAGGAGCGCCGCCAAAACCAATCCGACCCAGGAAGCATCCCTCCAGTGCTGGGAAACTTTCTTGTCCAGAATGGAGCCGTCCGCTATAGCCCTGATTTCAGCAGTGCAATCCTGAAACCTGTCCACCGAGCCATCCTCTAACGCCCACGGGTAGAAATCAGCCTCTGGGATACCGTTCTTCTGATAGTCGATTGCACGCGCCTTCGTCATCGCCGTGTCTTGCAATGAGCAACCGTACACCCCCCAAATCTCTTGTTCACGTGGAAACAAGGCGATAAAGGCAATCAGCGCAGGCACTGCGACAATTCCGCACAGAACGACGAACATTCGCTGCCATCCGTTCACAGCCCTCCCCCTCTCTGCGCTTAAGTTGTTGCACGCTTACGAAAGAACAGCGCCAAGGCTCAAGACGCTTTGCAATCAAGCTACACCAGCACATGACCAGATCCCACCTTGCCCCACTGCCATCCTAGCGCGGAGGCCTAACCCCTGAGGAGGCTCGCCAACCTCCGCAATAGCTTGCGGTACCCGCCCTTCCACGCGTTCCGGCTGGCCCGAGCCCGCCCGGCTTCGGTCCTTGGACCGGTTGACTTAGCCCACGGCCGCCAGCGCCTTATGGCCTCTGCCTGCCTTGCCCGTCGCTCGGGCGTCCATCCGTTGGCCATCCTGACTCTCCAAAAGTTCGTTTGGCTGAATTTTTCTCATTTCCGCCTGCGAGGGCTCCGGAGCTGGCCCCGGGACCCCGTTATTCACCTGCTGGTGGCCATGGGCGATGTTCGCCTGCTTGGCATAGATGACCGGCGGGTTTTTGATGTTGGCCAGCGCCTCCAGCGTGGTCCGGCACTGGCTCTGCGCCTTGAACGCCAACCGGATGTATCGGTCTAGGGTCGCGATGTCCTTCCCCACGAAGTTTGCGGCGTGACCCGCCAACCGGTTGAAGATCGAATCCAGCGTCTGTGCCTGGGCCATGAGCATTACCTCGGGGCGGGAAAAGTCACCACCGCTGGCTTGATCGCATTGACTCGCCAACTCCGTGATCATCCGACCCAGTGGAATCGGCTCTAGGCCATTGATACGAAACGACTCGGCAGTGATGCCACCCCTAACGACCGGGTCAAGCACATAGCGAGCGGTAGCCGCGTCCTGGCTCTCACCCGGCCTCAGGCGTACGAATAGTCTGTTTGGAACGTCCTCATTCTCGTTTTCATCGGTCAGATTCGAGTTTTTGTCTTGCGTGGCGATGTCCTTCCCCATCACTGGCGCCCCTGAAGCTGCTGCGTCAGACGCTCAATCTCGTAGGCTGCCTCCAGCATTTCCGGATCCCCCATTACCTGGGCCTCCACCTTGAGCTTGGCAATCTGGGCAGGCAGGGCAGCCGATGGGACTTTGGTCTGTCGGGCAAGCCACCCGACCAACCGCGGATTGGTCATTAGCCTTGCAGCGAGGTTGGCAGTGCCTACGCCGCTGCCAATGGCCGCTGCGGTGCCGAACTCCATTTTGGCAACCGAGAGGATCAGAGAGGCCGCAGTAGCTATCTGCGCCGTGGCCTGTGCTGTCCCCGGTGGATTCCGGAAGACCTGCGCGCCCGAGCGGATGCTGGCGGCGGTCTTTGCGACCGCCTCCATGTCCCGCAGGTAGGTAGGCCCCATCCGAGCAAAGAGAGTGGTCTTCGCCTCCGGCGCCAGCGTGTTCCACATGGTCAGGAACCGCTCGGAGCTGAACTGCTCACCGATATCGTCCTGAGCGCCAGGGGTGGCACGGCCCATTCGCCGAACCACGGCGGCCACCAGCTGCTTGCGGGCATCCTGAGGAAGCGACTGCATGACGGCTCGAAGCGTGGTGGCGCCCTCACGGCTGCCGGAAGTAGCGGCAGCAAAGACCTTCTCAGGGCCGCCATTGCGCTCAATGACGCGCTCCAGCTGCTCCATGCGGGCCATGCCGAACTTGTAGTAGTTGTTGGCCCGCGTCACGGCCTGGATTGCCTTCGGATTGCCAGTGGCAACGGCCGCGGCGTTCAGGTCATCGCTCAGCGCCGCATAGACCTGCCGAAGCTGCTTGGTCGGAACGTCTGTGGCGAAGGTCGAATCCGCGATCAGCTCACCCATTCGCGACCGAAGCGATTTGACCGCCTCATAAGGCAGCTCCCCACGCCCCGCTGCCGCCAGCGACGCCTGCATGTCCGCATCAAGAGCATTGCGAATGTCTGCCACCCTTCCGCTGGTCAGCACCCGGGACGTTGCCGCCGCGCCAGGCGTCGGACGGGCGAGCGTGTCCAAGGTCGCTTTCGTTCTGGAAACCGCAATGGGCGTGGTGGGTGGGATGAACTGGTCAACCCGGTCGTACAGCTCTGATGCCTGATTGCGAAAGTTCACCATGAAGCCGTTGGGACCTACTATGCCCCGCTCGATAGCACGACCGGCCTGCTCCGGACTTGCGCGGGTGGATAGCTGGTCCGCCAAACCGGCGACCCGTTGACCCATCGCCTGCTGCTGGGCCGTCCCTGCACGCTCCATCACACCAGCACCGCCGGGGACGCGTCCCAGCAGGACTTCGGCACCCCGGGCGACTCGGCCCTCGCTGGCCTGCCCAATGCTCGGAGAGGCCACGCCAGCACGCTGGAAGGAGTCGATGTTGGCACTCATGCTCTGCCGGCCCGCTTCACCGCCGCGTACTGCGCCGCGAAGAGTCATAGCGGCACTCGACGGAGCAAGCGCACCGGCGAGCCCCGCGAAAAACTGACCGGTGGGACCGGCACCCATCTGTGCAGCCGTACTAGCGCTAGCGCCGCCTAGTGCGGCGGAAGCCGTTTGCATTCTTGGGGAGGCGGCAAGAGACTGACCGACTCGCCCAGCCAGCCCAGGGGCCTGAGCTGAGACCTGACCAGCCCGGAGAATGGGTGCGCCGCCCGCTACGGCTCGGCTTGCGCCAGCCACCACTTCTTCAAGGGCACCTTCAGGCTTCGGCAGTCCCATTGCATCGGCCGCACGAGATGCGAGTGCACTCGCTCGCTCGCCGCCCATCGCGTATGCCAGCGGGTCGGAGAAGATGCCGATCGTTCCTGCGAGGCCCTCAAGCCCGTACCGGGCGGCCTGCCCCAGCGGGCGGGTGACGTAGGTTTCAAGATTGCTTCGCTTGGGGGCAGCGGGGGCTTCCGCGAACGGATCGCCCTCTACCGGGACGAGGCGCGGACCCTGCTGCTGGGCGAATGGGTTGTAGTCAACGGGCGTCAGTCTCGGATTGGACTGCGCCTGCACATCCGACAGCTTCAGGCGTGCGGCTGGCGCTTGGCCCGTTACGTCGGACAGCCGAAGGGGCTGGGACTGATGCCGGGTCCACGGCCCCTCTTGGGCGGGCTGAGCCTGCTGGTACTTCTCCCACGGGCCCGCCGCCGTACGGACCGAATCGGGGATCTCACCCCGGCGGACTTCCATGATTCTGCGCGCCAACGCCCGGGCTGCGGGAACATCTCCAGCGGCATGCGCTTTTCTCAAGGCAGGAATGAGCTTGCTCTCGTCGTACGCGGGTGGCAGCTGGGGCTGCTGGCCTTGAGCAGGTGCGTCCGCGTCGGGTCCGTTGTAGTTGGTCATGTTCTTCTTCCTCTCTAGCGCAGTAGCCGGTCACCACCGCGCCTGGCATATGAAAAGCCGTCCTTGGCAAAGAAAAGGGCCGCCATCAGGCAGCCCATTCGGATAGTTGCTGCCAGTGACGGGTGGCAGCGCCCGAGATCAGCGCCGGGGGAGCGTGGAAGATCTAGGGTCAGTCTGCCTATCGGTGGGAATTTCGGATTCCGGCTTTAGTGCGTCTCGCCATTTCGGCGTCTTGATTTCTTGATTGCTTTTCAAGCCGCCGGGATCGCTAACCGCGGGCCAGCCCGTAACGCCACTGGGCCTCCATAATCCCAGCGCGCAGCCAAGCAGCGGCGTCGGCCCTTAACCGTTGAGCCGTTTCGTCTCGCAAGCGAATCGGTAGCGATTCGGTTCGGCAGCGCCCGGCCAGCACATGCGCCATCGCCCAGCGGATGACGGAGCTAGCCCGTTCTGCATCCACGGGCCAGCAAGACACCAACGCACGGCGGGCCAAGTACATTTCGACCGCCCCAACCTGTTCGCGCCCATGCGAGCGATACCAGATCAGCAGCGAATCACCCTCAGGCGTCCCGTGTCGTGCAAATGCCCTTGCCCCAGCGCACAGGCTGTTGGCGATGGGCGGGCGGGAGTCTGCCGGCCCGGCGTCCTCGCGCTTTGGCTTGATGCATGCGCCCTTGAAATGGCCCCTCACCTCCAGAGGCTTCATGAGCCTAGAGCCTGTAAAGCTTCAGGCCCCACACCTATGGGGGGTATTCGGGCACTGGAATACCCCACACCAATGGGGGGTATTGCAAGCCGGTAGAAGGTGGGCTTAGGTCCGCTGCCCTTCTTTGGTGCCTTCGGTGTTGGGGCCTCAACGACCTGAAAGATGCCGCACCGGACCACTCGATCCCGAACGCGATAGAAGGTTTCCTCTCTCGGGAACCATTGCCTCACCTCTGACCAGGGCAGCGTTAGGCGGTGGGCGTTGAAGGAATCAGCTCGGCGATAGGCGACAACCACCAGCATTCGGCCAGCATGATCGAGCGCCTTGAACGCGTCGGAGTCCATGACCGCAAGCGGCAGCGATGCGGCACCCGTAGACGGGCTGCGGTAGGCGCTGCGGACGGCGCTCTCAACCTCCGAGGCCGCAAGGGGCGGGTCAAACTTGGCGTTGACCTTGAGCGCCTTGGCCAGCTGTTCGGCCTCTGGCACCCCCTTCTGGCACGCGGAGCGAGCGAGCTTGAAGATCGTGCTATTCCGATCCCCCTCCCCCACGCGATCGGGCAGCCGCATGACCGGCGCCAGGTCAAAAGCCCGGGTCATTTCGTCCCAGGTGAAGGGCACCGGGTCTGCGCTTTCAAGTCGGGTGATTTGCGGCTCGCCCTTGCAATGAAGGAAACCCGGCAGGCGCATGACGCGAGGGGCGTCACACACCTTTGGGTCTCCATCGAACAGAGCTGCTATCGCCTTCTGGGCGCAGGAGAATTGACCAAGCGGGAGATCAGCTACAGGCCAGTAGCAGTGCCACTTTCCGGCCGAGGATTCCACGACGATGCGCGGCGGCAGTTGGCAGGCCAGCACCGGCTCGACCGGGGCGCCGTCCAAGTCCAAAAAGAGGGCGCGGGCCGCAACCACGTTGGACGCCTTGCGCCCGCCTAGGTCGCCACGGTTGACCATGACGAAGATGCCGGCCCCCCGCTGGTTCAGCGCCATAAGCTTTCGCTCCAGCTTGGCGAACGAGCCATGCAGCACTCGCTTCAAGCCAGGCACGCTCCGACCACCCTCGGGAAAGGTCTGAAACGTGAACACGGCGTCCCTACTCAGCGCCGACAGGAATCGGGCCGTCATGGCAGTGTCGATTTGCGGTTCCATGCGCCCCCCGGCGACTTGGCGGCGTCACTCGCCCGTGGTCGGCCCGTGGAGCTGCTGGGGCGGTCCCAGGAGCGCATTTCCTGCATGACTGGGGCAATCGCCCTCGCCGCTAGGTGGACGGTCTGAAACAGCCGCCCCAGCACGCCGGCTATCGGGCGCCATGAGGAAGCCACTCGGATTCCGGACCCAGCCCGCTTCCTGCATTGCGCTCAGGCTCAGGCAGTAGCGTTCGTCACGCAGACTGCCGGGGCGGGCATAGGAGCCCTTCCGGTGCCGATCGAAGGCGCTGGGGCTGGCGAAGTACTCAAAGCAGCTCATGCACTGGCATCGGCAGCCCCTGAGGGCCTTGGTTGCCCGGCCCATCATGCCGCCTCCCCGGAGTCCCGCTCGCTGATGCGCGCCGAGATCCAGGCCTCAAGCTCTGACTCCACGAAGGCAGACGCGTGGACGCCCAGCTTCAATGGCTTGGGAAACGCCTCTAGGGAGACCCGGCGATAGATCTCAGACCGGCTGAGGCCGGTGCGCTTGAGAACTTCGGGAAGCCGTACGAGGCGGATCGGTGCGGGCGAAACGGGGGCGCTCACGCTGCAACCCCTCGGCCAGTGTTCTGGCTCTCGATCCACCGGTCAAACCCGGCAGGGTCGATATAGACGCGGCGGCCACCAACGCGAACGATGGCGTTATGGGCCGCTAGGCCGTTGGATTCTGCGTTGTGAATCCACCAGCGGATTTGCCCCGGGGAGAACGGCGTCTTGGCCGCGAACTGCTCAACTGTATGAAGGTCTCGGATCATCCTTGCTTGTCCACGATTGGCCA
Organism: Arenimonas sp.; assembly: GCF_036275555.1. GTDB lineage: Bacteria > Pseudomonadota > Gammaproteobacteria > Xanthomonadales > Xanthomonadaceae > Arenimonas. Next base: position 37,342 of record NZ_DASUDO010000006.1, read on the forward strand.
TTGCTGGCCGGTGTGGACATGCTCTAGCGCGCCATCTTTCGCAACGGCATCCAGCTAGTAAGTTGCCGGCATTGTGCTAGCAGGCTGCCGAAATCCAACCTCGGATTGTCCTCTCCGATGCCCTCAACTTTGCACGGGTTCTGATTTGGAGTGCGCTGAGTTCCGGGTTCTTGCGGGAAAATTCGATCGCGACCGCCTTCTCTGGATTCTCAACCAGCTTCGCGGCCCTCGCCTTCCCCCCTTTGGAGCGAAGCTTAGTGGCATCATCCCTCTCAACGTCTTTTCCGCGCCAGAAAGCAACCTCTAGCATCAGAACGCTGGCAGCCGCGCTGGCCTTTCTTAGCTCGCTGGAATCTTCACCAGCCTCATCAAGCTGCTTCAATGCGTACCCCACGGCCAAGTGGCTGGGCGAAGCGCTGATATCACCCACCGAATTCTTGACCGTCTTGGCTAGCTCGGAAAAAGCCGGAATTTTGTCATCCGCCATCAAAAGCCAATCCAGGACAACAAGCAGGACTTCCGCCCTTGTGATTGGCTCGTCCGAAAGCAGCGCTCTGTCTGCCTCTGTGCAAGTGGCGCGGCCCAACACCGTGTTTAGGACCCTGGGATTACTCGATCCAAAATCTACCAGTCGCGCCGCATCCACTGCCCAAGCCCAAATTGACTCCGCCGATTCATCCGGCCAATCAATGACCCCCCCCAGCGCATCGATGAGGGGATTAAGGTCTGAAAGCGGACCATGCGAAGCCGACCACTCGCAGTCAGCAAACACTAGTCTTTTCGAGAACATCACGCACACCTCTGCGCCCTTCAAAGGGGGCCGCGCCAGCCGGGGAAGGTGCCCGGTGTTCGGGGATCAACCTAGGCGCGGCTTAGCGGGTCATCTTTCTTTCTTGAGCCGTGCCATCGCTTCGCGCGCCATGCGAAGCAGCCTCGTGCCCTCATCTTCGCCAGGCACTTCTCGCGCAACGTAGATGTGTTCCTCCACCCGCTGTCTCGCTTCCTCTGTGGAGAGTCCGTCGCAATGCTTGAAGTGATTGAAGAGGTATTGGTCGTGCCCTGTCCAATGCGTGGGATAGGTAAATGTCGGGAAGGGAATGATGGTGGCGTTCATTTCTTCGACCCTACCAACTCACGGGCTTCCATAAGCAATCGGAAAGTCACGCGGTTGGCGTTCTGCAGCATGTCGAAATCTTCCTCATTGTCTCCGCTGATTCGCGTTGCCATCTCTTGAATGGCCTCGGCTTCTGCAAGCAGTTGACGAAGCATGAAGGCCTGATCGTCCGAGATACTGAGCGGCTCAAGCATGGCGGCGTCTCTCGCTGAAAGGTTCATGGGTCAGTCCCCCCGTTCCGAGGCAGAGATGAGCTTGAGCGCTTCATCCGCAGTTTCAGCCAGGTTGTAGAACGCCCAGCGAGCATCGTCCACGTTGAATGCATCCGCGCTCGATCCCATCATCGAGATGCCCCGGATTTGCTTGAGCATGACCTCGACCTGGCCCAGGTCCCAGGCGCTGATTGGCGGGATTGGTGAATCCTTAGAGGTTGCTACACTTTCAGTTGCCATGATCGTTCTCCATTGGAACGGTTGTGGAAGGCCGCCCGGGTGTCACTAGCACCCGGGCTGGCCGCTTGAAGGGCTAGGCCCTCTTGCTCTTGATTGGCCGCACCTTGCCGCTGCTCGTTGCAGCATCCAAGTAGTTGGCCCACTCTTGCATCATCTTTTTGCGCTCGGGCATGTAGGACGCCTGGTTGTAGCTGGCCCGCACCTTGTTCCGCTCCCGGTGAGCCAGCTGGCGCTCGATAACATCCGGGCGATACCCCAGCTCGTTGAGTAGGGTTGAAGCCGTGGCCCGAAACCCGTGGGCAGAGAAGTGACCGCCGTATCCCATCCGCTCCAATGCGCGGTTTAGCGTGGTGGGCGACATATCCCGCTTGGGGTCACGCAGATTGGGGAACAGCTGGGGGCGCCCACCGGCCTCTGCCTTCAACTGGCGAAGCAGCTTCACCGCCTGGCGGGACAGCGGGACCACATGGGGCTCCCCCATCTTCATCCGGTCGGCAGGGATTCGCCATTCGGCGGCGTCCAGATCGAACTCCGCCCAGCGGGCGCCGCGCAACTCACCAGGCCGGACGAACGTCAGCAACAGCAGGCGCAGGGCCGTGGACACCGGGAGGCCACTTTGGGACGCATCCAGGCGATCCAGGAATAGTCCTAGCTCCTTTTGAGACAACGGGCGCTTGTGCTGGGTCTTGGGCTTACGGACGGCGCCGCGGAGCGCGGCGGCAGGGTCGGCGTCGGCCCTGAGCGTGGCCACGGCGTAGCGGAAGACCGCAGAGGCCCACTGACGGACCAGCAGTGCGATGGACGGGGCGTCCCTCTTCTGAATGTCCTTGAGGATGCCCAGCAGGTGGGCAGCGGTCACGGCACGGATCGGGAGGCCACCAATCCGGGGGAAAACGTCGGCTGCAAGAATGGTCTCTACTTGCTGGCAGTAATAGGCAGACCAGTGATCTCGGTTTTGGGCTATCCACTCCCGGGCCACGGCCTCAAAAGTGTTGGCCGCCTCGGTGGCTGTGACGAGGCGGGAGGCCTTCCGGTGCTGGGATGGGTGGATGCCCTCCTTGACCAGCCGGCGCGCGGCATCGCGAAGCTCCCGGGCCTGCTGGAGGGTGACGCCCGGGTAGTCGCCGATCGCGTACAGATTCTCAGCCCCAGCAATCCGGTAGCGGAAGCGCCAGAGCTTGGAGCCAGTCGGCGTGACCAACAAGTACAGTGACCCGCCATCAGGCAGCTTGTATGCCTTGGCCTGCGGCTTCGCGTTTCGTATTCCGGTGTCTGTGAGTCGGGCAGCCATTGCACACCAAAAGCGGGTATCCGTACCCCCGACTATACCCGCATCTCACTTGGCTGCAAGTGGCCCCGGCAGGACAGCATGGGACACTATGCTGGCTATATGAAGCCTTTTCCCTCTCAACTTGGATGGCTCGGAACTCGTCAGATCACCAATGCCTGTTATCGATCATCAACAGCATTGGTAAGGCCGGCCGTCGCGGAAAAGAGCGCAAGTATAGGGCGGACGAAGGCTCGATGCCGCCCTTTCCGGCCGGGACCGGGCGCCCGGGACGGCCGGTGGGGCCGCCGCCGGGCGCACGGGCCATGCCTAGGCCGTGGTGGGGGCCGCGCTGCCGCGGGACTTCCACAGCGAATAGCCGATGCCGCCCGCCAGCAGGGCCACCGTGACGCCGAGGCTCAGCTCCGCGGGCATCTTGCCGTCCCACAGCCAGTCGCCGAGCAGGATCTTGGCGCCGATGAAGACCAGCACCAGCGCCAGCGCGTACTTGAGGTAGTGGAAGCGGTGCACGACCGCCGCCAGCGCGAAGTAGAGCGCCCGCAGGCCGAGGATGGCGAAGATGTTCGAGGTGTAGACGATGAACGGATCGGGCGTGATGGCGAAGATGGCCGGCACCGAGTCGATCGCGAACACGACGTCGGCCAGCTCCACCAGCACCAGGCACAGGAACAGCGGCGTCGCGAACCAGGCCAGCTTGCCGGTGGCGCCGTCGGGCAGCTTCACCCAGAAGCGTTCGCCGTGCAGCTCGTCGGTCACCCGCAGACGCCGGCGCAGGAACTTCAGCACGCGGTTGTCCGCGAGGTCGGGCTGGTGGTCGATCGCGAACAGCATCTTGATGCCGGTCGCGATCAGCAGCACCGCGAACACGTACAGCACCCAGGCGAAGTTCATCACCAGGGCCGCACCCGCGCCGATCATGATCGCGCGCAGCACGATCACGCCCAGGATGCCCCAGAACAGCACGCGGTGCTGGTGGATACGGGGCACCGCGAAGTAGGCGAAGATCATCGAGATGACGAACACGTTGTCCAGCGCCAGCGCCTTCTCGACCAGGTAGCCGGTCAGGTACAGGGTCACCGCTTCCCAGGCGCGGGCCTCGGCGGTCGGCAGGGCCGCGATCTGCGGATCGAGGGCGCCCTCGCCGCCGTAGGCGCGGTAGATGAACCAGACGGCGACCGCCCACAGCAGGCCGAGGCCGATGTAGAGCGCCGACATCCACAGGCTTTCCTTCACTTCGATCTCGTGGGCGTCGCGGTGCAGCACGCCCAGGTCGAAGACAAGAATGGCCAGTACGACGGTGATGAAGGCCAGCCACACCCAAACGGGCATGCCGAGCCAGATTCCAGCAAGGATTTCCATGGTCAAGTTCCCAGGCAGGTCGAAGGTTCGATGCCAGGCGCCGCCGTTCGGGCAGAAACATGGGGAGCAGCGGGCCAGGGCGTCGTGTCGTCGACTACGACATCGCCGTGCTTTGCGCACGACCAGAGGGGCCCGCAGTCATGCGGGAAGTTGCGGGGCATGCCGTGAAAGCCCGGTGAAGTGACTTTCCGGGGCGCCCCCGGGCCGGCCCGTGGGGCGACTAGGGCGCCGCCACTTCCACCCGGTTCCGCCCGTTGCGCTTGGCACGGTAAAGCGCGTCGTCGGCCGCGGCCAGCAGGCGCTCGGGAGCCTTGAGCAGGTCGCCCTGGCGCCCCCACAGCACCGCCACGCCCACGCTGATCGTCACCGGCACCGCGGTGCGGCCCACGGAAATCGGTCCCGCGTTCTCGATGCAGGCGCGCAGGCGCTCGGCCAGGGGCATGGCCTCCGACATCGGCGCCTCCAGCGCCAGCACCGCGAACTCCTCGCCGCCCACGCGGGCCAGCAAGTCGCCGCCGCGGACGTTTTCCTCCAGCAGCATCGCCACCCGGCGCAGCACGGCGTCGCCGGCGGGATGGCCGTGGGTGTCGTTGATGACTTTGAAGTGGTCGATGTCCATCGTCACCAGCGCCAGCGGCTTGCCCTTCTCCCCGCAGCGAATCACTTCGCGCGCCAGCTGGTCGCCGAAGTGGCGGCGGTTGGCGAGGCCGGTCAGGCCGTCGGTCATGGCCAGCACTTCGAGCTGGGCATTGGCTTCGCTGAGCTCGACGGTGCGCTCGCGCACGCGCTGCTCGAGCTGCTGGGTGAGCGCGGTGAGCTCGCGCTCGTGCGCCGTGAGTTCCTCCACCAGGCCGCGCAGCGCGCCGGTGAGTTCGCGCGCCTCGCGGTAGCCGCGCTCGGGCGGGAAGGTCGCATCCGGCTCGCCGGCCTGCAGGCGCCGCGCCGCGGCGGCCAGCGCCTGCAGCGGCGTGCCGATCTGGCGCGCCAGCAGGAACGCCACCAGCAGGAACACGAGGGTCAGCGCCACCGACACCAGCCAGATCTGGCGCCGCAGGTCGGCCACCGGCGCGAACGCCAGCTCGGCGTCCTTGCGCACCAACACCGCCCAGCCCAGGCTTTCGAACAGCGGGCGACCGCGCGTCCTTGCATAGCCGGTGAGGTAGTCGCGGCCGTCGGGCCAGGTCTCGAGCACGAAGCCAGGCGGCCCCGCGCGCACGGCCCGTCCGCTGGAGACCTCGAGCAACCGGTCGCGCCAGCCCTCGGGACCCAGCACGACCATGCCGTCGTTGTTGAGTACGAACACCTCGACCGGATCGCGTCCGATCTGGCCGGCGATCAGGTCCCGCCGCAGCCGCTCCGCCCATTCCGAGGACAGGTGCGCGCCCACCACGCCCACCGGCACCCCGAAATCGTCGTGCACCGGGGCGGCGACGTCGATCAGGCGCAGCGGGTCATCGGCCGGGGAATCGATGTACTTCTGCAGCAGCACCGCGTCGCGGATGTCGCCGACGAAGGGGTCGCGCAGCCCGGCCTTGAACCAGGGACGCGCCGACACGTTCTCGCCTTCCAGCATGCCGCGGCTGGCGACACGGACGACGCCGGTGGCGTCGGCGATGCCGATCCAGGCGTAGTCGCGATAGGTCAGCTGCATCATGTCGAACATGGCGCGCAGCGTTTCCTGGTTCGCCTCCGGCTCGGCGATGCCGGGCTGCAGCGACAGCGTACGCATGTCGTTGAGGCGCTCGTAGAGACCCTCGTCCATCCGCTCGGCCAGCGCGCCGGCGTTGGCGGCGAGGCGCAGGCCGATGTCGTACTCAAGCTCGTCGCTGGCGGCCCGCTCGACCAGCACCGACAGCACGCCGACCAGCAAGACCGCCAGCAGGCCATAGCTCAGGCCCAGCCAGGCCCGCAGGCCGGCGCGGCGTGGCCGCAGCCGCTCGATCAAGCCGCGGACGCGCGGACCCATCCGCGGCTAGAGCCCGCCGGCCGCCTGGGCCACGGCGCGGAACAGCGCGCGGCCCTTGTTCATCGTCTCGTCCCATTCCTTTTCGGGATCGGAGTCGTGGACGATGCCGGCGCCCGCCTGAACGTGCAGGCGGCCGTCCTGGATGACGGCGGTGCGGATGGCGATGGCGGTGTCGGCGTCGCCCCACCAGTTGAGGTAGCCGACGGCGCCGGAATAGATGTTGCGCTTCACCGGCTCGAGTTCGCGGATCACCTCCAGCGCGCGGATCTTCGGCGCGCCGCTGACGGTGCCGGCCGGGAAGGTGGCCTTGATCACTTCGGCGAAACCAACGCCCGGGCGCACCTGGCCGCGCACTTCGCTGACGATGTGCATCACGTGCGAATAGCGCTCGATGATGAAGCGATCAGGCACGGTGACGCTGCCCGGCTCGGCGACGCGGCCGACGTCGTTGCGGCCCAGGTCGATCAGCATCAGGTGCTCGGCGCGCTCCTTCGGGTCGGCCAGCAGCTCGGCCTCGAGCGCCGCGTCGGTTTCGGCGGTGGTGCCGCGCGGACGGGTCCCCGCGATCGGCCGCACGGTGATCTCGCCGCCCTGCAGGCGCACCAGGATCTCGGGCGAACTGCCCACCACCTGGGTGCCGCCCAGGTCGAGGAAATACATGTACGGCGACGGGTTGAGCGCGCGCAGCGCCCGGTACACGTCCACCGGCCGCGCCCGGAACGGCACGCTCATGCGCTGGCTCAGCACCACCTGGAAGATGTCGCCGGCGCGGATGTACTCCTTCGATTTCTCGACCGCGGCCAGGAAGCCGTCCTTGGTGAAGCCGGACACGAAGTCCTGCTCGCTCAGCAGCGAGGGATCGAGCACGTCCGGGTAGCTGCGGCCGGAGTGGCGCAGGCGATAGACCAGCTCGTCGAGCCGGCGCACGGCCTTCGCGTACGCCTGCGGCTCGGCAGGATCGGCGTGAACGATCAGGTACAGGCGGCCCTTGAGGTTGTCGAACACCGCCACTTCTTCGCTCAGCAGCAGCAGCGCGTCGGGCGTGCCGAGCTGGTCGGGCTTGTCGCCACCGGCCAGCCGCTTCTCGATCCAGCCGATGGTCTCGAAGCCGAAGTAGCCGACCAGGCCGCCCGTGAAGGCCGGCAGGTCCGGCATGCGCGGCACGGTGAACGATTCGCGCAGGCGGTCGACTTCCGCCAGCGGGTCTTCGAGCTGGCGGGTCTCGGTGAGCTCGCCGTGCTCCCGCACTTCCAGCGTGTGGTCGCGGAAGGTGTAGGTGCGCCGCGCAGGCAGGCCGATGATGGAATAGCGGCCCCAGGTTTCGCCGCCTTCGACGGACTCGAACAGGTAGGTATGCGGGCCGTCCGCCAGCTTCAGGTACACGGACAGCGGCGTATCGAGGTCCGACAGCACTTCACGGACGACGGGGATGCGGTTGTGGCCTTCACCGGCCAGGCGCTTGAACTCTTCGGCGGAAATCACGGGGCAAGCCTTTGCGGACAGGCCCCAAGTATAGCCACCGCCCCGTGTAGGAGGGACTTCAGTCCCGAAGCTTTCCGGCGAGGAGCAACGGGACTGAAGTCCCTCCTACAGAGACCGGGGGATGTCGCGGAGGTGGAGGGTGAACTCGACGCCGTCGCCGGCGGGCAGGTTGCGGGCGTCGGCGTGGCCGCGGTGGAGCTCGGTGATGAGCTTGGCGATGTGAAGACCGAAGCCCAGGTGCGTGCCGCCCTCGTCGCGCTGCGGCTTGGCCCGCAGGCTGACCAGGGAATCGAACAGCCGCGACTGCATCGCCTCCGGCAGCCGCGGGCCCGCGTTGGCCAGCGCGATGCGCGCGCCCTCGCCCTCCGCGGCCAGCGACAAGCGAACCCAGCCCTCGGGCGGGCAGAAGCCGCGCGCGTTGTCCACCAGTTTGTCCAGCGCCTGCACCACCAGCTCGGGCGAGCCGCGCAGCGGCAGCGGCGCCGCCGGAAGCTCGACCTGGAATTCACGCGGCGCCAGCAGCGACCGGTAGCCTTCGGCGCAATCGGCAAGCAGCGCCCGCAGGTCGAAGTCCTCGGGCTCGACCGCCGAGATCGCGTGCTCGATGCGCGTGACCTCGCTCATGGTGCGCACCAGCGTGCCCATGCGCTCGATGCCGTCGCGGGCGCGGCCGACGTAGGGCCGCGCCTCGGCCGGCAGGTCGGCCGAATCAAGGTTGTCGAGCGAAGTGCGGACGATCGCCAGCGGCGTATTGAGCTCGTGCGAGAGCTTGCCCGACAGCGAGCGCAGGTAGTCGGTATAGCCCGCGACCTGGTCCAGCAGGCTGGCGAAGCTGCGCGAGAGGTCGCCCACCTCGTCGCGCGCGGCCGTGACCGGGAAGCGCGTGACGCGGCCCTCGCGGTCCAGCGCCTGCTCGGCGGCGTCGCGCAGGCGTCGGATGCGCGTGCCCAGCCGCGAGGCGAACAGGAACAGCAGCCCGAACGAACCCAGGAACACCACGAAGCTCACGCCGAGCAGGCCGGAGAACGCGCGGTCGGTAAGCAGCAGCACTTCCGAATTCGAGCGCTCGAGCAGCAGCGCGGCGCGCACCTGGCCATCCACCCGCACCGGCACCGCGGCCGACAGCAGCAGGCGCGCGCCGGAAGGATCGCGGCGCCAGGCCGTGCCGGGCTGGCCGGCGATGGCATCGGCGACTTCGGCGCGCAGCACGCGGCGCGCGTCGGCGGGCTCGCTGGCGGTGGGCAGCGTGTCGCGGAACAGCAGCGCGCGATACAGCCCGCGGCGCCACGGCAGCAGGTCGTCTTCGGTAGTGTCGGCGCCGACCGCGCCGGCGCGCGCCATCACCCAGGCCGCGCGGTCGGCCAGCACCACGCGCATGCCCGGCGGCGCCAACGCCGCCAGCGTGGGCTCGAGGCCGCCCACGTAGCCGTGCACGGGGCGACGCTGCAGCGTGCCGTCCGCGTCCAGCGTGCCGGCCAGCCGCCGCTGGCCGCCGGCGTCGAGGTCGCGCGCCTCCAGGCCCAGCGTGCGCACGGCGAAGGCCTGGGGCAGCGCCAGTTCGACCGTGTAGCCCTCGGCATGCTCGCGCCAGAAGCCTTCGATGCGGATCGGCGGCGGCAGGCCGTCCTCGCCGGCCACGCGCAGCGCGCCCGTTTCGCTGTTGGCGAGCCGCAGGCGCAGTTCACCGGAGGGGCCGGAAAGATGCAGGCGCAGGCGGTCGTACTCGAGGTCGCCGGGCCAGTGCGCCTCGCCGCGCTGGCGGCTGGCGTCGCGCACGTCGAGCAGCAGGTGCAGGCGCTCGTTGCTGCGGCCCAGGGTCACCCGGAGCCAGGGCGTCGGGGCGCCGAACGCGTAGGGATCGACCTCGGCGCCCTGCCAGTCGCCGGCCTCGCCGTCGAGCCGCGGCGCGAACGCCAGCCGGTGCGCGAACCAGCCCTCGCCCGCCGGCGGCAGGCTGGCCGGCCGCACCGCGATGCCGCGCGCCAGCGCCTCGGCCGAGGCCAGCAGCGCCTGCTCCTGGCCCTGGCGCAGCAGGAACTCGAGCTGCTGCACGAACTTCCAGCCCGCCCACGGCAGCGCAAGCACCGACAGCGAAAGCAGCAGCAGCTTGGCGCGCAGGGTCACGTCAGGCGCGCCAGCGGTAGCCGGCGCCGTGCACGGTGTCGATCTCGTCGAAGGTGGCGTCGAGCGCCTGGAACTTCCGGCGGATGCGCTTGATGTGCGAGGTGATCGTGGCGTCGTCCACGACCACCTGCGCCTCGCGCATCAGCTGGTCGCGCGACTTCACGTGGCCGGGATAGCGCACCATCGCGTGCACCATCCAGAACTCGGTGACGGTGAGCGCCACCTCGGCCTCGTTCCAGCACACGCGCATGCGCTCGAGCTCGAGCGTGAGCGCGCGCAGGCGGTAAACCGACTCGCGCGCCTGCGGCGCGGCCAGCGAATCGAGCCGGCGGAACAGCGCGTGGATGCGGGCGGTCAGCTGCGGCAGGCTGGTGTCCTTGCTGAGGTAGTCATCGGCGCCCAGGCGCAGCCCAGAGATCACATCGAAGTCGGAGTCGCGCGCGGTCAGGAACAGGATCGGCAGCGTGGCCGAGCGCGCGCGCAGCTCGCGGCAGAGGTCGAAGCCGCCCTCGGGCTCGTCGCCCAAGCCCACGTCAATGATCACGAGGTCAGGCAGCTTCAGCGCGAACGCCGCCTGCGCCTCGGCGCGGCTGGCATGCGGCTGGACCGCGTAGCCGTGCCGGCGCAGGGCTTCGGCGTAGTTGGCGCGGATGGCGGGTTCGTCTTCGACGATGGCGACGGTGCGTGACATGGCGGCCAGCCTAGGCCAGCGCGCGGGGCGGCGGCAACGGATTGCCCGCAAATCGCCACAACTCGTCGGCGTCCTGCCCGAACCGGGCCCGGCGCCGGGCAGGCGGCGGCCGCGCAATGGCAGCGTCCCCAAGGAGCACCGCCATGCACGCCCGAGAAACCCGCAAGCCCCGCCTCTTCCGCCCACGCCCGGCGCCCGCGCAGCCGCTGGTCTGGCTGTACCTGGTCGCCACGCTGGTGCTGGCCCTGGTGTTCGCCCTCGCCCCGGCCCGCGCCAGCGAGTTCGACCCGGAGCCCGACCCCGAACCCGAAGGCCTGCAGATGAAGATCGGCGACGAGTGGGTCGCCACCCTGGCCATGGACACCACCGTGGACATGCAGGTGCGCGGCCTGCTGGCCGAAGTAACGGTGCGCCAGACCTACCGCAACGACGCCAGCGAATGGCGCGAGGGCCGCTACCTGCTGCCGCTGCCCGAGAACGGCGCGGTTGGCGCGCTCACCCTGCGCGTCGGCGACCGGCTGATCGTGGGCGAGATCCGCGAGAAGGCCGAAGCCGAGGCGATCTACCAGGCCGCGGCCGCCAGCGGCCAGCGCGCCAGCCTGGTGTCGCAGAACCGCCCGAACCTGTTCCAGACCCGCGTGGCCAACATCGGCCCGGGCGAGGAAGTGGAGATCGAGGTGCGCTACTGGCAGCCGGTCGCCTTCCGCGACGGCGCGTTTTCGCTGCACCTGCCGCTGACCCTGACCCCGCGCTACGAAGGCACGCGCGAAGCCGCGGGCCTGCTCGACCCGGCCAGCCGCCCGGCCGCGCTGCCGGTCGCCGACGAAGCGATCGTGCGCAGCGGCGCGCTGCCGCCGACGGTGGCGCTGAGCGTCGAGATCGAGCCGGGCCTGCCGCTCAAGAGCCTCACCAGCCCCAGCCATGCGATCACCGTGTCGGCCGAGGGCAGCACCTACCGGGCCACGCTGGCCAACCTCGTTGACGCTAGCGACCGCGACTTCCTCCTGCGCTGGGAGCCCGTGCCCAGCCGCGCGCCGCGCAGCGCCGTGTTCACCGACACCTTGGACGGCGAGTCCTTCGCGATGCTGATGCTGGTGCCGCCCACGCTGCCGGGGGCGCCGCTGCCGCGTGAACTGATCCTCGTGATCGACAACTCCGGCTCGATGTCGGGCGCGTCCATGGAACAGGCGATCGAGGCCGCCGACCGCGCGCTGTCGCGGCTGCGCCCGGGCGATCGCTTCAACGTGGTGCGCTTCGACGACAGCTTCGAGCTGCTGTTCCCGGACGCCGTGGCCGCCGAGCCGGGCAACGTGGCCCGCGCCCGCAGCTTCGTGCGCTCGCTGCAGGCCGAGGGCGGCACCGAGATGCTGCCGGCGCTGCGCGCGGCGCTGGCCGGCCGGGCGCCGGCGGGCTACCTGCGCCAGGTGGTGCTGGCCACCGACGCCGCGATCGGCAACGAAGACGAACTGCTGCGCCTGATCGAAGCCGAGCGCGGCGAATCGCGCCTGTTCCCGGTCGGCATCGGCAGCGCGCCCAATGGCCACTTCCTGCGCAAGGCGGCCGAAGCCGGCCGCGGCACCCAGACCCTCGTCCGCAACGTCGAGGAAGTCACCGAAGTGATGGACGGCCTGCTGGCGAAGCTCGACCGGCCGGCGATGCGCGACATCACGCTGGCCTGGCCGGGCGCGGCCGAGATGCATCCGGCGCGCGTGCCCGACCTGTACGAAGGCGAGGTGCTGCAGGTGGTGGCGCGCGTCGAAAACCTGCAGGGCACGGTCGCCGTGAGCGGCCTGCGCCCGCAGCCCTGGACGCGCCAGCTGAAGCTGTCGGGCGGCTCCGCGGTGCCGGCCCCGGGCATTGGCCGGCTTTGGGCGCGCGCGCGCATCGACACGCTGGAGGATGCGATGCGCCGCGGCGAGAAGGAGTCCGAGATGCGCGCGCAGATCGTCGACACCGCCCTGCGCCACGGCCTGGTGAGCCGCTACACCAGCCTGGTGGCCGTGGACAAGACCCCGGCGCGCCCGGCCGGCGAGGCCATGGGCAGCTCGCAGGTGATGAACGCCACGCCTGAAGGATCCCTGCAATTCGCGCAGGGCAGCATGGGCTGGCTGCGCGAGCTGCTGCTGGCGCTGGCGATGGCGCTCGCGTCCTTCCTGCTGCTGCGCGGGAGGGCCTGAGCCATGGTCGCCCGCGTCATCGCCTGGATCGTCTGCACCGCCCTGCTTTGCCTCCTGCGCGAACCCGCGCAGGCCTGACCCCGGAGGTTTGCCATGGTCCTGATCGTCGAACGCCGTGATCTTCCCCCGCTGCCGCCGCTGGCGCCGGTGCCCGACCCGGGCCCGCGCTCGACCGAACGCGCGCTGCGCCACATGCACTGGCACTTCGTGCCCGCCGACGCCAGCCCGCTGCTGCGGCGCCGGCCGGTGCCCCTGGTTTCCCCGCGGACGGCGCAGGAGGCGCCGTGATTTCCCCCGTCGCCAGCCCCGCATCATGGATGCACCCTCGGGACAGGGAAGTCCCACCACCGCGGCTGCGCCGCTGGCTGGGCCGGGGGCTGATGCTGGCGGCGCTGGCGCTGGGCGGCCACGCCGCCTGGCTGCCGGCCAAGGCGATGCTGGCGCAGCAGCTGCTCGACCGCGCCTGGGAAACGAGCCTGGCCGACGGCGCCGCGCATCGCCCCTGGCCCTGGGCCGACACGCACCCGGTGGCGCGCCTCGGCGCGCCGCGACTGGGCATCTCGCAAATCGTACTGGCCGGCGACGCGGGCCGGCCGCTGGCCTTCGGGCCGGGCTGGGCCGAAGCCAGCGCCGCGCCGGGCGCCACCGGCACGACCATCATCAGCGGCCACCGCGACACGCACTTCCGGTGGCTCGAACACCTGCGCGACGGCGACTGGGTCTCGCTGGAATCCGCCGCGGGCCCGCGCCGCTACCGCGTCACCGCCCGCGAGGTCGTGGACTCCCGCACCACCCGCATCGCCACCTCATCCACCGACCAGCTCGTGCTGGTCACCTGCTGGCCCTTCAACGCAACCGCCCCCCGCGGCCCGATGCGCTACGTCGTCACCCTCGCGCCGATCTAGGTTAGAGCGGTATTGACGCGGATTCACGCGGATGAACGCGGATAGAGCGAGAGCAGATCAATTAGGTGAAGAGGCGATAAAAAGGGGTCAGAGTGAATATTCGATTGAAACGAATATTTACTCTGACCCCTTTTTCTGTCTTGGCGGGCGCGATGGAGTTTCAGCTTCGGGTAACCACTCCCGCTTCTGCTCTATCCGCGCTCATCCGCGCAAATCCGCGTCGAAAAATCACTCCCCCCGGGCGGACGCGACAGCAGCACGCATGCGGGCGATCACGTCGGCGTAGTCGGGGGCGTTGAAGATGGCGGAGCCGGCGACGAAGGTGTCGGCGCCCGCCGCGGCGATGGCGGCGATGTTGTCGGCCTTGACGCCGCCGTCGATCTCCAGCCGGATCGGCTTGCCCAGCTTGTCGATGCGGTCGCGCACGCGCTTGAGCTTGTCCAGCGCCGACGGGATGAAGGCCTGGCCGCCGAAGCCGGGGTTGACCGACATCAGCAGCACCAGGTCGAGTTCGGGCAGCACGTAGTCGAGCACCTCGAGCGGCGTCGCCGGGTTGAGCACCAGGCCGGCCTGGCAGCCGTGCGACTTGATCAGCTGCACGGTGCGGTGCACGTGCTCGCTGGCCTCGGGGTGGAAGCTGATGATGCTCGCGCCCGCGGCGGCGAAGTCGGGGACGATGCGGTCCACCGGCTTCACCATCAGGTGCACGTCGATCGGCGCGGTGACGCCGTGCTTGCGCAGCGCCTCGCAGACCAGCGGGCCGATGGTGAGGTTGGGCACGTAATGGTTGTCCATCACGTCGAAGTGCACCCAGTCCGCGCCGGCGGCGAGCACGTTGTCCACTTCCTCGCCCAGCTTGGCGAAATTGGCGGACAGGATGGACGGGGCGATCAGGCAGGACGACATGGCGGGACCCGGCAGCGGCGGGCGCGGCCCGCGGACGGCCCATTCTACCGGGCCAGCGACGCGGGCCGGGGCCGCCGTGGGAGCGACGCCGCCGGGCCTCGCGGGCGCGACCCGGGCCCTGCATCCGGCGGCCCCTTTGGGTGCGTAGGGCAGGGGTCGGAGACAGCCGACGCCCCTTTGCCCAGGAGTCCCCCCACGATGAAGACCTCCCTCGCCCTGCTGATCAGCCTCGGCCTCGGCGCCGCCGGTGCCGCCCAGGCCCAGTCCCCCTGGAACGGCGCCTACGTCGGCGGCCACGCCGGCCCGTCCACCCAGGCGGATGCCCGCGGCGAAGCCATCCTGTTCGACACCAACCTCGACGGCGCCTTCGGCGACACCGTGCGCACCGCGGCGGGCGCGAACGCGTTCTCGCCCGGCTTCTGCGGCGGCGGCGCCAACGGCCCCACGCCCGCCAGCGGCTGCCGCAGCAACAGCGACGACGACAACGACGACTACGGCCTGCGCCTGGGTTACGACTGGCAGGACGGTGCCCTCGTCTACGGCGTGCTGGGCGAAGTGGCGCGCGGCGGCCTCACCGACAGCGTCGCGGCCTTCAGCACCACGCCGGCCTTCTACACGATGCGGCGCGAGCTCGAGACCAGCTATGCCCTGCGCGGCCGCGTCGGCTTCAGCTTCGGCGACAACCGCAACCTGCTCTACGCCACCGCGGGCTACGCCTGGGCGTCGGTGTCCAACGACTTCAGCACCAGCAACGGCGTCAACACCTTCGTGGCCAACGGCGACAGCGATGCCTCGGGCGCGCAGTACGGCGTGGGCTACGAGCGCCGGCTCGGCGAGGCGTTCTCGGTGGGGCTGGAGTACCTGCGCACCGACTTCGAGGACGAGGACTATCGCGTGCGGGCGCAGGGCCCGGCGCCGGCCACCAATCCCTTCCTGCTGGTGAATCCCAACGGCACCGACTTCCGCCGCGGGAACAGCGACATCGAAGTCGAAAGCGTGCGGCTGACGCTCAACTACCGCTTCTGAGCCACGCGGCGCCGCGGGTGGGGCGGCCCTTCCCCTGGGGCCGGCCTACTTGCGGCGCTGCTTCTGGATGCGCTCGTAGGCGGCGTTGATCTCGCGCGCCTTGTCCTCGGCCTGCTGCCGGATCTCGGGCGCCACGCCGCCTAGGCGGTCGGGATGGTACTGCGCGATCAGCCGGCGGTACGCGCCCTCGACCTCGGCCTCGCTGGCGTCGCTGGTGAGGCCGAGGATTTCGTAAGGGTCGTACTTCTTGCGGCGGAACCAGTCGGCGTCCAGCGCGTGGCCCAGCAGCAGCCCCAGGGCGGCGCCCGCCGGATGGCGCAACAGCAGCCAGCCCGCCACGAAGCCGAGCAGCTTGCCGTAGTACCTCATCGCTGGCCCCCGCCGACGAAGCCGGGCTGGGCCGCGTACCAGGCCGCCAGGGCCTCGATGTCGCGCGGCTGCAGGGTGTTGGCGAGGCTGGTCATCGGCACTTGCTGGCGTTTGCCGCTGCGGTAGTCGGCCAGCGAGCGCTCGAGGTAGAGCCGGTCCTGGCCGCCGATGTGCGGCGTGCCCGGCGCGCGGCCGGTGCCGTCCTCGCCGTGGCAGGCGACGCAGAGACCGAGCTTGGTGGGCTTGGGCGGCAGGGCCGGGGCGGTGGCCGGAGCCGCGAGGCTGGCCAGCAGGAGCAGGGCGGGCGTGGTCATGGGCCGGATTCTAGCAGCGCGTCCTGCGTGTACGGCGTCATGGCCGGGCCGCCCGCCTTACAATGGCGGCCTCCCCCGTGCCCGCGAGCCCGCCGTGCCCACCACCCTGCACACTTCCGACCTGCCCGGCCTGACCCTGCTCCACCGCGGCAAGGTCCGCGACGTGTACGAACTGCCGGGCAACCGCCTGCTGATGGTCGCCACCGACCGGCTGTCGGCCTTCGACGTGGTGCTGCCGGACCCGATCCCGGGCAAGGGCGAGATGCTGTGCCAGATCAGCAACTTCTGGTTCGACAAGACCGCGCACCTGGTGCCCAACCACCTTACCCACGAGGACGTGGCCAGCGTGCTGCCGGCGGGCGTGGACCCGGCGCTGTACGCGAAGCGCGCCGTCGTGACCAAGCGCCTCAAGCCGGTGCCGGTGGAGGCCATCGCCCGCGGCTACCTGATCGGCAGCGGCTGGAAGGACTACCAGCGCTCGGGCGCCCTGTGCGGCATCGCCCTGCCCGCCGGCCTGCAGCAGGCTCAGCAGCTGCCCGAGCCGATCTTCACCCCGTCCACCAAGGCGGCCGTGGGCGACCACGACGAGAACGTCAGCTTCGCCCACGTGGTGTCGCTGGTCGGCGCCGACCTGGCGATGCAGGTGCGCGACGCGACGCTGGCGATCTACCGGTTCGCGGCGGCGTATGCGCTGGAGCGCGGCATCATCATCGCCGACACCAAGCTCGAGTTCGGCCTGGACGAACACGGCGTGCTGCACGTGATGGACGAGATGCTGACGCCGGATTCCTCGCGCTTCTGGCCGGCCGACCAGTACCGGGTCGGCATCAGCCCGCCCAGCTATGACAAGCAGTTCGTGCGCGACTACCTCGAGACCCTGGACTGGAACAAGACGGCGCCCGGCCCGAAGGTGCCGGCCGAGGTCATCGAGGGCACGCGCCGCAAGTACGCCGAGGCCCTGGACCGCCTGGCCGACCTGCGCCTGGACTGATGCCGGGCCCCGGGGGCGGGGCTATGATGGGCCGTCCCCGAAACCCCGGAGCACGACCATGGCCACGTCCCCCGACCTGATCGATACGCCCGACCCGCGGCGCCCGGTCGACCGCTGGCTGTCGAGCTATTCAGGCGACCACGTCAACCCGACCAACCAGTCCATCCACCTGCTGTGCGTGCCGGCGATCGTGTGGTCGGTGACGGCGGCGTTGTGGGTGGTCCCGGTGCCGACGGCACTCGTGAACCAGGGCGCCTGGATGGCGGTGGGCATGTTCCTGGCCTGGGCCTGGTACTGGCGGCTGTCGCGGCCGCTGGCGATCGGCATGCTGGTGGTGTTCGTGGCCTTCGGCTTCCTCAACCGCGCGCTCTGGATGGCGCTGGGGTCGCAGGGTTTGCTCTGGCTGGCGATCGGCGTGTTCGTCGTGGCCTGGATCGGGCAGTTCATCGGCCACAAGATCGAAGGCCGCAAGCCGAGTTTCCTCACCGACCTGAGCTACCTGCTGGTCGGGCCGCTGTGGACGCTCGACAAGCTCTATCGCAAGCTCGGCTGGCAGCACTGACTGCAAAAACGAATGTGGGAGGGACTTCAGTCCCGATGCCCTTCACCGAAAAGCATCGGGACTGAAGTCCCTCCCACAGGTCGAACGTGCTGCCGTATCAGCCGGCCATCGCGGCCGCGCCGACGCCCATCATGCCGATGATGATGCCGATCACGATGCTGGCCACGAAGCCCAGCACCACCATCGCCACCAGGTACAGCAGCGACACCAGGCAGGAGCGGCCGTAGCCGATGGCCTGGCCGGTCGGCGACTTGATCAGCAGGTTGATGAAGAACGCGGTGATGAACAGCGCCGCGAGCAGGCTCACGCCCATGATGCCCAGCGACGCCATCATCATGCCGGCCGCCGCCGCCTCGTTGCCCATCGAGGACGGATCGGTCATGCCGGCACCGACGCCCATCACCATGGTCAGCGCCATTTGGATGATGAAGCCCACCACGCCGGACAGGAACACCACCAGGATCGACTTGCCGTAGCTCGGCGAGAAGCCCTGCAGCAGGCGCACGCTGAACTTCAGGATCAGGCCACCCACCAGCAGGCCCAGCACCAGCATTACCGCGAAGATCACCAGGATCATGCCCCCCAGGGCAGCCATCTGTTCCATTGAAACTCTCCCCATTGGATACTCGGATGCGCGTTGCGCCCGCCGACTCTGCCCGAGCGCCGCGCCAGCGGCAAGCCATCCCCCGCCACTTGCCTTCCCACTCCCCCGCATCGGTAACCGGCATGCCCCTCCGCGACTTGCTCCTGGCGCTCCTGGTGTGCGTGGCCTGGGCCGGCAACTTCCTGACCTCGGCGCTGGCGCTGCGCGAGATGCCGCCGCTGCTGTTCACCGGCCTGCGGCTCGCGCTGCTGGCGCTGCTGCTGGGCGCCTTCCTGCGCCGCCCGGCGCCGGGCCAGTGGCCGCGGCTGCTGGCGATCGCGCTGTGCATGGGCGTGCTGCACTTCGGCCTGAGCTTCTGGGCGATCAAGCTCGCCGGTGACCTGTCCTCGCCGGCGATCGTGATGCAGAGCTACGTGCCGATGTCGGTGCTGCTGGCCTGGGCGCTGCTGGGCGAGCGCTTCGCATGGCGCACCGGCACGGCGATCGCTTTGAGCTTCGGCGGCGTGCTGGTGCTCGGCTTCGACCCGCTGGTGCTCGACAACCCCGAATCGCTGGTGCTGATGCTGGTGTCGGCGTTCTTCCTCGCGGTCGGCACGGTGCTGATGCGGGGCCTGGGTGGCGTCGATCGCTACGGCATGCAGGCCTGGACCGCCGTGCTGGGCGTGGGCCCGATGCTGGCGCTGAGCCTGTGGCTGGAGCCGGGCGGTTTCGAGGCCATCGCGGGCTTCAGCGGGCAGGCCTGGTTCGGCGTGGCCTACGCGGCCATCGTCGCGTCGCTGCTGGGCCACGGGATCTACTACTCGCTGGTGCAGCGCCACGCGGTGGCGAAGGTCATGCCGTGGCTGCTGCTGACGCCGGTCTTCGCGGTTGCGCTCGGGGTCCTGGTCTGGGGCGATCGCCCGGGCCCGAAGCTGTGGCTCGGCGGGGCGATGACCCTCGCCGGCATCCTGCTCATCGCCCTCCGCAGCCTCGCCAAGTCCCGTCCCGTTCCTACCCCCGAAGAACTTTAGGGCGTGGCGCCGGCGTCACCGCCCACGGGCACAAAAAGGAAGGCGGGCCGAGGCCCGCCTTCCAAAGCTTCCGACGCAGCAGGGGTCAGAGCTTGGCGACCCAGTCGTCCTTTTCGCGCGGGCGCAGCAGCCAGCGGCACAGCGCCGGCAGGAAGATGATCGCCGCGACCATGTTCACCACGAACATGAAGGTGAGCATGATGCCCATGTCGGCCTGGAACTTGAGGTCGGAGAAGATCCACATCGCCACGCCCACGGCCAGCGTCAGCGCCGTGTAGAAGATCGCGATGCCCGTGGTCTTGAGCGCCACGAAGTAGCTCTCCGCGACCGTCCGGCCCTGCAGCATCGACTCCCGCATGCGCGCGAAGATGTAGATGCCGTAGTCCACGCCGATGCCCACGCCCAGCGCCACCACGCACAGCGTGTTGACCTTCATGCCGATGTCGAGCTCGACCATCAGCGAATGGCCCAGCTCGGTCACCAGCACCAGCGGCGCCAGCACGCAGAGCGCGGCCAGCGGGTTCTTGAAGCTGATCCAGCACATCACGAACACCGCCGCGTAGAGCAGCATCAGGATCATGTGCTCGGACTCGCGCACCGTGTCGTTGGTGGCGGCGGCGACGCCGACGTTGCCGGTGGCCAGGCGCAGGTTCACCTGGTCGGAGGTGAACTCCGGGTTCTCGGCGGCCTGCTCGGCCAGCTGCAGGCGCAGGTTGCCGGGCACGTAGGCGTCGTTGGCCTCGCGGAACTCCTTCACCGCCGCGACCACGCGGTCGATGGTGGTGGCCTGGTGGTCGGAGGTGAAGATGGTGATTGGGATCGCGCTGCAGTCGGCGTTGAGCAGGCCCGAGTCGGTCTCGAAGCTCTGCGTGGCCTGGCGCAGCGTATCCGGGTCGCGCGGGAGGACGCGCCAGCGCACCGAGCCGTCGTTCCAGCCGGCGTTGACGATCTTGGCCGCGGCCGGCAGCGTGATGACCTGCTCCACGCCTTCCACGTTCTCCATGTGCCAGGCAAACCGGTCGATGGTCTCCATGGCGGCGAAGCTGGTGGTGCAGGCCGACGGCGCCGCCTCCGCGATCACGTTCATGATGTCCACGCCCAGCGCGAAGCGCTCGGCGATCAGCACCGCGTCCTGGTTGTAGCGGGCGTCCGGGCGCAGCTCGGCCACGCCCTTCTGGGCGTCGCCGATCATCACCTTGTTGCCGTGCTGCCAGGCGAAGAACCACACCACGAGGCCGATCAGGATCACCGCCGCGGCCGGGCCGGGCTTGGACAGGCGCGACAGCGCCGCCCAGATCTTGTCGAAGCGCGTGAGCTGGCGCAGGCGGAACTCGCGCTTGCGGTCGATGTTGCGCAGGCGCGTGTAGCTCAGCAGCACCGGCAGCAGCACCAGGTCGGTGAGGATGGTCAGCGCCACGCCCACGGTGGCGGTGATGGCCAGCTCGCGCACCATGTCGATCGGGATGACCATGATGGCGCCGAAGCCGATGCAGCCGGCGATCAGGGCCACGGTGCCCGGCACCAGCAGCATGCGGAACGACAGGCGCGCGGCCTCCAGCGGATCCACGGCGTCCTTGGCGCGGGCGCGCAGCTCCTCGACCGTGCCCTCCTCCAGGCCGCCGAAGAAAATCTCGCCGCGGAAGCGGTTGATCATCTGTTCGCCGTGGCTCACCGCGATCGCGAAGATGAGGAAGGGCGTCAGCATGTTCATCGGGTCGATGCCGAAGCCCATCAGCTTCAGCGCGCCCAGCATCCACACCACCGACACCAGGGCCGCGGCCACGGTCAGGCTGGCCAGCTTCACCGAGGTGGAGTAGAGGAACAGCAGCAGCCAGGTGAAGGCGATGGTGACCGCGAAGAACTTGATGACCGAGCGCGCGCCGTCGCTGATGTCGCCGACGACCTTGGCGAAGCCGATGATGTGGACGGTGTGGTTCTCGTCCTCGTACTTGGTGCGGATGGCCTCGAACTGCGCCGCCACTTCCTGGTAGTCGACCTTGTTGACGTCGCTTTCCGGGATCAGGTCGGCCCAGATCATCGCGCCGGACCAGTCCTTGGCGACCAGGCGGCCGACGATGTTGGCCTTGACGATGTTGCCGCGGATGGCCTGGAAGTCCTCGGGCGTGGACTGGAAGCCCTCGACGTTCGGGGTGAAGGTCTGCGGGATGACGTTGCCGCCGGACAGGCCGTCCTCGACCACCTCGATGAAGCGCACGTTCGGCGTGAACAGCGAGCGCGAGCGGGCGTCGTCGGTGGAGTCGAGGTTGATGACGTCGTTGGTGACGTTCTCCAGGGTCTTCATGAACTCCTGGTCGAACATGTCGCCGTCCTTCGCGATCACGGCGACCAGCACGCGGTTGGCACCGCCGAACTCGGCCTCGTAGTCCTGGAAGGTCTGCATGTACTCGTGCTGCAGCGGCACCTGCTTCTTGAAGCCGGCGTCGACCTCGAGTTGCATGGCGAAGTAGAGCATCGCCACGGTGATCGCCGTGAAGACGATCAGGACGAGCGGCCGGTTGCCGAAGACGATCTTCTCGGCAAAACGGGCGAAGGGGCCGGGCTGGGCGTTGGGCAGGCTCATTGCTACTCCGTCACTTCGGGCGGTACAGGTCGGCGCCCTTGTCGCCGATCACGAGGTATGCGGCGTCGTCCACCGGCAGCACGCCCGACAGCAGCGGCGTTTCGCCGGTGCCCATCTCGTAGGCGGTGGCGGTGAACGGCGTATCGGCGTCGGGGCGCGTCAGGATGGCGCCGTTGGCGCCGACCAGCACCGCGCCGCCGCCGGGCAGCGCGTGGCCGCCCATCAGGCTGGTGGTGATGCCGGTCTCGACCTCGGTCCAGGTATCGCCGAGGTCGCGGGACTCGAGCACGTTGCCGCGCAGGCCGAACACCAGGATGTGGTCGTCCTCCCACGTCAGCACGCCGAACATCGAGCCCTCGTAGGGCAGGCGCTTGCTTTCCCAGGTCTCGCCGCCGTCGCGCGAGCGCATGAAGGTGCCGCGCTCGCCGGCGATCACCAGCGCGCCGGAGCCGGCGCGGGCCATGGCGTTGAGGTGCGGGTCGGACTCCGCGTCGAGCATCAGGTCGTCGTCGCTGAAGGTCCAGTCGTCGGCCTCGGCGACTTCATCGGACGCGGGTTCGGGCTCGGCCGCCGCATCGTCGGCGGCACCGCCCAGCACGCTGCGCGGGGTCCAGGTGACGCCGCCATCGCTGGTGACCAGCATCAGGCTGTAGGCGCCGATCGCGAAGCCGTTGCGCGCGTCGGTGAACAGCAGGTCCATCACCGGCACGCCTTCGCTTGGGTCGACGAGGTCGTAGCTCCAGGGCGCGGCGCGACGACGGGTCCAGGTCTGGCCGCCGTCGGTGGAATGGACGATGACGCCGTCGTGGCCGGCGGCCCAGAGCACGCCATCGGCGGTGGCGATCGTGGTGAGCGTGGCGCGGGTCGGCACCTTGGCCTGGGTCCAGGCCTGGCCGTCTTCCGAGACCAGGACATGGCCGCGTTCGCCCACGGCGAAGAAGCCGGCATTGGTGCGCACCACGTCCAGCAGCAGCGAGCGGCTGGCGCGCGGCAGGATCTCGGCGTCGAGCAGCACCGGGTCGGTGGCGGCGACGGGAGCGGACGGCTCGACGGAGGCTTCCGGAGCGGCGTCCAGGCCGGGGTCGGCTTCGGCCGTCTCGGCGGCAGCCTCCTCGGCGGGAATCTCGGGCTCGGGCGACTGCGCGGACAGCGGCAGCGCCAGGGCCAACAGCAGGGCGCCGGTCAGGCGCGAACGACGAAGGGGGATCGCTGGCATTTCTTCCTCCACCTGGGCCCGCGCCATTCGCGGGCCCCTGAACGCAGCCGCGCCCTTTCGGGCGCGGCTGGTGAATCAACCACTGGGGATCAGCGAACGCCCGCGGTGCGGAGGTTCTGCGGCGAGTAGTTCGCCGGGGTGCTCTGGTAGCCGAAGTCGCGCGGCTTGTCCTCGTTGTCCAGCAGGCCGGTGATGTAACGGCCGGACTTGAGGTCGTGGTGGGTCTCGAGGGTGGACCAGAAGGTCGGCACCTCGTAGTAGTTGATCGACGGCGCGTCGGAGTAGCGCCACAGGTTGCCCTGGCCGTCGTAGTGGTCGGTCAGCAGGATCTGGTAGCTGTCCTCGTCCAGGTAGAAGGTGCGGCGGCTGTTGATATGGCGCTGGCCGGCCTTGAGCTTGGCCTCGACCACCCACACGCGATGCAGCTCGTAGCGCATGAGGTCCGGGTTGAGGTGGCCCGGGCGGATCAGGTCGCGGACCTTGGCCTTGTCGCTGTGGGCCCGGTACGAGTTGTACGGGACCAGCATTTCCTTCTTGCCGACCACGGTCCAGTCGAAGCGGTCCATCGCGCCGTTGAACATGTCGGTCATGTCATTGGTGCGCAGGCCGTCGGACGCGGTGCCCGGGTTGTCGTAGGCGACGTTCGGGGCGCGGCGCACGCGGCGCTGGCCCGGGTTGTACACCCACGCCTGGCGCGGCGCGGCGGCCGCGTTCAGGGTTTCGTGCACCAGCAGCACCTGGCCGGCGAGGCGGGCCGGGCCGAGCACTTCCTGCTTGAAGTACAGCAGGATGTTGTTGATGTTCTCGGTGGTGTTGCCCGGCTTGTAGTACAGGCCCAGGATTTCCTCGCGCAGCTTGATCAGCGTGAACGCACCGCCGGCCGTCGGGGCCGCCTGGTTCGAGTAGCTGACCACCGACAGGCCCTTGTACTTGAGCTTGTGGTTCCAGATCAGCTCGTAGGCGTTCTGCGGGATCGGGAACGGGATGCCCTCGGCGCAGCCCTGGATGCCTTCGCCATTGGCGACCAGCTTGCACTGGGTCGCGTTGCGCTTGGTGAAGTCATAGGTGCGCTGCGGGAACGAGGCGCTGCGGCGGGTCGGGTACACGTCCATGCGGAAGGTCGGGTACTTGGCGAACATCGCCTTCTGGCCCGGCGTCAGCACTTCGCCGTACTGGGCGACGTTGGCGCGGGTGACCGAGTACAGCGCCTTGTCGGCCGCGAACGGATCCGGATGGAAGGTGCCCACGCGGAAACCCGCGGGCGGGCGGACGATGCCGCCGTCCCACGCCGGGATGGTGCCCGCCGCGTTGCCCGCCTTCTCGGCGCCGATCGGGGTCAGGCTCTGGCCGAGCTTGGCCGCTTCCTGCGCGCTGACCGCGGCCTGCGCGGCGCCGCTGCCCAGCACGATCGCGCCGACGAGTGCGGTCAACGCGTGCTTCTTGATGATTTTCATCCTCTGCCTCCCTGTTGGCGTCAGAACGAATACTTGACGGTGAACGACGCGAAGTCGCGGTCGTGGATCTGGTTGAACTGCTTGGCGCCGCTGAACTGCGTGTAGCTCAGGTCGAAGACCAGCTTGTTGAGGTAGTTTGCTTCGACGCCGAGGGTCAGCGACTTGCGGTCCTCGAGGAAGTTGCCGCCCGGCCCCGGGGTGGTACCGCTGACGTCATGGTTGAACGCGATGCGCGGAGACAGCGTGAGCGGGGTGCCGAAGGCGCTGGCGTAATCGGCGCGGGCCGCCAGGCGGTAGCCCCACGAGAACGCGGTCGGGAAGCCGCCGCCCAGCGTCTGCGGGTTGCGCAGGCAGCCGAACTGCAGGGCGCCCGCGCCCGGGAAGCCGGCCGCGGCGACGTCGGCGACGTCGCAGCCACCGCCGGTGTCGGTGCCTTCACCTTCGTAACGCAGCACGGAGGCGTCCGGCAGGTCCCAGACCTCGGTGGCGCCGACTTCACCGACCAGGGCGACCTGGTTGGCGCCCAGCACCTCGGCGAAGGCCTTGGTGAAGGTCATCTGGATCTGGCTGACTTCATGCTCGCGCCAGCCACGGACTTCCTGGCCGAGGGCGAAGCTGCCCAGCTGGCTGTTGAAGCGTAGCGCCGGCACCGGGATGAACGGGTTGAGCGGGCTGAGCGCGCCGAACAGCAGCTCGACGTCGTCGACCTGCAGCGGGGCGTTCGGGCGGTGGCTGATTTCGCCCTGCCAGGCAACGCCGCCCGGCAGCGTGGTGTTCCAGCTCATGCCGAACAGCTGGATGTCTTCCGGATACTCGACGAAGAAGCGGCCGCTGGCGGCGCCCACGAGCGGGTTGTTGACGGCGCGGCCCGAGAGCAGCGGCACGCGGCTGTGGTAGTTCAGGAAGTAGAAGCCGAACTCGGTTTCGTTCAGGGCCTCGGCGTACCAGCGCAGCGCCATGCCGTACTGGCCGGCGTCATCGGCGGCGCGGTCCTCGATGCGGCCGACGGCGTTGCCGCAGCCGATGGCGATGATCTGGCCGGCGGTGGCCGGGCCGTAGATCGCGGCGAGGTCGGCGAAGCGATCCGAGGTGGCGAAGCCGGCCGGACCGTTGTAGCAGGTGGAGAAGAAGTTCTCGGGGTTGTACACCGGCTGCGGCGTGGTGCCGAAGCCCAGCATCACGTAGGTGCCGCCCGGGGTGCCGAAGTCGTTGGAGCTGAAGTAGGTGCCGGCGGCATCGACTTCGATTTCCTCGAACTCGAACATGTACAGGGCCTCGAGGGCCACGTTCTCGGACAGGTTGATGGAGGCCCAGGCCATGTCGATCGGCAGGAAGGCTTCCTTCAGCTCGGCGCCGGCCACGCGCAGGGCGGACAGGTCGACGGGGTTGATGACGTTGATGCCGTTCTGGATGAAGGTACCCTCGCCCCAGCTCACCACCTGGCGGCCGACGCGGACGGTGCCGCCGAGCTGACCTTCCTCGCCGAGCTCGAAGTTCTTGTAGACGAACATGTCGAGCATGCGGAAGCGCTGGCCGATGCGGTCCTGCGCGATCTCGGTGAGGTCGTCGCGGCCTTCGTTCTCGAAGTCGTGGAAGAAGGTGCCGCGGGCGAACGCGCCCCAGTCACGCCAGGTCAGGCTGACTTCGGAGGTGATCTTGAAGGCGCTGGAGATCGCGTCGCCGTCGTTGTACTTGAGGTTGCCGTCGTCGCGGTTGGCCGAGAAGCGGCCCGGCGCGGCGATCTGCGAGGGGGCGCCCGGCACGCCGCCGGTCGAGGTGCAGCGGCCCGGGCCGACCGGGATCGCGCCGAGCGGGAAGTTCTGCGCGCAAAGCAGCGGGTTGAACCAGGACTTGGCGATCAGGTTCTCGTCCTGCTCCTCGACGCGCCACGAGTAGCCGTAGGACACGGTGGTGTCCCAGCTGCCCGAGAGCTCGCCGCGCGAGAACTCGAAGGCCTGGGCGGCCGGGGCAAGCACGAGGCCGAGCGCGACGGCGGCGGCCAGCGGGGCACGAGCGGCCCGCCCGTGGTTTGCATGCAGTTTCTTCATGGGTGGATCCTCGGGTCAGGGCTTGCGTGCGGTAATCGGGGCACCACCAAATGCGGTGGCATCAAGGGGCGGGTGGAGTAACGCCGCAAAGGAATTGTTCTTCATGACGGTTCTGGCTCCCCCCAGACTCTAGAGCATTTCCTCTAGGCATATTAATTGTTCGTTAGGATTTGGCAATGCTCCCGCGTATGGTGCCGGTCACGCTTCCCTATGTTGCGGCGCAGCACGCGGCGGGAAGGCCTCGGGGCCGGGCCGGAAACCGCGCGGCGAGTGGCCCAGCGCCGTCCGCGCGGGGCCGCCGTCGTAGACCAGGTCCTGCCCCAGGCGGTCGAGGAAACCCTCGCCGAGCCCCGGCGTCCGGGTCAGCCAGCGCAGGCCGCGAACCGCCAGCCGGAACACCCATCCCGGGACCCGCAGCACCCGGGCGCCGGGCGCGCCGGCCGCGATCGCCCGCACCGCCATCTGGTCGAAGGGCAGCGTCTCGCCGCCCGGCAGGTCGAAGAAGCCGGGGCGCGGCCGCGGTTCGCGCAGGCAGGCCAACACCGCCGCGGCGACGTCCTCGACGTGCACGGGCTGGCGCAGCCCGCGGGCCGAGGCTGGCAGCGGCAGCAGGCGCCAGCGGCGCGCGGCGTCCACCAGCCGGCTGAGGTTGCGGTCGCGGCCGTTGCCGTAGACCAGGGTCGGGCGCAGCACGGTCAGGGCGATGCCGCGCGCGGCGGCGACCGCGGCCAAGCGGAGTTCGGCCGTGCGCAGCGACACCGCGAGCGCACGCTCGCCGGCCTCGGCGGAATCGCGCTTGGCATGCACGCTGGTCGAACCCAGGGCCACCACCCGCGCCGGCGCCAGCGGCGAGCGCTCGAGCCAGTCGGCGAACGCATCCAGCGGCCCGAGGCTGGCGATGGCGCCGGCCGCGGGCAGCCCCTCGAAGTCGTCCAGCCCGGCCTGCACCCAGCGCACGCCCCGCTGCGGCGCGCGCGCTTGCCGCGACACCGCCACGCAGGGCGGATCGCCCGGCGCCAGCGCCTGCGCGAAGGCCGTGCCCACTTGCCCGCTGAGCCCGAACACGAGCCATGGCGGGACATCCGGGGATCTGCGTTCTTCCATGCGCCGAGCATAGCGCCGCGGTCACGACACGGGCGCGACAAACGCATGGGTTAGACTTCCGGGCCGATCGTCGTCCCCCGGGGCGCCGGACCCGACCGCCGCCCCGCGCCGCTGGCCGCGGGGCGCCGACCAGCAAGGAACGCGATGCTCGAGGCACTGCTAGCCATTCCCTTCGTCCTGGCCCTGGCCATCGGGCTGCTGCCGCGCGAACGCCGCCGCACCGCCGCGTGGCTGGCGGGCCTGGCCCCCGTGGCCGGGCTGGTCCTGCTGGCGCTGCTCACGCCGCCCGTGCTGTCCGGGGAAGGCGTGCGCAGCCTCACCGAGTGGGTGCCGACGCTGGGCCTGGCCGTGTCGCTGCGGCTGGACGGGCTGGCCTGGATGTTCGCCGGCCTGGTGCTGGCGATCGGCGGCCTGATCGTGCTCTACGCCCGCTACTACCTCAGCGAAGAAGACAGCATGCCGCGCTTCTTCTGCTTCCTGCTGCTGTTCATGGGCTCGATGCTGGGGCTGGTGGTGGCCGGCAACCTGATCCTGATGGCGGTGTTCTGGGAGCTCACCAGCGTCAGCTCCTTCCTGCTGATCGGCTTCTGGAACCACCGCAGCGATGCCCGCGAGGGCGCGCGCATGGCGCTGGCCATCACCGGCACCGGCGGCCTGGCGCTGCTGGGCGGCGTGGTGCTGCTGGGCCGCATCGCCGGCAGCTACGAACTGGACGTGGTGCTGGCGGCGGGCCCGCAGATCCTCGCCAGCCCGTGGTACCCGGCGGCGCTGGGGCTGGTGCTGCTGGCGGTGTTCACCAAGAGCGCGCAGTTCCCGTTCCAGTTCTGGCTGCCGCACGCGATGGCGGCGCCGACGCCGGTGTCGGCCTACCTGCATTCGGCGACGATGGTGAAGGCCGGCGTGTTCCTGCTCGCGCGCCTGCACCCGGCGCTGGCGGGCAGCGACCTGTTCTTCTACGTGGTCAGCGGCATCGGCGCGGTCACGCTGCTGGTGGGCAGCTGGCACGCGATCTTCCAGCACGACATCAAGGGCCTGCTGGCCTACTCCACCATCTCGCACCTGGGCCTGATCACGCTGCTGTTCGGGCTCTCCACGCCGATGGCGGTGGTGGCGGGTTTGTTCCACATCATCAACCACGCCACCTTCAAGGCCTCGCTGTTCATGGCCGCCGGCATCATCGACCACGAGACCGGCACGCGCGACATGCGCCGGCTGGGCGGGCTGTTCAAGCTGATGCCCTACACCGGCGCGCTGGCGATCATCGCCTCGCTGGCGATGGCGGGCGTGCCGCTGCTCAACGGCTTCCTGTCGAAGGAAATGTTCTTCACCGAGGCGCTGGAGGTCGAGGGCCACCAGTTCATGCGCTGGGGCGTGGCGGCGGCGGCGGTGCTGGCGGGCGCGTTCGGCGTCGCCTACAGCCTGCGCTTCGTGGACGACACCTTCTTCGGACCTGGCCCGCTGCGGATCGAGACGACCCCGCACGAGCCGCCGCGCTGGATGCGCATCCCGGTGGAAGTGCTGGTGGTGGTCTGCCTGGCGGTCGGCATCGTGCCGGCGCTGACGATCGCGCCGGTGCTGCACGCCGCGGCCACCGGCGTGCTCGGCGACGACGTGCCGGCCTACAGCCTGGCGATCTGGCACGGCCTGAACGTGCCGCTGATGATGAGCCTGTTCGGCCTGGCCGCCGGCATCGCGCTCTACTTCGGCATCAAGCGGCTGATCGATCTCTACGGCATCAGCTACGACTCGCTGGGGCGCCGGGTGTTCGAGTGGAAGACCGACCGCGCGATCGCGTGGGCCGGGCGCCTCACCGCCACGCTCGAGAACGGCAGCCTGCAGCGCTACCTCGGCCTGATGGTGCTGGCGGCGCTGGTGATGGGCGCCACGCCCTTCCTGGCGGCGTCGCTGTCGCCCGGCGGTTCGCAGCCGATGCCGCCGCTGGGCTGGCTGGTGTGGGCGGTCGGCGTGGCGGCGACGCTGGCCACCGTCGCGCTGCACCGCCACCGCCTGCTGGCGCTGGTGGTGATGG
This sequence comes from Arenimonas sp., assembly GCF_036275555.1. Taxonomy (GTDB): domain Bacteria; phylum Pseudomonadota; class Gammaproteobacteria; order Xanthomonadales; family Xanthomonadaceae; genus Arenimonas. The sequence continues at coordinate 67,114 of NZ_DASUDO010000006.1, forward strand.
GCGCGGTGGGCCTGGCGGTGAGCCTGGCCTTCCTGCTGCTGTCGGCGCCCGACCTGGCCCTGACCCAGCTGCTGGTGGAAATGGTGACGATCGCACTGATGCTGCTGGCGCTGAACTACCTGCCGGAGGAATCGCCGGTCGAGCGTTCGCGCCTGCGCCGATGGCGCGACGCGGCCATCGCGCTCGCGGCCGGCGGCGGCACCGCGGCGCTGGTGCATGCGGCGATCACCCGCCCGCTGGACACGGTGGCGACCGAGATGCTCGCGCTGTCGCTGCCCGAGGGCGGCGGCACCAACGTGGTGAACGTGATCCTGGTCGACATCCGCGGCTTCGACACGCTCGGCGAGATCACCGTGTTCGGCGTCGCGGGCCTGATCGTGCACGCGCTGCTGCGCCGCGTGCGCCTGCGGCCCGAGCGCGTGGTCGACGGCACGCCCGACCCGCTGCTGATCCCCAACCTGGTGGCGCGCCTGCTGCTGCCGCTGGCGCTGGCGGTGTCGCTCTACCTCTTCCTGCGCGGCCACAACCTGCCCGGCGGCGGCTTCATCGCCGGCCTGGTGCTGGCGGTGCCGATGTTGCTGCAGTACGTGCTGTCGGGCACCGACTACGTCGAGCAGCGGCTGGGCTTCGACTACCCGCGCGTGATCGGCCTGGGCCTCGCGGCCGCGCTGCTCACCGGCCTGGGCAGCTGGCTGCTCGGCTATCCCTACATGACCAGCCATACCGACTACGTCGCCGTGCCACTGCTCGGCAAACTTCCCCTGGCCAGCGCCATGGCCTTCGACACCGGCGTCTACCTGGTGGTGGCCGCCGGCACCCTGCTGATGCTGGGGATGATGGGCAGCGTGCGGGCGCCCGGCGCGCGGAGGGGCGGCTGATGGAGCTGGCGCTGTCGAGCTTCATCGGGGTGCTGGTCGCGGGCGGCGTCTACCTGCTGCTGCGCGCGCGCAGCTTCGACGTGATCCTGGGCCTGACCCTGCTGTCGTATGCAGTGAACCTGCTCATCTTCAGCATGGGGCGGCTGGTGGTGGGCAAGCCGCCGATCGTCGCCGAGGGCCTGGCGCCCACGCTGGCCAACCACGCCGACCCGCTGCCGCAGGCGCTGGTGCTAACTGCCATCGTGATTTCCTTCGCGATGACGGCGGTGCTGCTGGTGGTGGCGATCCGCAGCCGTGGCGAGAGCCGTACCGACCACGTCGACGGTGACGAGCCGCGGCCGGGGGATGGCCCGTGAGCCCGCACCTGGTGGTTGCGCCGATCCTGCTGCCGCTGCTGGCGGGCCTGTTGCTGCTGGTGCTGGGCACGCGGCGCGTGCAGGTGCAGCGCTGGATCGGCACCCTGGCCTGCCTCGGCGGCATCGCCCTCGCCGGCGCGCTGGCGCTGCAGGCCGACGACGGCGGCACCCGCGTCTACCTGGTCGGCAACTGGGCGGCGCACCTCGGCATCGCGCTGGTGGCCGACCGGCTGGCCGCCATCATGCTGCTGGCGACGGCGCTGCTGGCCCTGCCCTGCCTGGTGTTCGCGGCCGGTGGCTGGGACCGGCGCGCGCCGCATTTCCACGTGTTCTTCCAGTTCCAGCTGATGGGGCTCAACGGCGCTTTCCTCACCGGCGACCTGTTCAACCTGTTCGTGTTCTTCGAGGTGCTGCTGATCGCGTCCTACGGCCTGCTGCTCAGCGGCGGGCGCGGGCTGCAGATGCGCAGCGGCCTGCAGTACGTGGCCTTCAACATCACCGCGTCGACGCTGTTCCTGGTGGCGCTGGGCTTCATCTACGGGCTCACCGGCGCGCTGAACATGGCCGAGCTCGCGCATCGCGTCGGCCAGGTGCCGGCGGCCGAGGCGGCGCCGCTGAAGGCGGCGGCGGGGCTGCTGCTGGTGGTGTTCTGCGCCAAGGCGGCGCTGCTGCCGCTGTACTTCTGGCTGCCGGAAACCTACGCGCGCAGCCCGGCGGCGGTGGCGGCGATGTTCGCGATCATGACCAAGCTGGGCGTGTACGCGGTGCTGCGTGTCTTCAGCCTGGTGTTCGGCGCCGAGGCCGGTGCGCTGGCCGGGCTGGCCTGGCCCTGGCTGCTGCCGCTGGGCGCGGCGACGCTGGTGCTGGCGACGCTGGGCGCGCTGGCCGCGCCCTCGCTGAGGCTGCTGGCCGCCTACCTGGTGCTGGGTTCGGCGGCGACGCTGTTCATCGCGCTGGGGCTGGCGAGCGCGGACGCCGTGGGCGCGGGCCTCTATTACCTCGTGCACAGCACGCTGGTGGGCGGCGCGCTGTTCCTGCTGGCCGACCTGGTGCGCAAGCAGCGCGACAACGCCGGCGACAGCCTGCGCAAGTTCGACCGGCTGGGGCCGAAGGCGCTGCTGGGTTCGCTGTTCCTGCTGGCGGCGCTGTCGGTGGCCGGGCTGCCGCCGCTGTCGGGCTTCATCGGCAAGTTCAGCCTGCTGGCGGCGGTGCCGGAGGCGCACGTGGCCTGGCTGTGGCCGGTGCTGCTGGGCACCGGCGTGCTGACGTTGATCGCGCTGGCCAGCGCCGGCAGCCATGTGTTCTGGCGCGAAGGCGGCGAGGTGCCGGCGGCCGGGCGCGTGCCTGCGCTGCGCCGGGCCGAGGTGGGGGCGACGATCGCGCTGCTGGCGCTGGGCGTGCTGCTGGCCGTGGCCGGCGGGCCGGCGCTTCGCTACGCGCAGGACGCCGGGGCGCAGCTGATGTCGCCCGCGGGCTATATCGAGCAGGTGCGCGGCGCGCTGCCGCGGCCGGGGGTGTCGCCATGAAGGCCTGGTTCCCCGCGCCGCTGCTCAGCCTGGCGGTCTTCGTGGTGTGGCTGCTGCTGGCGGCCACGCTGGACCCGGCCCACCTGCTGCTGGCCGCGGTGCTGGCGGTGCTGCTGCCGCTCGCCGCCCAGCGCCTGCGCGGCGAAAGCGCAGGCATCCGGCGGCCGCTGCTGGCGGTACGCCTGGGCCTGCGGGTGCTGGGCGACATCGTGATGTCCAACCTTGAAGTCGCCGGGCGCATCCTGGGCCGTGAATCGAAGATCCACCCGGGCTTCGTCTGGATCCCGCTCGAGATCACCAACCCGCACGGCATCGCCGCGCTGGCCGGCATCATCACCATGACGCCGGGCACGCTGTCGGCCGAACTGGCGCCCGATGGCCGCCACCTGCTGGTGCACTGCTTCCACCTCGACGACGCCGCCGCCACGATCGCCCAGATCAAGCAGCGCTACGAGTCCCCGCTCAGGGAGATCTTCCCGTGATCGAAACCTGCCTGGACATCACGCTGGGGCTGTTCGCCCTGGCGATGCTGCTGAACCTGTTCCGCCTGCTGCGTGGCCCCACCCTGCCCGACCGCATCCTGGCGCTGGACACGCTGTACGTGAACACGATCGCGCTGCTGGTGCTGGTGGGACTGCGGCAGGGCAGCACGATCCACTTCGAGGCGGCGGTGGTGATCGCCATGCTGGGCTTCGTGGGCACGGTGGTGCTGTCGAAGTTCGTGATCCGCCGGGACATCATCGAATGAGCGCGCTCATGGAAATCCTGGTCTGCGCGATGCTGCTGCTCGGCGGCGGCTTCGCCCTCGTCGGCTCCTGGGGCCTGGCCAAGCTGGGCGACTTCTACCTGCGCCTGCACGGCCCGACCAAGGCCAGCACGCTCGGCGTGGGCGGCGTGCTGATCGCGGCGATGCTGTGGCAGCTGGTGCAGGGGCAGCCCAGCCTGCGCGAGCTGCTGATCACGCTGTTCCTGTTCATGACCGCGCCGGTCAGCGCCCACCTGCTGGCCAAGGCCGCCCTCGCCCTCGACCCCGCCTCCCGCCCCGCCGACCCGAAATAAATCGGTACCGGGTTCATTTTCTTTTCCGATGAGACCGAGCCCATGACCCTGCGATGCGTGGCACTGGTTTCGGGACCCGCGGCGGCCCTGGCGGCGTATTTCCTGCTGGTCAACGGCGGCAGTGCCCACGCGCTGGCGGCCACGGTGGGGCTGACGCTCTGGTGCGCGCTGTGGTGGATCCTCGAGCCGGTGCGCGGGCCGGTGACGGCGCTGCTGCCGCTGGCGGTGCTGCCGCTGCTGGGCGTGCTGGATGCCAAGCAGGTCGCGCAGAGCTACGGCCATGAGCTGATCATGCTGCTGGGTGGCGGCTTCATGCTCTCGCGCGCGCTCGAGCGCAGCGGCGCCCACCGGCGGCTGGCGCTGGGGATGGTGCGGGCCTTCGGTGGCCGCAGCGGGCGCAGCCTGCTGTATGGCTTCATCGCGGCCTGCGGACTGATCAGCATGTGGATCTCGAACACGGCCACGACGCTGCTGATGCTGCCGGTGGCGCTGGCGGTCCTCGAGGGTTATCCGGACAAGCGGCTGCACGCGCCGCTGATCCTGGCGATCGCCTACGCCGCGAGTGTCGGCGGCCTGGGCACGCCGATCGGCTCGCCGCCGAACCTGGTGTTCATGCAGGTGTATTCCGAGGCCACGGGCACGCGCTACGGCTTCCTCGACTGGATGGCAATCGGCGTGCCGGTGGTGCTGGTGTTCCTGCCGCTGATGGCGCTGTGGCTCGGCCGCGGCCTGGCGGGCGCGCCGGCGGCGGTGCTGCCCGACAGCGGGCCGTGGACGCCGGGCGAGCGGCGCGTGCTGGTGGTGTTCGCACTGACGGCGCTGGCCTGGATCTTCCGCAGCGAGCCTTTCGGCGGCTGGAGCGCGCTGCTGGGCCTGCCGGGCGCGAACGATGCCAGCGTGGCGCTGCTGGCGGTGGTGGCGCTGTGCGTGATTCCCGACGGGCGCGGCAGCCAGCTGCTGGACTGGGAGACGGCGGAGAAGGTGCCGTGGGGCGCGCTGGTGCTGTTCGGCGGCGGCATCGCGCTGGCGGCGGCGTTCCAGACGTCCGGCCTCAGCGCCGCGGTGGCGGAAAGCCTCTCGGGCCTGAGCGCGCTGCCGCTGCCCCTGCTGCTGCTAGGCATCGTCGGCGGCGTGGTGCTGCTGTCGGAGATCGCCAGCAACACGGCGACCGCGGTGCTGCTGATGCCCATCCTCGCCGCCACCGGCGTCGCCGTCGGCGTCGATCCCGCGCTGTTCATGTTCCCCGCCGTACTGGCAGCCAGCGTCGGCTTCATGCTGCCGGTGGCCACCGCGCCCAACGCCATCGCCTACGGCAGCGGCCTGGTCACGTCCCACGACATGCTGCGCCACGGCGCGGTGCTGGACCTCATCGGCGTCGCCGTCCTGAGCGCGATCTGCTACCTCGCCTTCGCCTGACAAAACCAAATGAACCTGGTTCATTTGGTTTTGCTGTTTGGGTTACTTTTTGGGGAGGTAGAGGTCGGTGATGGTGCCTTCCTGGATTTCGGCGGCCATGGCGACGGATTCGCTGAGGGTGGGGTGCGGGTGGATGGTGTGGCCGATGTCGCTGGCTTCGCAGCCCATCTCGATCGCGAGGGCGAGTTCGGCGATCAGGTCGCCGGCGTGGACGCCGACGATGCCGGCGCCGATCACGCGTTCGGTGTGCTCGTCGAAGATGAGCTTGGTGAAGCCCTCGGTGCGGCCGATGCCGACCGCACGGCCAGACGCCGCCCACGGGAATTTCGCCACGCCAACCGCCAGGCCCTTGGCCTTGGCTTCGGTTTCGGTGACGCCGACCCAGGCGATCTCCGGATCGGTGTAGGCCACCGACGGGATCACCCGCGCCACCCACTCCTTCTTGTGCCCGGCCGCGACCTCGGCCGCCAGCTTGCCCTCGTGCGTGGCCTTGTGCGCCAGCATCGGCTGGCCCACCAAGTCACCAATGGCGAAGATGTGCGGCACGTTGGTCCGCATCTGCTTGTCGACGGGGATGAAGCCGCGGTCGGTGACGTGCACGCCGGCCTTTTCGGCGTCGAGCTTGCCGCCGTTGGGCGCGCGGCCCACCGACACCAGCACGCGGTCGTACTTCGTGCCCGCGGGCACCGACGCGCCCTCGAAGGTGGCGTGCAGGCCGTCCTTCTTCGCATCCACCTTCGCGACCTTGCAGCCCAGGTGCACGGCCACGCCGCGCTTCTTCAGCAGGTCGGCCAGCGGCTTCACCAGGTCCTTGTCGGCGCCCGGCATCAGCTGGTCCATGAACTCGACCACGGTGACCTGGCTGCCCAGCGCCGAATACACGCAGGCCATTTCCAGGCCGATGATGCCGCCGCCGACGACCAGCAGCGTCTTCGGGATGTCCGTGAGCAACAGCGCATCGGTCGAGTCCATCACCCGCGCGTCGTCCCAGGGGAAACCGCCGAGCTTCACCGGCTGCGAACCGGCCGCGATGACGCACTGCCCGAAGCGCACCCGCTTCACGCCTTCCTGCGTGCGCACCTCCAGCTCGTTGGGCGACACGAAGCGGCCCTCGCCGGTCAGCGTGCGCACCTTGCGCTGCCTGGCCATGCCGGCCAGGCCCTTCACCATCTGCCCGACCACCTTGTCCTTGTGGCCGCGCAGCTTGTCGAGGTCGATCTTGGGCGTGCCGAACTCGATGCCGAAATCGGCGGCGTGCTTCGCCTCCACCAGCACCTCGGCCGCGTGCAGCAGCGCCTTGGACGGGATGCAGCCGACGTTGAGGCAGACGCCGCCCAGCGCGTCGTAGCGCTCGACCAGCACGGTGTCCAGGCCGAGGTCGGCGCTGCGGAAGGCGGCGGTGTACCCGCCGGGGCCGGCGCCGAGCACGAGCATTTCGCATTCGAGGTCCGCCTTGGCGCCGCTGTCCAGCGACGCGGCGGATGCCCTTGTGGGAGGGACTTCAGTCCCGATGCCCTTGGCAGTGTTCGCTCCGGCGGCGGCGGCGTTCGGGACTGAAGTCCCTCCTACAGGGGAGGCGACGGCGGCATCGGCCGCCTCGGCGATGGCGATCACGTCACCGGCGGAGACGGTGTCACCGACCTTCACCCTCAGTTCGGTGATGGTGCCCGCGGCGCTGGCCGGCACTTCCATCGTCGCCTTGTCCGACTCCAGCGTCACCAGGCCCTGGTCCTTCTTCACCGCGTCGCCGGGCTGCACCAGCAGCTCGATCACGGGCACGTCCTTGTCGTCGCCCAGGTCGGGCACGCGCAGTTCGATCTTGGCCATCGTTCTCTCCGGGATCAGGGGGCGCGCCAGCGGGCGTAGAGCTCCGGCCGGCGGTCTTGCAGGTTCTTGACGGTGCCGCTGCGGCGCGCCTCGCGCAGGGCGGCCAGGTCCAGGTCGGCGAACAGCAGCTGCTCGACCTGCGGCGCGGCCTCGGCGGCGATGCCTTCGGGCGGGAACATCACGTCGCAGGGCGTGTACACCGCCGACTGCGCGTACTGGATGTCGAAGTTGGCGACGTTGGGGCAATGGCCGACGTTGCCGGCCGCGACCAAGTACACCTGGTTCTCGACCGCGCGCGCGCGGCAACTCAGCGACACACGCAGGTGCCCGCTTCGCAGGTCGGTGCAGTAGGGCACGAACAGCACCAGCGCGCCCTGGTCCACCAGGTGGCGGCCGAGCTCGGGGAACTCGCTGTCGTAGCAAACCATCACCCCGACCGGGCCGGCGTCGGTTTCGATCACGCCGGCGGCGTCGCCGCCCTCCACCGCCCAGCTGGCCTGCTCGCTGGGCGTGATGTGCAGCTTGTCTCGGCGATGCAGCGCGCCGTCGCGGGTGGCGACATAGCAGATGTTGCGCAGGTCGCCCTCCGGCGTGCGGGTCGGGTGCGTGCCGCCGACCACGTGGATGCGGTACTGGTCGGCCAGGCGCACCAGCAGCGCGGTCACGTCGGGCGTGTGGCGGCTCAGGCGCTCGATCGCCGCGGCCGGATCGAGCATGGACGACTCGGCGCTGAGTAGCTGCAGGGTGAACAGCTCGGGGAAGACGATGAAATCGGCGCCGTAGTCGGCCGCCACCCGGACGAACTCCTCCACCTGCGCGGCGAAGCCGTCGAAGCCGGCGACCCGCCGCTGCCCGTACTGCACCGCCGCGACGCGGATGCGCGCGGGCACCGCGCCTGGAATGGCGGGCAGCGGCGCGGCCATCAGAGCAGCAGGCGGCGCAGGTCGCCCAGCACCTGGGCCAGGTAGGCGGTGAAGCGCGCGGCGGCGGCGCCGTCGATCACGCGGTGGTCGTAGCTCAGGCTCAGCGGCAGCATCAGGCGCGCGTCGAAGTCCTTGCCGTTCCAGACCGGCTTCATCGCGCTGCGCGACACGCCCAGGATGGCGACTTCCGGCGCGTTGATGATCGGCGTGAACGCGGTGCCGCCGATGCCGCCCAGCGAGCTGATCGAGAAGCAGCCGCCCTGCATGTCGGCCGAGGTCAGCTTCTTGTCGCGCGCCTTGGCGCTGATCTCGCCCAGCTCCTTCGCCAGTTCCAGCAGGCCCTTGCGGTCCGCGTCGCGGATCACGGGCACCACGAGGCCGTCGGGCGTGTCCACGGCGATGCCGATGTGGAAGTACTTCTTGAGCACCAGGTTGTCGCCGTCGAGCGAGGCGTTGAAGGCCGGATACTTCTTCAGCGCGGCCACCGCGGCCTTGATCAGGAACACCAGCGGCGTGACCTTGGTGTCCTTGTTCTCCTCGCCCAGCTTCTTGCGGAAGGCCTCCATCTCGGTGATGTCGGCGTCGTCGAACTGGGTGACGTGCGGGATCATGGCCCAGTTGCGCGCGAGGTTGGCGCCGCTGAGCTTCTGGATGCGCGAGAGCGGCTTGCTTTCGACCGGCCCGAACTTCGCGAAATCCACCTTCGGCCACGGGATCAGGTCGAGCCCGCCGCCACCGCCGGTCGCGCGGGGTGCGCCGCCGCCGGCCAACGCCGACTTCACGAAGGCCTGCACGTCCTCCTTGCTGATGCGGCCGGCGCGGGCGCTGCCCGTCACCTGCGACAGGTCCACGCCCAGCTCGCGCGCGAACAGGCGCACGGCCGGGCTGGCGTGCGGCACCTTGGCCGGCATCAGCGCGTCGGCGTCGAAGCTGACGGGCGGGCTGCTGCGCGAGGGCGCCTCCGCCGACGCAGCGCGCGGGGCTTCGGCCGGCTTGGCCGGGGCCGGGGCCGGGGCCGGGGCGGCGGATTCAGGCCTGGCGACGGCAGCCGGCGCCGGCGCGGCAGCGGGGGCGGGCGCGGGAGCAGGCGCCGCCGCGGGTTTGGCGGGCGGAGGCGCCGCGGCCGCCACGGCCGGCTCGATCAGCGCCACCACCGAGCCCTCGGACAGCTCGTCGCCGACCTTGACCTTCAGCTCGCGCACGATGCCGTCGAACGGTGCCGGCACTTCCATCGTCGCCTTGTCCGATTCCAGCGTCACCAGGCCCTGGTCCTTCTTCACCACGTCGCCGGGCTGCACCAGCAGCTCGATCACGGGCACGTCCTTGTCGTCGCCGATATCCGGCACCCGCGCTTCCTTAAGCTCGGCCATGGTCCACCTGGGTTCCGCGAAATGAGTCCGCGCCCATTGTCCCCCGTTCGCCGACGACGGCCAAGCGCCGGGCAAAAAGAACCCCCGGGGTAACGGGGGCCTTGGATTGGCGCAAACACCCTGGCGACGCGTGCTGTTCGCCGCCAGGCGAGGCCGGTAACGGCCCGAGCGCAATGTCACCCTTGGAGAGCAGGGCCAGTCTGGCCGCCACCGCGGCGACGATGCGCGTGCGGATGGTGACAGTGACTGCAGTCATGGACTGCCCCCGGCGCCGGAAGTTCCCGGCGAGCCTGAATCGTTCACGCGACTTGGACGCCGGCCTCACCGGGGCTTGAAGCGGCGCTCGCGAGGATCGGCGGGCCGGAAAGACCGGTCCCCCCGATAACCCCGCAAGGAGCCACCCCATGTCCCGCATTGCCCTGATCGCCCTCGCGCTTGGCGGCGCGCTCGCCGCCACCGGCGCCAACGCCCAGTCCTTCACCGCCACCCTCGGCTACCAGAACACCGACCCGAAGTCCGACAACGGCACGCTCGCCGGCGCCCGCGCCAGCGTCAACGATGACTGGAGCCTGACCGGCAGCTTCGCCTACGGCTTCAACGACAACTTCTCGGTCGAGCTGTGGAGCGGCCTGACCGCGTTCGAGCACGAAGTCTCGCTGGCCGGCCTCGGCACCGTCGCCACCGTCGAGCACCGCCCGACCACGCTGAGCCTGAACTACCACTTCAACACCGACGGCCAGTTCCGCCCGTTCATCGGCGCCGGCTACGGCGTGGTCAACGTCTCGGGCGAGCAGAGTCGCGGCGCGCTGGCGGGCCTGGGCATCGACGGCGACAACGCCAACGGCCTGAGCCTGACGCTGGGCGCGGACGTGTACTTCAACGACAACTTCTTCGTGCGCGCCGACGTGCGCAAGCTCGACTTCGACACCGAAGTGACGGTGGAGACCCTGGGCAACGTCGGCACCGCCGAGGTCGACCCGCTGGTCTACGGCATCAGCGCCGGCTTCCGCTTCTGATCCACCGCTGAAAACCCCCGGGGCGGCCCCACCGCCCGCCCCGGGGACCCCGCGCTTCAGCCTTCGCGCTGGGCGCGCTGCGCGCGATGTTCCGCGCGCATCTGCTGGCGGTGCGCCTTCAGTTCGTCCGCGCTGATCTCGCCGTTGTTGTTGGCATCGATCACCGCGAAGTGCTCCGCCCAGCGCGGCATCTTGTTCCCCAGCTCGGCGCGGCTGATCGCGCCGTTGCCGTCGTCATCCATGCCCTTGAAGAGGCCGCGCTGGTAGGCGTGCATCGTCCGCATGCGGTGATGGCGCTTGCCCTGCATGGCGTGGCGGCGCGCGTCGGCGATTTCAGTGCGCTCAAGCTCGCCGTCGCGGTTGGCGTCGATGCGGTCGAAGTTGCGCACCATGCGATCACCGAAGGCCTGGGCCTCGATGCGGTCCAGGCGGCCGTCGCGGTCCTTGTCGGCCTCGGCGAAGCGCGCCTCGGCCTTGGCCTGCCACTCGGCGCGGCGCGCCTCGCGGTCGGCGCCGGCGTCCTGCGCAAAGGCGAAGCCGCTGGCCAGGACCAGGGCGGTGCAGATCAGTGGCTTGAACATGTGGATCTCCCTCGTGGCGGCCCATTCCGCCCATGCCACCGAAAACGTGGCAACCCGGCACGCGTTGACGGGGCGCGCGAGGCCGCGGGGCATCCGTTCAGCCTCGCCATGGCGCCGCTTGCCGCCGTCCGGGCGCTGCGGCATCGTTCCCCCGGCGCCCCCTGGAGAAACGCCGATGAAGACGCGACTGCTCGCCCTCGCCCTGGTGATCCCGCTGGCTGCCTGCCGGCAGGAGGCGCCCGCGCCCGCCGCCGAGGCCCCGCCGCCGCCGATGGCCACCGCGCCGGAACCGGCGCCCCCGGAAGACACCGCCGTGCCCACCGTGCCGCGCGCCTTCCTTTGCCGGGGCAACGAACCCTTCTGGTCGCTGGACATCACGGCCGACCGCGCCCTGCTCAAGACACCCGACGCCGAAACCGAACTGCAGGGCGAACTGGCGGCCGCCGACGGCGGCAGCTTCCGCTTCACCGGCGCGCCGGAAGGCAGCCCCGAGGAATCGGTGGCCACGCTCATCGCGCCGGGCCAGTGCTTCGACACCATGGCCGACGGCCCTGCGTTTCCCTTCAGTGCCCAGGCCAGCTTCGGCGGCGGCGCGCCGGTGAACGGCTGCTGCAGCGCCGAGATGGGCCTGGACCTCGACGCCGCGCCGGTGTTCGAGGCCGCCGGCAAGCCCGACACCGACTGGACGCGCCGCCTCGCCGAGCTCGACGAGGCGATCGGCCGCTGCGTCCAGGACGCGGGCGTGGTCACGGTGGCCGTCACCAGCGCCTGGCCGATGAACCGCGGCAAGGCCGGCGTGCGCCTGCGTGACCCGGGCGATGCCCGCTTCGACTGCATCGTCGACCTGGGCAGCGGCAAGATCGACAACGTCACGGCCGTCGCCGCCGACGACCGGGTGCCCAACGAAGGCCAGCCGCTCTGGCTGCCGGCCGGCAACGGCCCGCCGATCCTCGGCTGCGGCCGGGTCGAGCGGGTGATGCTGGGCGGCGACGCCGTGGTGGGCTACCTGCACTACACCGACGGCTGCGGCTGAGGCCGCGGCGTCAGGCCGCGGGCAGCCCCAGCCGGGCGCAAAGGCCGCCCTCCGGCGCGGCGTCCAGCACGAGCTGGCCGCCGTATCCGGCGGCCAGGTCGGCCGTGATCGCGAGGCCCAGGCCGGTGCCGGGCGTGCGCTCATCGAGGCGCACGCCGCGCTGCAGCGCCGCCTCGCGCTGGCCCGGCGGCAGGCCCGGGCCATCGTCGCGCACCTCGATCCACAGGCCGGCGGCGGCAAGGCCCGCCACCACGCGCACCTGTCCGCGCGCCCATTTGCAGGCGTTGTCGAGCAGGTTGCCGAGCATTTCCTCCAGGTCGTCCTCGGCGCCGCGGAAGCGCAGCGCCCCGGGCACCTGCACGTCCCATGACAACGCCTTGTCGGCATGCGCGGCCTGCAGCAGGGGCTGCAGCCGCGCCACGGCCGCGGCGACGCCGGCGGCGCCGCGCAGGTCCACCGGCGTGCCGGCGGCCAGGTGCCGTTCGACCACGGTGCGCATGCGTGCGGTTTGTTCGGCCACCAGCGCGGGCAGGTCGTGGCCCGGGCGCTGGGTGCCGGCGTCCAGCACGGCCAGCGGCGTTTTCAGCGCGTGTGCCAGGTCCTGCGAAGAGCGGCGCGCACGCGCGACCATGCGCTCGTGGTGCTCGAGCAACTGGTTGAGATGCTCGGCCAGTGGCATGACCTCGGTGGGCAGCGGTGCCGGATCCAGGCGCCGGGCCTCGCCGCTGCGTACTTTCGCCAGCCCGTTGCCGAGCCCGCGCAGCGGCTTCAGGCCATAGCGCACCTGCCCGGCCGCGGCCAGCGCCAGCCCGGCCGCCAGCAGCGCGAAGGACAGGCCGGCCAGCCAGCGGAATTCCTCGACCTCGCGGCGCAGGATGGCCTGGTCGCTCGCCACCCATACCCGCACCGGCGCGTCGACGCCCGGCAGCTGAATCGTGCGCTCGGCGCTGCGCAGCACCTGCCCGCGCGGGCCCGCCACTTCCCGGAGCCGCAGCGCGCCGTCGGTGGCGGCGACCGGGAGCACCGGCGCGAAGTCCCACATCGAGCGCGAGCGGAACGCCCCCGGCCCTTCGCCCACCTGCCAGTAGTGGCCGGAGAACACGCGCGCGTAGCGGCCGTCGGCGGGCTCGCGGCGCATCCGCACCTGGCCGTTGCCGTCGCGCGCCAGCACGCCGGCCACCGTCACCAGGTCATCGGCCAGGCGTCGGTCGAAGGCACCCAGCACCGCGCGTTCGAAGGCCGCGCCCAGCAGCCACGCCGCCAGCAGCGAGGCGGCGGCGATGCCGGCGAGGCTGGCCAGCAGCAGGCGCCCGCGCAGCGAGCGCAGCGTCCTCATGGCGGGTCGCCCAGCACGAAGCCCTGGCCGCGCAGCGTGCGCAGCAGGCCCGGCCCGAGCTTTCGCCGGATGCGGCTGATCAGCACGTCGAGCGCGTTCGAATCCGGGTCGAAGCCGCCTTCGTACACATGCTCGCCCAGCACGCCGCGCGTGATCACCTTGCCCGGGTGGTGGATGAAGTAGGACAGGATGCGGAATTCCTGCGCGGTCAGCGCCAGCGGCGCACCGTCGAGGCTGAAGCGCGACGTGTTCACGTCCAGCACCAGCGGCCCGCAGGCGAGTCGCGGATGCGCATGCCCGGCGCTGCGGCGGATCAGCGCGCGCAGGCGCACGATCAATTCCTCCAGCTGGAAGGGCTTGGTGAGGTAATCGTCGGCGCCGGCGTTGAAGCCGGCCAGCTTGTCGTGCCAGCGGCTGCGCGCGGTCAGCACCAGCACCGGGAAGCCGCGCCCGGCGTCGCGCCAGCGGCCCAGCGCGGCCAGCCCGTCCATGCCCGGCAGGCCCAGGTCGAGCACCGCGGCGTCGAACGCCTCGGTCTGGCCCAGGAATTCGGCCTCGTTGCCATCCGCGACCGCGTCGACCGCGAAGCCGGCCCCGGCCAGGGCCTCGGCGATGCGTGCGCGCAGCGTCGGGTCATCTTCCGCCAGCAGGATGCGCATCAGTCGTCGTCATCGTCATCGTCCACCTCGAGTTCGAGCAGGCGGCCGCTGCGGGCATCGTAGGTGAGTTCGACCACGCGGCCGTCCTCGCGCAGGATCTCGATCTCGTACTCGCCGTCGTCGAGCTCGACCTCCAGCACCTCGCCCGGGTGCTCGCGTTCGGCCCGGGCGAGCAGGCGCTCGAGCGGCACGAACTCGCCGCGGCGCACGCCTTCGCGCGCGCGCCGCGAATCGTCGTCCGCCTGCACGGGCACGTGCAGCGCGGCGACGGCGCCGGCGATAACCAGCAGGATGGGAAGCTTGGGCATGCGCGCAGTGTGCCGGGAATCATTAACGGCTCCGTTAACGACCCGATCATGGGCCTGTTAGGCGCGGTGCGGATAGTGGCGTCCACCGGCAACGACCGGACCCACCCACCGAAGGAGACACCCCATGAAGACCCCCACCCTGCTGATCGCCCTCTCGCTCGCCTTCGCCGCCAGCGCGGCCTCCGCCCAGCCGGTCGGCAGCGCCGCCGACGCCACCGCCCGCCTGCAGGCAGCCGGCTACGCCGACGTCCGCGACCTCGAGTACGACGACGACCTCTGGGAAGCCGAAGTGCGCCACGCCGACGGCCGCTGGCACGACGTGGCCCTCGACCCGGCCACCGGCGAGCTGATGGACGACCGCGGCGACCGCGGCCTGATGACCGCCGGCGACGTGATCGCCCGCCTCCAGGCCGCGGGCTTCACCGAGGTGCGCGACCTCGACCTCGACGATGCCGTGTGGGAAGCGGACGCCCGCGGCAGCGACGGCCGCCGGGTCGAACTGCGCATCAACGCCCATTCCGGCCGCGTGATCTCGGAGGAGATCGACGACTGACCGCCGCGCCAGGCGGAATCCCCGGACGGGCCGCGAAAGCGGCCCGTTCCTTTTCCGACCCCGCGCCGGATCAGCCACGCCCGCGGCCGGCGGGCCCGTCGGATTTCGCCCCCGGAGGGCGTAAAGTCCGTTTTCACCCGCAAGGTGTCGTTTTCGCCACTGCCGGGGGCGGCCCGTGGGGCGGACGCTGTGCCTACCCCGGGCCTCGCCCGATTCGCACGGAGCCACCCATGAATCGCCTGCTGCTGGCCGCTCTGCTCTCCCTCGCCGGCCTGGCCCCCGCCAGCGCCGCCCCGCCCGCCGACGAAGCCATCTTCGTCGAGGGCAGCCGCTACGACGCCGTCCTCAGTGCCAGCCGCGGCGACTGGCGCCTGCTGCCGCTGACCGGCGCCGAAGTGCGCCTGCGCCTGGCCGAGGCCTGCCGCGCCGGCCCGACCCCGCCGCCCGGGCTGTGGCTGCTGAGCCAGGACGCCGCCGGCCGCCCGCAGCTGGTCGCGCCCTCGGCGACGCCGCTGCCGGCCGGCCATCCCGGCCGCATCCCGCTGGTGGGCTGCGGCGATGCCGACACCGGCGCGCTGGCCGTGCCCGACGCGCTGTCGGACTGGCTGCGGCAGCATTCCGGAGCGATCTATGTCACGCGATGAGCAGCGCTTCACCGTCGGCCTGCTGGCGCTCGAGGGCGCCGTGCTCTCGAGCCTCACCGGCCCGATGGACATCCTGCGCATCGCCCAGAAGCTGGCCGAGGTGCGCGATCCGGGCACCCGCCTGCGCCTGGAGACCGTGCTGGTCGGCGCGCGCGGCCAGGCCACGGTGACCGGCAGCGGCGGCCTGTCGATCGGCCCGGTGCAGCCGCCCGAGGTCGCGCTCGACCTGCTGCTGGTGCCGGGCTACATGCACTCCAGCGCCGGCGACATGGTCGACCAGCTGGCGGGCTTCGGCCCCGAGATCGCCCTGCTGCGCGCCATGCACCTGCGCGGCGTGCCGATCGCCGCCAACTGCTGCGGCACCTTCCTGCTGGCGGAGGCGGGCCTGCTCGACGGCCGCCACGCCACCACCAGCTGGTGGCTGGACGCCGCGTTCCGGCAGCGTTTCCCGCGGGTGAAGCTCGACATCGAGCGCATGGTGGTCGAGGACGGCGGCGTCACCACCACCGGCGCCAGCACCGCGGTGCTGAGCTACATCCTGCAGCTGCTGGCCCGGCGCGTGGACCCGGCGCTGGCCCAGCACACCGCGCGCATGATGCTGATCGACCCCGACCGGCAGAGCCAGGCGCCCTACATCAGCCTCGCGCTGACTGAACGGCCGCGGCATTCGCTGTCGGAGAAGGCCGAGCACTTCCTGCACAAGGAGCTGCACCGCGAGCTGAGCATCAGCGAGCTGGCCGAGGCCTGCGGCACCAGCGAGCGCAGCCTGCTGCGGCACTTCCGCCAGCACTACGGCAGCACCCCGCTGGGCCACGTGCAGCACCTGCGGGTCGAGCGCGCCAAGGCGCTGCTCGAGACCACCTTGCTCAGCTTCGAGGAAATCGTCGAGCGCTGCGGCTACAGCGACGCCTCGAGCTTCCGCAAGCTGTTCAAGCGCGCCACCTCACTGACCCCGGCCGAGTACCGCGACCGCTTCCGGCTGCGCGCGGCCTGAGGCCAGCCTCGGTTTCAAGCCAAACAGCGGGCGCAGCACGGCCACGCGCTTGACCATCTCGTGGCCAAGCCCGCAGGCCGCCAGCGTGCCCAGCACGACCAGGGCCGCCTCGAGCGCGCCGCCCAGCCGCAGCGGGACCAGCCAGTAGGCGAGCAGCACGGTCGCGCTCTGGTGGATCACGTACCACGGGAACACCGCCTCGCTCGCATAGGGCAGCCAACGGAAGGGGCGGTCGAGCGCGTGCCTGCCCCAGGCCAGGATCGCCAGCAGCACGGTCCACACCAGCAGGCCGCGCAGGCTGCGGATCGCCACCAGCGCCGGCTCGCCGAACACGATGTCGGACTTGAGCAGGGGCACGTACACCGCGGTCATCGCCAGCGCCGCCCAGCCCAGCGGGCGGCGGAGGCGGCGCAGTTCGTCCCAGAACCCGGCCGAGCGCGACAGCGCATAGCCATAAAGGAACACGGTGAAGAACTGCGCGTGCTGGAACCAGTCGTCGAACAGCCCGTTGGTCGCCTCGAAGCGAACGAGCAGCAGGTTCAGGTACAGCACCAGCGGGAACGCCGGAAGCAGCACGAGCTTCCAGCCGCGCAGCCCGGCGAGCGCAGACTGGAGGCGCCGGCCCGGGCCGGACTCGAGCAGGGGCAGCAAGGCCGCCAGCACGAGGGTGTAGATCCACAGGTAGGCCAGGTACCAGAGATGGTTCCAGGTCAGGTCGTAGTCGCTGAAATCGCCCGGCGGCCACGGCGCCAGGAACCAGTAGCGCGCCAGGAACGTGCCGAATCCAGGCTCGAAAGCGCCCGCGGCCACGCCTTGCACATAAGCCTGCACCGAGCAGATGACGAACATGCCGAACACCAGCGGCACGAACAGCCGCACCGTGCGCTCCCAGGCGAAGCGCCCCGGGTGCCGGGACGGCCGGTACAGCCCGATCGCCAGCCCGGACAGCAGGAACAGGAGCGCCATGCGCCACCGGTTCATGGCCAGCATCGGCCACTGCAGCCAGTCCTGCAGGTAGCTGCTCTTGATGTGCCAGTCCCACTCCGCCACGTAGAGCATCCCGCAGTGGTAGGCGATCAGCGACAGCAGGGCGAGGACGCGCAGCGCGTCGAGGTCGTGGCGGCGTTCCATGGGTCGTCTCCGGGATCGGGAGCACAGGCTGGCGCGGTCGTCGCACCGCGGGCCACCGCCGGGTGACGACCCGCGGGCCGCGAGGGACGAACGGCGGAACCGGGGGACGAACCGCGGCGTCGACCCGCAGGCCGCGGCCTAGAATGGCGGCATGCCTGCCCCCTCCCCCGCGGCCGAACGCGCGCCCACCCTGTACGAGCGATACCTGCCCTGGCGCCGGTGGGCGGAGGCCGGCTACTGGCTGGCGTCGATTTCCCTGTCGGCGATCGGCAACACCATCACCGTCGGCATGGAGCTTCGCCGCGCCGGCCTGCCCCACCATCCGGCCGAGCCGGCGATCTGGGAGTGGACCAGCAACCTGGTGATCCTGGCGCTGGTGCCGGCCATCGCCTGGTTCACCCGGCGCTTCCCGGTGCACTTCGATACCTGGCGCCGGCAGCTGCCGTGGTACCTGCTGGCCAGCGTCGCCTTCAGCCTGCTGCACGTGGTGGGCATGGTGGCGCTGCGGCAGGCCATCTACGCGCTGGGCGGCGACAGCTACGATTTCGGCGACTGGCCGCGGCAGCTGTTCTACGAGTACGTGAAGGACGCCCGGACTTTCCTGGGCGCCGTGCTGATGATCATTGGCTACCGGTTCGTGCTGCGGCGCCTGCAGGGCGAGGCCAGCCTTCTAGACGCCCCGGACGACGACGCGCCGCCCGTGGAGCCGGTGGACCGCCCGGAGCGCTTCCTGGTGCGCAAGCTCGGGCGGGAGTTCCTGGTGCCCGCGGCCGACATCGAGTCGCTGCAGGCGGCGGGCAACTACGTGAACCTGCGGGTGCGCGGCCGCGAGTACCCGCTGCGCAGCACCATCGCCGCGATCGAGTCCCGGCTCGACCCGGCGCGCTTCCAGCGCGTGCACCGCAGCCACATCGTCAACCTCGACCACGTGGCCATGATCGAGCCGCTGGAGACCGGCGACGCCCGCCTGCACCTCAAGGACGGCAGCACCCTGCCCTGCAGCCGCCGCTACCGCGCCGCGCTGCGCGAACGGACCGACTGAGGCCCGCTGCGGCGGCCGCGCTGCTGGGCGACAATGCGGCATGGCCCCGCCCCGCAAGATCGTGCACGTGGACATGGACGCGTTCTACGCGTCGGTGGAGCAGCGCGACGATCCGTCCCTGCGCGGCAAGCCGGTGGTGGTGGCCTGGCGCGGGGCACGCTCGGTGGTGTGCGCGGCCAGCTACGAGGCGCGCAAATTCGGCGTGCGTTCGGCGATGCCGGCGCTGCGGGCCGAGAAGCTGTGCCCGCAGGCGATCTTCGTGCCGCCCGATTTCGCCCGCTACAAGGCGGTGTCGCGCCAGGTGCGCGCGATCTTCGCCCGCCACACCGACCTGATCGAACCGCTGTCGCTGGACGAGGCCTACCTCGACGTGACCGAGAACAAGACCGGCCTGGCCAGCGCCACCGCGGTTGCCGAAGCGATCCGGGCCGCCATCCGCGAGGAAACCGCGCTGACCGCCTCGGCCGGCATCGCGCCCAACAAGTTCCTGGCCAAGATAGCCAGCGACTGGCGCAAGCCCGACGGCCAGTTCGTGGTGAAGCCGGCGCAGGTGCTGGCCTTCCTCGCGCCGCTGCCGGTGGGCAAGCTCCCCGGCGTGGGCAAGGTGATGGAGGCGAAGCTCGCCACGCTCGGCATCCGCACCGTGGGCCAGCTGCGCGAGCACGGGCTGCACGAACTGGAACGGCGCTTCGGGCGCTGGGGCCGCCGACTGCACGAGCTTTCGCGCGGCATCGACGAACACCCGGTGGAATCCGAGCGGCCAACCACGCAGGTCTCGGCCGAGGACACCTTCGAGCGCGACCTGCCGCTGGAGCAGACCACCGACGCGATCGAACGCCTGGCGGCCAAGGCCTGGGCCGCGGCCTCGCGCGAAGGCGACCGCAGTGGGCGCACCGTGGTGCTCAAGCTCAAGACCGCCGATTTCCGCATCCTCACACGCAGCCTGACGCCACCGTCGCCGCCGACTTCGCTGGCGCAGGTGGTGGCGATCGCGCTGGAGCTGCGCACGCGCGTGGAGCTGCCGGCGCGCACGCGCTACCGGCTGGTGGGCGTGGGCCTGGCCAACTTCCGCCGGCACGACGAGCTGCCGCCGCAGCCGGAATTGTTCGCGCCCTGAACGAAAACGGGCGGCCCGAGGGCCGCCCGTGTTCCGCGTGGGGGGAAGTGCCGCGGAACGTCGCGCCTTACTCCTCGGCCTCCTCTTCCTCCGGCGACTCCTCGAAGGCGTCGAACTCATCGCGGCTCAGGCGCTGGTCGCGGTCGAGGTCGGCGGCGGCGAACTGCAGCGCCAGCTCGTGCTCGGGCGGCAGGTCGGACTGGACGACGAAGCCGTCGGCATCCTTGTCGATCTCGTCGAAGCCGATGCTGGCGTGGTCCTGCACGGGGGCGTTGGCCATCGTGCCGTCCACCGGCGGCGGCGTGGCGGCGAAAGCGGCGCCGGACAGCGCCAGGGTGATCGCGGCCAGGGCGGCGGAACAGGGATTCTTGTTCATGTCGTGCTCCTTATCTGCGGGGGGATGAAGCCATTGGCTTCAACGACACCCTGCACCCGCGCACACGAACCTTCGCTGAAAAAAACCTCAGCGTTTCGTTAAGGCCCGACGCGGATGGGCAGCAGCGGCGTGGGCAGCCGCTCGGAGCCGACGTACACGACGCCCGGCTCGGGGCCGGTCGCCATGGCCTCAGCCTTCGACATCGGCGGCAGCGCGCGCCGCTGCACCGGCGCGGACAGTACCGACGCCCAGGGCTGGCCATCGATGCGCGGCCACACGTAGACCGCGGCATAGGTCAACACCACCAGCGCCCGGCCATCGTGCGTGATGTCCAGGCCGGTGGCCTGCGCCGACAGCGGCGGCAGCTCGGCAATCGCTTCGGCGAGCACCGGGACCTCGTTGCCGCGTGCCGACAGGGGCACGCGGTAAAGACGCTGCGGCGACTCGCGCTTGCTCAGCACCAGCAGGCTGCCCGACGCGGGATCGACGGTGATGCCCTCGGCATCGCGCGGGCCGTCGGGATAGCGGAAGCGCAGCGTCCATTCGACGGTGGCCTCGGTAGCGCCGGGCGCGGGCTCACGCACGGCATACACGTTGACGTGCGGCCGGCGCTGCTTGTTGTCGCCAACGTCGCCCAGCAGCAGCCAGTCGGTGCTGCCCTCGCGCCACATGGCCAGCGTTTCCCAGTCATCGCTGAGCCATGACGTGCCACGCACGACCACGCGCCCAAGGTCCTCGCCGCGCCGCCCCAGCCGGAACAGCCGGGGGCGGCTGCCGCTGTCGTTGATGCTCCAGAGCACGCCCGGGTCACGCACCGACGCCTCCAGGCCGCTCATCTCGCTCAAGGCCTGGTCCTGCACCAGGAAAGCGCCCTCGGGCAGCGGGTGCGGGGAGTTCTCGGCGCAGCCGGCGAGCCCGGCCAGCGCCGCCGCGGCAAGGCCGACACGGGGCAGGAAGGATCGGGCGACAGGCAGGGGCCGGGGCGACATGGCGCGACCCTAGTCCCCGCGTGGTGAAGCTTTCGTTACCCCGGCGCGCCGTCCCCAAAAGAAAAGGGGCCGGCATGGCCGGCCCCTTGGGACGCGTTTACGCGAAACGTCAGTAGTACAGCCCGTACAGCACGTCGCGGATCAGGCCGGTGGCCAGCGCAACCAGGACCACGTCGCGGTCGACCCGCACCCAGTGGTAGCCGTAGGGCGGCGGCGGCAGGCGGTAGGCCCGGTAGTCCACGTAGTAGTGGCGCTCGTAGTAGTGGCGCGGCAGGCGATGGCCCACGCGCCACTGGTAGGGCGCGTAGCCGCGCGGATACACGTAGCGCACCGGCGCGCGGTAGCGGTACTGCGGCTGCCAGTAGTAACCGCTCCAGCGGCCGTCGTCGTGGCGGGCGTAGTGGTCGCGACGGTCGTAGTAGCGGTCGTCGCGGCGGTCCTGGCGCCACTCGCGGCGATCATCGCGCCAGTCGCGGCGGTCTTCGCGCCACTCGCGACGGTCCTCGCGGTGGTCGGCACGCCAGTCGCGGCGGTCGTTCCGGCGGTCGTCCCGGCGGTCGTAGCGGCGATCCTGGCGGTCGTCGCGGCGGTCTTCGCGCCAGTCGCGACGGTCATCGCGGCGGCCGTCGCTGACGATGCCGCTGGCCCCGCCCGGCTGATCACCGCGGCGGTCGTTGCGGTAATCGCGGAACTCCTCGCGGTCCTCGACGCGCTCGCGCGCCTCGGCGCGGTACTGGGCGTCGCGGACGGCACCCGGCAGGCCGCTGTTCTGCGCACCGGCCGGCAGCGCCGAGGAACCGGCGAGCAGGAGGGCCAGGGTGGCAAGCTTGAGATGGGACATGGTCAGCCTCGAAAGGTACGTGGACGGGAAGGATCCACGGCGCGAATCATCGCTCCCGGGCGTCTGAATTCGTGTTGAATACCGGCGGCCCCGTTTCACTTCCAGTCAGCGGCGTGACGACTGACCGCGCCGGGCGGGCTGGGCTAGAATCCCGCATCCCCACCACCCCGCCCCCGAGGCCGCCATGCCCTCCTTCGACGTCGTCTCGGAAGTCGACAAGCACGAGCTCACCAACGCCGTGGACACGGCCAACCGCGAGCTGTCCACCCGCTTCGACTTCAAGGGCTCGGACGCCAAGTTCGAGCTGAACGAATTCGTGGTCACCCAGCACGCCCCGAGCGACTTCCAGCTCAAGCAGATGCTCGACATCCTGCGCGGCCGCCTGGTCGCCCGCGGCATCGACATCCGCTGCCTGGACGTGGCCGAGCCCGAGGTCAACCTGGCCGGCGCGCGCCAGAAGGTCACCATCAAGCAGGGCATCGAGCAGAAGCTGGCCAAGAAGATCGTGGCCACGCTCAAGGAAGCCAAGCTCAAGGTCGAGGCCCAGATCAACGGCGACAAGCTGCGGGTCAGCGGCAAGAAGCGCGACGACCTGCAGGACGCCATGGCCCTGCTGCGCAAGTCCGACATCGAGCTGCCGCTGCAGTTCGACAACTTCCGCGACTGAGCCGCGGGTTGGCGCGTCGTTGCCCGAGTGGAACTGTTTAACAGGAAATAGTGAAGAGGAAATAGGAACTAGTGAAGTGCTTACGGCTAGCCCGGACCTGCTCCACTATTTCCTAGTTCCTCCTCACTAGTTCCAAGTTCCTGGCCCCCCAAAGATCACCCTCCGATCCTCCTCCCCCAGCACCCTCCACTCCCCCGACACCGTCCCGCCCAGCGCTAGGCCGCCCAGGCTATGGCGGTGCAGGGCTTCGACGTGGTTGCCGACGGCGGCGAACATGCGCCGGATCTGGTGGTAGCGGCCCTCGACCAGCGTGATGCGCGCGCGCCGCGGGCCGAGTGCCTCGAAACCGGCGGGCGCCAGCGGCGTCTTTTCCGATTCCAGCATCAGCGTGCCGCTGCCGAAGACCGCGGCCTCGTCGCCGCGCAGGTCGGCGGCCAGCGTGGCCTCGTAGACCTTTTCCAGCCTGGCCTTGGGCGAGGTGATCCGGTGCAGCAGCGCGCCGTCGTCGGTCATGAGCAGCAGGCCCGAGGTGTCGCGGTCCAGGCGGCCGACCGTGGACAGCAGCGGGTCGCGCAGGCGGTAGCGCGGCGGCAGCAGGTCGTAGACCACGCGGCCCGGGTCCTTGGTCGAGCAGGTGTAGCCGGTCGGCTTGTGCAGCAGGAGCAGCAGGCCCTGCGGCGGGTCCAGGGGTTCCCCGTCGATGCGGATTTCGTCGTGGCCGACGGCGTCGTCGGCATACAGCACCTCGCCGGCCGGGTCGGTGACGCGGCCTTCGCGGAACATCAGCTGCACCTGCTTGCGGCTACCGTAGCCCAGGTTCGCGATCAGCTTCACCAGCTTCATGCGGCGCCCGCCTTGGTCGCTTCGATCACCTTGAAGCCCGCGTCCTCGCGCACCGTGCGCACGCCGGTGAAGCCGCGGGCCAGCGCCGCCTCGTAAGGAAGATGCCGGTTGGCCACCAGCCACAGCCGCCCGCCGGCGCGCAGCGCGCCCGCGGCGGCGGCGATGAAGGCCTGGCCCAGCCCCGGCTCGTCGGCGCGGCCCTGGTGAAAGGGCGGGTTGCTGACGATGAAGTCGAAGCGCTCGGCCAGGCCGCGGGTCACGTCGTGCCAATGGAAGCCGAGCGGCACGCGCGCGCCGGCCAGGTTCTCACGCGCCAGCGCCAGCGCCCGCGCCTCGGCTTCGTACAGATCGAGGCCGGTGACGGCCGGGCAGCGCGCCAGCACTTCGCTGGCGAGGTAGCCGAAGCCGGCGCCCAGGTCGGCGCCCCGCCCCGCGAGATCAGCCGGCAGGCTGTCGGCGAGCAGCGCGGACGCGGCATCGATGCGGTCCCAGGCGAACAGCCCCGGCCGGCTCAGGAAGCGACCCTCGGCGATGCGGCGCGGCCCATCGAGTGCGCGCCACTCGGCCTGCAGCGCCGCATCCACCTGGTCGGCGTCCATCGGCGCGGTCCAGCAGACCCGGCAGTGGTTCTTCGTCAGCGCGTGCACCGGGCCGGCCAGCCGCGCGAGGTCGTCTTGCATCGAGCGCGCGCCCTCCTTGTTGGCGGCGCAGGCCACCACCACGCCCCCCGGGGCCAGCTGCGCCAGCGCACGCGCCAGCAGCGCGCGCGATTCGTCGCGCTGGCGCGGCGCCAGCACCAGCACGCGCTCGAAGCGGCCACTGTTGGCCTCCGACACCGCCAGCCCGTCGCGCTCGAGCGCATCGGCCCAGGGGCGGAAGCTCTGCTCGCACACCGGCTTGTGCCGGCGTGCGGCGTTCAGCGCGACCCCGGCGCGCGCGCGCAGGAACAGCGTGCCGCCCGGCGCCGGCCAGTCGAGGGCGCCCGAGGACATCGGCAGGAACAAGGTGTCGAGTGCAGGATCGGCGGCCAGGGCCAAGGGCGGTCTCCGCCGTGGGAACGCCGCGATTCTAGCCGGTGCCGCGGCTCAGGCGCTTTCGTCGGCGAGCGCGTGCACGCGGTTGCGGCCCTGGTCCTTGGCCGAGTACAGCGCGAGGTCGACCGCGCGGTACAGGCCGTCCGCATCCCCGTGCCGGGCCGGCTCGAAGCGGCCGACGCCGATGCTCACCGTCACCGGCAGCCGTGCGCCGGGGCCGCAGTCCAGCGGATGCTGCGCCAGGTCGTTGCGCAGCGACTCGGCCAGCGCGCGGCCGTCGGCATGCGTCCCTTCGATCAACACCCCGAACTCCTCGCCGCCCAGCCGGGCCAGCAGGCAGGCCGGCGGCGGGAAGGCCCGGTGCAGGCGGTCGGCCAGCGCCTGCAGGCAGGCGTCGCCGACCGCGTGGCCATGGCGGTCGTTGACGCGCTTGAAGTGGTCGATGTCCAGGATCAGCAGCGTGAACCCGGCGCCGCCGCGCAGCGCGCGCTCGGCCGCATGGGCCAGGCAGGCGGTGAAATGCCGGCGGTTGGCGAGGCCGGTCAGCGAATCGGTGCGGCTGAGGTGTTCGTAGAGGTCGCGCTGTTCGCGCAGCGCCTCGTCCAGCCGCAGCCGGCGCCGGTACTCTGCGTGGCTGCGCACCACGGCGCCGGCGAGGTAGAGCGCGTAGAACGACATCGCCACCGCCAGCGCGCGCGCGTCGGGCAGGCTCCAGAGCACCACCAGCATCGGCAAGAACAGCACGCACACGCCCACCGCCGCGAGGTGCCGCACGGTCGAGTAGATGTTGGCGAACACGGTGGCATAGCCGATGGTGGCGATCAGCGACACCATCCGGGTGTCTTCGCCAAAGCGCGTATCCAGCAGCACCCAGGCCTGCACGCCGGCCCACAGCACCGACGCGAGCGGCAGCACGAGGGCGTAGCGCAGCAGCCAGCGGCGGGCGTCGTCCTCGTTGGCGGTGTCGGGCGGGCGCATCGCCACGCGCAGCGCGGCCAGCAGGAGGAAGCCCGCGGCCACCGCGAGCGCGGTGACCGGGGCGAAGTCGAGCACGTTGCCCAGCCAGCCGATCACGGCCCAGCCGAAAACGTAGAGGAAGCCGCCGACCTTCGAGAGCTGGTAGGTGTCGGCGACGACCTGCCGCAGCCGCCACCCGGCCAAGGGCTGCGGCGCGGCCATCAGGGGGTCATTCGCAGGCGCAGCGGGCGCGCGTCGCGCAGCGGACGGCGCCGAAGTCGCGGCCGGCGCGGCACACCGCCTGTTGGCCGGCATCGCAGCCCACGGAGCAACCGCTGCAGGTAGTGGTGGGCGGGGCCGTGCAGGAGGTCGGGCCCATGCCCGGGCCGGCGGACGCCAGCGGCGCCGGCGCGGTGGCGGCGACCATCGACAGGAAGCCGACATCGGGCTGGGCCTGGCAGGCCTGGCGGACCGAGGCCACGTGGGCGGCGGCGGTGTCTTCGCTGCCGCGGGCGCTGGCGAAACCCTCGATGTACGAGACGTACGGGGACGGGTCCGCGGCGCCGTTGAAGTCGGCGCACAGCGCGGCCTGCATGTCCGGGGCCGGCGCCGGTTCCTGCGCCAGGGCCGGCAGGCCCGCGAAGATCGTGGCCAGGGCGACCACGACCGCGAAACGCATCATTCCCATCATTTCCTTCACCCTTTTGGTTGATGGCGCCTGGGGGCGCCTGGACTGGCCGGAAGCACTGGAAACCACCGAAACGCACGACGCCAACACCGTAGCAAATTCCACCACCGGGCGCGCGAAATCAAGCGGCCGGCGGCCCGGCGGCGGGCGGGCGGCGCAGGTCCAGGCTGCGGTAGTCGAAGCCGTGGGCGATGCGCGGCTTCACCACCTGGAAGAAGGGCGAGACGTCGAAATCCCGTGGGGCGTACAGGCTGTGATGCCGGATGTGAAGGATCTCCCGCCGGGCGCGCCGGGCCCCGGCCGAATCGACGTCCACCAGCTCCACTTCCGGCAGGATCGGGTAGTGGATCGATTCGAAGGCCTGGGCCAGCAGGGTCGAGCAGATCGCCTTGGTCGGCTCGCCGCTGCCCAACGACAGCATCCGGCGCTTCATCGAACCCGGCACCGGCGGGGTGCGGATGAAATAGCGGGCCAGGTCGAGGATGTTCTTCAGGTCGTAGGTGATGCCCTTCCGGGACAGCATGAACTCGGCCAGCGCCGCCACCTCGGCCTCGCCCAGGCCGACCGGCCGGCAGATGCGGGTATGAAGACCCGAAAAGGCGCTCAGCGGGATCGTGCGTACGCCGTCCACCACGTCCACGTCCACCAGCACCCGCGGCTCCTCGCCCTCGGCCGGCGGGCCGAGGGTGTCGCCGATGTAGAGCGCGGCGTGCGACCAGGTCGACTGGGTGAGGTACTTGATGGCGCTGGCGAAGCGGCTGCTGCCCTCCACCAGCACCACGTCGCCCTTGCGGAGCGTCGCGGCGAGCAGGCCGGTCGGGCTGGTCGGTATGTGGCTGTTGCGCTCGCGCGGCCGGGCCAGGAAGGCCGCGAGGCGACGACCGAGGTATTGCAGGGGCGACATGCCGGCTCCGACCGGAGGATCCGGCGCCCAGCCTAGCGCAAGCGCCGGGCGCGCGGCCCGGTCAGGCGGCGGGACGCTGGCCCGCCAGCAGCGTGCGCAGTTCGCGCAGCTTGGCCTTCACCCGCGCGGCCTGCTCCGGGCCAAGCCGGATCATGGCCTTGTGACCCACCGACGCGGCCTCGAGGGTCGGGTCGGCGAAGGCCCAGCGCGGCTTGTCCGGCACCGGCACCAGGGCCAGCGGCCCGGGCGGCGTCGGCGCGGCGAGCAGGTGGTCGATCACCTCGACCAGCCGGTCGTTGAACTGCCGGTCCGGCACGCCCAGGTCGCGATAGGCCTGCTGCAGCAGCGGATAGAAGCGGACGTAGGCGGAAACCAGCTGGCGCGAATCCACGGCTTCGAACAGCGCCACCGCGGCGCGGTAGCGGGCTTCGTTGGCCGGGTCGAGCCAGGTGCCGCCGTCGCGCGTGGCGACGCCCAGCGTGCCGGCGACGGGCCGGGCCGCGTAGACGTTCTGGGTGACGGTGCTTCGCGGCAGCGCGTCGATGGTCGCGACCAGGCGCGGCAGCAGGAACTCCAGGCGCAGGAAGGGGCCCAGGTCGGCGCCGCCGGCCGCGGCGGCAAGCGCGGCCATGGCCTCCGCGTCGCTCTGGTCCAGCGGCGGCAGCGGCGTGGCCGGGGCGTCGGGCAGCACCGGCACGGCATCGATCGGGTAAGCGTCGGGCACCGCGGTGGGCGCAGGGTCGAGCACGGGCGCGACGGCGGCGGCCGGGGCGGTGGCGGTGGCCGGCGCAGGCGCGGCGTCACGCGGGTAGTACTTCCAGGCGACCAGGCCGGTGGCGGCCACGAAGGCGGCGGCCAGCCAGGGGCCGTAGTGGAAACGCTGGGACATGCCGGGACTCCGCGCGGTTCAGACCGGCCTGAGAGTGGCCGCCCCGGCCTGAAGTTCCCCGGAACGGAGGCGTATGCTGGCGCCCTCGCCGCCGGGAATGTCCGCCATGGCCTGCTGCCGTCGCCTGTTCGCCGCGTTGGTCCTGCTGCTCGCCGCCGCGGCGCAGGCCGAGCCGCCGCCGCGTTTCCCGCCGGGCGCGGTCTGGCACCAGGACATCCGCGACGCCCCGCTGCACCCGGATTCGGCGGCGATGGTGGCGACCTGGGTCGGGCTCGGCGGCTTCGGCTACGGCCGCATGCAGATCGACTTCAGTTTCCACGTGGTGCGCGCCGGCGATGACGCGCCGCTGCGCACGATCCTCGCCTACCCCTCGGCGGGCAGCTACTACTCGCCCGACTGCGAGGCGCCCGGCACCGCGATACCGGTGCCAGCGGACGCCGCGATCGAGGGCCAGGCCGGCCTGGCCTGCGACAACGCCAACGGCGACTGCCATTTGCTGGTCGTCCAGGGCTCGCGCCTGTACGAGGCTTACCGCGCCAACGCCAGCGGCACCGGCGGGCTGCAGGCGCAGTGCCTGGCGGTGTGGCGGCTCGACCGCACCTACCCGGCCAGCAACCGCGGCGAACACTGCACCAGCGCCGACGCCGCCGGTTTCCCGATCGCGCCGCTGCTGTTCAACGCCGACGAAGTCCACGCCGCGATGCAGCAGGCCGACGGCGACCTCGGCCATGCGATCCGCTTCATCCTGCCCAACGCGCGCATGGCGACCACGCTGGTCGGCGGCGTGCGCCGCCCGGTGTACGTGCGGCCGGCCAGCCATGCCGGCGGGCCGAGCGGGCCGGAGGGCACGATTCCCTACGGCGCGAGGCTGCGGCTGCGCGCCGATTTCCCGGTCGGGCTGTATCCGCCGGCGGCGCAGGTGATCCTGCGGACGATGCAGCGCTACGGCATCGTGCTCTCGGACGGCGGCAACATCGCGCTGACCGCCGAGAGCGACCGTTACACCGAACACACCTGGGCGTCGCTGGGCATCACCTCGCGCGTGTTCGACCAGGCGGTGCCGGCGGCGCCGGTGCGGGCGCAGGACTTCGCGGTGCTCGACACCGGGCCGCGCATCGTCGAGACCTACGACTGCGTGCGCAATCCCGAGCTGGTCGATCCCTACGGCCTGGTCGCGCGCACCCTGCGCGTCGGGTCCGGCCGGCGCGAGCTCACGTCATTGGCCTGGCAGGGCGGCGCCGAACGCGTGGACATCCACGCCGGCACCGAACTGGTGGCCACGGTCGACAACACCGGCGCCTTCACCGCCAAGCCGCGTCCGCGGGGCACGCCGTGGCGCGTCTGCAGCGCCGGCACCAGCGCCTGCAGCGAAGCGGCGGCACCGATGCCCGACCGCTATCTTCACGCGCCCAAGGCGCCCCGGAAAACCTTGCCCGGCCGCAACCAGGACTAGGCCATTGGTCACTTGACCGCCCCGGAGCGCATTCGCCACAGTCGGAAGGCAATTCCTCTCGCAGCCGCCCCGGTCACGCCGGCGCGCGGCCCGGTCCCTTCGCTGGAGTGACACGATGCACAGACGCGACTTCCTGACCATCTCGGGCGTCGGCCTTGCCGGCCTGATGCTTCCCTACAGCCGCTCCATCGCCGCCCAGGAGCTGGTGTCCGGCCTCGACGTCGCGCTCAAGAAGGCGATCGCCGACGCCGCGCTCAACGCCGCCACCGCCGCCGGCGCCAGCTACTGCGACGTGCGCGTGGGCCGCTACCTGCAGCAGTTCGTGATCACCCGCGAGGACAAGGTCCAGAACGTGGTGAACACCGAATCCACCGGCGTCGGCATCCGCGTGATCGCCAACGGCGCCTGGGGCTTCGCCGCCACCCGCGACCTCGGCGTCGCCGCGGTCGCCGAGGCCGCCCGCCAGGCCACCGCCATCGCCAAGGCCAATTCGCGCTTCCAGACCGCGCCGGTGCAGCTGGCCAAGGTCACCGGTGTCGGCGAAGTGAGCTGGAAGGCCCCGGTGAAGAAGAACGCCATGGCCGTGCCGCTCAAGGACAAGGTCGACCTGCTGCTGAGCGTGAACGCCGCCGCGATCAAGGCCGGCGCCGACTTCGTCAACTCCACGCTGTTCCTGGTGAACGAGCAAAAGTACTTCGCCTCCACCGACGGCAGCTACATCGACCAGGACGTGCACCGCATCTGGGCGCCGTTCACCGTGACCGCCATCGACAAGGCCAGCGGCAAGTTCCGCACCCGCGACGGCCTGTCGGCGCCGATGGGCATGGGCTACGAATACCTCGACGGCGACGCCTCGCAGAAGTACGTCTCGCCCAACGGCGTGGTGAACTACGGCAAGTCCTACGACATGGTCGAGGACGCCGTCGCCGCCGCCAAGCAGGCGCGCGAGAAGCTCACCGCCCCGTCGGTGAAGCCGGGCAAGTACGACCTGGTGCTCGACCCCTCGCACCTGTGGCTGACCATCCACGAGAACGTCGGCCACCCGCTCGAGCTCGACCGCGTGCTGGGCTACGAGGCCAACTACGCCGGCACCAGCTTCGCCACGCTCGACAAGCGCGAGCAGGGCTTCCGCTACGGCAACGAGCGCGTGAACCTGTTCGCCGACAAGATCCAGGAAGGCAGCCTGGGCGGCGTCGCCTACGACGACGAGGGCGTCAAGACCAAGCAGTGGGACCTGGTGAAGGACGGCATCCTGGTCAACTACCAGGCCATCCGCGACCAGGCCCACATCATCGGCGAGAAGGAATCGCACGGCTGCTGCTACGCCGACTCCTGGTCCAGCGTGCAGTTCCAGCGCATGGCCAACGTGTCGCTGGCGCCGGGCAAGGAAAAGCTCTCGGTCGCCGACATGATCAAGGACGTCGAGAAGGGCATCTACATCATCGGCGACGGCTCGTTCTCGATCGACCAGCAGCGCTACAACGCCCAGTTCGGCGGCCAGCTGTTCTACGAGATCAAGGACGGCGCCATCGCCGGCATGATCGAGGACGTGGCCTACCAGATCCGCACGCCGGAATTCTGGAACGCCTGCTCGGCCATCTGCGACGAGTCCGACTACCGCCTCGGCGGCAGCTTCTTCGACGGCAAGGGCCAGCCCGGCCAGGTCTCGGCGGTGTCGCATGGTTCCAGCACGGCCCGCTTCGACGGCATGAACGTCATCAACACCGCCCGCAACATCGGCTGACCGGCCAGGAGCCCAAGACATGAGCATCTTCACCGAAGAACAGGCCAAGGCCATCCTGGACAAGGTCATCAAGCTGTCGGTCGCCGACGACTGCACCGCGACCCTGACCGGTTCGATCAACGGCAACATCCGATTCGCCCTGAACAACGTCTCCACCAGCGGCATCGTCAGCGACATCCAGCTGGCCGTGCAGTGCGCCTTCGGCAAGCGCGAGGGCATCGCCACCATCAACGAGTTCGACGACGCCGCGCTCGAGCGCGTGGTGCGCCGGGCCGAGGACCTGGCGCGCCTGGCCCCGGAGAACGAGGAGTACATGCCGGCGCTGGAGAAGCAGGTCTACCGGCCCAGCCCGACCTTCGACGCCGCCACCGCCGCCATCACGCCGGAGCTGCGCGCCCAGGTCGCCGCCGACTCGATCACGCCCTGCAAGGAAAACAAGCTCATCGCCGCCGGCTTCCTCAGCGATGGCCAGAGCTTCTTCGCCTTCGCCAACAACAAGGGCAACTTCGGCTACCAGAAGGCCACCAACCTCAACTACACCTGCACGGTGCGCACCGAGGACGGCCGCGGTTCGGGCTGGGTCTCGCGCAACCTCGGCGACGTCAGCCAGTTCAAGGCCAGCGACGACATCCAGGTCGCGATCCAGAAGGCGCGTGATTCGGCCGACGCCAAGGCGCTCGAGCCGGGCAAGTACACCGTGATCCTGGAGCCGGCCGCGGCCGCGGGCCTGATCAGCTTCATGATGTTCTTCTTCGACGCCCGCCAGGCCGACGAAGGCCGCAGCTTCCTGTCCAAGAAGGGCGGCGGCACCAAGCTCGGCGAGCAGGTCTACGACCCGCGCGTGAACCTGCGCGCCGACCCCTGGGACGCCGATGCGCCGGTGCTGCCCTGGGACGAGCTGGGCCTGCCGCGCGAAGCGATGGACATCATCAAGGACGGCAAGATCGCCAACCTGCAGTACTCGCGCTACTGGGCGCAGAAGCAGGGCAAGAGGGCCGTGGCGACCCCGGGCAACCTGCTGATGTCGGGCGGCGACAAGTCCACCGCCGAGCTGGTGAAGGGCACCCAGAAGGGCATCCTGGTCACCCGCACCTGGTACATCCGCATGGTGGACCCGCAGACGGTGCTGCTGACCGGCCTGACCCGCGACGGCACCTTCTACATCGAGAACGGCGAGATCAAGCACCCGGTGAAGAACTTCCGCTTCAACGAGTCGCCGGTGATCATGCTCAACAACATCGAGGAGCTCGGCAAGCCGGTGCGCCTGGGTGCGGACGAGTCGCCGTTCGTGATGATGATCCCGCCGATGAAGCTGCGGGACTTTACGTTCACGTCGCTGTCCGACGCGGTTTGAGTTGAAAGAAAAGCTCCCTCTCCCCAGCCCTCTCCCCCAAGGGGAGAGGGAGCCTGAAGCCCCTCTCCCCTTGGGGGAGAGGGGTTGGGGAGAGGGGGACGCCCCGTCCCCATGAACCGCCGCCACTTCCTCGCCACCCTCGCCACCACCCTCGCCGCCCAGGCCCTGCTCCCGCGCAGTCTGATGGCGCAGTCCGGCGCCGACTACGACTTCTGGTTCACGCGACTGATGTACGACTCGGGCGACTGGGACGTCGACCAGCGCATGCCCGCCAACCTAATCACCTCGCTGATCGAGTACACCCCGCTGCGGGTGGACCCGAAGGAGCACGTGCTGGCGCTGTCGGACCCGCGCATGCTCACCGCGCCCTTTTGCTACTTGTCGGGGCACAAGCTGGTGGAGTTCAACCCGGACGAGCGCCGCAACTTCGAGCGCTACGTGCGCAGCGGCGGCTTCGTGTTCGTGGACGACTGCAACCACGACATCGACGGGCTGTTCGCGAAGTCCTTCGAGGACGAGATGGCGTCGATCTTCGGCCCGCAGGCGCTTCGGAAGCTGCCGCCGCGGCACCCGGTGTACTCCAGCTTCTTCACCTTCGACGGACCGCCCACCACCAGCTTCGAGCTCAACGGCTGGGGCGACGACATCGTGCACGACTACCTCAAGGGCATCAGCATCGATGGCCGGCTGGGCGTGCTCTACAGCAACAAGGATTACGGCTGCGAGTGGGACTATGACTGGCGGAACAAGCGCTGGCTGGCGGAAGACAACACGAAGTTTGCGGTGAATATCGTGATGTATGCGCTTACCAACTAGGAGGTAGTGATTAGGAGGTAGGAGATAATGAGAGCGGGATCCTGCTCCGGCTTTAACTATCTCCTACCTCCTAATCACTAACTCCTCATTCCAAGGATCCACGGACTCCAGATGACCACGCCCTCCCCCGAAGCCGATCTCCAAAGCCAGCTGGCCCGCATCGCCCCGCTCCGCGCCGCCATCGCCCAGGCCATCGTCGGCCAGGAGGACGTCGTCGAGCAGCTGCTGATCGGCCTGCTCGCCGGCGGCCACTGCCTGCTCGAGGGCGTGCCGGGCTTGGGCAAGACCCTGCTGGTGCGCACGCTGGGCCAGGCGCTGGACCTGCAGTTCCGGCGCGTGCAGTTCACGCCCGACCTGATGCCCAGCGACATCCTGGGCACCGAGATCCTCGAGGAGGACCACGGCACCGGCCACCGCCACTTCAAGTTCCAGCCCGGCCCGGTGTTCACCAACCTGCTGCTGGCCGACGAGCTCAACCGCACGCCGCCCAAGACCCAGGCCGCGCTGCTCGAGGCGATGCAGGAGAAGACCGTCAGCTACGCGGGCGTCACCCACGTGCTGCCGGCGCCGTTCTTCGTGCTGGCTACGCAGAACCCGCTCGAGCAGGCCGGCACCTATCCGCTGCCGGAAGCCCAGCTCGACCGCTTCCTGCTGCACGTGCGGGTGGACTACCCGAGCGAGGCCGAGGAGCGCGACATCATCGAGCAGACCACCGGCAGCAAGACCGCGAAGGTGCCGCAGGTGATGCACGGCGACGACGTGCTGGCGCTGCAGGCGCGCGTGCGCGAGGTGCACCTGGGCGCCGACCTGCTGGACTGGATCACGCGCCTGGTGCGCGCCAGCCGGCCGCTGCCGGGTGCCTCGGCCGACGTGATGAACTGGGTGAAGTGGGGCGCGGGCCCGCGCGCCGGGCAGTCGCTGGTGCTGGCCGCGAAGGCGCGGGCGCTGCTGCACGGCCGCTTCGCCGCCACCCGCGAGGACGTCGTCGCGCTGGCCGCACCCGTGCTGCGCCACCGGCTGCTGCTGTCCTTCGCCGCCGAGGCCGAACAGAAGTCGGCGGACGACGTCGTCGCCTCGCTGCTGCGCAGCGTGCCGCTGGGCGGCTGAGCCACGGCGTGGCCGGCCCCGATTTCATTCCCGCCGCGGTGCGCGCGCGGCTCAAGGACCTGCGCCTCGCGGGGCGCCGGGCCGTGGGCGGGCATGGCTTCGGGCAGCACCCCAGCCGCAGCCGCGGCGCCGGGCTGGAGTTCGCGCAGTACCGCGCCTACGAGCCCGGCGACGAGCTGCGGCAGATCGACTGGAAGCTGTACGCGCGCTCGGACAAGTTCTTCGTGCGCGAGGCCGAGCGCGACAGCCCGCTGACCGCGTGGGTGGTGGTCGACGCCAGCGCCTCGATGGGCCAGGGCGACGCCGCGCGCCCGGGCTGGACGCGGCTCGACGCCGCGCGCGCGCTGGCCGCCTGCGTGTTCGAGCTGGCGTTGCGGCAGGGCGATGCCTTCGGCCTCGCGATCATCGGCGGCGACGGACTGCGGCTGGTGCCGGCCGGCGCCGGGCCGCGGCAGCGCGACCGCTGCCTGATGGAGCTGCAGGCCGCGCGGGCCACTGGCGCGTGGCCGGACGCGATGAAGCTGCGGCCGCTGTGGGAGCGCGCGCTCGCCGGCCAGCTGGTGGTCGTGCTCAGCGATGACTTCGACGAAGCCGTGGTCGCGCTGTCGGAGAAGCTGGCGGCCGCGCGGCGCGAGGTCCTCAACGTGCAGCTGCTGACCGCCGAAGAGCGCGACTTCCCCTTCCGCGGCGGCCATCGTTTCCGCGACCCCGAGACCGGCGACGAGGTGCTGAGCGACGGCGCCGCGGCGCGCGACGATTTCCTGCGCCGCTTCGCCGCCGCGCGCGCGGCCCTCGGCGCGAGGCTGGCCGGCGCGGGTGTGCGCCGGGTCGAGTACTTCCTCGACGAGCCATTGGACCAGCCGCTGCGCCGCCTGTTCGCGCCACTCGCCTCGGAGCGCGCATGAGCCTCGGCCTGCTGGCACCGGCCGGACTCTGGGCGCTGGCGGCGCTGGCGCTGCCGCTGCTGGTGCACCTGGCCCGCCGCGATGAGCAGAAGCCCACCGCCTTCGCCGCCCTGCGCTGGCTGGCCGCGCGCCTGAAGCCGCGGCAGAAGCTGCGGTTCGAAGAGTGGCTGTTGCTGGCGCTGCGCCTGCTGCTGGTCGCCGGGCTGGCGCTGCTGCTGGCCCGGCCCGTGCTGCACGGCGCCGGCGCCGGCGTGCCGTGGCTGGTGGTGATGCCCGGCGCCGACACCGCGCAGATGCCCACGCTGCCGGATGACGCCGAACGGCGCTGGCTCGCCCCCGGGTTCCCGCCGCTCACCGACGCGCCGCCGTCGCCGCCGGTGGCCAGCGCCAGCCTGCTGCGCGAACTGGATGCCACGCTGCCCGCCGGCACCGCGATCACGGTGCTGGCCACCGAACGCTTCGACGGCGCCGACGGCGAACCCGTGCGCCTCTCGCGCCGCGTCGACTGGCGCGTGGTAGCAGGAGCGCCGGCGGAAGCCAAGCGCGCGGCCGATCCGCCGTTCAAGCTGGCCGTGCGCCACGGCGGCGACGACACGCCCGGCCTGCGCTACCTGGGCGCCGCCGCGCTCGCGTGGTCGCCGGACGCCGCGACCGCGCCCGACATCGCGCCGGACATCGCAGCCGCCGACGCCGCGCTGGCGGACGACACGCGCCACCTCGCGTGGCTGGCACCCGGCCCGCTGCCACCGGCCATCCGCACCTGGATCGAAGGCGGCGGGCGCGCACTGATAAGCGCCGACGCCGAATGGCCGCTGCCGGAGGATGGCCAACCCGCGTGGCACGACGCCAGCGGCGAACCGCGCGCCCGCCGCGCCGCGCTCGGCCAGGGCCTGGTGCTGCAGCTGGCGGTGCCGCTGTCGCCCGCGTCGCTGCCCGAATTGCTCGAGCCCGGATTCCCCGACACCGTGCGCAACCTACTGCAGGCGCCGCCGCCCGCCCCGCAGCGCGCGGTGGCCGCGGCCTACGCGCCGCGGCCCGGCGGCCCGGGCTTCCCCGAAACCCCGCGCGAACTGACGACGCCGCTGCTGTGGCTGCTGCTCGCGCTGTTCGCTCTCGAACGCTGGCTGGCCACCGGCCGGCGCGGGGTGCAGGCATGACGCCCGCCCTTCCGATCCAGCGCGCCCTCGCCGTCGCGCGCCGACGGCACGCCGCGATCGTCGCGGCGTTCGCCCTGCCGGTGCTGGGCTACGTGGCGGCATCGCTCGCGACTGACCGCTCGCCCGCTGCGCTGCTGCAGGCGGGCGTGGTGATCGCGATCACGGCCCTGGTGGCTTGGTTGAAGCGACCGGGTCGCGACCTGCGCGGCCTGGTCCGACGCCTCGACGCGCGCCCGGACCTCGAGGACAGCGCAGACCTGCTGTTCGCGGCGCCTGGGTCGCTGGGTCCGCTGCAGCAGCTCCAGCGCCAGCGCCTGCTCGACCGGCTGGCCTGCAGACCGGCCGACCTGCGCGCGGCCTGGCCGCTGCGCTCGCTGCTGGCGATCTGGATCGTCTTCGGCACGCTGACCGCAGCCACCATCTGGCTGTTCCCGCAGGGCATCACGATCACGCTGCCACAGCGCCCTTCGCCGACGCCGGCCCCGACGGCGGCGGCGGCCACCGACCTGGTGGTCGAGACCGCCCGGCTGCACGCCGAGCCGCCCGCCTACACCGGGCTCGCTGCGGGCACGCAGCCGGAGCTGTCGGGCAAGTTCGCGCAAGACTCGCGCCTGCGCTGGACACTGCGCTTCGCACCGCAGCCCGAGGCGGTCGAGCTCGTGTTCCACGACGGCCAGCGCCTGCCGCTCACCCGCGAGGGCGAGGACTGGACCGCCACCCGCACGCTGTCGAAGTCCACGCTCTACCGCATCGTCCCCGCCGGCCCGCTGCCGCTGCGCGACGACGCGCTGCACCGGCTCGATGCGATTCCCGACCAGCCGCCGCAGATCCGCGCGGTGGCGCCCGAGCGCAGCCTCACGCTGGCCACGCCGGGCCAGCGCCAGTGGGCGCTGGACTTCGAGGCCAGCGACGACCACGGCCTCGGCCCCGCGCGCCTCGAGATCACGCTGGCGCAAGGCAGCGGCGAACAGGTCACGGTGACGGAACAGACCCGCGTGCTGCGCGGCGAAGGCGACGCCCGCCTGCGCCGCTACACCCACACGCTCGACCTCGCCCGCCTCGGCCTGGCCGAAGGCGACGACCTGATCGTGCGCCTGGTGGTGGCCGACAATCGCGCGCCGTCGCCGCAGCAAAGCCGCAGCGCCAGCTTCATCCTGCGCTGGCCGCTGCCGCCCAGCGCCGAATCGACCGGCATGGAGGGCCTGGTGAAGAAAGCGCTGCCGGCCTACTTCCGCAGCCAGCGCCAGATCATCATCGACGCCGAGGCGCTGCTGGCCGATCGCCCGCGGCTGACGGCGGACGAGTTCATGCTGCGCTCGAACAACCTCGGCGTGGACCAGCGCCTGCTGCGCCTGCGCTACGGCCAGTTCCTGGGCGAAGAGAGCGAAGGCGAGCCCGAACCGCCGCCCGGCTACGAGGACGGCGAACACGCGGAAGGCGACGGCCACGACCACGCGTCCGAGCCCCCGGCCGCGCCCACGCCGCCCGGCGGCGACAGCATGCTCGAACTCTACGGCCACACCCACGACGAAGCCGAGGCCGCGACCCTGCTCGACCCCGAGACCCGCGCCCTGCTCAAGCAGGCGCTCGACGCGATGTGGCTCTCCGAAGGCGGCCTGCGCCAGGGCGACCCCGCCGCGGCGCTGCCGCATGCGTACCGCGCGCTGGGCTTCATCAAGCAGGTGCAGCAGGCCTCGCGCATCTACCTGGCGCGCACGGGCCTGGAGCTGCCGCCGATCGACGAGGCGCGACGCATGACCGGCGACCGCAAGGGCATCGCGTCCCGCACCACCGGCCTGGCGCCGCGGGACGCCGGCGAGAACCCGGCGCTGCCGCTGTGGCAGGCGCTGGCGGGGCCCGACGGCGGCGAACCGGCGCTGGAGGCCTTCGCCGACTGGCTGCGCGCGAACGAAGCGCGCGTGGACGACCCGCTGTCGCTGGTGGCGGCGATCGATGCGCTGCGCCGCGATCCCGCCTGCACGGACTGCCGCGCCGCGCTGCGCGCCCGGCTGTGGCCACTGCTGCCGCGCGACGCCGCGATGACCCCGGCCCGGCCGCGGCCCGGCGAACGCGGCCAGGCGTATCTCGACGCGCTGCGCACCGAGGCCTCGCCATGAACGAGCTCGCGCTGATGGCGTGGGCGCTGGCCGCGATCACCGCGGTGGCGATGCTGCGCGTCGCGATTTCCAGCCGCGGCGAACGCACGTGGCGCCGCGCGCTGCTGGGGGCCGGCCAAATCGCGCTGGCCGCGCTGCTTTGGTGCGTGCTGGTGCCGCCTTCGCAGCCGGGCCGGTCGGGCGCGCTGGTGCTGCTCACCGAAGGCGCCGACACGGATGCGCTGGAATCCGCGCCCGGGGACCGCGTGCTGTCGCTGCCGGGCGCGCCCGCGTTCGAAGGCGCCGAGCCCGTGCCCGACCTCGGCACCGCGCTGCGCCGCCATCCCGACGCGCGGCCCGTGCGCGTGCTCGGCCACGGCCTGGCCGCGCGCGACCGCGATGCCGCCCGCGGCCTCGGCTTCGGGTTCGTGCCGGCGCCGCTGCCGGAAACGCTGGTCGCGCTGTCGCGGCCGGACACGATCGTGCGCGGACGCCGCTTCGAACTCGCGGGCCGGATCACCGGGCATGCCGGCGGCGAAGTCGAGCTGCTCGATCCCGCGGGCGAACGCATCGATCGCGCCGCGCTCGATGCGGCCGGCGGCTTCCGGCTCACCGGCGTGGCCGGACCGGCAGGCGCGGCCGACTACCGCCTGCAGTGGCGCCGCGAGGGCGACGATGACGACGCCGGCGGCATCGCGCTGCCACTGCGCGCGACCGAGGGCGCTCCGCTGCGCGTGCTCGTGCTGGCGGGCGGCGCCAGCCCGGAGCTCAAGTACCTGCGCCGCTGGGCGCTCGATGGCGGCCTCGCGCTCGGCAGCCAGCTCCGGCTCGGCGCCGGCATCGTGCTGGGTGACGACCGCGCCGCGCTGACGGCCGCGCGCCTGGCCGAACTCGACCTGGTGGTGATCGACGAACGCGCCTGGCGCGCGCTCGGCGCCGGCGGCCAGGCCACGCTGCGCGACGCGGTGCGCGACGGGCTCGGCCTGATGCTGCGGCTCGGCGACGATCCCAACGCCGCCGAACGACGCGTGCTGGCCGACTGGGGTTTCACCGTGACGCCCGCGGACGTGCCGCGCGGCCTGCGCCTGCCCGGCACCGCGCAGGCCGACGCCGCCACGCCCGGCACCGACGATGCCGAAGCGCGCGCCACCGACGCCGCCCCGCTGCTGTCGCGCCGCCCGCTGCAGCTGGCCGCTGCCGACGGCGCGCCGCTGGCCACCGGCGACCAGGGCGAAGTCGTGGGGCTGTGGCGTCCCGAGGGCCGCGGCCGGATCGCGCTGTGGACGCTGTCCGACACCTTCCGCCTGGCGCTGGCGGGACGGCAGGCCGCCTACGGCAGCCTCTGGTCGCAGGCCTTCGGCACGCTCGCCCGCGCGCGCGGCGAGCCCGCGATGGCGGTGCCGGCGCAGGCCTGGACGGAGGAGCGCAGCGCGCTTTGCGGCGTGACCGACGACACGCGATTGATCGACCCCGCGGGCGAGACCATCGCGCTGGCGCCCGACCCCGCCACCGGCGCCGCGGCCTGCGCCGCGTTCTGGCCAACGCGCGCCGGCTGGCACCTGCGCCGCGACGGCGAGCGCGAGCAGGCCTTCCTGGTGCGCGCGCCGGCCGAGGCCCCGGGCCTGCATGCCGCGCAGCGCCAGCAGGAAACCGCCGCGCTGGCCGGCCGCGCCGCCGCCGGGGAAAGCACCCCCGCGCCGGTGCCCGGACCGCGCTGGCCATGGGTGCTGGCGTGGCTGCTGCTGGCCGGCGGGCTCTGGTGGTTCGAGCGTTCGCGGCGCGGCCGCGCCCCGCCGAACGGCGTCGGCTAGCCGCGCGCGTCCGCCGAAAGCTCGGCCGCAAGCTCCGGCGACACACCCGGGATGCGCGTCCAGTCGATGGCGTCCACCTGCTCCGGCGCCAGGAAGCGGCGCGCATAGTCGAGGTACACGCGCTCGCGCAGGAAGACCTCGAACAGGTCCGGATCCACGTGGTGGTCGAGCTTCATCCGGCCCAGGATCGCCAGTGATTCCGACAGCGTCTTGCCGGGTTTGTACGGCCGGTCGCTGGCGGTCAGTGCCTCGAAGATGTCGGCGATGCCCATCACCCGCGCCTGCACGCTCATCTGTTCGCGCGTCAGGCCGCGCGGGTAGCCCTTGCCGTCCATGCGTTCGTGGTGGCCGCCGGCGTACTCGGGCACGTTGCGCAGGTGCGCCGGCCAGGGCAGCGCTTCCAGCAGGCGGATGGTCATCACGATGTGGTGGTTGATGATCCCGCGCTCGGCGGCGGTGAGGGTGCCGCGGCGGATGGTGAGGTTCTCGACTTCGTCCTCGCTCAGGAAGGGCTGCTCGGCGCCATCGGGGCCGCGCCAGCGGTGCGCGGCGATGCGCTGGATGGCCGCCACCCGCGCGTCGTCCATGAACTCGCCGCCGGTGTTGGCGGCGCGCACGATCTCGCGGTCGGCGTCGAGCTGGGCCAGCCGCTCGGTGTAGGTGGCCGTATCGAGCTCGCCGTTGAGGTGGGCGATCTGGGCGTCGCGCTTGAGCACCTCGAAGCGCGTGTCGATCAGCGCGATGCGGTCGAACAGCGTCTGCAGCTTGGTGGCCTTATCCACCACGTGCACCGGCGTGGTGATCTTGCCGCAGTCGTGCAGCAGGCCGGCGATCTTGAGCTCGTAGCGGTCGGCCTCGCTCATGTCGAAATCGGCCAGCGGCCCGGCCTTCGTGCGCGCCACGGCCTCGGCCAGCAGGTTGGTCAGCACCGGCACGCGCTCGCAGTGGCCGCCGGTGTAGGGCGACTTCTCGTCGATGGCGGTGTTGACCAGGTTGATCAGCGCCTCGAACAGCGTCTCGAGCTGGTCGACCAGGATCCGGTTGTTCAACGCGATCGCGGCCTGCGAGGCCAGCGATTCCACCAGCTGCTGCTCGGCCTGGCTGAAGGCATCCACCTCGCCGGTGGCGTTGCGCGAGTTGATCAGCTGCAGCACGCCGATCACCTTGCCGTCGTGGTCCTTCATCGGCACGGTGAGGAAGGACTTCGAGCGGTAGCCGGTGCGGGCGTCGAAGGCGCGGGTGCCGCTGAAATCGTAGCCCTCTGCCGCGTAGGCGTCGGGGACGTTGACGGTGGTGCCGGTCAGCGCCGCGTGCACCGCCACCATGTCGTGGCGGCCGGCGCCGGTGGCGTCATGCATGGCGATCGGCGGGAAATCGATCGGCGCACCGTGGCGGCCGCCCATGAAGTAGCCGAGCGTGCCGTTGCGCAGCACTTCGAACACCAGGGTGTCGCCGCTGACGCGATAGAGCGTGCCGCCGTCGGCGTGGGCGAACTCGCGCGCGGTCTCGAGGATGCGCTCGAGCAGGGTCGGCAGGTCGCGTTCGTGCGACAGCGCCACGCCGATGGCGTTGAGCGTCTCGAGGCGGCTGAGGATGTCGGCTTCGCGGGTCATGGCGGCGGCGGCGG
This sequence comes from Arenimonas sp., assembly GCF_036275555.1. Taxonomy (GTDB): domain Bacteria; phylum Pseudomonadota; class Gammaproteobacteria; order Xanthomonadales; family Xanthomonadaceae; genus Arenimonas. The sequence continues at coordinate 109,141 of NZ_DASUDO010000006.1, forward strand.
TGGGCCCGCCGCCAACATGACGCCAAACGCGGGGGCGCGCAATCCGCGTCCGGCGACCCGCGCCCGTGCCGCCGCGGCCGGAACGCCGGGCCGCCGTTGCAGGCGGTCGTCCCGCGTCGTTGCCGGCGGACCGCTCAGCGCCAGCCGGCGTCGCGCGCCTCGCGCTCCTGGGCGGCGTCGAGCGGCTCGCCGTCGATGCGCGCGTCCAGCTCCGCCAGCACGATCTCCGGCAACGCGGTCGAGGCCTGGCGCAGGCCTTCGCCCCCGACCGGCGGCACCGACACCACCACCGGCACCTGCCATCGGCCGTCGGGCGCGCGGCAGGCCAGGCCGGCCAGGTCGCGCTCGCCGCCAACGCGGAACGCGCGGCAGAACGCGCCGTCGCGATCGCGGAAACTCAGGCCGATGCGCAGGCCGTCGCCGGTTTCGGCGCCCAGCCGCGACTGCAGCGACTCCGCCAGCACGCCGTCCGCGACCAGGCGTCCCGATTCGGACGCCAGCGGACCGGCAGGCGGCGCCATCACCAGCCGCGAAACCGCGACGCCCAGCACCAGCGCCGCCGCCATCGCCGTCCATTCCGGCAGCGCCCAGCGCCGGCGCGCGGGGCGCGGCAGCGGATGCACCGTGGCCCCGCCCCTGGGCGCGGAAACAGGCGCGGGCACGGTCGCGGCGGCCGCGGCGGTGGCGGTCGAACCGGCACCGCGCGCCAGCGCCAGCAGGTGCGCCGGCACCGGCTCGTCGAGCATCGGGTCGAAAGCGTCGCGCAGCTGCGCCCGCAGCCGGCGCGCCTGCGCCACGGCCTCCGCCACGGCTGGGTCGGCGGCGATCGCGGCCTCGACGAGGGCCGTCCCGGCGGGATCGAGCTCGCCGTCGACGTAGGCGAAGATGCGCTCGTCGCCCGGCTTCATGCGCCCACCCCGGCGGCACCGCCCAGCAGCTGCTGCAGCGCCTCGCGGCCGCGCGCGAGGCGGCTGGTCAGCGTGCCGATCGGCACCGCCATCGCCTCCGCGGCCTCGCGGTAGGACAAGCCTTCGATCAGTACCAGTGCAATGGCCATGCGTTGTTCCTCCGGCAGGCGGGCCAGTGCGGACTGCACCGACATCGCCAGGTCCTGGCCCTCGAACGGCGACTCGCCGACCAGGGCCCCCTGTTCCTCGGGCGCGAACACGCGCTGCCCGCGCTGTCGCGACCGCACTTCGTCGATCCAGGCGTTGCGGACGATGCCGAACACCCACGCGTCGAGCCGCGCGTCCGGCCGCCATTGCGCGGAGCGGGCCAGCGCACGCTCCAGCGCCACCTGCACCAGGTCGTCGGCGTCGGCCGGATCCCGCGCCAGGGTCCGGGCGAAGCGCCTCAGGCGCGGCAGCAGGGCACACAGTTCCTGGTTGAAATCCATGGCGGTTACGGTGACCGTCCCTCTTGCCTACGCGCCGGAGGGCGTATTTATTCCCGCCCCGGCTGAACGGGATGCGACGGGATGCTAGCACCGCCCCGGATGATTCCGGCCCGTCCCGGCGTAGGCTGTAGGCATGAGGCGATCACTTTCCCTGATGCTGTTGCTTGCGGCCGCGCCGGTCGCGAGTGCGCTCGGCCTGCCCGTACCGCTGCCGCGGCTGCCGGTGGATCTGCCGCCCCCGGTGCAGGGAACCCTCGACCTGGCCGGCAGCGAACTGCGCGCCGTGCGTGAACGCGCCCTACTGCGCGAGCACCGGCGCTGGCTCGAAGCCGACCCGCGCGGCGCCCCCGCGATCCGCAGCGAAGTCGTGGCGATCGCGCCGACGGAGGCCGCGCTTGGGCGCGCCCGCGACGCCGGGTTCCGGATCGTGCGCGAGTCGGTGCTGGCGCCGCTGGACCTGCGCATCGTGGTGCTGCGCGCACCGGAGGGCCTGCGCGTGCGCAGCGCGCTGCGGCGGCTGGCGAAGCTCGATCCCGAGGGCCGCTACGACTACAACCACGTGTACCTGGGATCGGGCGCGACCGCGTCGGACTCGGCGGCGACGACGGTCCTCGCGCCCGCCGGGGACGGCGCGCCGCCCCGCGTCGGACTGGTGGACAGCGGCGTGGACGCCTCGCACCCCACGCTCGCCGGCGTGGACGTAAGGCGCTGGGGCTGCGGCGACCGCGCGCTTCCCGACGCACACGGCACGGCGGTGGCGTCGCTGCTGGCCGGCGATGCGCGGGGCCGCGCGCGCGGCGGCCAACTGTTCGCCGCCGACATCTACTGCGGCGAGCCGACCGGCGGCGCGGTCACGACGCTCGCCGAGGCCATGGCCTGGCTGGCGCGCGAGAAGGTGGCCGTGGTCAACGTCAGCCTGGTCGGCCCGCCGAACCAGCTGCTGGCGCAGCTGGTGGACGGCATGCAGCGGCGCGGCCACGTGCTGGTGGCCGCGGTGGGCAATGATGGTCCCTCGGCGCCGCCCCTGTTCCCCGCGGCCTACCCCGGGGTGATCGGCGTGACCGCGGTGGATCCGCGCGACCGGCTGCTGCCCGAGGCGATGCGCGGCGACGCCGTGGATTTCGCCGCGCCCGGCAGCGAACTCTGGGCGGCGCGCAGCGGCGGTGGGCAGGCGCGCGTGCGCGGCACCTCGTTCGCCGCGCCGCTGGTGGCGCGGCTGGCCGCGCGCGAGCTTGTACTCCCCACGCCCGGTGCGGCGGATCGCGTGGTGCGCCGCCTCGAGGGACAGGCGCGCGACCTCGGCCCCCGCGGGCACGATGCGCGCTTCGGGCGCGGCCTGCTGTCCGGGGACGCCCGCGCGGCCTGGGCCGCGCCGATGAACGAAGATTGAATGCGGCCCTCGCCGCGGGAAGAAAGCGGTACCCCGGCGCGTAGGACACCTTGAAGCCGCAGATGAGCTGCGGCGTTCCCAAGGAGACCGCCATGAACCACAAACTGCTCGCTTCCGCCGTCCTCGCCGCCCTGCTCTCCGCCAGCCCGATGCTGCAGGCGCAGTCGCTGGTGGGTGGCGCCGCCGGCAGCCTGCGCGGCACCGTCGGCGCCGGCCCGGGCTCGCTGGGCAACCTCGGTGCCCGCGAAACCCTCAACGGCGCCCGCGGTGAACTGCGCGGCACCCTGGCCGAGCGCCGCGCCGCCGCGCGCGAACTGCGCGAGCAGCAGCGTGCCGCCGCGGCCGCCGCCGAACTGGCCGGCGAAGCCACCGGCCGCGCCGACGCCAATGCCGGTGCACTCGGCAGCGCGGGGGCGCTGACCGGTTCGCTGGCGGGCGATACCGCCGGCCAGATGCGTGCGAACGAGGCCATGGCCTCGCTGTCGGGCGCGGGCGAACTGACCGGTGCCGCCTCGGGTGAACTGCCGCGCGCGGAGCTGCCGGAGATGCCGTCTTCGTCGGACCTGCCGTCCACGCCGGACCTGCCGTCGGGTTCCGACCTGCCGGCGACGCCGGGCGCGCCGGCCCTTCCCACCGGCGCCGAAGCCACCGCGGCGGTCGAAGGCGCGGCCAACGGCGCGGTGTCGCTGACCCGCCAGGCGCCGCCCGCCGTCGAGCCCGGTCCGACCGAGGGCGGCGACGGCAACGACGGTGCGACGCCGGCTCCGGCGCCGCGCGCCGAAGCCCGCGGCCAGGCCGATGCCTCGGCCAATGCCTCGGCCTCGCGCCGCGGCGCCTCGGTGGACGCGTCGGCCTCGGCGCGCGGCGAGGCCGGCGTTCGCCGCTGATCGCCGGTCCGCGGTAACGGGAGGCGGGCGCCGCGGGGCGCCCGCCTTTTTTTCTCACCTGCGCCGACGCGACCGGACAAGCGCGAATGCATCGGCTACGCTCGAACCGCCTTCCACTTCGTGGGCGAGCGGGAACATGCAGACGCGCGCAAGGCCTGCCGTTGGCGGGCACCTCCGGTCACCCGGACCCCGCGCCATCATGGCCGGGTGGGCGCTCGCGTTGCTCTGGCTCGCGCTCGCGCTGGCCCCGCCGGTGTCCGCCGCGACGCCCGCGGCCTTCGGCGACCTGCTGTCGCAGGCGGATGCGCTGCGCAGCGCGGACCCCGCCCGGTTCGAAGTCCTGCTCGCCCGCCTCACCGAACGCGTGCACGAAGCCACGCCCGCCCAGCGGGAACTGCTCGACTACCTCAAGGCCTACCGGCTCGGCTACACGGGCCGCTTCGACCTGGCCATCGAAGCCGGCACCCGCCTGTTCGAGACCTCGTCCGATCCCGCCATCAAGGTCCGCGCCGGCGGCCTGGTGGTCAGCAGCCGCGCGGTGACGCGCGAGTTCGTCGAGGGCCTGGTGTTCCTGGACAAGGTGCTGGCCCTGGTGGAGCAGGTCGACGACGCCGAAGTGCGCCACCACGCCTGGGCCGCCGCGGGCGTGATCCACAACCAGGTCGGGCAGTACGCGCAGGCGGTGCACTACGTGGAGCTGCTGCAGGCCGATGGCGTCCAGGGTCGCACGCGCTGCTTCACCGGCGTGCTGCGGCTGGAATCGCTGGGCTTCCTCGACGCCGCGCCGGAAGATCCGGCCGAATTCCAGTCGGTCATCGACTACTGCCTGTCGCAGGGCGAAACCATGCTGGCCAATTTCGGCCGCGTGCACCTGGCGGCCAAGCTGGCGGCCGATGGCCAGGTGCCGGTGGCGGTCTCGCTGCTGGAGTCGCGGCTCGGCGAGATCGAGGCCACCGGCTATCCGCGCCTGCTCGGCGAGGTGCACGCGCGGCTGGCGCGGCTCAAGCTCTCGCTGGGCTGGCGCGAAGCCGCCGACGCGCACGCCCTGCGCGCGGTCGCCAACTCCAGCGGCATCGCCAACACGCAGGTGCTGGTGCAGGCGCATGAGGTGCTGTACGAAAACGCGCTGGCGCGCGGCGATGCGGCCGCGACCCTGCAGCACTACCGCCAGTACGCCCAAGCCGAGCGCGCCTGGCTCGACCAGGTCAAGGCGCGCGAGCTGGCCTACCAGATGGCCCGGCACGAATCGCTGCAGAAGTCGCAGACCATCGAACTGCTCAACCGCCAGAACGACGTGCTGCGGCTCGAGCAGCAGGTGGCGGCGAAGACCGCGGAGGCCAACCGCCTGCTGATCGGCCTGCTGGCGCTGCTGGCCGCGTCGGTCTTCTACTGGGCCTACAAGGTCAAGCGGATGCAGGTCTCGCTGCGGACGATGGCGCAGACCGATGCCCTCACCGGCGTCAGCAACCGGCACCACTTCACGCAGACGGCCGAGGCGCTGCTCGAGGCCTGCCGGCGCGGCGGCACGGATGCCGGGCTCGTGATGCTCGACCTGGACCACTTCAAGGCGATCAACGACCAGTACGGCCACGCCGCCGGCGACTGGGCCCTGCGCCAGGTGGCCGAAGCCTGCCAGGCCGCCTGCCCGCCCGACGGGCGGGTGGGCCGGCTGGGCGGCGAGGAATTCGCACTGCTGGTGGTGAACCAGGATCTCGCCAGCGTGGTCGGCCTGGCGCGCGAGTGCCGCAAGCGCATCGCGTCCATCGATGCGCGCGGCGCGGGCCATGCCTTCGCCCTCACCGCCAGCTTCGGCGTGGCCGGCAGCCGCAGTGGCGGGCACGACTTCGATGGACTGCTGGCGCGGGCCGACGATGCGCTGTACCGCGCCAAGCGCGAAGGACGCGACCGCGTCTGCGTGCACATGCCGGGCAGCCACGCCGACGCGCCATCCCCCGCCAGCCGCTGACGGCACGCGCCCTGGGGAAATCCTTTCCCGCAGCCGCCGGCCGCGATGGCCAGGCGAATCCGTGCGCGGCGTTGGATTCCATGCAGCCCGCGTTCATCCCGGCGGCGTGACCCACCGCACGGAACGAACGAGAACTGTGAAGCAGTCGCGGAACGGAATGTGAGCAAGCGCTGGAAACCCCCGAAAACGTGCGCGAAATCCCACAGCTTGCAAGTGTGAGCCGCTGCGCATCCACGCGGTTTTCACTTTCCTAGACTGCGTTCCAAGGAACCACCGCACCCCTCGGCGCGTGGTCCTAAAGTCGGGAAGAAGGCACATGCGCAAGCACCTCGGTCTCCTGCTCCTCGCCCTCGTCGCCGCCGCCGGCAACGTCGAGGCCAGCTCGCAGTTCTCGGCCCAGCCGGCCGGCGGCCACGCCTCCTCTTCGCCCACCCGCGCCAGCGCCGCGGTCAACTTCCGCATCGTCATCCGCGAGTCGATCAGCCTCGGCGGCCAGCAGCAGAAGTCCCGCCCGGACGCGCCGCCGATGATCCAGTCGGTGAGCTTCGAGAACGGCCGCGAAGTGGTGACGCTCGCCCGCCCCTGAGTCCCGGCGCGGCCGCGCTTGCGGCCCGCCCCCGCCAGCGGCTTGAATGGACCGTCACCACGCGGTCCCCGCCATGGCCTCCTTCCTGCTCGAAACCCCGCGGCTGCGCCTCACCGAACTGGCCGAAGACGACGCCGGCTTCGCGCTGGCGCTGCTCAACACCGAGGGTTTCCTGCGCCACATCGGCGACCGCGGCGTGCGCCGCTTGGACGAGGCCCGGCGCTACCTGCGCGAAGGCCCGCTGGCGAGCTACGCCGAACACGGCTTCGGCCTGTGGAAAGTGACCCGCAAGGCCGACGGCGTCGCGGTCGGCATGAGCGGGCTGGTCCGGCGCGACAGCCTGCCGCGACCCGACCTCGGCTATGCCTTCCTGCCCGACTACACCGGGCAGGGCCTGGCCAGCGAGGCCGGCGCGGCGGTGCTGGCGCACGCCTTCGGCACGCTGCGGCTGCCGCAGGTGCTGGCGATCGTCAGCCCGGGCAACGAGGCGTCCGTGCGCGTGCTGGCAAAGCTGGGAATGCGCGAATGGGGCCTGCGCGACTTCGAGGGCGAAACGCTGCGGGTGTTCACCCGCGAGGCCGAGCCGGCGCCGGAATGAGAACGGGGCGGGCCGCTTGCGCGACCCGCCCCGTGTTTTCTCGCCCCGCGGCAGCCTTGCGGCGCCGCGACGGCGCGGCGATCAGGCCGCGGCGTCCTTGAGCTTCTTGAGCGGGCGCACCTTCACCTTGACGGTGGCCGGCTTGGCGGCGAACCACTGCTCTTCCTTGGTGAACGGGTTGATGCCCTTGCGCTTCGGCTTGGCCGGCACGTTGACGACCGAGATCTTCAGCAGGCCCGGCAGGGTGAACGAACCCGCGCCCTTCTTGCTGACCGAACCGTGCACCGCGCCTTCCAGCGCGCCCATCACGGCGCGGACGTCCTTCGCGGCGACGCCGGTGGACTCGGCGATGTGCGAGACCAGGCCCGACTTGGTCAGGGCTTCCTTGATCGGCTTCGGGGCGGACGGCTTGGCAGCGGCCTTCGGGGCAGCCTTCTTCTTTGCAGCTTTCTTGGTAGCCATTTTTGTTTGTTCCCGTGGTTCTTGGGTGGTTGGGGTGCCTGGAAATCCCTCCGGCACCGCGAATGTAGGGCAAGTCCGGCGCGCCGCCAAGTGCAAAACCGCAAAAAAACGGCTTTTTTCGCGGCCGGCAAAAAAAAGCGGCGAACCCGGAGAGCAGGGTTCGCCGCGGGAAGCCCAGGGGGGGGGCGGCTTCCTCAAGTCATGGCCCCGGCAGCACCCGGGGCCACCACGGGACTCAGGCCGCCTTGGCCTTCTTCAGCGCACGCATCTGGTCGTGCATCTGCTGCACCTCGGGCAGGTGGCGGGCGGCGAGCTCGCGCACGCGCACCGGCTGTCCGGCGTCGAGGGCGTCGCGGAAGGCCTCGAGGACGCGGTCCTCCTGCTCTTCGAGCGTGGCGATGTAGGCGGCGTCGGAATCCTTCTTAAGGCTCGCCTTGAGGTCGGCATAGCCCTTGCGGATGCTGCCCAGCCAGGTGCCGTCCTGGTCCGGCTCCACGCCCTGGTGGGCGATCTCGGACTTCAGGTCGGCGGCGATGCGGCCCTTGAGCGCGGCCATGCGCTGGAACAGCTCGCGATAGCCGGGGTGGGACGTCTCCTTGGCGGCATGCTGGTGGAAGTCGATGCCGTCGTTGAGGGCTTCGACCAGGTGGTTGAGCGTCTTGGCAGTCTTGTTCATTGCGAATTCTCCTTGGGGGGATGGCTGGCGCCGCAACGACGCCGGCCAGGGTGGGCGGCACGAGGCCGCCCGGGGGTGGAACACGGATCAGCCGTCGATGGCGTCGGCGGTGCGCTCGGCGGCCTTCAGTTCGGCATCGGCCACGGCGATGGCGGCCTCGTACTCGGCCTTGGCGGCGGCGTCGCAGGCGTCGCGGTCCTGGCCACTCAGCGCATCGCAGCGCTGCTGGGCGACGTCCAGCGCGCCCTTGGCGCGCGTGACCGCCACCTCGTGGCGCGCCTCCGCGGTGTCCTCGGTGGCTTCGGCCTGCGCGCCGGCGACGTCGTCGCCCTCGGCCCAGGCCTCGTTGACGTCCTGGTTGGCTTCCGCCGTGACGTCGGCGGCGTCGCTGCGCGCCTCGCCCAGGTCCTCGGCCGCTTCGGCACGGGCCTCGGCGACGTCCTCCTGGGTCTCGGCCGGGTTTTCCTGGCAGGCCGACAGCGCCAGGGCGATGGCGAACGGCAGGGCGACTCGGGTGAACTTGTTCATGTGCTTGCTCCATGTGGGGGGGAATCCGGCGCAGCCACCGGGGGGCCGTGGCGCCGTCATGGAAGAAGGGAGCAAGCACCGTGCCAACGGCGCGAAGCGCGCGGGGATGGGCTTTGGCGCGGGTGGCGCGCCCTGCATCCGCGCAATCTGCACGATCGTCGCGACGGGATCCTGCAAGCTGCACGTCGCGCGCTTCGCGATCCGCCGCGCCGTGCGCGCGGCCGCGCGTGTCATTCCACCCGCGGCAACTCGAGGGTGAAGCAGGCGCCACCGCCTTCGCGATCGTCGTACCAGAGGTCGCCGCCCATCGCGCGCGCCTTCTGCTTCGCCAACGCCAGGCCGAGGCCGGTGGACGACTCGCCGCCGGTCGGCTGGCTCGACAGCGTGGCATAGCGCCGGAACAGCGAGGCCTGCTCATCGGCGCCGATGCCGGGCCCGCGGTCCATCACCCGGAAGCGCGCACGATGCTCGCGCCCGGCGGCGGCCAGCGTCACCACGCTGCCGGGCGGCGCGTACTTCACCGCGTTCGACACCAGGTTCTGCAGCACGTGCAGCAGCGCCAGGCGCTGGCCGCGGGCGAACAGCGTGCGGTCGGCGTCGAACTCGAAGCGCATGCCCTTGGCGCGCGCCGAGTCGGCCAGCGCGTCCGCGGCCTGCTGCAGCAGCGGGCCCGCGGGCAGCGGCTCGACGGCGATGCCGCGGGCCTCGTCGGCGGCCTGGTCCAGCACCGCCTGCAGGAACATCAGGCCCGACTGCGAGGCCTCGCGCAGCGTCGCGAGGGGCCGGGCGCGCGCCGGCGGGTCGTCCGGCGACACCAGCATGTCGGCGGAGAACAGGATGTTGGTGAAGTGGTTGCGCAGGTCGTGGGCGATCAGCTCCAGGCTCTCCTGCCGCTCCACCGCCAGCGCCGCCAGCCGGTCGCGCGCCAGCTTGAGCGAGGCGTGGGTGCGCACCCGCGCCAGCAGCTCCTCGGGCACGAAGGGCTTGGTGATGTAGTCCACCGCGCCGGCGGAGAAGGCGCGCACGAGCGACTCGCGCTCGTGGTCGGCGGTGAGCAGGATCACCGGGATGGTGCGCGTGGCTTCGTCGGCCTGCAGCCGCGCGAGGACGTCGAAGCCGTCCATGCCGGGCATGCGCATGTCGAGCAGCACCAGGTCGGGCCGCAGGTCCGCCAGGCGGTCGATGGCCTCCGCCCCGCCCAGGCAGGGCGCCACGTCGAAGCCTTCGCGGGCCAGCAGGCTGCCGACGGCGCGCACGTTGGGCTCCTGGTCGTCGACCACCATCACCAGCGGGCTGCGTTCGGCATCAGTCATGGCGCGGCTCCGCGGCGCGGGGGCAGGTTTCCAGCAGGCGCTTGACCGCCGGCAGGTCGAAGGTGGCGGCGGCCTCGGTCAGCGCGGCGCCGTGGCGGGCCAGGCGCGGCCAGTCCAGCGTCGTCGCGAGCTCGGACATGCGCGCCGCGGCCGCCTCGACCTCGCGCATGCGCAGGTGGCGGCGGACCTGGGGAAGGTCGGCGTGCAGGGCTTCCAGCGCCTGCAGCGCGGCCGCATCGGGCGCGCGCGGCGTGCTGTCGTCGGCGGGTTCAACGACGGCTTCCGGGGCGGACGCAACGCCCGCCGGCGCATCGGGATCCGGTGCCGCCGGGAAATGCCGCGCCAGCGCCTCGAACAGCTCGGCCTTGGTGTACGGCTTGCGCACGTAGCCATCGAAGCGCGCGCGCACCCACTCCTCGTCCTCGTTCATGCTCGAGGCCGTGACCGCGATCACCGGGATGTCGTCGTGCTGCTGCGAGGCGCGGATGCGCTGCAGCGCCTGGTCGCCGGACAGCCGCGGCATGCGCAGGTCCATCAGCACCACGTCCGGCGCCGCGGTGCGCACCTGTTCGACGGCGGCCAGGCCGTCCACCGCCTGGCGCACGCGGTGGTGGCTGCCGCCGAGGTAGGCCGCCACCAGCTCGCGGTTCCACGCCACGTCGTCCACCACCAGCACCTCGAGCGGCGGCAGGCGGTCGAAATCGACGCGCAACCCGGCCACGGGCTGCTGGCTGACGCTCTCGTGGCTGATCGCCCGCTCGGGGATCTCGAACACGAACAGCGAGCCCTCGCCCACCGTGCTGTCCACGCGCAGCGTGCCGCCCATCAGGTCCACCAGGCGACGCGCGATGCTCAGGCCCAGGCCGGTGCCCTCCCGGCTGCGGCCGTCCACGCTGTCGCCCTGCTCGAACGGCTCGAAGATCTGGCCCAACTGGTGCGCGGGGATGCCGGTGCCGGTGTCGGCCACCTCGATGCGCAGGTCGCAGTGGCCATCCTTCGGGCAGGGGTGGCAGGCCAGGCGCACGATCACGCCACCGTGCTCGGTGTACTTCACCGCGTTCGACACCAGGTTGATCAGCACCTGCCGGACCCGCACCGGGTCAACCACCAGCGGCAGGTCGGCCTGGCCGTCGTACTCCGCGGTGAGGCGGATGCCCTTGTCGGCAGCGGCCTGGCGGAACATGGTCAGGGTCTGGTCGACGATCTCGCGCAGGTCGGTCGGCTCGTCGCGCAGGTCCATCTTGCCGGCCTCCATCTTCGAGAGGTCGAGCACGTCGTTGATCAGCGACAGCAGGGCCTGGCCGCTCTTGCGGATCGAGTCCACCCAGGCCACCTGCTTCGGGTCGCTGATGTCCTCGGCCAGCAGGTTGGTGAAGCCGAAGATGGCGTTCATCGGCGTGCGGATCTCGTGGCTCATGCTGGCCAGGAAGATGGATTTGTCCTGGCTCGAGCGCCGCGCCTGCTCGGCCTGCATCTCGGCGCGGAACGCCTCGGCGGCCTTGCGCTGCATGCGGCGGGTGGCGGCGTAACCCACCAGGCCGGCGAACAGGGCCAGCAGGCTGGCGGTCACCACCGTGGCCCAGTTCTGCTGCAGCATCTGGTTGCGCTGCTGGTTGCGCGCCGCGAGCAGCGTGGCCTCTTCGGCGTTCATTTCCACGATCACCTGGCGCATCTCGGCCAGCAGGCGCGCGCCCTGCCCGCTGCGCACCCGCTCTTCCATCGCGGCGAGGGCGCCGGTCATGCCGCGGTTGGCATCGCTGCGCAGCTGCTGGGTGGTGGCGCTGTATTCGCTGCGGGCGAGATGCATCGCCTGCAGCCGGGTCAGCAGTTCCACCTGCCGCGGGTTGTCGCTGACGTGGCCGGACAGGCCGGCGAACGACTCGTTCAAGGACTGCAGCACCAGCCGGTACTCGAGCTGGAAATCCGGCTTGCCGGTCAGCACGTAGCGCAGGTGGTGCGATTCGCTGTCGCCGAGCAGGCCCCAGACCCGGCCGATGTCGTTCATCACCTGCTGGGAATGGCTGGCGGCCTCCACCGAGGCCTGCATCGCGTCCGTGGCGCGCAGCGACAGGTAGGACGTGCCGGCGAGCACCAGCACCGAGGCCAGCAGCAGGCCGTTGAACACGCGGTAGCGAAACGTGGCCGGACGGTTCGGCATGGAGTCCCCCGGGGCCCGCGGCAGCGGGCGAAGCGATTGCAGTCGTCAGTTCATCAGCCACAGCGTGCCGTTGAGCACCAGCGCGAAGCTCACCCAGGCCACCAGCGGCACCTGCAGCGTACCGGCCAGCGGGCGCACGCGGCCGAAGGCCAGCGTCATCCACAGCACGGCGCCCCACAGCAGCACGATGTCCACGAAGGCCGAGGCCGGCGAACGCAGCCCGAAGAACAGCGGCGTCCAGGCCAGGTTGAGCACCGCCTGCACGCCGAAGGCCAGCCAGGCCTGCGGACGCGCGGCCTCCGCGGCCGGGCCGGGTTCGCGCGACACCAGCCAGACCCCGGTGCCCAGCAGCGCGTACAGCAGCGTCCACACCGGACCGAACAGCCACGCGGGCGGGTGCCAGGTGGGCTTGGCCAGGGCGTCGTACCAGGCGCCCGGGCTGAACAGCACGCCGACGCTGGCCCCCGCCGCCACCACCACCACGACCCAGCACAGCCAGGCGATGCCGTCGCGCAGGCGCACCGGGGGACGCGCCGGCGGCAGGCCGGGGGCGGCGTGGCGTGGGATGGAAGCCGGGTTTCGCACGAGCATTCTCCGTCGGTTCGGCGGCGTCAGAGGCCGTAGGCCTTGCGCTTGCGGTAAAGGGTGGAGCCGTCGATGCCCAGGGTGCGGGCGGCGGCGTCCAGGGTTTCGCTGGCGGCGATCACCGCCTCGATGTGGGATCGCTCCAGCGCCTCGAGCGTCACCGGGGCACCCACCGCGGGCGCATGCGGCGAAGCGTCGGCCGGGCCATGGCCCAGCGAGAGGTGCTGCGGCCCGATCTCCTCGTCATTGCACAGGATCACGGCGCGCTCGATCACGTTCTGCAGTTCGCGCACGTTGCCGGGCCAGGCGTAGGCCTGCATCGCCGCCATCGCGGCCGGCGAGATGCGCGCCGCCGGCAGGTGGTAGGCGCCGGCATAGCGGCGCAGGAAACCCTCGGCGAGGTCGGCCAGGTCCTCGCGGCGGTCGCGCAGCGGCGGCAGCACCAGGCTGATCACGTTCAGGCGGTACAGCAGGTCGAGGCGGAAGGTGTTGTCGCGCACCATCGCGTCGAGGTCGCGGTTGGTGGCCGAGACCAGGCGCACGTCGGCGTGGCGCGTGGTCGGGTCGCCGATGCGCTCGTATTGCTTGTCCTGCACGAAGCGCAGCAGCTTGGGCTGAAGCGCCAGCGGGAAGTCGCCGACCTCGTCCAGGAACAGCGTGCCGCCATCGGCCAGGCTGACGCGGCCCTGGGTGCTCTGGGTGGCACCGGTGAAGGACCCCTTGGCGTGGCCGAACAGCTCGCTTTCGAGCAGCTCGGCCGACAGCGAGGGGCAGTTCACGGTCGACATCGCGGCGCTGGCGCGATCGCTCCAGTCGTGGATGGCATTGGCGAGCACGCCCTTGCCGGTGCCGCTTTCGCCCAGCAGCAGCACGTTGGCATCGGTGCGCGCGACCTGGCGCGCCATCGCCAGCACCTGGGCCATGGCCGGGCTCTTGCTGGACAGCGCGTTGCCCGGGGTGGCCGGGCCCTGCTGCAGGCGGTCGATGCGGTTGAGCAGGTCGAGGGTGTCGAGCTGGCGCGCCACCGCCACCCGCAGCTGCGCCGGCGAGCAGGGCTTGACCAGGTAGTCGGCGGCACCGTCGCTGATCGCGCGCATGGCGTCGTCCACCTGCGAGTGCGCCGTGACCATGATCACGCGCATGCGCGGCGCCAGCTCGCGCAGTCGCGGCAGCGCATCCATGCCGGAATCGGCACCCAGGTTGCGGTCGAGCAGGCAGACGTGGAAAGGCTGGGTGGCGGCCAGCGCCAGGCCCTCCTGCAGGCGGGTGCTGGTGCTGACGCGATAGCCGGCGCCCTCCAGGCACAGCCTGAAGTTCTCCAGCAGGGTGGGATCGTCGTCGATCGCCAGGATGCGGCCTTTCGGGGCGGCCGGGGTATCGGGCACGGGAAGCTCCGGTTGAGTGTAAAAACTTCAGCAAGGGCTGTGCCAAGCCGTCCGGGGCGCGTGGCAACGCGGTTTCCAGCCGTGCGCCGCCCCGGGACCCTTGCATTCTGCAATACGCCTTCCGGGCTGGCCATGCAACTTGCAAGCCGTGCCCGGCCTCGGGCCGACCCGTTATCATGGCGCCCCCACGGCCCACGCCTTCGTCCGGACCCCGCCATGAGCAACACGCCTCCCGACCGCCTCAGCATCAACCCGCGCAGCCCCTTCTTCGACGAGGCCGTCCTCGAGCGGGGCATCGGCGTGCGCTTCAAAGGCATCGAGCGCACCAACGTCGAGGAGTACTGCATCAGCGAGGGCTGGGTTCGGCTGCCGGTGGGCAAGTCGCTCGACCGCCACGGCAACGCCATGACCCTCAAGACCAGCGGCGAAGTGGAAGTCTGGTTCCTCGACCAGGAAAAGTGATCCGCCGCACGATCCTGCGCATCGGCGGCTGAACGCCGGCGCGGGATCCGCGGAATCCGGCAGCCCGTCGCGGAATCCGCGATCCACGAGGCGCAAAGTCTCCCCACGGGACACCGGGGCCACGCGCCCCTCCGACGCGGCCCTTGCCGCGACGAGCACGATGCGTGCCCCGGAACGGAGGCCCGCATGCGCCTGGTTCCGCAACTCATCGTCCGCCTCGGCGGTGACATCCGGCTCGCCATGATCCTGCTGTTCGGCGCGCTGACGGTGGTGTCGGTCATTCCCTTCGCCATCTTCCGCGCCCTGCAGGGCGACTGGGTGGCGGCCGCGGTGGACACGCTGATGGTGCTGACCATGGTCGGCAACGCCAGCTTCGCCTGGATGACCGGGCGCACCGTGCTGGCGGGCTCGATCAACGCCGTGGTGGTGTCGGCCACCTGCGCGGTGCTGCCGGGCGTGCTGGGCATGGCCGGGCTGTTCTGGATCTACACGGTGCTGCTGGCGAACTTCATGCTGGCGCCGCGCTGGCTGGCGGTGTCCTGCGGCCTGCTGATCCTGGTCGGCGCCCTGATGACCGCGCCCTTCCCCCATGCGATGGCGGCGACCGCCTTCGTGGTCAGCACGGCGCTGGTGATGCTCTACGCCTTCATCTTCGCCTCGCTGACCGAGTACCAGCGCCAGCGCCTGGTCGGCCTGGCCACGCGCGACCCGCTGACCGGCGTCGCCAACCGCCGCAGCATGGAGGTCGAGCTGGCCGACGTGCTGCGCTCGCACCAGGAACAGGCCCAGCCGGCGGCGCTGGCGGTGGTGGACCTGGATCACTTCAAGCGCATCAACGACCTGCACGGCCACGATGCCGGCGACCGGGTGCTGCAGGCGTTCGCGCAGCTGGTGGAGCACTGCATCCGCAAGCGCGACCGGTTGTTCCGGTTCGGCGGCGAGGAGTTCGTGCTGCTGTTCCCCGCCACCGACCGCGAGGGCGCCCGCGCGGCGCTGGAGAAGGTGCAGCGCGAGCTGCGCGAGAACCTCATGGGCCCGGACGGCCCGGTCACCGTATCGATCGGCGCCGCGCTGCTCGCGCCGGGCGATGACTGGCCGGCCTGGCTGGCGCGCGCCGACCAGGCGCTGTACCTGGCCAAGCGCAGCGGCCGCGACCAGGTGCGCTTCGACGACCCGCGCCCCTCGCCGGGCGAGCGCCGCCTGCACCTGGTGATGCCCGGCAGCGGCTGATCAGCAGGGCGTGCCGCGGGCGATGCGGCGGGTCTCCACCACCGGCAGCGCCTGCAGCCCGTCGGGCGCGGGCACGTTGGTCGGCCGGTAGTTCGACGGGGCGTGGGCGAGGCGGTCGAGCACCGAGCGGTGCAGGCATTCGCCGTGTGCACGAAACTGGCCCACCGGCCGCTGGACCGCGCCCATGGCCTTGTACGCGATGGTCATCGAGTCGTTGAGGTTGGCGTTGAAACAGGGCCGGAACCAGGCCAGGTAGTCGTCGTCGAACTGCAGTCCCAGGCCCTCGGCCTTCTCGACGATCCAGTGCAGGGCTTCGTTGGCCAGGCCGTCCGGGTTGTAGCTGCCGCCGACGTTGCTGTGCACGCCCGCGAACCAGGCCTGCTCGAGCACGCCGTTCCAGCCCGCCGGTTTCTCCCACGGGTTGACCTTGAAGGGCTTGCGGCGCTCGTCGATGGCCATGGCGTGGTAGGCGTTCTGGATCTGCGGCACCAGCGAGATGTCGTGGTACTGGTATTTCTTGCCGTTGAAGACCTGGCCGAGCAGGCCGGGCGCACCCAGCGCGCCCACCGTGTCCCAGACGCCGACCATGCGGATCGGCGGCGCCGGCAGCGCGTCCTTCACCTTGCGGAAGGCGTGCGCCCACTCGGCGCTGTCCTTGCCGTGCTGGCTTTCGTAGCAGCCGTAGATTTCGGGCACGTAATAATCGTCGTCCTTGCGAAGCAATCCCACCTGGTTCATGAAGCCAGCCAGCGTGCGCACGGTGAAGGCGCCGCGGCTGAAGCCGAACAGGTAGATCTCGTCGCCCGGCACGTAGTTGTAGACGATGAACCGGTAGATGTTGCGGATGGTGTCCTCGATGCCCTTGCCGAAGGCACCGCCGGTGAACTTGTCCATGCCGCCTTCGGTGCCGACGCCGTCGAAGTAACCCACCACCTGGTCGACGCCGCGGTCGTCGCGCGAGCGCACGGCGCGGGCCAGCTTGGTGACGTTGGTGGGGCGGCGCTTGCCGGTCTTCTCGTCCACCTGGTCGCGCAGGTTCCAGGTGCCGTCGGCGCAGATCACGAGTCGTTTCATCGAAGGCCTCCGGGCCGGATCAGTCGATCACCACGCGCAGGCCTTCGCCCGGCGCGCCGTATTCGGTGCGGTAGCCGAACTGCCGGCGGCGGTCCGCGCCGGCCCAGTCGCGGTTGTGGTCGGATTCGCAGTTGAAGCAGATCACCACGTCGTCGCCGGCGCGATGCACGACCAGGCGGGCCAGGGCCTCGGGGTCCGGGTGGCCGAAGCGGGCGCCGGTGGTGGACACCAGGTAGCGCTGCGCGGGGAAGGCCTCGAGCATCGGCACCGACAGGTTCTTGGCGCTGCCGTGGTGCGGCAGCTTGAAGGCGTCGACCGGCTGCGGTTCACCCGCGAAGGGCTCGCGCGCCAGGCTTTCGAGCAGCACCGAGGGATGCGCGTCGGCGCCGAACAGCACGCGCTTGCCGTCGTACTCGGCCAGGAAGGCAATGCTGGAGCCGTTGGCCGGTGTCTTGTCCTCCTTGAACGGCACCTGCGCCAGCAGCTCGACGTCGTCGCCGAGGAAGCCACCGCCGAGGACGGTTTCCTCGCGCGCGTAAGCCTTGCCGGGCACCAACCCCTCCTCGACGATCACCTTCTCCCACTCCTTCTTCAAGGCCTGCATCTTCTCCCACGTCGGCGACAGCACCGTCAGCGCCATGCCGGCGAAGCGGAAGGTCCGCAGCTTGCCCTGGCGCGGCACCATCACCGCACGGTGGCCGAATTTTCGGTTCCAAGGCCAGCCGCCGCGACGGATCAGCTCGCTGAGCTGTTCGCCCTGGTCGGGCCCCATCAGGCCATCGATCTCGTCGGAAAGATGGAAGTAGCCGTTGAACCAGATCTCCTTGATGCGCACGACCGAGGGCTCGAGCTCGTCGAGGAAGCGCAGCGAGGCGCCGATGTGGTCGTCGTCGACGTGGGTAACCACGAACAGCTCGAACACGCATTCCCCCTCGGCGTCCACCACGGCCTGGATGCGCGGCAGCAGGTGCTTTTCGTAGGTGGCGGCCGGTCCGGTGTCGATCAGGATGCGCTTTGGCCGCGCCGGATCGCCGTACTCGATCCAGAGGCAGTCGCCGTGGGCGGCGTCGAGCATGTCGATGGTGAACATCGGTGGGGCTCCGTCGAGGGTCAGAGGCGCCAGGCGCTGTGGCCGTAGGCGACGAGGGTGAAGGCCATGCCGTGCCCGTCCGCCAGCAGCGAGCGCTTCACGGCGAGCATGGCCTCGTCGAAGCGCTGCGCGGCGTGCGCCGGCGCGCCGGTGGCCTGCATCAGCCGCGTCGCCAGCAGCGCCGCTTGGGTCGAGTGGATCACCGACAGCGTGCCGACCACGATCGGCGCACCGCTGCGCACGAAGCGGCCCACGGTGCCCATGAAATCGATCTCGGCGACGGACGTGCCGCAGCCCAGCAGCAGCACCAGCGGGCCCGGCCGGGCCAGCGCGGGCGCGCGCACGTGCAGCGGCTCGATGTTGTCGGCGTCCAGGTAGAGATTGGAAATCTCCAGCGACGGGATGGCGGGATCGATGGTCGACTTGCCGGTGTGCGGGAGCAGCACCAGCAGGTCCGGCAGGGTGTCGGCGATGCGTTCCTCCCAAGCCCGCCACGACTCCACGCGCGTGAGCTTGGGCACCAGCTTGCCGAGCGTGGCCGGCACGCCCGTGGGCCCGTCCATTTCGGCCTGGGCGATCTGGCTGGCGGCCAGCAGCGCGGAGGTGAAGGGCCCGATGCGCTCCTCGCCTGGCGTCGGGACCGAGAGCCGGTGCCGGCTGTCGCCGTGGGCTTGCCGCTCGATGCATTTGCTCATGCCCCAGAACGCCGCCGGGCAAACATGGTCGCGGCTGTCGCGGTGCGGGCAGCCGGCGTGTACCGCTTCGCCGCCCGGCGCCAGCGCGGCCGCCGCATTCGGGCACAGCGTGGCCTCGGGCAGCGGCGAGCGCCCGGAGTACAGGAATTCGACGGGGAAGAAGGCCTCGGCGATGGCTTCGACCACCTGCACGCGGGCGGCCGTGGCCATCTCGCCGAGCGGATAGTGCGCCTGGAGCAGGCCGAGGATGCTCGCGCCGTGCTTGGCCAGCAGGCGCATCAGCTTCAGGTTGGCGTCGCTGCCGAGCGCCGCGTCCTCGTCGCCCACCGAGACCACCACGTTGGCGGCCACCGCCTTGCGCAGCGACTGCAGCGAGGCCTTCATGCCTTCGGGCTCGTCGAAGCTGACCGCGCCGCCGGCAACGGTGGTGATGCCCGACACGCCGGCCGGGCTGTCGTTGATGACGAAGGCGATGTCGGCCGGCGTGCCCGCGCTGGCGCTGGCGAATCCGGGGACGTAGCGGTTTTCCTCGCGCAGCGCGCAGGCGCCGGCCGCATCGGCGGTCATCAGCAAGGTCTGCAGCACGCGGTTCTCGTGCAGCACCAGCAGGCGGGCGCGGAAGTCGGCGGGTTGCGCGCCGCAGCGCAGGTCGAACTCCGCGGCGGTGCTGTCGCCCGCGCGCGGCAGGTGGATCACGGCCGATGCCGGCGGCGGCAGCGTGCGCTGGCCGGCACCATCGCGCGCAGGCGAGAGCGGCACCCAGGCCAGCGTGAGGTCGTGGCCCTCGGGTTGGTCGGGCAGCCGGGTTTCATCCAGCGCGACGTTGGCGCGCACCTGCGGGCCGCCGCGGTCGGCGCCGATGTGCACGCGCACGCGGTAGTCGGTGTCGGGCACCAGCCGCACCGGCGCGGCATCGGGCGCGTCGGCCGCGGCCTCGCGCAGGACCAGCGCCTGCACGTAGCGCGGATCGCGCGGCGGTGCGTCGGGTGACGCGCCGTGGGGATCGGCGGCGGTGGCGGGCGGCGACATCGGCGGGCCGTCGTCGGGCGGCGGCGCCGCCATCGGCAGGTCGTCCGGTGGCGGCATCACCGGCGGCGCGGCGCCCGAAAGGGGCGGCGGCGGCGCCAGGTCGTCCGGCGGGGGCGACATCGCGAAGCCGTCGTCGGCCGGCATCGGCGCGGGCGCGCGCATCGCCGGCGGCGCCACCGGGGCCGCGGTGTCGATCCGCCCGAGCGCTCCCTCGAGGGCACGGCGCACGCGCACCAGGCTGCGGGCATCGCCGCCTTCGTTGGTCCAGCCCAGGGAAGGCAGCTGCGACTTCAGCGCGCGGCCGATCTGCCGCACGCGCGCCAGGCGGGTATCGAGGCCAAGGTTGCCGAGCACGTCCTGCGCCAGCACCACCGTCGCCTCCTTCGGCGCGTCCTGCAGCCGCGCCGCCAGGCGGCCGGCGGCGTCGGCAATGAAGGTGCCGGCGATGAAGCCCGGATCGGCGTGCAGCAGCGGCGCCGGGAAATCGCCGATCGCGGGATCGCCCTGTTCCTGTCGCCGGGCGTCCGCGCGCCGGGCCGTGAACAGGGAGGCCGGCAGGCCGCGATTGTGGGAGAGCTCGCGCACCAGCGCCTGGAACCAGGCCTGCTCGTCGCCCGCCGCCACCGCGCACAGGCCGATCGCGCCGGCGTGGTAGCGCGACGCCAGGGCGGCGATGCCTTCCTTCAGGCGCGCTTCGTCGCCGTCGGACCCGCCGAGCAACAGCACGGCGTCGGCGACGGTGCGGGCGCCGGGCACCGCGCCCAGCGCGGCCCGCAGGTCGCCGCGACAGAGCAGGAGGTCGACGATGCGATCGTCGTGGCCGACGGGCTCGACCTTGAAAAGTTCGCCGTAACGCGCGCCGGCGAGCCGCTGCCACAGCGCCGCGTCGTCGCGCGGCACGCCGATCCGTAGCGGCCACTCCCAGAGGCTGGCGCCCGGTGCCGCGACCTCGAACCAGGCGTCGGAGACTTCGGGCAACGCGCACAGGGCCTGCACCAGCGCCGCCGGCGACACGCCGCGCGCCGCGCCCGACAGCGCCACCGACCGCGGGCCCGGCGCGCAGACCCGCCGGCACCAGGCCGCAAGCCCGGACAGCACGCGGGCGCGCACCGGCGGCAGCTCCAGCATCGCGCCGATGCGCCGGACACCCGGCAGCGAGACGGACAGCGCGGGCGCCGAGGCGGCCCGATCCAGCGCCTTCGCCAACGCGGCCTCGTCGGCGCTGCCCTCGAGCAGCGACTGCAGCGCGCGCGGCGCCGCACCGGCCACCAGCACGAACCGCGCTTGCTGCACCGCATCGAAACCGGCCAGCGCCGCACCGAAAACCTCGAACCGCATGCCCATCCCCCGCGCCGTCGTACCCGGAGTTACGAGTCGCGGGCCCTGCACAGGCCATGCGGGAAAAGCCGGGACGCGGCGCCAGAATCGAAGTTCTTTCCGAATCAGTCGGTTGCCGGCTGACCGGGTAAGCATTGCTAACTGCCGCCACCGCGGCGGCGGGCCCGGAAGGCCTGTTTCAAGCAGTGATCGCGTTGGCAGGAGTGGTTCCCGATGGAGGCCCCCGCATGCGCCCCTTCCTGCCCCTCGCCGCCCTGGCTTGCCTGGCCGCCGCGCCCGCGCTCGCCCAGCCCGCCGCCTCGCACGTGGTCGTGCGCGACACGCTGCCGCGGCCGGTCAATATCCGCGTCGCCGAGGCCGACGGCGCCGCCGCGATCGAAGCGCAGCGCATCGCGCTCGAGGCCGCCCGCGCCGACGCCGAGCTGCAGCGGCGCGTGCTGCTGCACCAGCGCAAGATCGGCACGCTCACCGACGCGCAGTATCGCGAAGGCCTGTCCGGCTATGACCGCGCCATCGACGGCTATCGCCAGCTGCGCCCGGGCCAGCGCGTGCGCCCCGACGGCGCCGAGGCCGCGGTGCTGGAAAAACAGATCATTGATTTCACCGCCGCCCGCGACGGCCTCGGCGCGCCCTCGGTGCTCGCCGAGGTGGACACCTTGCGCGGCGACCGCGGCGAAGTGCGGCTGCCCGCCGAGGCGCTGCAATCGTCGCTGGCAGCGAGGCTGGAGCAAGCCCGCGCCGAACTGCCGGACGATGCGCGGCACGCGCCGGCGCGCGCCTATCTCGACGGACTGGAGCGCCGCGCCGCCGAGCAGCTGCCCGCGCTGGCCGACGCCCGCGGCAACGTGGCGCTGGCCGACACCGTCGAAATCATCGAGGAAGTGCAGGTCGCCTACACCATGTCGATGGAATCCTGGCCGGTGATGCTGCGCGTGCGCTCCATCCCCGAGCAGGCCATCGTCGAGCTGCGTGCGCTGGCCTCGGCGCCACTGGCCTTCACCACCGATACCCAGCGCGAGGTCATCCGCGGCTGGTTCGACTACACGGTCAGCAAGGCCGGCTACAAGACCGTCGAGGGCAAGGACCTGAACCTGGTGTGGGCCGAGGGCCTGTTCACCTGCCAGCTCGTGCCCGAGGACTCGCCGCAGGCCCCCCTGCCCTGCAACATCGAATGAGGTCGCCACGATGAACGAACCGGTCCTGCCCGCTCCCCCGCCCGCCACCCGGCGCTGGCTGTCCGCGCTGCTGGCGCTGGCGGTCACGGTGCCGCTGTCGATGGCGCCGCTGCTCGGCAACCTCGAGATCCCGGGGTTCCGGGCGCTGCTGTCGCTGTTCCCGCGCGGGCTGCAGGACACGGCCCTGCCGCTGGCCTCGCTGGCGATGGCACTGGTGGCGGTGAGCGTGCAGTTCTTCTCGCGCGACCGGTTCAGCGGCCGCAAGCTCACGCGCGCGTTCATCGTGCTGGTGGCGGGGCTGTTCCTGCTGCTGCTGGTGCTGGCCTGGCGCCACAACCAGACCGTGGTCGCCATGAAGGTCGGGCCGACCGGTGAGACCGCCAGCTTCGTGGTGGCGGCCCAGCGCAGCGCCACCTGCCCCTGCCCCGCCGGCAGCGGCGACGCTGAGTGCATCCAGCGCCTGGGCCTGGACGGCTCCCGCCTGCCGGTGTGCTGGGACGAACGCGAGGTGCGCGGCAACGGCTTCGTGCTGCTGCTGCTTTACGTGCTGCTGATGTCGGGCCTGGGCGCGCTGGTCGGGCTGCTGGTGATGACGCGCACGCAGCCGCGGCCGCGTGCGCGCAAGCCGCGCGGTCAGTAGCCGCGGGCGATGTCCACCCTGTTCAGAAGCGGCTCGCCGGCGGCGTAGCGGCGCAGGTTCTCGGTGACCAGCAGCCACAGGCGTGCATCCTCGCGGTCGGAATCGCCGGCGATGTGCGGGGTGATGATCACGTTCTCCATCGCCCACAGCGGGTGCCCGGGCGGCAGCGGCTCCGGATCCGTCACGTCCAGGCCGGCGCCGCCCAGCTGGCCGCTGCGCAGCGCCGCCACCAGGTCGTCCTGTACGACGCTGCGGCCGCGGGCGATGTTGATGAAGTAGCCGCCGGGCTTCATCGCCGCGAAGAAGCGCGCGTCGAAGATGCCGGTCGTGGCGGGCGTGATCGGCGCGGCGTTCACCACCACGTCGGCCTCGGCGGCCAGCGCCAGCAGTTCGTCGGGCAGGCCGACGCGGGCGACGTAGTCGGGGCCTTCGCGGCTGGAATTCCGGGTGGCGATGACGCGCATGCCCAGGCCGTGGCCGCGCCACGCCACCTCGGTGCCGATGCCGCCCAGGCCCACCACCAGCAGCGTGCGTCCCTTGAGCTCGCGCGCGCGGCCGAAGCCCTCGCGATTCCACTCGCCGGCCTGCTGGTAGCGCCCGTACTGCGGCAGGCCGCGGGCCAGCGACATCATCATGGCGATGGCGTGCTCGGCGATCGGCGGGCCGCTGGTGCGCTGGCCATTGGTCAGCACGACGCCGCGCGCGGCCAGTCCCTCCACCGCGACGCAGCGCTCGACGCCCACCGGGTAGGACTGGAACCAGTGCAGCCGCGGCGCCGCGAGCAGCGTCGGGTCGCAGGCGCCGAAGACCGCGGTGGCGGTGGCGAGCTGTTTGGCCAGGGCGGTCGGGTCGTCGCTGGCGGCGACGATGGCCGCGCCCGGCGCGGCGCGCTGCAGCGCCGCCAGGCGCTCCGCATCGGCGCGCAGCACCAGGACGCGGGGCGTGGCGGACCAGCCCGGCAGGTCGCGCGACGCGACCGCACCCTCGCGCAGGCCCAGCTCCCGGATCATCGCCGCGGCCGCCGGGTCGGGCGGGGGTGGCTTGGCCTGGGTGGCGCTGCCGAGCAGCGAGGTGAGCAGGACGAGGCAAGCGGCGAACTGGACGTGGGCGGACATGGATTTCCCCTGGTGGTGTCCCGGCCGGGCGTTCGGCGGGGACCAGCGTACTCCCCGGGCGGCGCAATGACCGGGTCCCGGGGCCGCGTTACGATGGCGGCCCGCCCATCAAGGCCCCGCGAACGCGCATGGACCCCATCCTTTCGATCCGCGGCATCGGCAAGACCTATGCCTCGGGCCATGTCGCCCTCAAGTCGGTCGACCTCGACATCCACCGCGGCGAGATCTTCGCCCTGCTCGGCCCCAACGGCGCCGGCAAGACCACGCTGATCAGCATCATCTGCGGCATCGTCAACGCCAGCCGGGGCAGCGTGCTGGCCGACGGCTTCGACATCGTCGGCGAGTTCCGGCAGGCGCGCTCGCGCATCGGGCTGGTGCCGCAGGAGCTCAGCACCGACGCCTTCGAGACCGTGTGGGCCACGGTGCGGCTCAGCCGCGGCCTGTTCGGCAAGCCGCGCGACGATGCCCACCTGGAGAAGGTGCTGCGATCGCTGAGCCTGTGGGACAAGAAGGACAGCAAGATCATGGCGCTCTCGGGCGGCATGAAGCGGCGCGTGCTGATCGCCAAGGCGCTGGCGCACGAGCCGCGCATCCTGTTCCTGGACGAGCCCACCGCCGGCGTGGACGTCGAGCTGCGCCGCGACATGTGGAACCTGGTGCGCGGGCTGCGCGACCAGGGCGTCACCATCATCCTCACCACGCACTACATCGAGGAGGCCGAGGAAATGGCCGATCGCATCGGCGTGATCAACCACGGCGAGCTGGTGGTGGTGGAGGACAAGCACGTGCTGATGCGCAAGCTGGGCAAGAAGCAGCTGGCGCTGCAGCTGCAGCAGCCGCTGGCCGCGATCCCGGCCGAGCTGGCGGCGCTTCCGCTGGAACTTTCGGAGGATGGCTTGACCCTCACCTACACCTTCGACGTGCAGGGCGAGCGCACCGGCATCGCCACGCTGCTGCGCAAGCTGGCCGACCACGGCATCGACTTCCGCGACCTGCATTCGAGCGAGAGCTCGCTCGAGGAGATCTTCGTGAACCTGGTGTCCGGCCGCGGCAAGGGAGGCCAGGCATGAACTGGTATGCCGTCAAGGCCATCTACCGCTTCGAGATGGCGCGCACCTTCCGCACGCTGGGCGAATCGATCATCTCGCCGGTGCTTACGACCTCGCTGTACTTCATCGTGTTCGGCGCCGCGATCGGCGCGCGCATGGGCGAGGTGGGCGGTGTCAGCTACGGCGCCTTCATCATCCCCGGACTGATCATGCTGTCGCTGCTCAACGAGTCGATCTCGAACGCGGCCTTCGGCATCTACATGCCCAAGTGGGCCGGCACCATCTTCGAGCTGCTGTCGGCGCCGGTGGGCTGGGGCGAGGCGGTGCTCGGCTACGTCGGCGCCGCGGCCAGCAAGTCGGTGATGCTGGGGCTGCTGATCCTGGTGACGGCGCGCTTCTTCGTGGACTACGAGATCGCGAATCCGCTGGCGATGATCCTGTTCCTGTTGCTCACGGCGGTGAGCTTCAGCCTGTTCGGTTTCATCATCGGGCTCTGGGCCACCGACTTCCAGAAGCTGCAGGTGATCCCGCTGATGGTGATGACGCCGCTGACCTTCCTGGGCGGCGCGTTCTACTCGATCGACATGCTGCCGCCGGTGTGGCAGAAGATCGCGCTGCTCAACCCGGTGGTGTACCTGATCAGCGGCTTCCGCTGGAGCTTCTTCGGGCGGTCGGACGTGAACGTGGTGGTGAGCTTCGCCGCCATCTGCGGCTTCCTGGCGCTGTGCCTTCTGGCGGTGTGGTGGATCTTCCGCACCGGGTGGCGGCTCAAGAGCTGAGCCGCGAAGCGCCGGGCTCAGGTGCCGCAGAAGGTGTGGGTGACGCGCTGCTCCGGCGCCGGTGGCGCCATGAACGGTGCCTGCGCCGGGCCGTCGTCGAACGGACGCCGCACCGCGGCAAGCAGCGCCTCGAATGGCGCCAGGTCGCCGGCCGCCGCGGCCGCCAGCGCGGCCTCGACGAGATGGTTACGCGGGATCACCGCCGGGTTGGCGGCATCCATCACGGCGACGCGCGCGGCGACATCGCCCGGCTCGCGGCCCAGCCGTTCGCGCCAGCGCGCCAGCCACGCGTCCATGCCGGGTGATTTGGGCAGGGCGGCTTGTTCGCCGCGGGCGACGCCCGACAGCGCGCGGTACGCCAGCGTGTAGTCGGCTTCCACCGCCTGCAGGGCCTCGAGGAAATCCTGCGCCAGCGCCTCGTCACCATCCTCTTCGGTGGACAGGCCCAGCTTGCGGCGCTGGCCGGCGAGCCAATGCTCCCGGTAGGCGGGCGCGAAGGCCTCGATCGCGGCGCGCGCCATCGCCACCGCCTGCTCGCCGTCGGCGTCGATCAGCGGCAGCAGGCACTCGGCCAGCCGCGCCAGGTTCCACTGCGCGATGCCCGGCTGGTTGCCGAAGGCATAGCGGCCGCGGCGGTCGATCGAGCTGAAGGTCTTGGCGGGGTGGTATTCGTCGAGGAACGCGCAGGGGCCGTAGTCGATCGTCTCGCCGGACACCGCCATGTTGTCGGTGTTCATCACGCCATGCACGAAGCCGACCTGCATCCAGGCGGCCACCAGCCGCGCCTGCGCCTGCACCACCGCTTCGAGCAGGGCCAGCGGCGGATTGTCGTGGTCGGCCAGCGCCGGGTAGTGGCGCGCGAGCACGAAGCCGACCAGCGCACGCACCGCCGCGTGCTCTTCGCGCGCGGCGAAGAACTGGAAGGTGCCTACGCGGACGTGGCTGGCCGCGATGCGGGTGAGCACCGCGCCGGGCAGCGCGCCGTCGCGGAACACCGCCTCGCCGGTCGCCACCGCCGCCAGCGCGCGCGTGGTCGGCACGCCCAGCGCGTGCATCGCCTCGCTGACCAGGAATTCGCGCAGCACCGGGCCAATGGCCGCGCGGCCGTCGCCATTGCGCGAGAAAGGCGTCGGGCCGGCGCCCTTGAGCTGCACGTCGAAGCGCCGTCCCTGCGGATCGGTCACTTCGCCGAGCAGGATCGCGCGGCCATCGCCGAGCTGCGGCACGAAGTGCCCGAACTGATGGCCGGCGTAGGCCATCGCGATCGGGCGCGCCTGCGGGGGCGGTGCATTGCCGGAAAACATCGCGGCGGCGCGCGCCTCTAGCGCGGGGTCGAGGCCGAGCGCCCCGGCCAGCGCCGCGTTCCAGGCCAGCAGCCGCGGCGCGGCCACCGGCGTGGGCTCGACGGCCGACCAGAAGGTCGGCGGCAGGGCGGCGTAGCTGTGCTGCAGCTGCATCAGGACTTCGGGACCTGCACCTTGGGGGCGTCCACGAAGGGCCGGATGCCGAACTCGGGATAGATCTCGGCCGGGTAGTAGACGACGCCGTCCTTCACCACGGCGCGGATGCGCTTGATCTCGCGCAGGTCGCGGGTCGGGTCGCCGGGCACGAGGAAGAAATCGGCCAGCTTGCCGCGCGCGACCGAGCCGGTGGACTGGTCCTGGCCGAGGTACTTCGCCATGTCGTACGTGGCCAGCTTCAGCACTTCCGCCGGGGTGTAGCCGAGCTGGCCGAACAGCTCGAGCTCGCGGTGGAAGTTGAACGAGCCGCCGAGGTCGGTGCCGGGCACGATCAGCACGCCGCGCGCCTTCATCTGGCGCAGCGTGTCCATGATCTTGCCGTAGGCCAGGCGATAGGCCTCGGCATCGCCGGGCGCCGACATGTCGGACCAGGCGCGCTTGCTGTCGCGCTGCACGCCCACGGGCAGGTTGTCGATCACGTCCACGGAACCCGCGGGCACCTCGCCGTCCTGGTTGAGCAACAGGTTCTCGTGGATGGCGATGGTGGGCTCGACCGCGACGCCCTTGGCGACGATGTTGTCGAGCGTCTTCTGCACCGGCGCCGAGTCCAGGTCCAGCGTGGCCAGGCGCTTGAGCGCGGTCAGGCGCAGCAGCGTGCGGGTGTCTTCCTCGGGCGACAGCACCCAGCCGAGCATGATCTGGTTGATGTGGGTGAGCTCGTCGTAGCCCGCATCCACCATCGCATCGGCGTTGGAGAACGCCGGCACGTGGCCGGCGACGCGCAGGCCCAACCGGTGCGCCTCGGCCGCGGCGGCCTTCGACCACTCGGGCTTCATGCTGTTGTAGAGCTTGACCTGGTGGTAGCCGCGCGCCGCGTAGAAGCGCACCGCCTCCAGCGCCTCGGCCTCGCTCGCGACCAGGTAGCCATTGTTCGAATTGAACGGGCTGCGGCCCTCGATGAAGCCGCTGCGATGCACGCGCGGGCCGGCGATGCGGCCGGCCTCGATGCTGGCCACGAGGTCGTCGAGCACGGCGTTGTTGTTGCCCATGTCGCGCACGGTGGTGATGCCGGCGGCGATGTTGAGGATGGCGCCGCCCTGCCCGGTGTGCGAGTGCATCTCGTGCAGGCCGGCGACCAGGGTGCCGCCCTCGCCGTCGATGCGCACCTCGCCCGGCGAGGGCTTGGCGTCGAGCGGCTGGATGCCGGCGATGTGGCGGCCGTGCACCACCACGCTCACGGGCTCGGAAAGCTTGAGCGTGGCCGGGTCGAAGACACGCACGTCGTGGAAGCGGACCGGCGCACCGTACCGGTGCGCGGTGCGCGCCTGCAGCGCCACCAGCCGGGCCTCGCCGAGGTCGGCGGCGAGCTTGCGCAGCCGTTCTTCCTCGGCCTCGTAGCCCTTGCGGACCACCACGCTGCCCGGCGAAGCGACGGCGAACATCCCGCCGCGCTCGTCCAGCAGCACGTACTCCGGGTTGAGCTCGAGGCCGGAGAGCGCGTAGGTGCGCACGGTGATGCGCTCCTTGCCCATGCCCACCTGCAGCGGCTCGCCCGGCACCAGGCTCACTTCGCCGGCGGGCAGGGCCGCGATGCGGCGGTCGGCGTCGTCCAGCAGCACGCGCGCGTAAAGGCCCAGCGACCACGGGCTGGCCGACTGGCCGATGTAGAGCGCCGGCGCCGACAGCGCCTGCTTGCCCGGGCCCACGGCGTCCTTCCACGCGGCCTCGCCGTCCGCCAGCGTGAAGGATTCGTCCACCTTGCTGCCGAACGTGGTGCTGCCGGTGATCGTCCACGCCACCGGCAGGCCGTCGGCGCCCAGCGTGAGCTGTTCGGCGATGGTGGGGCCGCGGCCGTTGTTCTTGACGTCGTAGTCGATGCTGACGCGGTCGCCCTCGCGGGTGGCGACCAGGTGGCCGACGGTGTTTCCGCCGGTGATGACGGTGAACTGCTCGGCCCCGTCGGCGGCGACGGCCGCGTTCGACAGCAGGCAAAGGGCGGCGACGGCGAACCAACGCATGGCGTGCTTCCTGTTTCCCCTGGGATGCGGCCACTGTCGGTCATGCGGGCGGCCGATTCAAGCGGGGCCCGGACCGTGAATTTTTTCAGCGGCGTGGGAATCGATTTCCCCTCGGGATGCGCCCGGACCCCTGATTCCACGGGTTTTTTGGCTTGGCAAGCTTCGTGCAGTGCTTTGCCTGCCACGCGAACTTCCTCGCGCCATGGAGCCCACCGCCATGCAGAACACGCTGACCGTCCACGACTCCCCGCCCGCCGCCCCCCTGCTGCCGTCCGCCGAAGGCCTCGAGCGTGCGCTGCGGGACGTGCTGTCCCTGGAGTCCGCCTTCGTCGCCAAGTTCCTGCCCTACCAGGACATGACCCGGCTGCCGCCCGGCTACGCGGGCTTCGCCAAATGGCACTTCCGCCGCCTGCACGACGACAGCCTGGCCTGGAAGGACGTGGCGCCCGCCTACGCGCTGGCCTGCCTGTCGCACTCGGCCTACGGCACCGCCATGGATCCGAGCGTGGAGTGGGAGCTGGAGCTGCAGTGGGGCGACCTCAAGTCGCTGTCGCGGCTCGACTGGAGCACGGCCCGCCGCCTGATCATGGACGCCTGGACCTACCTGTCGGGCAACAAGGCCCTGCCGGAAGGGCTGGACGAAGCCATCGAAGCCCGCAATGCCGCCGCCGAGGCCGCCGACGCCTACGTCGAGGAAGACGAGGACGGCCTGCGCGTCGACCTGGAGCTGGTGCCGGCCTACGTGGTGCTGCGCGAATCCATGGCCGGCCGGCGCCCGCAGGATTGGCGCACGCGCGGCCAGGCGCGCTGGCTGTCGAGCGACGTGAACGTGCTGTCGCTGGCGATGAGCCCGGCGCTTGCGGTGCTGGACGCCGTGAGCCTCTACAGCTTCGTCGACGAGGAAGGCCGGCTGCTGGTGCGCATGGCCTTCCCGCCGAACCTGCTGCGCACGCTGGACACGGGCACCAAGACCCGGCGCGCGCTGGACCGCGACCTGCGCGAGCGCATCGAGCGCTGGCGGGTGGAGCAGCACTCGGCCCTGCTGCGGGTTCCGAGCGCGCTGTGCCCGGGCGAGTTCAACCTGCTGGCCAATCCGGAACACCCGGACTTCCCGCTGCTGCAGCGCATGGACGCGGTGCCGCTGGACATGGACCGCCGGCGCCGCAGCCACTGAGGCGCGGCGTGATCAGGGCGGCGGCGGTGGGAACAGCCGCCGCATCTGGTCCAGGCACCCCACCGCGTCGGATTCCATCTGGTCGAGGATGGGTTCGATGTCGGTGCGGTCCTCGCAGCGCAGGCCCAGCACCCCGGCATTCATGAACAGCGAGTTGAGGTGGTTGCGGAGCTGGTGTTCGACCTCGACCACGGTGGTGCCGGGAAGCGTCACCCAGGCGCGGCCACCCTTCGCGGGCGGCGCATCGAGGAAGGGGCGCAGCGCCGCCAGGTAATCCGCCAGCACCAGCCGGTCGTGCAGCGTCAGCGCGGCCGGGTCGCGCATCCGCAGGCACAGCACCGCCGACGATCCCGGAGCCGAACCCATGTCGAGGTCGAATTCCACGCACTGCCTGCCGCCCGCCGCCGCGGCGCTGGGCGACACCAGCTCGATGTCCTCGCAGCCCTTGGCCTCGAGCCAGGACAGCATGGGCGGCGGAAACAGGAAGCCCATCTCAGGCGTGGTTTCCATTCGAGGCCTCCGCATCCAGATCCCCCGCCCCCAGCGCATCCTCGGGCGGCAGCGACGCGGCCTTGTAGCTGCTGAGCCGGTTGTAGATGGTCTTGGTGGTGATGCCCAGCACCTGCGCCGCCTTGGCCTTGTTGTTGTCGAAGTAGGCCAGGGTCTTGAACAGCATGCGCCGCTCGATCTCGTGCATCGGCGTGCCGACCACGAAGGTGATGGTGCTGGCGGTCTCGGCCACGGGGCGCATGTCGTCCACCGGCAGGCTGGGCGTGACGCGGTCGGACTCGGCCAGGATGTAGGCGCGCTGGATGATGTTCTTGAGCTCGCGGATGTTGCCGGGCCAGCGGTAGCGCTGCAGCAGGTCGGCGCCCTCGCGGGTCAGCACGCGGCGGGTGCCGTAGCGGTCGTTGAGCCGCTTCAGGAACAGGTTGGCGATCGGCAGGATGTCCGCGGGCCGGTCGCGCAGCGGCGGCAGCGCCATCGGGAATTCGGCCAGGCGGTAGTAGAGGTCTTCGCGCAGCCGGCCCGAGTCGATGGCATCGACGTGCGGCCGGTTGGTGGCCGAGACGATGCGCACGTCCACCGCGATGTCCTCGCTGCCGCCGACGCGGCGGATCTGCCGCGTCTCGAGGGCGCGCAGCAGATGCACCTGCAGGTGCACGGGCATCTCGCTGAGCTCGTCGAGGAAGAGCGTGCCGCCCTCGGCCTGCTCGAACAGCCCGACGTGGCGCGAAGCGGCGCCGGTGAAGCTGCCGCGCTCATGCCCGAACAGCTGGCTGGTGAGCAGGTCGGCCGGCACCGCGCCGCAGTTGATCGCGACGAAGGCGCCCTTGCGCCCGCTCTCGGCGTGGATGGCGGCGGCCACCAGCTCCTTGCCGACGCCGCTTTCGCCCTCGATAAACACCGAGGCGTCGGTGGGCGCGACGCGGCGAACCTGCTGGCGCACGGCATCCATCGCGGCCGACGGGCCGGCGATGCCGTGCCAGGGATCGCCCAGCGCGGGCTCCGGCGCGGGCAGCCGCGGCGCGGCGGCCTGCAGCAGCTGCCGGAAGCGCGCGACCTGCATCGGCTTGACCACGTAATCCACGATCGGCAGGTGCATCGCCTTGAGCGCGGACTCGACCGTGGGATTGCCGGTGATCAGGATCACCTGGGTGCGGCCGCCGAGGTCGACGTGCTCAAGCAGTTCGAGGCCGGAGCCATCGGGCAACGAAAGATCCACCAGGGCGACGTCGAAGGCGGTTTCGCGGATGCGGGCCAGCGCCTGTGCGACGGAGCCGGCGATGACGACATCGAAATCCAGTGCGCGGGCGATCTCGGCAGCGGCCCTGACGAAACCCACGTCGTCGTCAACGATAAGCAAAGCGGCACGGTCAACCATGATGTCCACCCCCCCGAGTGGCAGTCTTTGCCAAGACTAACCGGTGGAATGGGCCCGTGTTCACGGATTTTCCCGGCCCGCCCCGGATTACAACGCAGTGAAAGTTCTTCCCGCCACCCCTCGCGTTGGCACCGTCCTTGCCATGCACAAACCACCCCCCAGGAGCCCGCCATGCGCACGCCCACCGCCACCCTGCCCGAACTGGTCGAAGCCCTGAACGACGGCATGGGTTACCTCTATCTCGCCGCCGAGCGCAGCCACCATCCCGCGCGCGTGCAGCTGTTCCACCGCATCCGGCGGCTGAAAGCCGACATCGCGGCTGACCTTGCCAGCGGCTGTGTCGGGCCGATGCACCCGGTGCCCGAGGACGGCAGCTGGCTGGCCGCCTGGCGCGACGCCTGCAGGGGCCTCCCGGCCACCCTCGCCCACGGCCCCGACCGCGCGATGCTCACCGCGCTCGATGCGCAGGAGCTGCGCCTGCTGCGGGCCTTCCGCGACGCCATCGGCAAGGACCAGCCGCCGGCGCTGCGCGAACTCGCCGCCACCCACCTGCCCGAGGTCGAGGAGGCGCGCGACCAGCTGCACGAACTCAAGTCCGGCACCGAAAACGCCTTCCTCGCCCGCAAGCGCCATGCGGGCGGCGTGGCGGGCCGGCTGCTGCTTCGGCCGGCCGATCCCGGAGCGGGCCGCGGGGCCTGATTCCGCGGGCGTGCGGGGCCGGCCGCGGCAAAGCCGGGCCCCGCCGCGGGGACGCAGGGAATAAAACCCCTGCCCCGGACGTAGTGCTTGTGGAGAGGCCGCGGGTTCCCGCGGTTGGACCGGTTATTCCAACCCTCGATACAAGGACACGACCATGAAGCACCCCGCCCTTGCCACCTCCCTCGCCCTGCTGCTGGTCCCCGGCCTCGCGGTCGCCGACGGCGAATTCACGCTTTCGACCGGCGCCAGCCACAGCACCGGCACCTACGGCGGCGACATCACCACCGACATCAGCACCTTGGCAGTGACCGCGCGGTACGACGCCGAACGCTGGAACCTGAGCGCCAGCCTGCCGTGGCTGCGCGTTTCGGGTGACCCGAACGTGCTGCCGGGCACCGGTCCGGTGCTCAACCTCAATCCGCTGGGGCGCGGCCGGCTCGGATTGGTGCTCGATGAACCGCAGGACGACTTCGGCAGCCGCCGTGGCACCGCCTCCGGCGCCGGCGACGTGACGCTGCGCGCCGGCTATGCCCTTGCCTCGACGGGACCGGTGCTGGCCGAACTCAGCACCACGGTGAAGCTCGCCACGGCCGACGAGGACAAGGGACTGGGCACCGGCGCCAACGACTATGGCGTGGCGCTGGATGTGTCCCGCGAGTGGGATCGCGCCAGTGTGTTCGGCGGCGTGAGCTACACCCGGCTCGGCGATACCGACTTCATCGCCGCCGCGGACGTGCTCGGCGCGAACCTCGGCACTGGCTGGCGCGCCGGCCGCGGCCAGCTCGGCCTGGTCTACGACTTCCGCGAGTCGGCCTCGAGCAGCTTCGACGACCGCAGCGAGGTCACCGGCTACTACAGCGTCAACACCGCCCGCGGGAATCCATTCCAGGTCTACGTGCTCGCCGGCCTCAGCGAAGGCAGCCCCGACTGGGGTACCGGCGTGAGCTACGGCTGGAAGTTCTGAGCCGCCTGCGGGGGCAGGCAAGCAACGGGGTCAGGTTCCGAACCTGACCCCGTCCTTCTCGGACTCCAGCAGCGTGAGGACGGGCGCGAAGCCACCGCCCGGGGTGCGGAAATTGGTGGTCTGGCCCTGGTACATGCGCGCGGCGAACAGCAGCGGGTGGCCTTGGTAGGCGTAGGCGCGGAGGTCGATCTTCAGCGGCGCGTCGCAAGCGCCCCGGTGGCGCTGGCTGGGCGGCACCAGCGCCTGCGCGACGTAATGGGTGCCGGTCATCTGCTGCCAGGTCTTGTGCGTGAGCTTGTCGCCTCGGTAGCTGGCGCGGCTGCCAAAGCCACCGGCGGGCTTGAAGAACAGCTGCTTGCGGCGCTGCCAGAGGTCGTCGCGATTGGCGTCGGTCATCACCTCCGTGCGCGGGATGCCTTCGGCCAAGCGGTCGATGTCGGCGGCGGCGATACCCGCGGCCTGCAGCCAGCGGCGATCGCCAAGCAGCGCCAGGTTACGCTTGTCGGCGTAGAGCGCGTGGCTCCAGGGGTGCGGACTCAGCGCCACGGCGCGATCGACATAAGCGGCGCGCAGCGCGGCCGACGCGGGCTCGGCCAGGGCGAAATCGGTGCAGCGGTTGTAGACGAAACCGATGGCCTGGTTGTCGACCTGCAGCGCGCCATCGCGGTAGTCCAACTCCGCCGGATCACGGATCACCGCGTCGATGCCGCGGGCGCGCAGGCGGTCGCGGAACAGCACGAACTCCGGATACAGGTACTGCTGGCGCGGCGCCTCGTCGACGATGGCCAGCAGGCCGCGGCGACCGGCGGGCGCCTGCGCGTCCCACTCGGCCAGCAGCACGTCCACCGCCGCTTCGGCGACGTCGCCTTCGGCCACCGCCGGCGCGGTCAGCGTCGGCAGGCACAGCTGCTGCGCCTCGACCAGCAGCGCGTTGATCAGCACGCCGCCCGGGTTGGTGTTGATCTCGATCAGCCGCGGGCCGTCGGGGCCGAGATGGAAGTCGAAGCCCAGCAGGCCGCCCGGCGAGCCGGGGTCGACATACGCGGTGTCCGGCGTGCGCTCGCGCACCGCACGACGAAAGGATTCGGAGGCCGCCACGCGCTCGATCGCTTCGATCAACGCCGTCATCGCCCGCACCTGCGCCGCCGGCACGAACACCGGCAGCGCGGCGAACAGGTGCGCATGGGTCTCGGCCAGCGGCGCGGACGCTCCGTGCGCGGCAAGCACCTTCTCCAGCTGCGCGCGCAGCTCGGCCGGATCCACCGCCAGGCAGAAGCAGGCGCGATGCAGGTCGTCGGCGGAGAGCGGCGCGGTGCAGCCGATGCCGCAGATGCGGGACAGCGCCTCGGCGGTCAGGCCCTTGGTCCGCTCCGCCTCCCCGCCTTTCGTTGGCGACTGCACCTGTTCCGCTCCCGGTTTGGAATCGGCGCCAGTATGCCAGCGCGCGTCCTCGGGCGAGCCTTCCCGGACCGGCGTATCAGCGGGGCGACGGCCTCGGGCCGGCGGGACGGTTGGCGCGCTCTTCGCGGAAGGGCGCAGCGAGGAATGGCACCAGCATCGGCACGCGCTGGCGGTAGGCCAGGTAGCGATCCCCCAGCTGGCGCGCGAGGTCGCGCTCCTCGAAGCGGATGGCAACCAGGATGTAAGCGGTCAACGCCCCCGCGAACAGCGCATGACCCACCGTCATCGTGGGCCCGCCCCACAGCGCGAGGATGAAACCGAGGTACAGCGGGTGGCGCACGAGGCGGTAGAAGAGTGGCGTCACGAACTGATGGTCGCGGTCGGCGCGACCCACGAACTGCTGCCAGACCTGGCGCAGGCCGAACAGGTCGAAATGGTCGATCAGGAAGGTGGACAGCAGCACGAGGCCGAAGCCACCCGCGAACACCGCCCAGCCGATGGCCTGCCCCACCGGCGTCGCCGCCGACCACAGCAGGCCGGGCAGCGGACGCCACTGCCAGAACAGCAGCATCAGCACGAGGCTGGCCAGCAGCACGTACACGCTGCGTTCGGCCGAGGCCGGTAGCCGCTGCCTGAGCCAGGCCTTGAAACCGAGCCGCGCCATCACGCTGTGCTGCAGGCCGAACACCAGCACCAGGCCCAGGTTGACCAGCACGGCCGTGGCCATCGGCGTCGGCTGGCCGCCGAGGTCGACCGAACGCGGCACCAGCGCCGGCAACCGCGGTAGCCATTCCGCCAGCGCGGTGGCCTGCAGGTTGCCGGTGAAGGCAATCAGGTAGAGGAAGGTGGCGAAGAAGATCGCGTAGGTCACAAGGCCGAACAGCAGGATCGCGCTTCGCTTCATGGCACGCACTCGCAGGGGGACTGCCGCGAACGCTACGCCCGGGCCCGCCCCCTGCCATGGGGCGGGTGTCCCGATGGCCGGCAGGCGCTCGCCTATTCCCGGGACAATTGTCCCGATTGTTAAGGCGCGCCGCCCGCCGAAGAACCGCGCACCATCGCCTGCCCCCGGTTGGCGACGCCCAGTTTCCGGTAAAGGTTGGAGAGGTGGTTGCGCACGGTCTTCTCGCTGATCAGCAGGCGTCGCCCGATGTCGGCATTGCCCAGGCCCCGGCACAGCAGGTGCAGCACCTCGCGCTCGCGACGGCTGAGCGCTTCCTCGCCCGCCGCCGGTCGCCCGCCCGGCGCGATGCCCGCGAAGTCCAGCACCGCGCGCTGGAACACCGCCCAGGCCGCCTCGTGCCCAAGCAGCACGTGGTTGCGCGACTCGAGCTCGACGAACTCGGCACCGGGAATGCCCGCGGCCAGCCGGCGACCTTCGTCGAACGGCACCACCTCGTCCTCGCGCGCGTGCAGCACCAGCGTCGGCACCCGCACCTGCGGCAGCAGCTCGGAGATGTCGGTGAAGGCGCGCACCGACAACAGCTTCACCGCCATCTCCGGCGAACAGGTCTTGCGGCACAGGTCGTTGTACCAGTCGAGCTGCTCGTGCGTGCCGCCCGGCAGGAAGCGCGCGGTGAAGGCCTGCCGGAACACCGGGTTGTCGCTGCCCCAGCCCAGCCGCACCATCTCCACGACGGCGCGGTAGTGCTCGGCGTCACGCTCGCTGCGCCTGGCCCAGCCGCGCGCATAGCTGCCGTAGAGGATCAGGTGCGACACCCGCTCGGGGTGCCGGATGGCATAGCGGATAGCCGCCGCGCCGCCCTGCGAGATGCCCAGCAGGACCAGCGGCGCGCGCGGTTTCGCGGCCTCGACCACGGTTTCCAGGTCGGAAAGCCAGTGCGTTTCCGCGACGTCGTCGACCTCGCGGTCCGACAGCCCGCAGCCGCGCTCGTCGAAGCGCAGCAGGTCGAAATGGGTGGAGAAGAAACGCAGCCAGTGCCGCCAGACCGGGCTGTCGACGTCGTCGCGCAGGTGGGTCATCCAGTTCGCGGCCTTGACGAGCGACGGCCCGGTGCCGGTGCGCGTCCAGGCCAGGTGCACGCCGTCGGCGGTGCGCACGAGATGGATGGACTGGCGCATCCGGTGGCGGGGCTTCAGCGGTGCTGGTCGAGCAGGATCGGATTGCCGTCGGGATCGACCACGATGCAGTGGCCGCGGCCGGTGGTGGATTCGTCCACCTCCGTCACCGGCGTGATGCCGCGGGCCTTGAGCTGGCGCTGCAGCTCGCGCACGTCGGTGAAGGGGTCGACGTTCTGGCCGTTGTTGTCCCAGCCCGGATTGAAGCAGAGCATGTTCTTCTCGAACATGCCCTGGAACAGGCCGATCACGGTGTCGCCGTTCTTCAGGATCATCCAGCCGTGCTGCGACTGGTCGTGGAAGGCGGTGAAGCCCAGCGCCTCGTAGAACTTGCGCGAGGCGTGGATGTCCTTGACCGCGAGGCTGACCGAGAAATTGCCGAGGTTCATGGCGTGGCTCCCTGGCCGCGCGGCGGCCGGCTCTGCGGGAGTGTGCCAGTTTTCAATCCGTCGACGTAGCCGCCTTCATCGCCGCCGCCAGCGCCGCGTCCAGCTCGCCTGCGCGCGCCACGGCCGGGTGCGCCGCCACGCGCGCCATGTAGTCGGTGATGGCCGGCAGCTTGGGCACGATGCCGAAGCCGGTGGTCCAGGTGAAGGCGGTGCCCCAGAGCAGGTCGGCGGCGGTCAGCGTGTCGCCCACCAGGTAGCTGCCGCGCGAAAGCTGCGCCACCAGCACGTCGATCACGGTCTGGTAATCGCGGTACGGCGAAGCGCTGGGTTCCAGCGGGGCGCGTTGGTAAGCGTGGTCCACCAGCGCCGGCTCAAAGCAGGCCCCGTAAAAGGCCAGCCAGCGCAGGTAGGGCCCGCGCAGCGGATGGTCGAAGGCCGGCGCCAAG
The DNA here is from genome assembly GCF_036275555.1 of Arenimonas sp. Taxonomy (GTDB): domain Bacteria; phylum Pseudomonadota; class Gammaproteobacteria; order Xanthomonadales; family Xanthomonadaceae; genus Arenimonas. Next base: position 147,262 of record NZ_DASUDO010000006.1, read on the forward strand.
CCGGCCTCGGGGAAGCGATCGGCGAGGTAGATCGTGATGGCCACCTGCTCGGTGACCACCGCATCGCCATGCACGAGGGTGGGCAGCTTGCCCAGCGGATTGATCGCCAGGAATTCCGGCGTGCGGGTCTGGCCCGTGGCGAAATCGAGCGGGACCACCGTGTAGTCCACGCCCAGCGCCTCGAGCAGCACGCGCGCGCTGGCGGAGCGGGACTGCGGGTTGTGGTAGAGCGTGAGCGTCGTCATGGCGGAACCCCGGTAAGCGGAAAGTGTCGCCACGGTATCGGAGATTGCGGACAGTTACTGTCCTCGATACGCTCGGCGCATGCTGTCCACCTCCGCCCGCCTGCTCCGCCTCGCCAGCCTGCTGCAGTCGCGGCGGCACTGGCCCGGCGCGGCGCTGGCCGAGGCGCTGGGCGTGGAGTCGCGCACCCTGCGGCGCGACATCGACCGATTGCGCGAACTGGGGTATCCGGTGGAGGCGTCGTCGGGCGTCGGCGGCGGCTACGCGATGGGCCGCGGCGCGGCGCTGCCGCCGTTGCTGCTCGATGACGAGGAGGCCGTGGCGCTGGCGATCGCGCTGCGCGCCGCGGGCGCCACCGTCGGCGGCATGGAGGCCACCGCGCTGCAGCTGGTGGGCAAGCTCGACCAGCTGATGCCCGCCCGCCTGCAGCGTCGCGCCAGCGCCCTGCATGCCGTGACACTGTCGCTGCGCACGGGCGAGCCGCTGGTGGATGCCGGCCGCCTCAGCGCCCTGGCCGCCGCCTGTCGCGATGGCCGCGCCCTGCACTTCCACTACCGCAAGCACGCCGGCGACACCGACGCGCGCCACGTGCAGCCGCAGCGGCTCGCCAACTACGGCCGGCGCTGGTACCTGGTGGCCTGGGACGTGGACCGCGCCGACTGGCGCACCTTCCGCATCGACCGCATCGAGGGCGCCCTCGAGCCGGGCGAAGCGTTCCCGCCCCGTCCCTTGCCCGCGGATGTGGCCGCGCGCCTCGAGCGCGGCATCGCCTATGCGCCGTTCGCCTGCCGCGTCACGCTGCGGCTCGCGGGAAGCGCGGAGGAACTGCAGGCCGCGCTGCCGCTGTGGTGCGGCGTGGTCGAGCCTTTGACCGACACGCACAGCTTGCTTCACATGGGCGCCGAGACGCCGGAAGGCTTGCTGGCCCAGGTGCTGATGATCGACCGCGAGGTGGAATGGGTGGGCGGCAATGTGCCGGCTGCGTCGTTCGCGCGGGTGCTGGGGCGGTTGTCTTCGTTGTTCTCCGGCGTCCGGGAAGAGGTGACCGCGTGAAGTGGCGGTACGTGTGCATCACATTGCTGGTCGTGGCCACCGCGCCGGCGTGCGTGCCGGCGATCAACGCACTGGGCGGCGCCCTGGCCCCTGCGATGGGCCTGCCGTCCGGCGGCCACGCGCGGCTGGCCTGGGACCTGGGCTGGCTGCTGCTGTCGGCGTTCGCGACCGTCTGGCTGCCTGCGCGCTGGTCGCCGCTGTGGCCGCGTGGGTTGGCGGTTGGCCTGGCGGGTCTGTGGATGGGCGCGGCCGCTTGGGCCGCCTGGAACATGGGATCCGATTTCGCAGCGTGGTTTGTCGTGGCCGTACTGGTCGGGGTGCCGATCGTTGTGTGTGCCGCCGCGTGGCTGGGCGGTAGCCGCCGAAAGCGTTAGGCCGCAATGGTTGGCGCCGAGACCAACTCGTCAGGCGGCGACGTCGACGTAGTTGACGAGCACGCTCGGCTGCGGAATAGGTTGGCCGTCCTCGCGAATACCCGCCAGGTGCATCTCGATGGCCGAACGCATGCGCTGCCCGACCTCCTCCACCGTGTCACCCAATGCAACGCAGCCCGGCAGGTCGGGCGCCCAGGCGCCGTAGTTGTTGTCGGTCTTGTCGATGACGATGGCGTAGCGCATGGCGTTCACTTTTTCAGCCCAGCCTGCATCAGGATAGTGCCTGATTTCGCTGACCTTCGGGGGCATGGGCCGGTTCCTGCTTGAACCGGCCCAGCCTCCCTTCCCCGGAGCCTCCGGGGCATCCGTGTTCGACGCGCAACCGCGTCCGAACTTACGCCGCGCGAAGCAGCGCCACCTTCGGGAAATCCACCGGCACGTCCAGCGCCACGTTGATGTAGTTGGTGAAAAGGTTCAGCGCGATGTGCGCGAGCAGCTCGACGATGCCTTCGTCGTCGAAGCCGGCGTTGCGCAGGGCCTGCACATCATCGGCGCCGACCGCCGCGCGGTGCTCGACCACCTTCAGCGCGAACGCGAGCGCGGCGGCGGTCTGCGGGTCATCGCTGTGGCCGGACTGGGCGGCGGCCATCGCCTCGGCGCTGGCGCCGGCCTTGCGGCCGAGCGCGGTGTGCGCGGCCAGGCAGTACTCGCAGACGTTGCGGTTGGCGATGGCCACCGCGACCTGCTCGCCCAGCTTCGCCGGCAGCTTGCCGCCGCCGAGCGCGCCGAAGGCGGACCACATCTGCTGCAGCGCGGCCGGCGAGTTGGCCACGGCGCGGAACATGTTCGGGGTGGCGCCGAACGCCCCCTGGACCTGGGCCAGCAGCGGCTGGCTGGCGGCGGGGGCAGTGGCGGCAGTGTGCAGGGGGACGCGGGACATGGGGTTCTCCGTAAGGGGTAGCGCGGATTGCGCCAGCACAGGATCGGGCCTAGGCTCGGTTCCTTGGTGACGAATCGTCCCGATTACTTGATGGAGCGTCCGAAATGGCCGTCGACCGCCTGCAGGGCCTGCTGAGCCGCTTCTCGGTCAGCGCCCGCCTCTTCCACAGCGGACCGCTGTGCGGCATCACCGACTTCGCCGAGAACGGCCAGGGGCAACTCCACCTGGTGCGGCGCGGCCCGCTGGAGGTCCACCACGCCGGTGAAGTGGTGCATGTCACCGAACCCAGTCTGCTGTTCTACCCGCGCCCGCTGGCGCACCGCTTCGTCAGCGATGCCCAAGTGGGCGCCGACATGGCCTGCGCGAACCTGGCCTTCGGCGGGGCGGTGTCTGTCAGCGTGGGCGGCGGGGCCACCCATCCCATCGCGCGCTCGCTTCCGCGGTTTGTGTGCCTGCCGTTGGCCGAACTGCCCGGCGCCGCAAGTGTGCTCGAGGTACTTTTCGACGAAGCCTTCGCCCAGCGCTGCGGAAGGCAGATTTTGCTGGATCGGTTGTTTGACGCGGTGCTAGTGCTGCTATTGCGACACCTGCTCGACAGTGGCCATCTCACCGACGGGCCGTTGGCGGGGCTGGGCCACCCGCAGTTAGCGAAAGCGATCGTAGCGATGCACGACGAACCGACTACGGCGTGGACGCTGGAGAGCCTGGCCACGCGCGCCGGCATGTCGCGCAGCCGCTTCGCCGAAGTGTTTGCGCAGGTGGTAGGCGAAACGCCCGCGGCTTACCTCGCACAGTACCGCATGACGCTGGCGCAGCAGGCGCTGCTGCGCGGCGACGGGCTGGAGCGAGTGGCGCAACTTGTGGGGTATGGGAGCGGTCCCGCACTATCCAGAGCCTTCACGGCAAACTTCGGCTTCTCACCAAGTGAATGGCGGCGAAAAATCGCTCTCAATCATCAGGCCACCCTTCGTTCGGCGCGTAAAAATGTAGTTTAAGAGCCAGAACATAATTGCTCAGCACTAGACGCTAGCGACCCGCACCGAGGAACAAAAATGTCAGATAAAGTCGCCAAAGCACACCCTTTTCTAATGCACTACACAACCTCAGAGGGGCTAAAGGGAATCGTCGAAAGCGGTAGCCTGTGGGCATCCAACGCCAAGTTCCTCAACGACTCAGAGGAGACAGTTCACTACCTCAATACTCGCCTTCCCGAATTTGTGAGGGAAGTTGCCGAAGACTTTATAAAGGACTGCAAAATCGACCGGACCAAGTCAGCGGCTATTAATAAGCTTGGCGGATCAGAAGCATTGGTTGCGAGAGCTACAAGCTTGCTTGTCGATCACCTTAAAGCAAGGACTCTGCAGTACATCGACCCCTACATTCTTTCCCTTTCTTCGCCTGCAAGTGAGTTGATCTCAAGGAACGGCCTTCTCAGCCAGTGGCGAGCCTATGGAAGTGATGGCGGCTATGCTATCAAGATCAATACGGAAAAATTTTGGTCACTCCTCCGGGAGGAAGAGAAGAAATTTCACTACCAACACTTGGAGTGGGGAGATGTCTTTTACTATGGTGCTAGCCATCCGCAAGCAGCCAGCGACGACGCACGGAAAGCAGAAGCTGTGTTACGAGAAGAGGTGTACCGAATGATAGAAACCGGGACACCAAGAAACCACATGAATATTTACTTCTCGCTAACGACACTATCGTGCCTAAGCAAGCACTGGGGCTTCTTTGAAGAGCAAGAAGTCAGAGTTGTTGCAATACCGCAGAGAGATGCATCGGATATCATTAACACCGACTCGAACGGAAAGACTCAGAAACTGATCCACCATCGAACGAAAGGTGGAACCGTAATTCCATACATTGCGATTACTGGAGATCGAGGAGAGAGAGGCCGCCTTCCGATTGAGTCTGTGATTGTCGGCCCTCACAAAGACAAGGACATGCGTAAGCTGTCGGCGGAAACGCTGCTTAGGGAAAACGGCTATGACGTTCCCGTCATCGTATCTGCGATCCCCTATCTCGGCAGCTAGATAAAGCATACAAAACGTATATAGTTTTATTCCAGAGCGAGGCGACACGTTAGGAGGCGCAATGGCAGCCCATCCAACCGCAAAATTCTTCCGCCGTGGCATGAGCGCCAGACGCTAATTAGGCCTCGTAGATCGGGCTATATAGGGAGTCGACTGAATGGTTAAGACATGGTCTCGCGGTGAGGGGCAAGACGCGACCTGCGATGTTTGTGCATCGGTCTATTCCGTCACCATCCATCGATTCCCTCATAGGGACAAAGACTCCTTTTCATGCAGCGTTTGCGGCGAGCTGATGCGAGAGTGGAACGATACCGCCAGCCCCAGCTTTGCGCTCAAACACCGCGGCACACCGCTTCCTGGGCGCGGCGCATAACTAGTCATTCAAGCCGACGCCTACGGCGCAGCTTAACCAGGGCGTTATACCGCTGTCGGATTGGATCGCTCGTTATCGATCTTGTACTGCTTGATCGCCCGCGCCACATCCTTCCCGTTCATCTTCCCCTCCGCCGCCAGCGCCGCGATCGCCGCGTGGGCGATGTAGTACCGGTCGACCTCAAAGAAGCGGCGCAGGTTCGCGCGGGTGTCGGAGCGCCCGAAGCCGTCAGTGCCCAGCACCGTGTACTTCATCGGCACGAAGGCGCGAATCTGGTCGGCGAAGGCGCGCACGTAGTCGGTTGCGGCGATGGCCGGGCCCTGGCGGCCTTCCAGGCATTCGGTGACGTAGGCCTTGCGCGGGGTCTTGGCCTCGGGGTTGAGGCGGTTCCAGCGTTCGACGTCGAAGCCGTCGCGGCGCAGCTCGGTGAAGCTGGGGCAGCTCCAGATGTCGGCGGTGACGCCGAAGTCCTTGTCCAGCAGCTCGGCCGCGGCGATGGCTTCGCGCAGGATGGTGCCCGAGCCCAGCAGCTGCACGCGCAGCTCGCCCTTCTTGGGCTTGCCGGCGTCCTTCAGCAGGTACATCCCCTTGAGGATGCCCTCGGCCGCGCCCTCCGGCATGTCCGGGTGCGGGTAGTTTTCGTTCATCAAGGTCAGGTAGTAGTACTCGTCCACCTGGTCCTCGAGCATGCGCTGCATGCCGTGCTGCAGGATCACCGCCACTTCGAAGCCGAAGGTCGGGTCATACGCCTTGCAGTTCGGAATCGCGCCGGCGAGCAAATGCGAGTGGCCGTCTTCGTGCTGCAGGCCTTCGCCGTTCAGCGTGGTGCGGCCGGCGGTGGCGCCGAGCAGGAAGCCGCGGGCGCGCATGTCGGCGGCCTGCCAGGCGCTGTCGCCGATGCGCTGGAAGCCGAACATCGAGTAATAGATGTAGAACGGCAGCATCGGCTGGTCGGACGAGGAATAGCTCGTCGCCGCGGCCATCCACGAGCTGAAGGCGCCGGCTTCGGTGATGCCCTCTTCCAGCACCTGGCCGGCCTGGTCCTCGCGGTAGTACATCAGCTGGTCGGCATCCACCGGCTTGTACTTCTGGCCGTGCGGGGCGTAGATGCCGATCTGGCGGAACAGACCCTCCATGCCGAAGGTGCGCGCCTCGTCGGCCACGATCGGCACGCAGCGCGGGCCCACCTGCTTGTCGCGCAGCACGATGTTCAGCGCCTGCACGAAGCTCATGGTGGTGGAGTTCTCGCGGTCGCCGGTGCTCTTGAGCAGGCGCTCGAACACTTCGAGCTTCGGCGCGGTCAGCGCCTGCGAGGTCTTGCGGCGGCGCTGCGGCAGGAACCCGCCCAGCTTCTCGCGGCGCGACTTCATGTACTCCACTTCCGGCGACTTCTCGCCCGGGTGGTAGAAGGGCACGTCGGCCAGCTTGTCGTCGCTGATGGGGATCTGGAAGCGGTCGCGGAAGGCCTTCACCGCGCTGTCGTCGAGCTTCTTGGTCTGGTGGGTCGGGTTCAGCGACTCGCCCCAGCTGCCCATGCCGTAACCCTTCACGGTCTTGGCCAGGATCACGGTGGGCTGGCCCTTGTGGTTCACGGCGCTGTGGTAGGCGGCGTACACCTTGTGCGGGTCGTGGCCGCCGCGGTTCAGGCGGGTGATGTCCTGGTCGCTTAGGTTGCTCACCAGCTGCAGCGTCTGCGGCGTCTTGCCGAAGAAGTTCTCGCGCGTGTAGGCGCCGCCGAAGGCCTTGCAGTTCTGGTACTCGCCGTCGACGGTGTCCATCATCACTTTCTTGAGCGAGCCGTCGGTGTCGCGCGCCAGCAGCGGATCCCAGTAGCTGCCCCACACCAGCTTGAGCACGTTCCAGCCGGCGCCGCGGAAGCTGCCCTCCAGCTCCTGGATGATCTTGCCGTTGCCGCGCACCGGGCCGTCCAGGCGCTGCAGGTTGCAATTGATGACGAAGATGAGGTTATCGAGGCCCTCGCGGCCGGCCACGCCGATCGCGCCCAGGCTCTCGGGCTCGTCCGTCTCGCCGTCGCCCAGGAAGCACCAAACCTTGCGGTCGCTCGGCGCGATCAGGCCGCGGTGCTCGAGGTACTTCAGGAAGCGCGCCTGGTAGATGGCGCTGATCGGGCCCAGGCCCATGCTCACGGTCGGGGTCTGCCAGTAGTCCGGCATCAGCCACGGGTGCGGGTAGCTGGAGATGCCCTTGCCGTCCACTTCCATGCGGAAGTGGTTGAGCTGGTCCTCGCTGATGCGGCCTTCCAGGAAGCTGCGGGCGTAGATGCCCGGCGAGCTGTGGCCCTGGATGTAGAGGATGTCGCCCGGGTGGTCGGCCGAGGGCGCGCGCCAGAAGTGGTTGAAGCCCACGTCGTACAGCGTGGCGCCGGACGCGAAGCTCGCGATGTGGCCGCCCAGGTCGCCGGGCTTGCGGTTGGCCTTCACCACCATGGCCATGGCGTTCCAGCGGATGATGCTGCGGATGCGCCATTCCAGCGTGGCGTCGCCGTCGTGCTTGGCTTCCAGGTGCGGCGGGATGGTGTTGATGTACTGGGTGGTGGGCTGGAACGGCAGCTGGCCGCCGGCGCGGCGGGTCAGCTCGACCATGCGCTCGAGCAGGTGGTGGGCGCGCTCGGGGCCGTCGGCGTCCAGCACGGCCTTCATGGACTCGATCCACTCGCGGGTCTCGATGGGGTCGAGGTCGTTTTCCAGTACGTCGGTCAGCCAGTTCATTCCGTCTTCCTGAGGCCGGCGGTCGGGCGCGGCCGGTCCGTTTTAGAGTCAAGGCTCGGGAGTTTACCGCAGGGGGCCGGCCCGACGCCCCCGTATGCACCCGGGGCTCACCTCCGGAGGCTATGCTGTCCGGGCCCTGCCCCCGAGGGGACCGATGGAAGCGAACCTGCCACGCGCCTCCGACCTGCTGGCTGCCGGCCGCCTGGGCTGGCGGCGCAGCCTGCGCACCCGGCTGATGTTCTGGTCCAGCCTGACCAGCATCGTGCTGCTGTTGGGCGTGGCCGCGGTGTTCTACGCGGCGCTGCGGGGCGTGCTGATCCAGAACGCCAAGTCCGAGATCCACAACCTCGCCAGCCAGACCTCCCGCGGCCTGGCGGCCACCCTCGAATCGGTGCAGGTCAGCGGCCAGGCCCTGGCCGAGAACGCCACCGCCGTGGGGCTGGAGCCGATGCGCCAGCGGACGCTGCTGATGTCCACCATCCGCTCCGACCCGTCCATCGCTGGCGCCATGGTGATCATCGAGCCGGGGCGGCTGTCGCCCGAGGACCCGGGCTTCGACTGGTACATCCGTCGCGAGGGCGGCGGCTTCAAGGAATCCTCGGTCAAGGACCTGGGCTACGACTACCGGAACATGCCCTGGTACACGCGCACCACCGGCGTGGGCCAGGCCTGGTGGGGCGAGCCCTACGCCAACGCCGCCACCGGCGGCGAGTACTTCACCACCTTCAACTTGCCGCTGCGGCGCCCGGGCGACGGGCCGGAGGGCGCCGTGATCGGCATGGTCAGCGTGGACGTGCCGCTGCAGCGGCTGCGCAGCGTGCTGGGCGAGCTGCCCGACGCCAGCAACCTGATCCCGGTGCTTTATTCGCCCGAGTACCTGATCACGCTGCACCCGGACCCCGCGCTGGCGATGAAGCAGAACCTCGAGGGACTGGTCACCACCGGCGGCCGCAGCGACCTGGCGCCGGTGGCCGACCAGATCCGGCGCCGCCAGGACTTCGAGGTGCAGCACCGCGTCGCCAGCGGCGCCGACGCCGGGCTGGTGCGCTACACCTTCGGCGGGCCGGTCGGCAGCACCGGCTGGACCTTCACGCTGGCGGTGAACGAGAACGTGATCCTGGCCCAGCTCAACCGGATCACGCTCTGGGGCCTGCTCGGCGGCCTGTTCGGCGTGCTGCTGTGCGTGGCGGCGATCCGGCGCTACTCGGGCATGATCGCGCGGCCGATCGAGGACATCACCAACACGGCGCGGCATTTCGCCCAGGGCGAGTTCGATTACCCGCTGGCGCACACCCAGCGCGAGGACGAGGTGGGGGTGCTGGCGCGCGCGTTCGACACCGCGCGCGCCTCGATCAAGCGGCAGATGACCGAGATCGCCGACATGGGCGCGGCGCGGGCGCGGCTGGAAGGCGAGCTCAACATCGCCGCCGACATCCAGCAGGCCATGCTGCCGGCCGGCAGCGAGTTCGATGCGGGCGAGGCCCACCTCGAGTTCCACGGCCTGCTGGAGCCGGCCAAGGCGGTGGGCGGCGACTTCTACAACCTGTTCGAGCGCGACGGCGACTCGCTGTGGTTCGTGATCGGCGACGTGTCGGACAAGGGCGTGCCGGCGGCGCTGTTCATGGCGCGCACGATGACGGTGCTGGAGGTGGCGGCGCAGCTGGGCGGCTCGCCGGGCAAGGCGCTGCGCGAGGCGGCCAAGCACCTGGTCGAAGGCAACGACACCTGCATGTTCGCCACCGTGCTGTGCGGCGTGATCGAGCTGCGCACCGGCGCGCTGGCGCTGGCCAGCGCCGGCCACGAGGCGCCGGTGATCCTGCGTGCCGACGGCCGGCGCGAGTTCGTGCCGGTACCCACCGAGGGCCCGCTGGGCGTGGACGTGGCGCGCGAGTATCCCGCCTGGCGTGGCCGACTGATGGCGGGCGACACGTTGTTGACCTATACCGACGGCATCACCGAGGCGTTTGATCGTGACGACCAGCCCTTCGGCACCGACCGCCTGCTGGCGACGCTCGACCCCGCGCTGTCCGCACGCGCGCAGTGCAGCCACCTGGTGGACGCCGTGCACGCCTTCACCAACGGCGCGCCGCAGTCCGACGACATCACCGTGCTGGCCATCCGCTACCGGCGCGATGCCCGCGTTCGCGAGCGCTTCAGCGTGAAGGCCTCGTTGCAGCCGCCGCTGCCCGGCGACGCGGTGCACCAGCTGCTGGCGCAGGTGGACGCCGGCCTCGAAGGCCACGACCTGCCGGCCACCCTGATGCACGACGTGCACCTGGTGGTGGAGGAAGTGGCCTGCAACGTCATCGACCACGGCGCCGAGGACGGCCGCGAGCCGACGCTGGAGCTGGTGGCCACGGTCGAAGGCAACCAGCTCTCCATGGAATTCCGCGACGACGGCCGGCCCTTCGACCCGCTGTCGCAGCCCACGCCCGACCTCTACGCCGACATCGCCGACCGCCCGATCGGCGGCCTCGGCGTGCACCTGATCCGCGAGCTGGCCGAGGACGTCGCCTATGCCCGCGACGACGGCCAGAACATCCTCCGCATCGTCCTGCACATCCCCACTCCGGAGCGCACTGCATGAGCCTGAGCATCGAGATCACCCCCGCCGGCAACGGCAACCAGCGCGTGGCCCTGGCCGGGCGGCTGGACACCCACACCTACGGCGACCTCGACCAGCAGCTGGCGCCGGTGCTGGGCTCGTCCATCCATTCGCTGGTGCTCGACCTGGCCGGCCTCGACTACATCAGCTCGGCCGGCGTGCGCTCGATCTTCAAGGCGCGCAAGGCGCTGGCGGCGCGCGGCGGCAAGGTGGTGGTGGTGAACCCGAAGCCGCAGATCCAGAAGGTGTTCGACGTGGTGAAGGCGGTGCCGCTGGACGAGATCTTCTCGTCGGTGGAGGAGGCCGATGCCTACCTCGACGCGATGCAGAAGAAGGTGCTGCGCGGCGACGACGACGAGTAGTCGTCAGCGATTGAGCCAGAGCGCGCCGTACACGGCCAACGAGCCGAGCACGTAGAGCATTTCCACCGCGCGCTTGCGCCCGGGCTTGTCGCGCGAGCGGGTGAGGTCGAGCAGCATCTGCCGCAGCAGGAAGGTGTAGAGGATGTAGTACAGGAAGGGCGTGACGTGCACCCATGGCGGGAAATCGGAGAGCGCCTTGCCGAACCAGCCGAGGATGGTCTCGATCTCGACCCAGATGCCGAGCAGGCCGAGCGCCGCGTTGATCAGCATCCACTTCACCTCGTCCCGGCCGAAGATGGCCAGGTAGAACGCGAGGTAGACGACGATCGCGATGCCGCCGTGCAGGTACAGGAACGCCAGCTCGACGTCGTCGGCCGCGTAGGCCATCAGGAAGCCCGACAGCCCGAACATCCCCATGTGCACGAGGAAGAACGGGTAGATGAAAAGCATCGGCAGCTTCTCGCCCTTGCGAATGAGCTTGCCGTTCACCGTGATGTCACCCTCCGCCCTCATCCCCGCCCCCAGGCAAATGAACCAGGTTCATTTGATTTTTCCCCGCGCCAACGATGGCCGGGAATGCCGGCGTCCGCAAGGGGCCGCCGCGCCGCAAATGAACCTGGTTCATTTGCGGGGGAGGAGGAGTTTCAGGGAGCGTTCGAGGGCTTTGCGGCGGAGGCCGGGGTAGCGGAGGCCGTCCCAGAGGGGGCGGAGCCAGCGGCGGCGGTCGGGCTCGAGCAGGGCTTCGCGCATGCGGGCCTCGAGGCGGTACATCGTGGCCAGGCCGCGGCCCTGTTCGCGGCGGCCGGCGGGCAGGTCGGGACGGGCGTCGACGCAGCGGTCCTGGTCGTCGGCGACCTCGTGGTACATCTGCGCCACCCGCTGCTGGCGGCGGCGCCAGGTGGCGGCGTCGTCGGCGCTGCGGTCGAACACCCAGTTGCCCAGGTTGCCTTCGTGGCGCCGGTAGCCGAGCAGCGGCTCGGGCAGGCAGTGGCATTCGCCCAACAGCACGGCACGCAGCTGCAGCGCGTTGTCCTCCACCCTGCCCTGCAGCGGCGGCAGCGTGGTGAAGACCTCGCGGCGCACCGCCATCGAGGCGCCCAGCACGGTGATCAGGTGCCCGGCGCGGCGCAGGTCGCGCTGGGTCAGCACCGCCTGCTGGCCGCGGTTGCGCGGCTTGATGATCTCGCCGCGCGGGTTGATGTCGTTGACCGTGGAGCCAACGATCATCGCCTGCGGATGCTTGCGCATGTGCCCCACCAGGCGCTCGACGCGATGCGGGTAGGCCACGTCGTCGCCGGCCAGGAACACCAGGATGTCGGTGCCCGCCAGCGGCGCCAGTTCGGTGAGATGCGCGCACAGGCCGACGTTGCGGGCCGTGCTGCGCACGCGCACGCGGTGCGGGCCGCGGTAGTCGCGAACACGGGCGGCGATGCGCTGCAGCGATTCATCGCCCGAGCTGTCGTCGGAGACGATGATCTCGCAGGGCACGGTCTGCGCCAGCGCCGAATCCAGCGCCTCCACGATCGTGTCCTGCATGCGGTAGCAGACCAGCAGGATGGTCGCCACCGGCGGCACGTCGGCCACGACCCCGGCCTCGAACAGCGACGGCTGGATCGAGGACGTGGTCCGGGTGGCCATGTCAGCCCCGGGCGATGCGGATCTGGGCGTCCACGGCCGCGATCGCCGTCATGTTCACCACGCGCCGCACCGTGGCGGAGGGCGTGAGCACGTGCGCGGCGCTGGCCAGGCCCATCAGGATCGGGCCGATGCCGACGCCGTCGGTGACGCTGCGCACCAGGTTGTAGCTGGCGTTGGCCGCGTCGAGGTTGGAGAAGGCCAGCAGGTTGGCCCGGCCCGAGAGCTGCGACTGCGGGAAGATGCGCTGGCGCGCTTCTTCGTTCAGGGCGATGTCGGCGTGCATCTCGCCCTCGACCTCGAGCTTGGGCGCGCGCTCGCGCAGGATCGCCAGCGCGTCGCGCATCTTCTGCGAGGAGGCGCTGTCGCTGGAGCCGAAGTTGCTGTGGCTCACCAGCGCCGCCTTCGGCGTGATGCCGAACAGCTTGAGCCGGAACGCCGACTGGATCAGCGACTCGGCCACCTCGGCCGCGCTCGGGTCCACGTTCACATGCGTGTCGGTGAAGAAGAACACGCCCTTCTCGTTGAGCACGGCGCTGAGCGCGGACAGGCCGCGGGTCTCGCTTTCCACGCCCAAGATCTCGCGCACGTACTTGAGCTTGCGCACGAAGCGGCCGACCAGGCCGCACAGCAGCGCGTCGGCCTCGCCCCGGCGCACCATCAGCGCCGCGATCACCACGTCGCGCGAGCGCACGATGGCCTTGGCCGCCGCCGGCGTGATGCCCTTGCGCTGCATGATCTGGTGGTAGAGCTGCCAGTAGTCGTTGAAGCGCGGGTCGTCGTCGATGTTGGTCACGTCCACGTCCACGCCGACGCGCAGGCGCAGGCCCAGGCGCTGGATGCGGCGCTCGATCACCGCCGGGCGGCCGACCAGGATCGGCCGGGCCAGGCCTTCGTCCACCACCGTCTGCACGGCGCGCAGCACGGTTTCTTCCTCGCCCTCGGCGTAGACCACGCGCTTGCGGTCGGCGCGGGCGCGGTCGAACACCGGCTTCATCAGCAGGCCGGTGCGGAACACCCAGCTGCTGAGGCGGTCGCGGTAGGCCTCGAGGTCGGCGATCGGGCGGGTGGCGACGCCGGAATCCATCGCCGCCTTCGCCACCGCCGGCGCCAGCGACACCAGCAGGCGCGGGTCGAACGGGCGCGGGATCAGGTACTCGGGGCCGAAGCGCGGCGTCTCGCCGGCGTAGGCCGCACCGAGGTCGGTGGCCTCGCGCCGGGCCAGGTCGGCGATCGCGCGCACGCAGGCCAGCTTCATCTCTTCGTTGATGGTGGTGGCGCCGACATCGAGCGCGCCGCGGAAGATGTAGGGGAAGCAGAGCGCGTTGTTGACCTGGTTCGGGTGGTCGCTGCGGCCGGTGGCGATGATCGCGTCGGGGCGCGCCTGCCGCGCCAGCGCCGGGTCGATCTCGGGCGTGGGGTTGGCCAGCGCGAAGATCACCGGGCGTTCGGCCATCTGCTTCACCATTGCCTCGGTGAGCACGTTGCCGGCCGAGACGCCGATGAACACGTCGGCGCCGACGATGATGTCGGCCAGCGTGCGCGCGGACGTCTCGCGGGCGTAGCGGACGATGCCGTGGTTGGCGCCGCCGGGCGCCAGGTCGGCGCGGCCGGTGTGCAGCACGCCGTCGCGGTCGCTGACCAGGATGTTCTGCGGCTGCATGCCCAGCGCCACCAGCATGTCCAGGCAGGCGATGCCGGCCGCGCCGGCGCCGCTGACCGCGAGCTTCACCTGCGCGATGTCCTTGCCGACCACGTGCAGCGCGTTGAGCACCGCGGCGCCGACGATGATCGCGGTGCCGTGCTGGTCGTCGTGGAAGACGGGGATCTTCAGCCGCTCGCGCAGCTTCTTCTCGACCACGAAGCACTCGGGCGCCTTGATGTCCTCGAGGTTGATGCCGCCGAAGGTGGGCTCGAGCGAGGCGATGATGTCGACCAGCTTGTCCGGGTCGTTCTCGGCGATCTCGAGGTCGAACACGTCGATGCCGGCGAACTTCTGGAACAGCACGCCCTTGCCTTCCATCACCGGCTTGCCGGCGAGCGGGCCGATGTTGCCCAGGCCCAGCACCGCGGTGCCGTTGGTGATCACGCCCACCAGGTTGCCGCGCGCGGTGAGCGCGCTGGCCTCGCCCGGGTCGGCGACGATGGCTTCGCACGCCGCGGCCACGCCCGGCGAATAGGCCAGGGCCAGGTCACGCTGGGTGATCATCGCCTTGGTGGGCGTGACCTTGATCTTTCCCGCCGGCGCCTGCCGGTGGTAGTCGAGGGCGGCTTGCTTGAAGTCTTCTTGTTCGGACATGGGTCGGACGGTCTCGGGCCGTGCGCGCGGGCGCCGGCGAATGGGCCCCCGATTGTAGCGGCCCGCCGGGGGGCCTGCCGACGCGCCCGTATGGCCGCGGCTGGCGATGCCCGGCGCAGGCGGCCAGAATGGCGCTTTCCCGCGCGACCCGACGATGCCCGCCAGCCCCGACGCCCCGCCGCGCCTGCGCGCCCTGCCCCTGCTGCTGGCCCTGGTCGCCCTGCAGTGGCTGCTGGTGGCCAACCCGGGCTATTTCAGCCACGACGAACTGCAATGGGGCGCGCGCGCCGACGTGGCGGGCTGGGCCGACCTGCCGTGGGTGTCCTGGACCGATGTCGGCACGTTCCAGTGGCGGCCGCTCACCTTCAACCTGTGGCTGGTGGTTTCGAACGCCAGCTTTGGCTGGCCCCAGGCCATGCATTTGCTGTGGGTGGCGATGGGCAGCGCGGTCGCGCTGGCGCTGGGTTCCCTGCTGCTGCGCGTCGGTGCCTCGGCGGCGGTGGCGCGCGGCGCGGCGCTGCTGTTCGCGCTGGGTCCGTACGCGGCTTACGTGCACGGGTGGGTGGGCACGCTGGCCGACCTGCTGTGGGTGGGCGCCGCGATGGCGCTGGCGCACGCGCTGGTGACGCTGCACGCCCGCGGCGCCGCGCCGGTGGTGGCCGCCGCGGTGGCGTTCGCCTTCACCGCGCTGGGGCTGCTGGCGAAGGAAGCCGCGCTGGCCATTCCCGCGCTGCTCGGCCTCGCCTGGTGCCTGCAGCGCGGCCGGCCGGTCGGGCTGGCCGCGGTGATCGGCAGCGGCGTGGCGGCGGTGCTCTACCTGGCGCTGCGGTTCGACACGCTGATGACGCCGGCCGAGGCCAGCACCTACGCGATCTCGCCCGGATCGGCGCCGCGCAACTGGGCCACGTACTGGCTGTTCCCGCTGCGGCCGGCGGCGTTCGAGGCCACGGGCACCTGGCTGGCGTCCGCGAAGCACCTGGTGCTGGCGTCGGTTCTGCTGCTGGCGCTGGTCGCGGCAATCGCGTGGCGCGCGCCGCGACGGGCGCTGGCGCTGGTGGTCGGCGGCAGCCTGGCGCTGGCGCCGGCGCTGCCGCTGGCGTTTCCCGCCAACCAGTACGGCTACGGGTTCTGGGCCTGGGTCGTGGCCTGCCTTGCGCTGGCGTGGCCGGCGCTGGGGCGCGCGGGGCGCGGGCTGGTGCTGTTCCTGGCGCTGGTGACGACCTGGCACGGCGTCAACGTGCAGCGCGAGATGCAGCGCGTGGGCGGGAAGCAGGCGGTGTTCCAGCCGGCGCTGGTGCAGGCGCTGGCGGCGCACGACGGCGAGCTTCGACTGCTGACCCCGGTGCGCGACGAGTGGATCTATCGGCGCCTGAGCCACGAGGTGCCGGCGTGGCGCGGTGCGGCGATCGGGGATCGGGTGCGGTGGGTGGAGGCGGACGAGGCGGCGGATTATCGGGTGGCGGAAGACGGGGCGCTGGTCGCGCCCTGAAAAGCATCGGGACTGAAGTCCCTCCTACAGGGAGCTGCTGTGGGACGGACTTCAGTCCCGATGCTTTTCAAAGACCCAAGACCAGGTCATCGGCATCCACGCGATCCAGCCGGATCTTGTTCGCAAACAGCGAGAACGCCAGCATCCCCGCCAGCCCGTTCGCGCGCTGCATCCAGGGCGGCACGTACAGCGGCGCCGCCAGCGCGCCCGACTCGAACGCGCCCTCGAGCGCGAACACGTCCTCGAGCGCCATCTTGCCCGCGAACAGCTGCCGCGCCTGGCCCAGCTTGTGGTGGCGCAGGCACCAGCGGAAATACGTGTGCACCGACAGCAGCCCGCGCAGGTACACCGTGTCCTTGGTGAAGGCCGCACCGCCGCCCAGCGGCACGCCGCGGAACACGCGCTGGCTGGAGGTGAAGCTGTCGAGCGCCGACTGCCCCGAGTCGATGAAGAAGCGGAACACCTCGACGAAATCAGCGCCGTGGATGGCCTTGTCGATCGCGACGATGCGCAGGCTGATCCGCTTCATCCGCTCGATGTCCATCGAGCCCGAGATCAGCTCGGCGAAGGTGGCCAGGCCCTCCTGCGTCGCGGTGGTGCGCGGCGAGCCGCGGGCCAGCGACTTCAGGTGCGGCTGCTCGCGGCCGTTGAGGCCGGTGAGCGTGTGCACGAAGGCCTCGTGCACCAGCAGCTGGTTGCGGTCGTACTCGCTGAAGCCGGTGTTGGTGCGCAGGCGGATGCGGGTGGAGCTGGCGGCGGCCTTCGCGATCAGGGCGTCGTCGAGTTCGACCCGCACCTTGTGCCCGGTGAAGAACCCGTCCACCGCGGCCTGCAGCTCGGCCTGCACGGTCTCGGCGGGCAGCACGTAGTCGGGCTCGACCTCGCGCAATTCCTGGTCCATTTCGTCGGCCAGGCCGATGAAGTGGGTGGCGGCGTCGAGGTGGGTGGGGCCGTCGCCCGGCAGCATCTCCACCGGGCGGCCGAACAGCCGCGTCGAGTACGCCGTGACCCGGTGCGAGCCCACCGCGTCGAGCAGGCGGGTGGTGATGCGCCAGCTCTCCGAGGTCAGGCGCAGGTAGCGGCCGAGCGGATCGTCGGGGTCGGCCAGCTCGTGCACCTTGTCCAGCTCGTCGCGCACGGCGGCGTAGTCGCCGCGCGGATACTCGGGGCGCGGCATGTGGATGCGGCCGATTTTCCAGGCGGCCAGGAACTCCTCCTGCAACCGCGCGGGCCAGCTCACCGATTCGAGCAGCCGGATGCCGCGCACCGCCGCCACCAGGCGCGCATCGAGCGCCGCGTGGTGCGCCAGCGAGCGCGCGGCCGCGGTCATCGGCGGCCCAGCTTGTCCTTGGTGCGCCGCTGCTTGTTCTTCAGCGCCAGCGCTTCCTCGGCGCGGCGCGCGGCCTGGGTGACGGCGGCGGCCTCGGCTTCGTCGCGCAGCTTCACGTAGTTGAGGTAGCGGGCCTCGTCGAGCGTGCCGTCCTCGATCGCCGCGCGCACGGCGCAGCCGGGCTCGTTGCCGTGCACGCAGTCGCGGAAGCGGCAGCCGGCGCCCAGGGCCTCGATGTCCTCGAAGGCGTCGACGATGTCCTCGTCGCCGCTGAGCTTTACTTCGCGCATGCCCGGCGTGTCGATCAGGCAGCCGCCCTGCGGCAGCGGCGTCAGCACGCGGAAGGTGGTGGTGTGGCGGCCACGCGAGTCGTTGCCGCGCACCGCATTGGTCTTCATCTTCTCGCGGCCCAGCAGGGTGTTGGTCAGCGTGGACTTGCCGGCACCGGAGCTGCCCACCAGCACCACGGTCTGGCCGGGGCCGAGGTAAGGCGCCAGCACCGCGACGCTGGCCGGGTCCTTGGCGTTGACCGCGTGGATCGGCACGCCGGATTCCTCCACTTCCATCAGCAGGTCGATGCAGTCCTCGACGATCTCGCACTCGTCGGCCTTGGTCAGCACCAGCACCGGGTCGGCGCCGCTGGCGCGGATCACCACCAGGTAGCGCTCGATGCGGCGCGGGTTGAAGTCCTGGTCCAGGCCGACCACCACCAGCACGTGGTCGACGTTCGCGGCGATCAGCTGCTGGCGATGGTGTTCGCCGGCGGCGCCGCGCTTGAGCAGGGCGTGGCGCGGCAGCAGCGCCAGGATGTTCTTGCCGGCCTCGTCGAGCGTGACCCAGTCGCCAACCGCGGCGCGCTGCTCGGGCGGGCAGCGCGGGCGGGTCCAGGGCAGCGGCGGCTGCACCTTGATCACTTCGTCGGCGCGGGTGGCGACGTCATAGGCGCTGCGGTGCTGGCCGACCACGCGGGCCAGGCGGGCGCCGGGGGCGGCGGCGAGGGCCTCGCGGTAGGCGTCGCCGTCGGGCCAGCCGATGGGTCGCAGGAGGTCGAGGGCTTCGGGGGTGGGCTGCATTGCCGGGGATGATAGCGCTACCGTGCACACACCCCACTCACCGTCTGCGCGGCAAGGTTGCGCCATGGAACGTTTCGGTACCGTCGTCCTCGTCCTCGCCGCGCTCGGTTTCCTCGGGTTCGGCCTCGCCATCGTGGCCGCCCCGGAGGCGGTGTTGGCGCCGGTCGGGATCAGCGGCACCGCGGCCGGGCTGGTCGAGCTGCGCGCCTTCTACGGCGGGCTCGAACTCGGCCTGGCCGCGTTCCTGTTCGCCTGCGCGGCCAAGCCCGCCTGGCGCGCCCCCGGCCTCTGGTCCGTGGCCCTGGCCAACGGTGGCATCGCCGCGGCCCGCCTGCTGGGCATTGGCCTGAGCGGGGAGTTCACCGGGTTCTTCGCGGCGGCCCTGGCCTGGGAAATCGGCTTTACCCTGGCGGCGGTGCTGGCCCTGCGCGGGCGGCCGGGCTGAGCCAAATCGGCTGAAAGCCCGTCAAGATTCCGTTAACCTCGGCCCAGCACCCCGGTCCGAGTCCCCTGCGACATGCCCCACACGCTCCTGAAGACCCGCGAAAGCCTGCGCGAGGTCCGTTACGACATCCGCGGCGAACTGTCCCGCCGCGCCCGCGAACTCGAAGGCCAGGGCCGCCAGCTGATCCGCCTGAACATCGGCAATCCCGGCGCCTTCGGCTTCCGCGCCCCCGAGCACCTGCAGGCCGCGCTGGCCGCCCACGTCGGTGAGTCCGATCCCTACACGCACCAGCAGGGCCTGCCGCTGGCGCGCGAGGCCGTGGCCGACCTGCACCGCCGGCGCGGCACCCCGAACGCCAGCGCCGAGCGCGTGTTCATCGGCAACGGCGTCAGCGAGCTGATCGACATCTCGCTGCGCGCCCTGCTCAACCCCGGCGAAGAGGTGCTGCTGCCCTCGCCCGACTACCCGCTGTGGAGCGCCGCCACCATCCTCAACCAGGGCCGGCCGGTGTACTACCGCTGCGCCCCGGAAAACGGCTTCCTGCCCGACCCGGACGAGATCGAAAAGCTGGTGACGCCGCGCACCCGCGTGCTGGTGGTGATCAACCCGAACAACCCGACCGGCGCCAGCTACCCGCGCGCGCTGCTGCAAAAGCTCGTGGCCATCGCCGCGAAGCACAAGCTGCTGCTGATGGCCGACGAGATCTACGACGGCATCCTCTACGACGAAGCCACGTTCACCCCGCTGGCGCCGCTGGCCGGCGACGTGCCCTGCCTGAGCTTCGGCGGCCTGTCGAAGGTGTGGCGCGCCTGCGGCTGGCGCGTGGGCTGGGCCGTGCTGTCGGGCGACCCGGTGACGGTGGGCGACTACCACCACGCGATGGACCTGCTCGGCGCGCTGCGCCTGTGCGCCAACGTGCCCGCGCAGTTCGCGGTGCCGGCGGCGCTGTCGGGCCCGGAAACCATCCTCGAGCTCACCCGCCCCGGCGGCCGGCTGCATGAATCGCGGCGCGCGGTGGTGGAATGCTGCGCGGCCAGCGAGCACCTGTCGCTGGTGGCGCCGGCGGGCGCGCTGTACGCCTTCCCGGAAGTGATCGGCGACGCCGCGGTGGATTTCGACGACCAGGCCTTCGCGCTCGAGCTGCTGGAAACCGAGGACGTGCTGGTGGTGCCGGGCAGCGGCTTCAACGTGCCGGGCTCGCGCCATTTCCGCGTCACGCTGCTGCCCGAGGCGGGCCTGGTGCGCGAGGTGTTCGCGCGCATCGACCGCGCGCTGGGCAAGCACGCCGCGCGGGCCCGCGCCCGCCACGTGGCCTGACCCGCGATGGCGGCGGGCCTGTCCTACCTGGCGCTGGGCGACTCCTACACCATCGGCGAGTCGGTGCCCGAGGAAGGCCGCTGGCCCCGCCAGCTGGCCGCCGCGCTGCGGGCGCAGGGCGTCGCGCTGGACGACCCGCGCATCATCGCCACCACCGGCTGGACCACCGACGAGCTGTCGGCCGCGATGGATGCCGCCGAGCCGCTGGGCCGGCACGGCTTCGTATCGCTGCTGATAGGCGTGAACAACCAGTACCGCGGCTGGAACCTCGGCGAATACCGGGTCGAGTTCGCCGACCTGCTCGACCGCGCGATCGCGCTGGCGGGCGACCGCCCCGGCCGCGTGCTGGTGCTTTCGATCCCCGACTGGGGCGTGACCCCCTTCGGCCAGGCCAGCGGCCGCGACACCGCCGAGATCGCGCGCCAGCTCGACGCCTTCAACGCCGCCGCCGCCGACGAGTGCACGGCGCGCGAGGTCGCCTTCGTCGACATCACCCCCGTCAGCCGCGAGCGCGGCGCCGAACCCGGCATGGTGGCCGACGACGGCCTGCACCCCTCGGCCGCCATGTACGCCGAATGGACCCGCCTGGCCCTGCCCGTCGCCAGGGCGCTCCTGGCCTGACCTCCGCCCGGCACAGTTACCTGCTCGCTCGCCTGCCTGGATTCTTTCGCTTTGGTGGGGCGTCTGATTTTTAACGCGGATCAGCGCGGATGGACGCGGATAAAAGCGGATTTTTTCAGTTTGAATCGGCGAGTGGCTGGGCCGTGGCTTAGGATCACGGGCGCTTCCGGGACAGCCGCCGCGTCCTCGCCGGAAGCCAGCCGAGCCCGCTCGCTTGCGCCGAATCGAATCCTGCCCGCCTGAAGCTTCCCTGACATGTTCAATCCGCTTTTATCCGCGTCCATCCGCTCTGATCCGCGTTCAAAAACTGGAACCCCACACGCGCCAACGCCGCACCCCCGGGGTTCATGCGCCGGGAGTAAAATGGCGGCCTTCCCCACCGGAGCCGGCCATGTCCCTGTCCCCTGAAACGCGCGCGCGCATCGAATCGATCCTCGCGGCGAACCACGTCGTGCTCTTCATGAAGGGCGAGCCGCGGGCGCCGCAGTGCGGTTTCTCGGCCAAGGCCGTGGGCATCCTGGGCGGCCTGCTGCCGTCCTTTGGCCATGTGGACGTGCTGTCCGACCCGGAGATCCGCGAGGGCATCAAGGTCTACGGCCAGTGGCCGACCATCCCGCAGCTCTACGTCGGCGGCGAGCTGCTCGGCGGCAGCGACATCATCGAGCAGATGCTCAACAGCGGCGAGCTGCACGAGGCCCTGGGCCTGGCCGCGCCGGACCGCACCCCGCCCCGCATCGAGATCACTCCGGCCGCCGCCGAGGCGATCCAGCGGGCGATGGACGGGGCCGACGACGGCGCGGTGCTGCACCTCTCGGTGGACCCGCGCTTCAACGCCCGCTTCGAACTCAAGCCGGCCAGCGGCCAGGAGATCGTGGCCGAGGCGGCTGGCCTGCGTCTTCACCTAGACCTGGCCAGCGTGCCGCGCGCGCAGGGCCTGCGCATCGACTGGGTCGAGGACCCGCGCGGCGCCGGCCTGGCCATCCACAACCCGAACGCCCCGCCGCCGGTGAAGCCGATGTCGGTGCAGCAGCTGCACGACCACCTCATCGCCGGCACCCTGGATGTGATCGACGTGCGCCCGGCCCACGCCCGCGCCATCGCCCCCTTCCCGCACCCGCACGAGGTGCTGGACGAGGACAGCCGCGAACGGCTCGAGGCCCTGCCCAAGGACCTGCCGATCGCCTTCCTCTGCCACCACGGCCAGAGCAGCCGGCAGGCGGCCGAATACTTCCGCGGGCTGGGCTTCCACGACCTCTACAACGTCGAGGGCGGGATCGACGCCTGGTCGGTGGAGATCGACCCGTCGGTGCCCCGCTACTGAACCGGTTAGCAACGCTTACGTACGCCCCGTGGCGTCCATAGAGCAATTACGTTAATTTACCGCCATCTGCAGGCCAGCCCGGCCAAAGGTGCGCGCATCCGGGTCCGGCCCCGACCGAGGAGAGGATGGATGCGTAACTGGATCGTGGTGCCGATGGGCCTGGCCCTGGCCGCCTGCGGCGGCGGCGACGGTGCCGCCGGCGGGTCGCCCGGCGACCTGGCGGCCGAGGCCTGCAAGCTCGCCGCCGAATCGCGGCTCGACGGCAAACTCTACGAACTCGATGCCGCCGCGCTCGCGGCGAGCATGCGCGACGCGCCGAACGGCGAAAAATTCCTGACCGCGCCGATCACGATCGAACCCGGCCTGACTTCCGAAGTGAAGCAGATCGTCGAGTGCACCGTGCGCTTCAGCGACGCCAAGCCCCAGCCCGACGTCGTCGGCTTCGGCTTCAACTGGTAACCCGCCGGATCCTGTAGGAGGGACTTCAGTCCCGAAGCTTTTCGGCGAAAAGCTTCGGGACTGAAGTCCCTCCTACATTGTTTTTATTCGTCGAAGCGGAGGTGCTTGACGGATTTGCCGTGGCGGCGGATCAGGCGCAGGGCCTCGATGCCGATCTGGATGTGGCGCTCGACGAAGTGTTCGGTGACCACGCGGTCCGAGGCTTCGGTCTTCACGCCTTCCGGGATCATCGGCTGGTCCGACACCAGCAGCAGCGCGCCCGACGGGATCGAGTTGGCGAAGCCGGCCGAGAAGATCGTCGCGGTTTCCATGTCGATGGCCATGCAGCGCAGCTTGCGCAGGTATTCCTTGAACGCGGCGTCGTGTTCCCAGACGCGGCGGTTGGTGGTGAACACCGTGCCGGTCCAGTAGTCGTGCTCGAGGTCGCGGATCATGGTGGACACCGCGCGCTGCAGCGCGAAGGCCGGCAGCGCCGGCACTTCCGGCGGCAGGTAGTCGTTGCTGGTGCCCTCGCCGCGGATGGCGGCGATCGGAAGGATCAGGTCACCCAGCTGGTTCTTGCGCTTGAGCCCGCCGCACTTGCCCAGGAACAGCACGGCCTTGGGGTCGATGGCCGACAGCAGGTCCATCACCGTGGCGGCGTTGGCGCTGCCCATGCCGAAGTTGATCATCGTGATGCCGTCGGCGGTGGCGCTGGGCATCGGCCGGTCGGTGCCCACGATCGGGGCGCCGGTGAGGCGGGAGAAGGTGTTGAGGTAGCCGCCGAAGTTGGTGAGCAGCACGTGCTCGCCGAAGTCGGCCAGGGGCACGCCGGTGTAGCGGGGAAGCCAGTTGCTGACGATCTCGTTCTTGTCTTTCACGTGTCTTTTTCCTTGTTGTTGTTTTTCTACGCCTTGCCCGGCCATTCTGCCACGCGGTCCTTGAACCGTGACCGGTTGGGCTTGGCAAGCGCCCGGCCCTGCGGCTAGGGTGCGTCGATCACTGGGGAGACCACGATGTCCATGCGAACCAAGGCCAGCCTGCTGGCCACAGCCCTGCTCGCGCTGCCGTTGCTGGCGGGCGCGGCGCAGACGCCTTATCCGAGCACCTACCAGCCCGTCGCCTCGGGCCCGGTGCTGATCCGCAACGCCACCGTCCTGACCGGCGACGGCCAGCGCCTCGAGGGCGCCGACGTGCTGATGCGCGACGGCCGCATCGCCGCGGTCGGCCCCGGCCTGGACGCCGCCGGCGCCACCGTGGTGGACGCCAGCGGCAAGTGGGTCACGCCCGGCATCATCGACGTGCATTCGCATTTGGGCGTGTATCCCAGCCCGGGCGCCGCCGCGCATTCCGACGGCAACGAGATGACCACGCCCGTCACCTCGCAGGTCTGGGCCGAACACGCGGTGTGGCCGCAGGACCCGGGCTTCCCGACCGCGCTCGCCGGCGGCGTGACCTCGCTGATGGTGCTGCCCGGCTCGGGGAACCTGATCGGCGGCCGCGGCGTGGTGCTCAAGAACGTGCCCGCCACCACGATGCAGCAAATGAAGTTCCCCGGCGCCCCGCACAGCGTGAAGATGGCCTGCGGCGAGAATCCCAAGCGCTATTACGGCGGCCGCGGCCAGTCGCCGATGACGCGCATGGGCAACATGGCCGGCTACCGCGCCGCCTTCATCGAAGCGCAGAAGTACCGCGCCGCCTGGGACAAGTACGAGGCCGCGAACGGTGAGTCCGGCCGCGGCCGCGGCAAGGGCAACGGCGACGCCGAGAAGCCGGCCCAGGACCTGCGCCTGGAAACGCTGGCCGGCGTGATGCGCGGCGACATCACCGTGCAGATCCACTGCTACCGCGCCGATGAAATGGCGCTGATGATGGACCTGGCCAAGGAGTTCGACTTCAAGATCGCCGCCTTCCACCACGGCGTCGAGGCCTACAAGCTGGCCGACGAACTCGCCGAGGAAGGCATCTGCGGCGCGCTGTGGGCCGACTGGTGGGGCTTCAAGATGGAGGCCTACGACGGCATCCAGGAAAACATCGCCCTGGTGGACCGCCCGAAGAACAGCTGCGCGGTCGTGCACTCCGATTCCGCCGAAGGCATCCAGCGCCTGAACCAGGAAGCGGCGAAGGTGATGGTGCGCGGCGAGCGCGTCGGCCTGAAGCTGCCGCCCGAGCACGCCATCCGCTGGATCACCACCAATGCCGCCCGCGCCATTGGCGTCGCCGACCAGACCGGCCTGCTGGCCGAGGGCAAGATGGCCGACGTGGTGGTGTGGAACGGCAATCCCTTCAGCGTCTATGCCAAGGCCGAGCGCGTCTATGTCGACGGCGCCCTGCTCTACGATCGCGCCGACCCGTCGAGGCAGCCGGTCACCGACTTCATGCTGGGCCAGGAGGTGTCGCCGTGAAGCGCCTGCTCGTTTGCCTCGTCCTCGCCGCCGCGCTGCCCGCGGCCGCCCAGGACCTGCTGATCCGCGACGCCACCGTGCACACCGCCGGCGCCCGCGGCACGCTCAAGAACCACGACGTGCTGGTGCAGGGCGGCGTGGTCCGCCAGGTCGGCACCGGCCTGGCCGCACCGGCCGGCGTCACCGTGGTCGAAGCCAAGGGCCGGCCGCTGACGCCAGGCCTGTTCGGCGGCCTCACCGGCCTCGGCATCGAGGAAGTGTCGGGTGAATCGGCCACCGTCGACCACACCCTGGCCCTCGGCGTGCCGCCGAATGCGCACGAGCCCACCTGGCGCCCCGAGTTCGACGTGGATGTCGCGTTCAACCCGCACTCCGCCGCGATCGGCGTGAACCGCGTCGAGGGCATCACCTTCACCGTGCTCTCGCCCAGCAGCACCGTGGGCGGCAGCTTCGTCGCCGGCCAGGGCAGCGCGGTCGTGCTCGACGGCCGCTACGACGCCGCGCTGGGCAACAGCCGCAGCCTGTTCGTGAACCTGGGCGGCGGCGCCTCCCCGCTCTCGGGCGGCAGCCGCGCCGGCCAGTGGATGCTGCTCGAGCAGGCGGTGGCCGAGGCCCGCAGCGGCGCCGACGACGGCCTGCTCACCCGCGCCGGCCGCGCCGCGCTGCAGCGCTACCTCGCCGGTGGCCGGGTCGTGTTCCAGGTCGATCGCGCGGCGGACATCCGCCAGGCGCTGGCCTTCAGCAAGAAGCACGGCCTCAAGCCGGTGATCGCCGGCGGCGCCGAGGCCTGGAAGGTGGCGGCCGAGCTCAAGGCCGCGAACGTGCCGGTGCTGCTGGACGCGCTGGTGAACCTGCCCTCGAGCTTCGACGCGCTGGGCTCGAGCCTGGAGAACGCCGCCCGCCTGCATCGCGCCGGCGTCAGCGTCGGTTTCTCGCAGTCGGGCGACGCCACCCACAACGCGCGCAAGGTGCGCCAGCTGGCCGGCGTCGCCGTTGCCAACGGCCTGCCCTGGGAAGCCGGCCTGGCCGGCCTGACCGCGGTGCCCGCGCAGGTGTTCGGCGTGTCGGCGCAGCGCGGCCGGATCGAGCCGGGCCAGGTCGCCGACCTGGTGCTGTGGTCGGGCGATCCGCTGGAAGTGAACACGGTCGCCGAGCAGGTCTGGTTCGATGGCCGCGCCGCCGACATGCGTTCGCGCCAGACCGAGCTGCGCGACCGCTACCTGGCACCCAAGGGCAGCCTGCCCCGCGCCTACTCCGGCCGCTGAGCGACGCGCCCTGCCTGCGCCCTCCCCGGGAGACCGGGGAGGGCGTAGTCTTTTGGGGCCAGCGCAGCGGGGAGCCGCGCCGGCATCCATCCACACGGGGAGACGTGCGATGCCTGAGGTCAATGTCTGGGCGGTGCTGGTCGCCGCGCTTTCGGGGTTCGTGCTCGGCGGGCTGTGGTATTCGCCGGTGCTGTTCGGCAAGGCCTGGCAGCGCGAGACCGGCCTGAGCGACGACGTGCTGGCCAAGGGCAACATGGCGCTGATCTTCGGCACCACCTTCGTGCTGTGCCTGGTCGCCAGCGCGGTGTTCGCGATGTTCCTGGGGCCGCGGCCCAGCCTGGAACTGGGCGTGGGCGCCGGGTTCGCGGCGGGGCTGTGCTGGGTCACGGCCAGCTTCGGCATCAACTACCTGTTCGAGCGCAAGTCGCTCAAGCTCTTCCTGATCAACGGCGGCTACCACACGCTGCAGTTCACCCTGATCGGGCTGGTGCTGGCGCTGTGGCCGGCGGCCTGAGCGCGAAGTCGATGGCCACGCACTGGTACTTCGACTTCATCTCGCCGTTTGCCTACCTGGCATGGCCGCGGGTGCGGGCATTGGCCGCGCGGCACGCGATCGAACTGCGGCCGATCATGTTCGCCGGGTTGCTCGGCCATCATGGCCACAAGGGGCCGGCCGAGATCCCGTCCAAGCGCACCTTCACCTATCGCCACGTGCTGTGGCAGGCGAAGCAGCGGGGCGTGCCGCTGGCCTTCCCGCCCGCGCATCCGTTCAACCCGCTGCTGGCGCTGCGCCTGTGCGTGGCCGCAGGCGCGACACCGGAAGCCATCACGGCGATCTTCGACTGGATCTGGGCCCAGGGCCGCGCCGTCGACAGCCCCGAGGCGATCGCGCCGCTGGCCGCGGCGCTGGGCGTGACCGACCCGGCCGCGCTGTCGTCGCCGGCGGTGAAGGAGACGCTGCGCGCGAACTACGACGCCGCGCTGGCCGCGGGCGTGTTCGGCGTGCCCTCGCTGGTGGTCGACGGCGAGATCTTCTGGGGCGAGGACTCGATGGATTTCGCGGAAGCCTTCCTTGCCGACCGCACGCTGCTGTCGACGAAGGAAATGCAGGACGCGGCCACCTGGCCGGTCGGCGCGAGTCGAACCTAAGGGAAGATCGCGCGCCGCGCCGGCACGGCCGGCGCCGTGGACCGGCGTGCCGCTCAGTTCGGCCCGAAACTGCCCTCGGCCGCCACCACCATGTTGCGGCCGGAATCCTTGGCCACGTACATGGCGCGGTCGGCGCGGTCGACCAGGGCATCCAGCGGCTCGGCCTCGCCCAGGTATTCGGCGGCGCCGATGCTGACGGTGAGCTCGACCACTTCCTCGCCGACCACCTGGCAGTGCTGCTGCACCGCCATGCGGATGCGCTCGCCGACGGCGATGGCGTTCACGCGGCGCGCGCCGGGCAGCGCCACCGCGAACTCTTCGCCGCCCATGCGGCCCAGGATGTCGCCGCCGCGCAGCTCGGCCGCCACCGTCGCGGCCACGGCCTTGAGGCAATCGTCGCCGACGTTGTGGCCGAGGCTGTCGTTGATCAGCTTGAACAGGTCGATGTCGAAGAACAGCACCGACAGCGGCCGCTGCGGCTGCGCCTCGCGGGCGTCGGCGGCGAGCTGCTCGAGCCGGCCGCGCCAGGCGCCACGGTTGAGCACGCCGGTGAGCGGGTCGCGCTCGGAGCTCTGCTTGACGCGCTTGGCCTCCGCGCGGGCGTGGTCGCGCTCCTCCAGCAGGCGGCGCATGCGGCCCAGCAGCTCGCGCACCAGCAGCAGGCCCCAGGCCACGACGGCCAGCGCCAGCGCCAGGCCCACCAGCGGCCAGCGGCCGGCCAGCCAGCTGCCCAGCACCAGCACCACGAGGCTGGTGCCGGCGAACGGCAGCCAGGACGCGCGCGGCACCATGCGCTCGCTCAGGATCCGGCAGGCCAGGGCCAGCGCCGCCACCAGGGCCAGCGAGAACCCGAGGGCGAACCACAGCGCCGTGACCTGGCTCGCTGGCGGCGCCGCCCACGCGGGCGAAGCCGCCATCGCCGGGAACAGCGACAGGACCACGAGCCGGACGGAGCGGGGGCGGGGAGCGGCGAACATGCCCCTACTGTCCAGTACCCGGGGCCGCGAAACAAGCGACTGTTTCTCAATGGGTTTGCTTATCGCTTACGGGCTCACGGTTTCACCGGCCCATGACCTTCGGCCTACGGTGGCCGGGGGCGCTTCGCCTAGCATCGGCGGGTCCCTTTTCCGGAGTGTCCCATGCCGTCCCGTCCGCTCGCGCTTGCCGTACTGATCAGCCTTGGCCTTGGCACCGCCGCCCACGCCGCCGACTCCAAATGGGACGTCAACGCCGCCCACGCCAAGGGCAAGGTGGTCAGCTTCAGCACCGACGAGGGCACCTGGCTCGACCTCGACGTCAGCCCGGACGGACGCCGCATCGTGTTCTCGATGCTCGGCGACATCTACTCGCTGCCGGTCACCGGCGGCCAGGCGCAGCGCATCACCCGCGGCGCGGCCTGGGACATCCAGCCGCGCTTCTCGCCCGATGGCAGCGAGATCGCCTTCACCTCCGACCGCGGCGGCGGCAACAACCTCTGGCGCATGAAGGCCGACGGCAGCGGCGCCACCGCGGTGAGCAAGGAAGACTTCCGCCTGCTCAACAACCCGGCCTGGACGCCGGACGGCCAGTTCATCGTCGGCCGCAAGCACTTCACTTCGCAGCGCTCGCTGGGCGCGGGCGAGCTGTGGATGTACCACCGCGACGGCGGCGCCGGCCTCCAGCTCACCAAGCGCAAGAACGACCAGCAGGACCAGGGCGAACCGGCCTTCTCGCCGGACGGCCGCTACCTGTATTTCTCCGAGGACATGAGCCCGGGCGGCGCCTTCGACTACAACCGCAACGTGCACGGCATGATCTACGCGATCCGCCGCCTCGACCGCGAGACCGGCGAGATCGAGAACGTGGTCGCCAGCGCCGGCGGCGCGGTGCGGCCGCAGCCGTCGCCCGACGGCAAGTCGCTGGCGTTCGTGAAGCGGGTGCGCGACAAGTCCGTGCTGCACCTGCTCGACCTGGAATCCGGTGAGGTCCGGGCGGTGTGGGATGGCCTGTCGCACGACCAGCAGGAAGCCTGGGCGATCTTCGGGCCCTACCCCAACTTCGACTGGCTGCCGGATTCCAAGTCGGTGGTGGTGTGGGGCCAGGGCAAGTTCTGGCAGGTGGACGTGGCCAGCGGCCAGGCCAAGAACGTGCCGTTCACCGCCGAGGTGTCGCAGACCGTGCTGCCAGCGCTGCGCGCCGACCAGTCCGCGGCCTTCGAGGGCGACAGCTTCTCGCCGCGCATGATCCGCGACGTGGCCACCAGCCCGGACGGCCGCACGCTGGTCTTCCACGCGGTCGGCCAGCTGTGGACCAAGGCGCTGCCGGGCGGCGAACCGAAGCGCCTCACCCAGGACGCCGCCAACTTCGAGTACCAGCCAGCCTTCAGCCCGGACGGGCGCAAGCTGCTGTACACGACCTGGTCGGATGACGCGATGGGCGCGATCCGCGAGCTCGACCTGGCCACCGGCCAGTCGCGCGCGCTGACCACGCAGCCGGGCTTCTACTACGGCCCGCGCTATTCGCGCGACGGCGCCCGCATCGTTTACTCGCGCCAGGGCGGCAGCGGCCTCACCGGCAGCCTGTGGAGCGGCACCCGCGGCGTGTTCGTGATGCCGGCCGCCGGCGGCGACGCGGTGCAGGTGGCGAAGAACGGCGCCGACCCGCAGTTCTCGGCCGACGGCCAGCGCGTGTTCTTCCTCACCGGCGGCGGCCTCGAGAAGAAGTTGATGAGCGCCGGCCTCAACGGCGAGCAGCCGCGCGAGGTGTTCAACCTCAAGTACGTCGACCACGTGGCGATCAGCCCGGACGGCCGGTCGGTCGCGTTCACCGAGCTGTTCAACGGCTACGTGGCGCCGCTGCCGCTCACCGGCGGTTCGATCGAACTCAGCAAGGACACCAAGGCGATCCCGGTGACCGCGCTGGGCACCGACATGGGCAGCTACCTGCACTGGGGCGCCGATTCGAAGTCGCTGCACTGGATGGTGGGCGACCGCTACCACTCGCGCACGCTGGGCGCCGCCAAGGCCGACGCCGGCGTGGCGGTGGGCCTGCGCCTGCCGACCGACCGCCCGGCCGACACCTTCGCCCTGGTCGGTGGCCGCGTGGTGACGATGCGCGACGCCAACAACGCCGAGGAAGTGATCGAGGACGGCGTGGTGGTGGTGCGCGGCGAGCGCATCGTGGCGGTGGGCAAGCGCGGCGACGTGGCCATCCCGGCCGGCGCGCGCGAAGTGGACGTATCCGGCAAGACCGTGTTCCCGGGCATCGTGGACGCGCACGCGCACGCGGCGCACTTCGGCCAGGGCGTCGTGCCGCAGCAGAACTGGGCCTACCACGCCAACCTCGCCTTCGGCATCACCACGATGCACGACCCGTCGGCGACCACCGAGTTCGTGTTCTCGCAGTCCGAGCTGGTGAAGGCCGGGCGCATGGTTGGCCCGCGCGTGTTCTCCACCGGCACCATCCTTTACGGCGCCGACGGCGACTTCAAGGCGGTGGTGAACTCGATCGACGACGCCCGCGGCCACCTGCGCCGCATGCAGGCGAACGGCGCGTTCTCCGTGAAGTCCTACAACCAGCCGCGCCGCGACCAGCGCCAGCAGATCAACCAGGCCGCGCGCGAGCTGGGCATGCTGGTGGTGGAAGAAGGCGGTTCGACCTTCCACCACAACATGACCATGATCGTGGACGGCGTCACCGGCGTGGAGCACAACATCCCGATCGCGCCGCTGTACAAGGACGTGACCGAGCTGTGGCGCAACACGCAGGTCGGCAACACGCCGACGCTGGTGGTGAACTACGGCGGCCTGAACGCCGAGCGCTATTGGTACGCCCGCGACAACGTGTGGGAGAACGAGCGGCTGCTGCGCTTCTTCCCGAAGAACTCGCTCAACGGCCAGACCATCCGCCGCGACACCGCGCCGGAGTGGGACTACTACCACGTGGAAGTGGCCAAGGCCGCCAAGCAGCTGCGCGACAACGGCACCCTGATCCTGGTCGGCGGCCACGGCCAGCTGCAGGGCATGGCGCCGCACTGGGAGATCTGGTCGCTGGCGCAGGGCGGCTTCTCGCCGTGGGAAGCGCTGCGCGCGGCCACCATCGACGGCGCCACGTACCTGGGCCTGTCGAAGGAAATCGGCTCGCTGGAGGCCGGCAAGCGCGCCGACCTGGTGGTGGTGGACGGCAACCCGCTGGCCGACATCCGCCAGAGCGACGACACCGCGATGGTGATGGTCAACGGCCGCCTGTTCAACGCCGCCGACATGTCCGAGATCGGCGGCCTGCAGCGCCCGGCCCCGACCTTCTTCTGGCAGCGCCAGGGCAACGGCGTCCAGATGGGCGTCGAATACGGCCCCACCGCCCCCTGCCACTGCCCCAAGTCCGGCACCCAACACACCCACTAACCCCAAATGAACCAGGTTCATTTGCCATGCCTCGGGGTCAGGTCCGGAACCTGACCCCGTTTTTTTGCGTCCGGCGGGTGGCCCGCTGTCGGGGCGGGCTGCGTTAATCCCCGGGAATCCTCGCCCGAACCGACAGGCCCCGGTATGTCCATCCCCCTCGACGCAGACGCCACCACCGCCCGGTCGCGCCCCGGCGCCCGCTTTTTCGTGGGCATGGCGCTGGCCTTCCTGGCGGCAGCGGCCCTGGGCTTCGGCCCCAGCTTCTACCTGCGGCCGCTCTCGGATGCGGCTGCGCTGCGTCCGCACGTGGTGGTGCACGGCCTGGTCATGACGGCCTGGTACCTGCTGCTGCTCGCGCAGGCGTTGCTCGTGGCCCGGCAGCGCGTGGACCTGCACCGGCAGCTGGGCATCTTCGGCGTGCTGCTGGCCGTGGCGGTGTTCGCCACCGGCCTGCAGGTCAACCTGCACATCGTGGGCCGCGCCACCGCGGAACAGTTCGAGGCGTTCCTGGGCTTTGCGACGATGGGCATCGTCGGCCTGCTGCCCTTCCCGGTGCTGGTGGCCCTGGCGGTGGCCTGGCGTCGGAAGCCCGCGCTGCACAAGCGCCTGGTCTACTGGGCCTTCGTGCTGACCATCGGCCCGGCCTTCGCGCCCTCGCGGCCGATGGGCGCATGGCTGGACGGGCTGGTGGCGCCCGCCCTCCCGTTCTTCCCCTCCGACCTGATCTGGGTGGCGGCGCTGGTGGCCTATGACCTGCGAACGCTGCGCCGGGTGCATCCCGCCACCTGGATCGGCTTCCTCGTCCTCGCGGCTTACCTGACGGTCGGACTGGGCTGGCTCAGCGGGAACGCCACGGTGCGCAGCCTCATCACCACCTTGGCCGGCGTCTCCGCTTGAGCAGCGCGCGCGGGGGTGCCCGCAAATGAACCTGGTTCATTTGTCATCCGGGGTGGGTGGGGTTAAATGAAGCTGGTTCATTGGTGGGGAGCGTGGCGTGGCCAGTCGATTCATTGTGCGGTTGAACGAGCCGGCGCTCGCGCGCGGGGATGAGCCGGGGCTTTCCTTCCAGTCCTCGGGGGCAGAGGGGTTTGCGGCGGAGCTCGAGGCGGCGCTGCGGACGCCGGTGCTGTTCGAGCGCTGGCGGGCGATGCAGGACGAGCCCGACGAGGTCGACAAGTCGCTGGGCGCCGTGGACCCCGAGGCCCGCGTCACCGGTGTGCAGCGGGACCTCAAGATCGAGCTCGACGCGCGCACGTCGCTGTCGCACGGCGTGTTCCGGCACCGCATGCGGCTGCTCGCGGGCAGCCACTGGGAACTGGCGGACGTGCGCTTCGGCTGAGGCTCAGCCGGTGTTCTGCACGCCGGCGGCGATGCCGTTCACCGTGGTCACCAGGGCGTGGAACAGCGCGTCTTCGGGGCGGCCCGCCTCGCGCCAGCGGGCCAGCAGGTCCACCTGCAGCAGGCTGATCGGGTCCACGTAGGGATTGCGCAGGCGGATCGACTGGCGCAGGCGGAAGTCGTTCGCCAGCAGTTCGTCCGCGCCCTTGAGCGCGAGGATGGTGTCGCGGGTGCGCGCGAACTCGGCGGCGATGCCCGGGAAGAACGCGTCGTGGGCATCGCCGGCCAGGCGCGAGTAGCGCTCGAAGATGCCGAGGTCGGACTTGGCCAGCACCATCTCGACGTCGTCCACGAGGGTGGCGAAGAACGGCCAGTCGCGCGCCATCTCGGCCACGGCCTCGCGGCCATGCCCCTGCACCGCATGCGCGAGACCCGTGCCGACGCCCAGCCACGCCGTCAGGCCACAGCGATTCTGCGACCACGCGAACACCCACGGGATCGCCCGCAGCGAGGACACGCCGCCGGCCTGCCCGCGCTTGCTGGGCCGCGAGCCGATGCGCAGGCGCTCGATGACGTCGATCGGCGTGGCGGCGCGGAAATAGTCCACGAAACCCGGCGTTTCGTAGACGAGCCCGCGGTAGTGCGCGCGGGCGGTCGCGGCGATCTCCGCCGCCATCGCCCGCCACGCCGCCTCGCGCGGCTCCGGCGCGCGCGGCCGCAGGCTGGCGCGCAGCACGGCGCCGGTCATCTGCTCGAGGTTGCGCAGCGCGATGGCGCGGATGCCGTACTTGCGGTGGATCACCTCGCCCTGCTCGGTCAGGCGCAGGTTGCCGTCGACCGAACCGCGCGGCGCGGCGATCACCGCCCGCTCGGTCTTGCCGCCGCCGCGCGACAGCGAGCCGCCGCGGCCGTGGAAGAAGGCGATGCGCACGCCGGCCTCGGCCGCCAGCGCGGTCAGCTGCACTTGGGTCTGCTGCAGCGCCCAGCGCGAGGCCACGAGGCCGCCGTCCTTGGCGCTGTCGGAATAGCCCAGCATCACGATCTGGCGGTCGCCCCGCATGCGCAGGTGCTCGCGATACACCGGGTCGGCGAACAGCGAGCGCAGCGTATCGACCGCGGCCTGCAGGTCGTCCACGGTTTCGAACAGCGGCGCCACGTCGAGCGGCACCGCGTCGCCCTCGCCGGTGCAGCCGGCGATGCGCGCCAGGGCCAGCACCGCCAGCGCATCGGCGGCGCTGCGGCTCATGCTGATGATGTAGGGACCGAAGGCGCGCGGGCCGTAGCGCGGGAGGGATTCGGCGACGGTGCGGAAGACGGCGAGCACGGACCGTGAATTTCCGGCGGGCTGGGGGGAGATCGGGACTGAAGTCCCTCCCACAGGATCGTGTGGGAGGGACTTCAGTCCCGATGGCCCGGAGCCGATCCACTCGCGCAGTCGTGCCGCCCGCTCCTGCCAGCCGCGCTCCGGCCACTCGCTGTCGCCCAGCAGCTCCGCCAGCGCCGCATCGTGCTGCGACGACTCCTGCCGCAGATCGAGCGTGGCCAGATGGAAGCCGAAGGCCTCCGCGCGCCGCCGCAGCCGCCGCACCGCGAAGCCGCCGGCATGCTCGCCGCGGTGCGCGGCCAGGCTGGCTTCCATCAGCCGCAGGTCGTCGAGGAAGCCGGTGGCGTCGTCGTAGCCTTCGCGCTTGTCCTGCGCCGTCGCGGCCAGGCGCGCCGACACCAGGGCCGCGAAGCGGCGGTAGGGCATGTCGGCGTGCCGCGCCTTGAGCTTCCCGGCGGATTTCGGGAAGCGCCGCGCGTACTCATCGCTGCGCAGCACCAGCGCCGGCGCCACGCCGACGCGCCCCACGGACTGGCTCAGCAGCTCGCCCAGGCGCGCCAGGTCACGTCTATAGTTCGCCAGCACGAGCGCGCGCTGGCCCGACAGCGTGGCCTCGATGGTGGCGGCGCCCACGTTCGGGTTGCCATCCATGTCGCCGCCGACCCAGGAACCGAAGCCCAGCAGCGGCGGCAGCGGCGGCGCGTCGTCGCCGTAGACCGTGTGCAGCGCGTCCTCGAACACTTCATGGAAGACCGGCAGCACGCGGTACAGCACGTCGGAGAGGTAGAACGCCACGTGCTCGAACTCGTCGGCGACGCTGGGCTTCTCGGGCGGCGTCTCGTCGGTCTGCCAGCTGGCGGTGAGCGCCAGCCGCATGCGTTCGACGTCGGCGCGGCGCTCCTGCGGCGTCAGGCCGCGGTCGATGTCCTCGACCAGGCAGCGCACCACCTCGCTTTCCTTTTCCAGCAACGCACGCCGCACGGCCTCGGTCGGGTGCGCGGTGAACACGGGCTCCACGCGCATCCGCGCGACCAGCGCCGACAGCGTGGCGGCGTCCACGCCTTCGGCCTTGAGCTGGCGCAGCGAGGCCTCGAGGCCACCGGGCTGCGGCGCCGCGCCCTGCCGCTGGTAATCGCGGCGGCGACGGATGCGGTGCACGCGCTCGGCGAGGTTCACGGCCTGGAAATAGGCGGCGAAGGCCCGCACCAGCAGCTCGGCGCGATCCAGCGGCAGGCCGTGCAGGCGATCGGACAAGGTCTCGATCGGCGCCCCGGCTTCGCGGCGGCGGATCGCGGCAACGCGCAGGGCTTCGACGTCGGCCAGGAACGCCGGCGACACCTGCTCGGCCAGGATCTCGCCCACCAGTACGCCCAGGCGCTTGACGTCCTCGCGCAGCAGGGCGTCGGTAGGCGGCAGGTCGATGTCGCGAAGGGTTTCGTTATCGGCGGGTGTATTCATCCGGAAAGCCTACCAGCCGGAGGCTTCAAGGGCATTTTCGACGCGGATTGACGCGGATGAACGCGGATAGGGCAAGTGCAAAAGAGCAGGAGGGGGTCTCGGCAGGTCACGCCAATCGCGAAGATCCAACTTCGGCTTATGCTCTATCCGCGTTCATCCGCGTTGATCCGCGTCTGAAGAGCTTCGGGACTGAAGTCCCTCCTACAGGGCGCGGATCAAGCGCCGCAGCACTTCTTGTATTTCTTGCCGCTGCCGCAGGGGCAGGGGTCGTTGCGCTCGGGGGTGGCGGCGCGGCGCACCGGTTCGCGTGGGGTCAGCGATTCGATGCGGTGCACGTGCAGGTCGTGCAGCATGTCGGGCAGGCCGGCGTGGATCTCCAGCCGCTCGCTGTAGGGCAGCGGCGTCGGTGCCCCGCCCTCCTGCTCGGCCGGATAGCTGCCGACGGCCAGGGCCTCGACGTAGCCCTCGACCTCGCCGATCCACTCGTCCTTGGCGATCCAGGCGTCCCAGGCCTCGGAACGCAGGTCCATGCCGTCCAGGAAGCCCGCGCCCCAGGCCGCGCCGATGTCCACGTCGTCGCCGTGGTCGCCCTCGACGTCGTCGGGCAGCCACCAGAACAGCGCGCCGTCCACGGTCATCTCGTCGGAGTTGAAGCGCACGCGGCGCGCGGCGGTGTTCCAGGCCAGCATCAGCAGCGCGCGGGCGGCGGCCTCGTCGGCTTCGTTCTCCCAGCGCGGCGGCGCCTTGCCCCAGACGCGCGGCAGCCATTCCTCGACCGGAATCACTTCGCCGGGACTCACGACCAATGCACTCAGGAAACCATCGAGCTGCTCGAGCCCGTAGCCACCGAAAGGCACGGCGCGCTGCTCGAGCAGGCGGTCGAGTTCGTCGATGCGCGGGTCGTTGGCGCGGAACCAGTCGGCTTTCACGGTGGCCATGTCAGTACGCGAATTCCTTGAACACCGGATCGACGCTGCCCTTCCACGCGCCGTGGAACAGGGCCAGCTTGCGCTCGGCGGGGGTTTCGTTGGCCAGCGCGAACTCCAGCAGCGGTTCCAGGAACACGGCTTCGCTGGCGCCGGTGGCATTGAGGCGGTTGCGGCGCTTGAGGCCATTGCCGGCGATCTTCAGCGCCTCGAGCGCGAGTTCGCGCACGGTGGCGCCGCGGAAGGGCAGCTTCAGCGCATGCTTGGGCACGCCGTCGCGCAGCGCGTGGCGCTCCTGCATCGTGAAATCCTTCACCAGGTCCCAGGCCGCGTCCAGCGACTCCTGGTCGTACAGCAGGCCGACCCAGAACGCCGGCAGCGCGCACAGGCGGTTCCAAGGGCCACCGTCGGCGCCGCGCATCTCGAGGTATTTCTTCAGCCGCACTTCCGGGAAGGCGGTGGTCATGTGGTCGGCCCAGTCCTTCATCGTGGGCAGCACGCCCGGCAGCGAAGGCAGCTCGCCGCGCAGGAACTTGCGGAAGTCCTGTCCGCTGAGGTCGAGGTATTCGCCGTCGCGGTAGCTGAAGTACATCGGCACCTGCAGCAGGTAGTCCACGTAGCGCTCGAAGCCGAAGCCGTCCTCGAACACGAAGTCGAGCATGCCGGTGCGGTCCGGATCGGTGTCGGTCCAGATGTGCGAGCGGTAGGAAAGATACCCGTTCGGCTTGCCTTCGGTGAACGGCGAGTCGGCGAACAGCGCGGTCGCGATCGGCTGCAGCGCCAGCGACACGCGGAACTTCTTCACCATGTCGGCTTCGCTGGAGAAGTCCAGGTTCACCTGCACGGTGCAGGTGCGCGTCATCATGTCCAGGCCCAGGTTGCCGCGCTTGGGCATGTACTCGCGCATGATCTTGTAGCGGCCCTTGGGCATCCAAGGCATTTCGTCGCGGCGCCACTTGGGCTGGAAGCCCATGCCGAGGAAGCCCAGCCCCAGCTCTTCGCTGACGGTCTTGACCTCGCGCAGGTGCAGGTTGGTTTCGCAGCAGGTCTGGTGGATGTCCTGCAGCATCGCGCCCGAGAGCTCGAGCTGGCCGGCCGGCTCCAGCGTCACCGAGGCGCCCGCCTTCGACAGCGCGATCAGCTTGCCCTTCTCCTTGTAGGTCTCCCAGCCGAAGCGGGTGAGGCCGCGCAGCATCGCCTCGATGCCGTCGGGGCCTTCCCAGGTGGGCGGGCGCAGGTCGTCGAGCCGGAAGCCGAACTTCTCGTGCTCGGTGCCGATGGTCCACTCGGACGCGGGGCGGGCGCCCGTGGCCAGGTACTCGACCAGCTGGTCGCGACCGGTGATGGGGCTTTCCTTGACGTTGCTGGGTCCGGACACGGGGCGCGCCTTGCTGGGGGTGGAAGCGATGTGCGGCCGCTGGCCTACAATCGCAAGGATGGCGAGTTTATCCCGCAACCCATGAAGGCTGGCGTCCTGCCCCTGCTGCTGCTGTGTTGCGGGCCGGCCCTGGGCCAGGTGCTCGAGCGCGGCAACGGCCCGGAGCCGTCCACGCTGGATGCGCACCGCTGCCCGGAGGTGGCCTGCGCCAACGTGCTGCGCGACCTGTACGAAGGCCTGGTGGCCGAGGACGGCGGCGGGCGGCTGGTGCCCGGCCTGGCCGAGCGCTGGGACGTATCCGCCGATGGGCGCGCCTGGACCTTCCACCTGCGGCCTGGCCTGCGCTGGTCGAACGGCGAGGCGCTGGACGCCGGGCAGGTGGTGGCCAGCTTCCGGCGTGCGTTCACGCCGGCGACGGCGGCGCCCTTTGCCGGCCATTTCGAGGCAATCACGAACGCGGCCGCGGTGCAGCGCGGCGAACTGCCGCCGGAGCGGCTCGGCATCACGGCGCCGGACCCGCGCACGGTGGTGTTCACGCTCTCGCGCAGCGCCGACCTGCCGCGGCTGCTCACGCTGCCCACCGCGTTTCCGGTTTACCTGCCGGCGCTGGCCGAGCACGGCACCCAGCACACGCGCCCCGGCCGCCTCGTCAGCAACGGCGCCTACCGCCTGGCCGGCTGGCTGCCGCAGGCGATGATCACGCTCGAGCGCAATCCGGAATTCCGCGAGCCGGCGCCGATCCCGCGCGTGCGCTTCCACGTCACCGAAGATGCCAGCAGCGAACTCAAGCGCTTCGAGGCCGGCGGCCTGCACCTCACCGAAACCGTGCCACCCCAGCCACTGCCCGCGCTGCGCGCGCGCTTCGGCGACCAGCTGCGCATCAGCCCTTACCTCGGCAGCTTCTGGCTGGGCTACAACCTCGACCAGCCGCCGTTCAAGGACGCGCCGACGCTGCGCGAGGCGCTGTCGCTGGCGATCGACCGCGACATCCTCACCCGCCACGTCACCGGACTCGGTGAGGTCCCGGCCTACGGCCTGGTGCCGCCGGGCGTGGCGGGCTACGCGCCGGCCAGCCTGGGCTGGGGCCGCGCGACCCAGGCGCAGCGCGAAGCGCTGGCGCGCCGCCGCTACGCCGAGGCCGGCTACGGGCCGGACAATCCGCTCGAAGTGGAGCTGCGCTACAACACGTCCACGCCGCATCGCCGCCTAGCGCTTGCCGTCGCCGCGATGTGGCGCGAAGTGCTGGGCGCGCGCGTCCGGCTGCGCAACGAAGAGTGGAAGGTGTTCGTCGGCAACCGCCGGCAGCGGGTGATCACGCAGGTGTTCCGCGGCGGCTGGATCGCCGACGTGGACGACCCGCGCAACTTCCTCGACAACTTCCGCGGCGACAGCAACGCCAACTGGACCGGCTACGACGACCCGGCCTTCACCGCCCTGCTCGACGCCGCCGACGCCGCGCCGACGCTCGCGGCCCGCGCCGCGCGCCTGCGCGAGGCCGAGGCGCACCTGCTGCGCGCGCACGCGATCGTGCCGATCTACTTCTACACCTCGAAGCACCTGGTGCGCCCCGAGGTGGGCGGCTTCGAAGCCAACCTGCTCGACCGCCACCCGAGCCGCTTCCTCACGCTGGCGCCGGGCGAATGAAACGATTCGCCGTGCGCACGCTCGAGGCGGTGCTGACGCTGTGGCTGCTGGCCACGCTCTGCTTCGTGCTGCTGCGCGCGGCGCCCGGCGGTCCCTTCGACGCCGAGAAAGCCGCGCCGCCGGAGGTCGAGGCCGCGCTCGCCGCGCAGTACCGCCTCGACCAGCCGCTGCTGTCGCAATACGGCCACTGGCTCGGCGACGTGCTGCGCGGCGACCTCGGGCCCTCGTTCCAGTACCCCGACTACACCGTGAACCAGCTCATCGCCGCCGGCCTGCCGATCTCGCTCGTGAACGGGGGCCTGGCGCTGCTGCTGGCGCTGGCGATCGGGCTGCCGCTGGGGGTGTGGTCGGCGCTGCGGGCCGGGCGCTGGGCGGACCGCGTGCTGATGTTCGGCGCCGGCCTGGGCCTGGCGGTGCCGAAGTTCGTGGCGGCGCCGCTGCTGATCCTGCTGTTCGCGGTGACGCTGCAGTGGCTGCCCGCCGGCGGCTGGGACGGCGGCTGGCGCAGCGCGGTGCTACCGGTGATCGCGATGGCGCTGCCCAACCTCGCCTACTGCGCGCGGCTCACGCGCGCGGCGATGCTGGAGGTGCTGGGCGCCGACTACCTGCGCGCCGCCCGCGCCCGCGGCCTGTCCGAAACGCGGCTGCTGTTCGCGCACGCCCTGCGCCCCGGCCTGCTGCCGGTGGTGGCGTGGCTGAGCCCCGCCTTGATCAATGTCGTCAGCGGGTCGGCGGTGGTCGAACAGGTGTTCGGCATCCCGGGCATCGGCCGCTATTTCGTGCAGGGCGCGCTCAACCGCGACTACACCCTGGTGCTGGGCGTGGTGCTGGTGGTGGGCGCGGCGATCGTGCTGATCAACGCCGCGGTGGATGCGGCGCGGGCGGGCATGGACCCGCGCCTGCGCGACGCGGACCCTTAGGATTCCGGCGCAGGCTCCGGCGGATACTGCGGCTCCGGCGGCGGCCGCTGCAGCAGCGGGTTTTCGCGGACTTCGCGGCCGACGATCCGCCCCTTTTCCACCGTCAGGATCAGGTCGCGCTCGTACTGCGACTCGAAGCCCATGTGCACGTATTCGATCTCCGCGCCCTGCGGCACCCGCAGCTGGCCGGAATACCAGTCGGCCAGCAGGCGATCGGCACCGCGCGCCGCGCCCAGCTTGCGCAGCGGCACGTCCTTCGGATCCGCGCAGGGATTGGCCTCGAGCTTGACCAGGTAGAGCTGGTCGTCCCGGATCTCCCAGCTCGCGCGCAGCCCGGACCACGAGGCGCTGCAGCCGCCCTTGATGTAGCGGTCGACCTTCTTCTTCAGGTCGGGCCGGGCCGACAGCAGCGGCTGGATGGGCTGGGCGTAGAGGGCGGCGGTCTGCCCGTCGAAGCTGATCTGGTCGGGGATCTGGGCGGTGGCGGCCGCGCGGCCGGCCGCGAGGCCGAGCATCAGCGCCAGCAGTACCCAACGGAAAGTGATCATGCGGCGGGGCTCCGGGTCGATGGCGACAGGGGGATGTTGGCTCAAAGCTCCAGCCAGCGCGACACGACGGCACGCGCCTCGTCGACGCCGATCTTGGATTCGCCGGAGAACACCTGCACGGACGCGCGCTCGCCCAGCTCCTTCCGGACCTTGAGCAGCGTGTTGCCCTGCTCGCCGCGGCCGAGCTTGTCGGCCTTGGTGAGCAGGCAGTGCGCCGGCAGCCCGCGGCCGAAGGCGTAGTCGAGCATCTGCAGGTCGTACTCGCGCAGCGGGTGGCGGATGTCCATCACCACCACCAGGCCGGCCAGCGACTGGCGGGTGTGGAAGTAGACGTTGATGAACTCCTTCCAGCGCTCGCGCATCTCCTCGGGCACCTTGGCGTAGCCGTAGCCCGGCAGGTCGACCAGGTGCTTGTTGGGCGCGACTTCGAAGTAGTTCAGGGCCTGGGTGCGGCCGGGG
Organism: Arenimonas sp.; assembly: GCF_036275555.1. Taxonomy (GTDB): domain Bacteria; phylum Pseudomonadota; class Gammaproteobacteria; order Xanthomonadales; family Xanthomonadaceae; genus Arenimonas. The sequence goes on from NZ_DASUDO010000006.1 coordinate 189,138, forward strand.
GTCTTGGAAACGCGGGCCAGGCCGTGCTGGTTGGTGAGCGCGTTGAGCGAAGTCGACTTGCCCGCGTTGGAGCGCCCGGCAAAGGCCACTTCCCGGCCATCGTCGGGCGGCAGCTGCTTCAGGGCGTGGGCGGAAAAGGTGTACTTGGCGCGGGCCAGGGGGTTTGCCATCGGGTCGGCCGGTGCAGGAAAGGCCACTAGCTTGGCCTGCCCGGGCCGCCCTGACCAGCATCGGGCCGGTTCCGGGCCGGCTTGATTGACCCCTCACGGCGCGGGCTGGGATAATCCGCGCCTTCCCGCGCGTCCTCCGCGCCGAGCCCCATCCACCCGAATTCCAGCGTTCCGGAGCAGTCCATGAAGTTCTCGCGCATCCTCGGTGTCGCCGCCCTCCTGGCCGCCGGTTCCACCCTGGCCCAGGAAGCCGCCACCGTGACGCCGGCCCCGGAGGCCGAAGCCGCCCCGGTCGCCACCCTGGAAGCCGACAACACCCCGGCCACCTGGGGCGACGCCCAGGCCGGCGCCGGCAAGGCCGCCGCCTGCGCCGCCTGCCACGGCCTCGACGGCAATTCGGCCGACCCGCAGTACCCGAAGCTGGCCGGCCAGCACGAACGCTACATCGCCCGCCAGCTCGCCCTGTACAAGAGCGGCGAGCGCAACAACGCCATCATGCTCGGCTTCGCCTCGACCCTGAGCGCGCAGGACATGCGCGACATCGGCGCCTACTTCGCCAGCCAGAAGGTCGTGCCGGGCGTCGCCGACGACACCGTGATCGCCTCGGGCCCGAACGCCGACCGCAAGTTCTTCGAAGTCGGCCAGCGCCTGTACCGCTACGGCAACCCCGACCAGGGCGTGCCGGCCTGCCAGGCCTGCCACGGCCCCGACGGCCGCGGCAACCCGGGCTCGGCCTGGCCGCAGCTGGGCGGCCAGCACGCGGGCTACACCGCCAACGCCCTCACCGCCTTCCGCGACGGCATGGTCTGGGGCAAGGACGCCAACGCCAACGCCCTGATGGCGGGTGTGGCCGGCAACCTGACCGACGAAGAGATCCAGGCGCTGGCCACCTACATCGAAGGCCTGCACAACGTCGCCGACGCGCCCGCTGCCGAGGCCGTGGCCGACGCGGCCCCGCCGCAGGGCTGAGCCCCGCGGCCGGCGGCTTGCGCCGCCCCGGTGAACCTTGCCGGCCAGGCGTGGTCTGGTTGGCTGTCCCCTCAAGGAGCACGACCCGATGAAGCGCCTGCTGTCCCTCCTGCTCGTCCTCGCCCTCGCCGCCTGCAGCCAGGCGCCGTCCGAGCCGGCTGCCCCGGCCACCCCGGCTGAGCCGGCCGCCCCGACGGCTGAACCCGCGGCCGCGCCCGCCGCCGAGGCCGCCGCCCCGACCGACGCAGCGCCCGCCGCCCCCGCCGAGGGCGAGAACGCCGAAGCCCCGGCTGCCGATGCGGCCGCCGCCGCGGAAGCCGGCACCGACGCCCCGGTCGCCGAGCTGCCGGCCATGCCGGACCCGGCCAAGGCGCCGCGCGAGGGCACCGACTACGTCGTGCTCGCCGAGCCTCAGCCGACCTACACCACCGGCCCCGGCATCGAAGTGGCCGAGGTCTTCGCCTACACCTGCATCCACTGCGCCAACCTGCAGCCGACCCTCGACGCGTGGAAGCCGAACCTGGCCTCGGACGTGCGCTTCGTCTACGTGCCGGCGGCCTTCGGCGGCCCCGGCGACAACTTCGCCCGCGGCTTCTTCGCCGCCGAAGCGATGGGCATCCTGGAAAAGACCCACAACGCGACCTTCGACGCCTTCTTCGTGCAGCGGAAGTTCCAGACCGCGTCGCCGGAGGAAGTGGCCGACCACTACGCCAGCCTCGGCGCCGACCGCGACACCTTCCTCTCCACCATGCAGAGCTTCGCGGTCACCGCGAAGCTCAACCGCGCCCGCCAGTTCGCGCTGCGCACCGGCGTGCAGGCCACGCCCACCGTCATCATCGCCGGCAAGTACAGCGCCTCGATGACCGGCGACCGCGGCCCGGCCGGCCTGGTCGAGACCATCGACTGGCTGGTGCAGAAGGAACGCGCCGAAGCCGCACGTCGCTGATCGTTCGCGACACGCGTCACATGCCCGGGGCCGCACTGCGGCCCCGTTCATTTTTGGCCTTGTGATGGGGCGCGCACGGCCGCACCATGCCGACATGGCCGCCAAGCCCAAACCTCCCGCGTCCACCCGCCCGCTGCGCCTGCTGAGCGCCAACATCCAGGCCGGCTCGAGCACGCGCGCCTACCGCGAGTACGTCACCCGCAGCTGGTCGCACGTGCTGCCCAACGGCAAGCGCCTCAACCTCGACAGCCTCGCCGCGCTCGCCGAGCCCTTCGACCTCGTGGGCCTGCAGGAAAGCGATCCGGGCAGCCTGCGCTCGGGCTTCACCAACCAGGCCGACTACCTGGCCGAACGCGGCGGCTTCCCCTACTGGAGCCACCAGCCCAACCGCCGCATCTCGCGCATCGCCGGCAGTGGCAACGCGCTGCTGAGCCGGCTGGAACCGAAGGAGCTGCTCGACTACGCCCTGCCCGGCCGCATCGCCGGCCGCGGGGTGCTGCTGGCGCGCTTCGGCGAGGGCGACACGGCCTGGGACCTGGCGGTCACGCATCTCTCGCTCGGGGCGAAGTCGCGCCAGCTGCAGTTGGGCTTCCTCGCCGACCTGCTCTCGGAATCACCACGGCTTGTGCTGATGGGCGACTTCAACTGCGATTTCGACGCTCCCGAGATGCGCGCGCTCTACCGGGAAACCAAACTCGAGCCACCCGCCGAGCGCATCGCGACCTTCCCCAGCTGGGCGCCGCAGCGCTGCCTCGACCACGTGCTGGTCGGCGGCCTCAAGATCAACCACTACCAGGCCATCCCCGCCGCCGGCTCCGACCACATGGCCGTCGCCGTCGAACTCCAGGTCCCCACCGCCAAGCCCGTGACCTAGAAAAGCGTTTGACACGGATTAAAGCGGATGAACACGGATGAACACGGATAAAGCGGAAGCTTGATTGGCTTCTCGCCGGATGCGGCGGCGTGCCTTGGCCAATATCCGATTGCCTTTGCTTTATCTGTGTTCATCCGTGTTCATCCGCTTTTATCCGTGTCCAAATTTTTCTTTCTACGGACACGCCATAGCCCCCAAAAACTCGACATGAAGAAAGGCCGCCCGAAGGCGGCCTTTCAAGGGTGACGCGGGGGAGGTGGATCAGAAGCTGACTTCGCCGCGCAGGTAGAAGAAGCGGCCACCCGGGATGTCGTAGGTGGAGGCGTCGTAGCCGTTGAGCGAGCAGGACACGCAGATCGGCGGGTCCTTGTCGAACACGTTGTTGGCGCCGAAGGTCAGCTTCAGGTTGGCCAGGTCCTCGAACTGGTAGCCCACCTGCAGGTCGCTGTAGGTGATCGCCTTGAGCACGTTGGTGTCGCGCGCCGGGTCCGAGCAGACCGAGAACGAGATCACGCGACCGCAGGACTCACGCAGCTCCGAGATGTGGCGGAAGGTCCAGGACGCCGACCACGGACCGTTGGCCCACTCGGTGGTGAGGTTGGAGGTCCAGTCCGGGATCGCACTGTCCACGACCTCGCGGCCCGGTGCCTGCGGCTGCAGCTGGCCGGCGGCGCCGACCGCCTCGTAGCGGCCGACGAAGGTGTTGCGCCAGGCCATCTTCACCTGGCCCCAGTCCTGCATCGGGAACACCCACGACAGGTCCACGTCCCAACCGTCGGTCTTGATCGAGCCGAGGTTGCTCAGGCGGTTGGCGAAGGCGTTGATGCCGCCGGTGGAGGCGCGGCTGATGCCCGAGCAGTACAGCGGGTCGAGCGTCTGCACGCACAGGTCGAGCTGGGTCTGGGCATCGATGGCCTGGATCGCGCCTTCGATCTCGTGCTTGTAGAAGGTGAACTCGAGGTCGACGCGATCGGCGATCGACGAATCCTCGAGGAAGGACGGGCTCCAGACGAAGCCGGCGGTGAAGCTGTCGGCGAACTCCGGCTCGAGCTGCTCGTTGCCGCCGGTGGTGACCGAGATCTGCGGGTTCGGCTGCACGTAGTTGCTGGGCACGCCGAGCGCCGCGCAGTTGGCGGCCAGCGACGGGTCGAGCAGCGGCGTGGTGCAGGGATCGTCGAGCTGGGCGTCGAAGCGGCTGGCGGAGCCGAACAGTTCGCCGATCGACGGGGCGCGGAAGCCCTCGGCGAAGCTGGCGCGCAGCACCAGTTCCTCGGCCACCTGCCAGCGCAGGCCGTACTTCGGCGTCACTTCGGAGATGCCGGTGCTGTAGTCGGAGTAGCGGCCGGCCAGCGTGAAGTCGAGGCGGCTGCCCTTCTCGGCGTTCGCGTACAGCGGCACGTTGAACTCGGCATAGACCTCGCTCACGTCGTACTTGCCCGCGGTCGGCAGCGACGGCACGCCGTTGTAGAAGCCGGCCACCGTCAGCGGATCGGGCTGGTAGGAGCCCTCGAGGCGGCGGTGCTCGACGCCCGCGGCGAAGTCGACCGAACCCGCGGGCAGCTCGAACAGGCTGCCGGACAGGTTGGCGGTGACCAGCGCCAGCTCGTTCCGGCTCTGGTCGCGCACCACCGGCGAGATGAAGGCCAGCATCTCCGGCGTGATCGTGCCCGGGCCGCCGAAGATGTTCAGCGGGGTGCAGCCGGCGACCGCGGCGCAGGCGGCGGGGTCGCCCAGCGCCAGCGCGATGTTGCGGATGTCGTAGCTGCCGAAGTTGGTCTGCTCGGCCTCGTTCTCGCTGAAGGCGACGTTGGCGTCCCAGTAGAAGCTGCGGCTGCCGGCGTCGAACACGCCCTCCAGGCCGGCGCCGACATACCAGGTGTCGACGTCCTGTTCGAAGATGCGCGGACCCCCCTCGACCGGGCGGCGGCCGATCAGGATCAGGTTGCGGTCGGCTTCGGGCGTCGTCAGGCGGCCGTCGAGGTCGAAGCCGAACGGGTTGAACGGGTTCAGGCCGGAAATGAAGATGTTGTCGGCCAGCGGGTTGCCGGTGCCGGCCTCGGGGCCGAGGAAGATCGGCTCGGGCGCCGCCTGGTTGGTCGACTGGCGGCGGTTGAACAGCACCTTGGCGTAGCCGCTGACCGCATCGGTGAACTGGAACCGGCCCTGGCCGAACACGCCGGTGCGCTCGGACGGCGTCAGCAGCAGGTTGAACTGCGAGAAGTTGAAGCGGTCGGCGGTGGTGAAGCAGTGGTAGTCATCGGTGCGCACGCAGCCGACCTGGGTCGGGTCGTACACCGGGTCGCTGACGCCGGTGTTGGGCGTGACGTCGATGGTCCGGCCGGTGTTCGGGTCGGTGATGATGAAGCGGCCGGTGGGCGTGCCCGAGCTGCCAAAGGCGACGCCGGTGCCCGGCACCGGGAAGGAGGACTGCTCGCGGTCGCGCGAGAAGATCACGTCCTGGTCGGTGTGGCTGATGCCCACGAACACGCTGGCGCGGTCGCTGCTCTTGCCCCAGGCGAAGTCGATGCTGGAGGTGGCGCCGTCGCCCTCGCCGTATTCGCCGTACTGCGCGCTCAGCGAGATGCCGTCGAAATCCTTGCGGGTGATGATGTTCACCACGCCGGCGATGGCATCCGAGCCGTACAGCGAGGACGCGCCGTCCTCGAGCACTTCGATGCGCTCGATGATGGCCAGCGGGATGGTGTTGAGGTCGGTGGCGGCACCGACGCCGGAGGCCGAGGCCTCGTTGACCCAGCGGATGCCGTCCACCAGCACGAGGACGCGCTTGGCGCCGAGGTGGCGCAGGTCGGCCTGCGCGGAACCCGCGCCGACGCCGCTGCCGTCCGGCGGGAAGCCGAAGTTGCCGCTGGAGTTGAACTTGGTGTTGAGCGCCGAGCCCGAGCCAGTGAGGGACTGGACCAGGTCGCCGACCGAGGTGAGGCCGCTGCGGTCGATGTCGGCGCGCGTGATGCGCTGCACGGGCACCAGGCCCTCGGCTTCGGCGGTGCGGATGCGGGTGCCGGTGACTTCGATGCGGTCGAGGGTCTGGACGCCTTCTTCTTCGCTGCTGTCCTGCGCGGTCGCGGCGAGCGGCAGCGCCGCCAGCAGCAACGCGCCGCGAACCGCCAGGCTCAGGCGGGAGGTACGGGTGCTCTTCATGGTGGTCCCCAAGGGTTGGTGGGACCGGCGCCTTGCCCCCAATGCGCCGGCTCGGGACCAGATGTAAAGAGTTTGTGACAGCCCAACAAGCCACGAAATCACTAACGTTGGTAGTGAATTAAACTCCCCCGCCGCCCGCGGCCAGGCTGGCCCCGACCACCGCCAGGAAGGCCGCGAACAGGCGCTTGAGGGCCTGCCCGCTGATGCGGTGCGCCAGCCGGGTGCCCAGCGGCGCCGTCAGCACCGAGGCCAGGGCCAGCGCGACGGCGGCGGGCAGGTACACGTAGCCCCAGCTGCCGGCCGGCAGCGCGCCGGGCGCCGGGCCATGCAGGGCGTAGCCGGCGGCGCTGGCGAGGGCAATGGCCACGCCGCAGGCGCTGGAGGTGCCGACCGCCCGGACCGGCCGCACGCCGCGCCAGACCAGCAGGGGCACGGTCATGCTGCCGCCGCCGATACCGACGAGGGCGGATATCGCACCGATCACGCCGCCAGCGGCTGAATAGCCCGGCCCGCGCGGCGCGTCCGGTCGCTCGGCCCGCGAGCGCGGCCAGTCCAGCACCAGCTGCGCCGCGGCCAGGAAGCAGTAGGCGGCGATGCCGGCCCGCAGCAGGCCCCCGTCGAGGCGCGTGGCCAGCAAGCTGCCCAGCCAGCCGCCCACCAGCACGCCGGGCACCAGCCAGGCCACGGTGGGCCACAGCACGCTGCCGCGGCGGTGGTGCGCCCGCGCCGAGGACAGGCCGGTCAGCACGATGCTCGCCAGCGCGGTGGCCAGGGCCACGTGCACCGCCAGCGCGGGCGGCACGCCCTGCGCCGGCAACAGCCACACCAGCGCCGCCACCAGCACCAGCCCGCCGCCGATGCCGAGCAGGCCCGCCAGCACGCCCGCGACCGCGCCCAGCGCGAGGTAGAGACCCCAGTCCAGGCTCATGCCGCCGCCGGGTAATCAGGCGCCATGGGCTAGACTCATCGGCATGTCGCTGCGATTTTTCATGATCTTCCTGCTGCTGGGCCTGCCCGCGACCGCACGGCCGCAGGCGGCGCCGGCCGACCTCTCGGCGCAGCGCCCGCTCATCGTCGGTGGTTTCCAGCTCGCCGAGCAAGGGCGCCTGAACGCCAGCGACGCCGCGCGCCTGGCCAGCCACCCGCTGCACGGCTGGGTCGAGGCCACGCTGTGGCGCAAGCGCATCGCCACCGCGGGCGCCGGCGACATCCGCACGGTGCTGGCGCGCCACGACGGCCAGCCCGCCGCCGACTGGCTGCGCGAAGCCTGGCTGGTCGAGCTGGCGCGGCGCAAGGAATGGACCACGTTCCGCGCCGACTACCGCCCGATGGCGACGGCCGAGCTGCGCTGCGCCGACCTGGCGGCGCGCCTGGCCACCGGTGCCTCGGATGCGGCCTGGGAAACCGAAGTCCAGGCGATGTGGCTCACCGGCAGCGGCCTGCCCGCCTACTGCGACGCCCCGTTCGCGGCCCTGCAGGCGCGCGGCAAGCTGGGCGAAGACTTGCGCTGGCAGCGCATCGAGCTGGCGCTGGCCGAGGGCCAGTCGGCGCTGGCGCGCTTCCTGGCGCGCAGCCTGTCGGCCAGCGCGGCGGCGCTCGCCAACAGCTATGCCGATTTCGTCGACGCGCCGCACGCCCGCACCGCGGCCTGGCCGCGCGATGCGCGCAGCCGCCGCATCGCCGCCGAGGGCCTGGCCCGGCTCGCACGCCGCGATCCCGAAGCTGCGCGCCAGCAGCTGGCCACGCTCGCGCCGGCGCTGGACCTGGATGAAGCGCAGCGCGGCAAGGTGCTCTACCAGGTCGCGCTGTGGACGGTGGCGTCCTACCTGCCCGGCTCGGCCGACCGCCTGGCCGAAGTGCCCGACAGCGCCTACGACGAACGCCTGCACGAATGGCGCGTGCGCGAGGCGATGAGCCGGCATGACACGGCCGCCGCGCTCGCCGCGCTTGAGCGCATGCCGGCGGTGCAGCGCGCCGATCCGCGCTGGCAATACTTCGAAGCGCGCCTGCGCGAGCGCAACAAGGAACGCGACCGCGCCCGCACGCTGTACGCGCAGGCCGCCAACACCGCCACCTTCCACGGCTTCCTCGCCGCCGACCGGCTGAAGCAGCCTTACGCACTGTGCCCGCTGGAGCCGTCGACCGACGCCGCATTGCGGCAGCGGGTGGCGGCGAACCCGGGCCTGGTGCGCGCGCTCGAGCTCTATCGCCTGGACCGCCTGGGCCTGGCGATCCGCGAGTGGGCCGCGCTGCTGCGCGGCCTCGGCGAGGCCGAGCGCTACGTCGCCATCGATTTCGCGGTCGATGCCGGCTGGCACGACCGCGGCGTGTTCACCATCGGCGAGGCGCCCGATGCGCTGCGCTACTACGGCCTGCGCTTCCCGCTGCCGCACGAGCGCACGATCCGCCGCGAGGCACGCAAGCACGCACTGGACCCGGCCTGGGTGGCGGCGCAGACGCGGGCCGAGAGTGCGTTCATGGCGCGGGCGCGTTCGCCGGCCAATGCGCGCGGGCTGATGCAGCTGCTGCCCACCACCGCCGACATGACCGCGAAACGCCAGGGCATTGCCTACCGCGGCGTGGACAGCCTGTACGACCCGGACATCAACATCATCCTGGGCACGGCCCACCTGCGTTTCGAGCTCGACCAGCAGCGGGGCCTGCCCTACCAGGCCATCGCCGCCTACAATGCCGGGCCCACGCCCGTGGCCCGCTGGAACCGCGACCGTCCCGGCTTCGAGCCCGATTTCTGGATCGAGACCGTGACCTACAAGGAAACCCGCGACTACGTGGCCCGGGTGCTGGCCTTCAGCGTCATCTACGATTGGCGCCTGGACGGCGACTCGGTGCCGGTGACCGAGCGCATGCTCGGCCGCACCGTCAACGCGGCATCCCGGCGCAAGTTCCATTGCCCCACCCCTTCGAGCGCACCGAGCACGCCATGATCCGTCAAAACATCGTCATCCTCGGGGGCACCGGCTTCGTCGGCCGGCACCTGGTGGCCCGCCTGGCCGCCGACGGCCACTCCGTCACGCTGCTGAGCCGCAACCTGGCCAGCCATCATGACCGGCTGCTTCCGCCCGGCGTGGTGCTGCGCGAGGTGGACGTCTACGACCCGACGGTGCTGCGCCAGGCCTTCACCGGCGCCGATGCGGTCATCAACCTGGTCGGCATCCTCAACGAGGCCGGCGACAGCGGCCGCGGCTTCCGCCGTGCGCACGTCGAGCTGACCAAGCTGGTGGTCGCGGCGATGCAGCTGGCCGGCACCCGCCGCCTGCTGCAGATGAGCTCGCTCAACGCCGGCCGTGGCCAGAGCCATTACCTGAAGTCGCGCGGCGAGGCCGAGGCGGCGGTGAAGGCCTCGGGCCTGGACTGGACGATCTTCGAGCCCTCGGTGATCTTCGGCCACGGCGACGGGCTGTTCTGCCGCTTCGCGCAGCTGCTCAAGCTGGCGCCGGTGCTGCCGCTGGCGCGCGCGGGCTGCAAGTTCGCGCCGGTGTACGTGGGCGACGTGGTCGAGGCCTTCGTGCGCGCGCTGGGCAACCGCCGCAGCATCGGCGAGGTCTACGAGCTGTACGGGCCGGAAGTGTTCACCATGGCCGAGATCGTGAAGATGACCGCGAAGGCGCGCGAGCTGACGCGCCTCGTGGTGCCGCTGCCCGACCTGCTGGGCCGGCTGCAGGGCTTCGTGTTCGATTTCGTGCCGGGCAAGCCGTTCTCGTCCGACAACTTCCGCTCGCTGGCCACCGATTCCGTCGGCGGCATCGATGGCCTGCACCGCCTGGGCATCGTGCCCACGCGCGTGGGCGCCAAGCTGCCCGAGATCCTGGGCCACTTCGACGACCGCCAGACGCGCTACGCGCGCTACCGCGCCGCGCGCTGACATGAAGGCCTACCGGGTCGGCGGCGCCGTGCGTGACCGGCTGCTGGGCCTGCCGGGCGGCGACCGCGACTGGGTGGTGGTGGGCTCGACGCCCGAGGAGATGGTACGCGCCGGCTTCCTGCCCGTGGGCAAGGACTTTCCGGTCTTCCTGCACCCGGCCACCAAGGAAGAACACGCGCTCGCCCGCACCGAGCGCAAGACCGCGCCGGGCTACCGTGGCTTCACTTTCCACGCCGATGCCTCGGTGACGCTCGAGGACGACCTGGCGCGGCGCGACTTCACCATCAACGCCATCGCCGAGGACGACGAGGGCGTGCTCACCGATCCGTTCGGCGGCCGCGCGGACATCGAGGCGCGCGTGCTGCGGCACGTTTCGCCCGCCTTTGCCGAGGATCCCGTGCGGATCCTGCGCGCCGCCCGCTTCCTGGCGCGCTTCGCGCCGCTGGGCTTCACGGTGGCGCCGGAAACGCTGGCGCTGATGCGCGGCATGGTGGCCGCGGGCGAAGTGGACCACCTCGTTCCCGAACGTGTCTGGCAGGAGCTGAAGAAGGCGCTGGAGATGCCGCGCCCCTCGGCCGCGATCGCGCTGCTGCGCGAATGCGGCGCGCTGGCGAAGCTGCTGCCGGAAGTGGACGCACTGTACGGCGTGCCGCAGCGCCCGGAGTACCACCCGGAAGTGGACACCGGCGTGCACGTGCAGATGGTGCTGGACATGGCGGCGCGGCTGGCGCCGGGCGACGCGCTGCTCGGTTTCTGCGCGCTCACCCACGACCTCGGCAAGGCGCTGACGCCGAAGGCCGAGCTGCCGAAACACATCGGCCATGAACACAGCGGCGTGCGGCCGCTGCGCGCGGTGTGCGCGCGCTACAAGGTGCCGACTGAATTCGCTGCCATGGCCGAGATCGTGTGCCGCGAGCACCTCAACGTGCACCGGCTGGCCGAACTGCGGCCCGAGACCGTGCACGACCTGATCGCACGCTGCGACGGCTTCCGCAAACCCGAGCGCATCCCGCTGCTGGCGCTGGCCTGCGAGGCCGACAAGCGCGGGCGGCTGGGGCGCGAGGAGGAGCCGTATCCGCCGGGCGCGCTGCTGCTACGGCTGCACGTGGCGGCACAGGCGATTTCGGCCGGGCACGCGGTGGCGAACGGGCTGCAGGGGCCGGCGGTGGGGGAGTGGTTGCGGAAGGCGCGCATTGCGGCGATCGAGAGCGAGAAGCATCGGGACTGAAGTCCCTCCCACACGCGGCTTCCTGTGGGAGGGACTTCAGTCCCGATGCCCTTCGCCCCGCAGCCTGACGTCCACCCAAGCCAAAAGATGCCGCCCCGGCGTCAACGCAAGCCCCAACCCCGCCAGCACCCCAAGCGCATTGGCCAGCATGTCGCGTCCATCCCCCTGCCGCGTCGTCGTCAGCGTCGCCTGCGCGAGTTCCAATCCCAGGCCCAGCAAAACCAGACCGCCGGCCGCGAGCAGGCACGCCCGCCAGCGCGGGAACAGCATCACCGCCCAGGCCATCAGCGTGAAGTAGGCGAGGAAATGGCCGAGCTTGTCCGAATCCGGCGGGCCGCCCAGTTCGATCGGCGGCAGCAGCGACAGCGCGATGCACAGCGTCCACCCGCCAAGCCAAACGCCCAGCCACAGGCGCGGCCGGTGCAGGTCGCGGCGGATCACAGCCGCCGGCTCAGGTCACCGCGGGCGAACAGCGGGCGGATCTCGGCGCCGCGCTGGAAGCCCATCACCTGGAAGCGCTCGCCCATTTCGCCCGGCAGCGTCAGTCGCTTCACTTCGTTGTGGCGGTGGTGGCGCTCGACCGCATCGCCGATGGCTTCGATGTCCGAGAGCCGCTCGGCCAGGCCGCAGTTGATCAGGAAGCTGGCCTGCGCGCAGTAGCCGGCGAAATCAAACCCGGCACCCACGCCCGCCTCGGCCAGCGCGGTGAAATCGACGAAGGCGGTGATGTCCTGCAGCCCCGGCAGGTGGAAGGGATCGCCGTGCGCGGTGTGGCGGTGGTGGCAGACCAGGGTGCCGTCGCTGCGTTCGGGCAGGTAGTACTCGTGGCGCGGGTAGCCGTAGTCCACGTACAGCATCACGCCGTCCTTGAGCAGGCCGCCAACGGCCTGGATCCAGTACGGCAGCTGCGGCAGCACTTCCGAGCGGTAGCCGTCGGCGAAGGGCTTGCCGATGTCGCGTTCGATGTGGCGCACGGCGGCGTGCAGCAGCGCATCGGCCGGCTGGTCGACGCGGATCAGCGCGCCTTCGGGCGACAGCGCCACGTGCTCCTCGAACACCTCGCCGCCGCGCACCACGAAACGCGGCGTCGGCAGCGCGTCCAGCACTTCGTTGGCGAACAGCACGCCGCGCCATTCCGCTTCCGGCGGGCCGTTGAGCCACTGCACGCGCGCGAAGACGTCGGCCGGCAAGGCCGCGCGCAACCGGTCGGCCTGCCGCTCGCGCAGGTCGGCGCTCGGCTCGAGGATGAGGTAGCGCGCCGGCAGCGCCCCGATGGCCTGCCAGCGCCGCAGCGCCGCCTCGGCAAAGGCACCGCTGCCGCCGCCGATCTCGAAGAAGTCCGCCTCGCCGCCGAGCTGCGCGAACACCTGCGCCGCCGCCTGCGCGATGCACTCGGCGAAGGTCGGACCCAGCTCGGGCGAGGTGACGAAATCGCCCTCGGCGCCGAACTTGCGGCTGCCGGCGCTGTAGTAGCCCAGGCCCGGCGCGTACAGCGCCAGCTCCATGTAGCGGGCGAACGAAATGACGCCGCCGCTGGCCTGGATCTGGCCGCGGATCAGGGAGAGCAGCTGCTCGCTGTGGGCGAGGGCGGCCGCGTCGGGGGCGGGGGCTTGCCGGGTCATGATGGAATCTTCAGGTGCCTGCGCGCAGGATACCGGCAAATCCACGGAGCCCCGCATGACCGCCCCCGTTGCCCTGATCACCGGCGCCGCCAAACGCGTGGGCGCCTGCATCGCCCGCCGCCTGCATGCCGCCGGCTACGACCTCGCCCTGCACCACCGCGCCTCCGCGGCGGACATGCACGCGCTGGTCGCCGCACTCGAGGCCGCGCGCCCCGGCAGCACGCTCGTGCTGTCCTGCGAACTGGCTGACGACGATGCCCTGCCCGGCCTGGTCGCCGACACCGTGGCGCGCTTCGGCCGGCTCGACGCGCTGGTCAACAACGCCAGCGCTTTCTACCCGACGCCGGTGGGCCGCGCGACGGGCGCGCAGTGGGACGAGTTGTTCGCGTCCAACGCGCGCGGACCGTTCTTCCTGGCCCAGGCCGCGGCGCCGCACCTGCGCGCGACCGGCGGCGCGATCGTGAACCTCGGCGACATCTACGGCGAGCGCCCGCTCAAGAACCACACGATTTACTGCATGGCCAAGGCCGCCAACCTGATGCTGACGCAATCCCTGGCGAAAGAGCTCGGCCCCGAAGTGCGCGTCAACGCCGTCGCCCCCGGTGCCGTGATGTGGCCGGCCGAGGGCAAGCCCGAACACGAGAAGGCGGCGATGCTCGCCAGCACCGCCTTGAAACGCGCCGGCGACGCCGATGACGTCGCCGAAGCCGTCCGCTGGCTGCTGCAGGACGCCCGCTACACCACGGGCCAGGTGATCCGCGTGGACGGCGGCCGGAGCCTTAACCTTTGAAGCATCCGTGGCTCGCGCTGGCCGGCCTGGGCCTGCTGGGGGCCTTTGCCCTGCTCTGGCCGGTGACCGGGCGCACGGTGCTGGGCACGGTCGAGGCCAGAGTCGGCGGCGGCGGCGATCGCGCGGCCGGTGCCGCCGCGCGCGTGCGTCCCGGCCTCGAACGCGACCTCGCCGCCTCGTCACTGCGGTTTGGCGCGCCGGTATTCATCCGGATCTTCAAGGCCGAGAGCGAACTGGAAGTCTGGGTCGCGGACGGCGCGCGCTACCGGTTGTTCCGGCGCTATCCGGTTTGCGCGTGGTCGGGCGCACTGGGACCCAAGCTGCGGCAGGGCGACGGCCAGTCGCCGGAAGGCTTCTACCGGGTCACGCGCGGCCAGCTCAATCCGCGCAGCCAGTACCACCTGTCGTTCAACCTGGGCTACCCCAACGCCCACGACCGGTCGCACGGCCGCACCGGGGATTTCCTGATGGTGCACGGCAGCTGTGTCTCGATCGGCTGCTATGCCATGGGCGACGACGGCATCGAGGAGATCTACACGCTGGTCTCGGCCGCGCTGGATGGCGGCGAGCCCGCCGTGCCGGTCCACATCTTCCCGTTCCGGTTCGCCGACCGCGCCGAAGCGGGTTGGCGCGACGAACCCTGGGCGGATTTCTGGCGCAACCTGCGCGAGGGCCACGATGCTTTCGAACGCAGCGGCCGGCCACCGCGGATCGGCGTTGCCGCGCGACGCTACGTGGTTACCGAGGCGACCGCCCCCTAGGCCGGCGCGTCGGGGGCGTCGTGGCTTACTTGGGCCGGAAGGCGGCCTGCAGCTGGTCGCCGGCGAAGCCTTGCGGGGCCTGGCCGTCGACGGCGTAGCGGTAAACGGCGGCGGAATAGACGCCGGACAGCGCCGCCTGGATGACGGCGACGCTGGCGACGGCGATCACGGCCAGCACGACGGCGACCAGGGCCAGCTTGCCGCCGCCGAGGGCCGCGGCGCCGATCACCATCGCGATGGACACGATCACCACCGCCGTGGTCAGCAGGCCGAACGCGAGGCCGATGCCGACGTTGCCGGCCACGTTCTCGCCCCAGGTGCGCTTGAGCAGGGTCATCGACTCTTTCACCGCGTCGATCGGGCCGACGTCGCGGGTGACCAGGATCGGCACCACCAGGAAGGTGCCGACGGTCCAGGCCATGCCCAGCAGGCCGATCAGGATCTTGCCGAAGGCGCCGGCGCGTTCGCTGGCGGCCTTGAGCAGCAGGCCCACGGTGGCGGCGATGGCGGCGTAGCCCAGGATCACGCCCAGTTTGCTGCGCGCGATGCGCAGGCCGTCGGCCACCGTCGGGTCGCCGCCTTCGAGGCGGATCATCGCGGCGCCGACCAGGGCCGTGTTGAAGAAGAAGATCACGAAGTACTGGCAGAGGTAGAACAGGAAGCCCACCACCGCGCCCAGCGGACCGATCTCGCCGCCTTCGAACAGGCGCAGCCCGATCACCGGCACCGCGAACGAGGCCGCGACCAGCAGGGTGGCGATGCCCGAGATCACCGGGAACAGCAGCAGCTCCTTGTCGGAGCGCAGCACGGCGGCGCTGGCCTTGACCAGGGTCCAGCTGCGGGCGAGTCGGTCGAACATGGCGGTGGCCTCCGTGGGGACGCCAGCAAATGAACCTGGTTCATTTGCTGGCTGGGATGGCGGTGATTATGGACCGGCGACGCCTTCACGCAAGGCCGGAAGTCACCCCAGGGCGAGCGCGTCCACCGCCGGCGGCGCGGCCGCGTCGGGATGCGCGGCCCACAGCGCGGCCAGCGTCGCCTCGCCGCCCGGCACCACGTAGCCCGGCGACAGGTCGGCCAGCGGCTTGAGGACGAAGGCGTGCTTCAACTCGGGCCGCGGCAGCTCGAGGTTGCCAGGGCCCTTCAGCACGAGGTCGTCGTAGAACACGATGTCGATGTCGAGCGTGCGGCTGGAGAACCGCGGCACGTCGCGGCGCCGGCCCTGCCGGTCCTCCAGCGCATGCAGCCAGTCGTTGAGCGCGAACGGGTCGAGGTCGCTCTCGATCACGGCGGCGGCGTTGAGGAAATCCGGGCCGTCGAAGCCTACCGCCGGCGTGCGGTACACCGGCGAGAAGCGCACCGCGCCGAAGCGTTCGCGCAGGGCGTCGGCCGCGGCCAGCAGGTTCGCCTCGGCGTCCTGGTTGCTGCCCAGGCTCAGCCAGGCGGTGCCCATCAGGCCTGGCCGCGCTCGATGATCACGCCCACGGCCTTGGAGCCGCGCACGGCGCCGGGCTTGCTCAGCTTCAGGCGCACGTGCCTGACGCCGAACTCGCCGGTGATGATCGCGGCGCAGCGCTCGGCCAGGGTTTCCACCAGCCCGAAATCAGACTCGGACACGAACTGGATCAGGCGCTTGCTGACGGCCTTGTAGTCCAGCGTGTGCTCGATGTTGTCGGTGGCGGCGGGCACGGTGTTGTCGAACGCCATCTCGATGTCGAGCACCACCGGCTGGCGGATCTTGCGCTCCCAGTCGTAGATGCCGATCACGCACTCGATCTCGAGCGCTTCGATGAAGACCTTGTCCATGCCTCGCAACCTCTCCTAAAGGGGCGGCAAGCTTGCCATGTCCCAGCGTGGCGTCACGGTGACGGCCGGGGCCTCGTGCTGGCCGGCCTGCAGCCGCAGCGCGCCGGCGAAGGCGATCATGGCGCCGTTGTC
Source organism: Arenimonas sp. (assembly GCF_036275555.1). Lineage (GTDB taxonomy): Bacteria > Pseudomonadota > Gammaproteobacteria > Xanthomonadales > Xanthomonadaceae > Arenimonas. The sequence continues at coordinate 205,478 of NZ_DASUDO010000006.1, forward strand.
GGTGCAGAAGGCCGGCCGCGGGAAGCAAACGCGCCCTGTAGGAGGGCCTTCAGGCCCGAAGCCCTTCGCGAAAAGCTTCGGGCCTGAAGGCCCTCCTACAGGCCCAGCCATAAGGGCTTGCAGGCGGGCGCGCAGGCGCACGTTGGCACCGACGCCGCCGGCCACCACCAGGGTGCGGGCGCCGGTCTGCTTCAGGGCGCGCTCGCACTTGACGGCCAGGGTCTCGACCACCGCATCCTCGAAGCCGCGGGCGATGTCGGCGCGGGTCTGCGGGGACTGGTCCGAGGCCTGCCAGGCCAGCAGCACCTGGGTCTTGAGGCCGGAGAAGCTGAAGTCGAGGCCGGGCCGGTCGGTCATCGGCCGGGAGAACTTGAACAGGCCGGGGCGGCCCGATTCGGCCAGCCGGGCCAGCTCCGGGCCGCCCGGGTACGGCAGGCCCATGAGCTTGGCGGTCTTGTCGAAGGCCTCGCCGGCGGCGTCGTCCAGGGTCTCGCCCAGCAGCCGGTAGGCGCCGATGGCGGCCACTTCGACCAGCTGGGTGTGGCCGCCCGAGACCAGCAGGGCCACGAAGGGCGGCTTCAGCCCGGGGTCCTCGAGCATCGGGGCCAGCAGGTGGCCTTCCATGTGGTGCACGCCCACGGCGGGCAGGTCGAGCGCCCAGGCCAGGGCCCGGCCGGCGGCGGCGCCCACCATCAATGCGCCCACCAGGCCCGGGCCGGCCGTGTAGGCCACCCCGTCCAGGTCTTCGACGCCCAGCCCGGCCTCGGCCAGGGTCTGGCGGACCAGGGGCAGCAGCTTGCGGACGTGGTCGCGGCTGGCCAGCTCGGGCACCACCCCGCCGTACTCGGCGTGCAGTTCGACCTGGCTGTAGAGGGCGTGCGCGAGCAGGCCGCGCTCGGTGTCGTACACCGCCACGCCGGTTTCATCGCAGCTGGTTTCGATGCCCAGGACGCGCATGTGCCTGTTTCTTGGGGGTAAACCGCGGGATTCAAGGATTTCCCGGGATTCAGGCTTGCCTGCGGCCCCGGGGCCCGCGTATCATACGCGGCTCGCCGGCCGTGCCGGGCGAAATCCACGTATCCAGGAATTCCACATGCCGTCTGTCAAAGTCCGCGAAAACGAGCCGTTTGAGTTTGCGCTGCGTCGCTTCAAGCGCACCTGCGAGAAGGCCGGCGTCCTCGCCGAGACCCGCAAGCGCGAGTTCTACGAGAAGCCGACCCAGGAGCGCAAGCGCAAGGCCGCCGCCGCGGTGAAGCGCCAGCTGCGCCGCAGCTCGCGCGACGTCACCAAGCGCCAGCGCCTGTACTGAGCCGCTGTGCCCTCCAAGAAGCCGGCGCGCGCAAGCGTTGCCGGCTTTTTGTGTTTCTGATCCCCGGAGAAAACCATGAGCATGAAAGCCCAGCTGGTTGAAGACATGAAGGCCGCGATGAAGTCGGGCGAGAAGGATCGCTTGGGCGTCATCCGCCTGATCAACGCCGCGATCAAGCAGAAGGAAGTGGACGAGCGGGTCGAGATGACCGACGCGCTGGTGCTGGCCGTGCTGGAAAAGATGGTCAAGCAGCGCAAGGACTCGATCAGCCAGTACGACGCCGCCGGCCGCGACGACCTCGCCGCGATCGAGCGCTACGAGCTCGGCGTGCTCGAGGCCTACCTGCCCGCCAAGATGGACGAAGCCGCCATCCAGGCCGCCATCGACGCCGCGAAGGCCGAGACCGGCGCCACCGGCCCGGCCGACATGGGCAAGCTGATGGGCGTGCTCAAGCCCAAGCTCGCGGGCCAGGCCGACATGGGCCTGGTGTCGCAGCTGGTCAAGAAAGCCCTCGCGGGCTGACCGGCCCTCTGTGGGAGGGACTTCAGTCCCGATGCTGTTCGCCGAGAAGCATCGGGACTGAAGTCCCTCCCACAGGGTGGCTGCCCGCATGGCATCCTGACGGCCATGGCCCGACTGCCCGACGCGTTCATCGACGACCTGCTGGCGCGCACCGATATCGTCGAGGTGATCGGCACGCGCGTGCCGCTCAAGCGCCAGGGCCGCGAATACTCCGCGCGCTGCCCGTTCCACGACGAGCGCTCGCCGTCGTTCACGGTGTCGCCGACCAAGCAGTTCTACCACTGCTTCGGCTGCGGCGCGCACGGCACCGCGATCAGCTTCCTGATGAACTACGACCGCCTCGAGTTCCTCGACGCGGTGGAAGAACTCGCCAAGCGCGCCGGCATCGAGGTGCCGCGCGACACGCGCCAGGCGCACCAGGGCAACGAGTCGCGCGAGCTGTACGCGGCGCTCGAGGCCGCGGCGAAATTCTTCGTGCAGCAGCTGGCCGGAAGCACGAAGGCACGCGATTACCTGGCCCGGCGCGGCGTCGACGCCGAGAACCAGGCGCGCTTCGGCATCGGCTACGCGCCGGACGGCTTCAACGGCCTGAAGGATGCGCTGGGCACCGACGAGCGCCGGCTGAACCTGCTCGACAAGACCGGCATGCTCTCGCGCAGCGACAGCGGCCGCGTGTACGACAAGTTCCGCGACCGCGTGATGTTCCCGATCCACGACCGCCGCGGCCGCGTGATCGCCTTCGGTGGCCGCGTGCTGGACAAGGACGACGGCCCGAAGTACCTCAACTCGCCCGAGACCGCCCTCTTCCACAAGGGCCGCGAACTCTACGGCCTGTGGCAGGTGCGGCAGGCGCATTCGAAGATCCCGAAGCTCGTCGTCGTCGAGGGCTACATGGACGTGGTGGCGCTGTTCCAGTTCGGCGTGAACACCGCCGTGGCCACGCTGGGCACCGCGACAACGCCCGACCACGCCGAGCTGCTGTTCCGCAACGCCGCCGACGTCTACTTCTGCTTCGACGGCGACCGCGCCGGCCGCGGCGCCGCGTGGAAGGCGCTCGAATCGGTGCTGCCGCGCATGCGCGACGGGCGCCAGGCCTTCTTCCTGTTCCTGCCCGACGGCGAGGACCCGGACACCATCGTGCGCAAGGAAGGCGCGGCCGGCTTCGACGCGCGCCTGGCGCAGGCCACGCCGCTGTCCGAGTTCTTCTACGCCGAACTGTCGAAGGACGTGAACCTGGCCGGCATGGAGGGCAAGGCGCGGCTGGCCGAGCGCGCCAAGCCGCTGCTGGCCGGCATTCCCGACGGCGCGTTCCGCGATCTGATGCAGCAGCGCCTGACCGAGCTCACCGGCGTGGGCCAGCGCACCGCTGCCGCGCCCGCACCGCAGCCGACGCCTTCGATGCGCGGCCGCGGCGGCGCGCCCGCGCCGAAGCGCAGCCTGGTGCGCCTCGCGATCTCGCTGTTGCTCCAGAAGCCATCCTTGGCGTCAGCACTTGAGCCTCCGTACTTGTTTGGCGTCCTGCGGCAGCCCGGCATTCCACTTCTGATGGAAGTGCTTGAGCTAGCTCGCGAACGTCCAGGCATTAGCACCGGCGCGCTGCTCGAGCATTTCAATGGCCGGGAGGAAGCTGCGCCGCTGCAGAAGTTGGCACTGGCCAGCGAACCTGGAACCGACAGCGAGCTTCTGGAGGTTTTCGTCGGCGCAATCCGACAGCTCAACGACCAGACAAAGCTCCAGCGGCGCGATGAACTCAACGAAAAGGAGAGTCGCGAGGGCTTGAGCGCGGAAGAGCAGCGCGAGCGTTGGAGCCTCGTCATGGAGATCAAGTCAATCAAGGGCTGAGCCATGGGGCCAGCCGGTCCGGCCTTTGATCTCGCTCCGGTGTGCGACTGGCGTTGGGGGCGACGTCGCACGCACACAGGGGTCTTCCGAAGTGGAGGCAGGAGCCGGAACGGCCGACATCGGTGGTCAGGACGACGCTTCCGAGTCGGGCGGAAGACCCCTGTGTGTGGGCGGCGGCGCTGCCGTGATGACGCGGTGTGGCGCGCTTCGGGACTGAAGTCCCTCCTACAGGGAGCGGGGTTGGCGGTATGCTCGGGCTTCTTTCCAAAGCCCGGGGGGGCCGTACACATGCGCTTCACACCTTTGATTTTGTCGCTGGCGCTGGTCGCGCCCGTCTTCGCCGCCACGCCGCCGGCGGTGGTGCGCGAGGACGTCGGCAACCGCGTCAGCGAGAACGTGCCGGCCGTGCCGGCCGAACTCGTCGAGCGCCTGAGCCGCTACCAGAACACGCGCGGCGCCAGCTTCAACGGCTGGCTGCCCGACGGCAGCCTCGTCATCAGCACGCGCTTCGGCGAGACCAACCAGGCGCACCGCGTGCGCATGCCGATGGGCGCGCGCGAACAGCTGACCTTCTACCCGGAGCCGCTCAGCGCGATCAGCCCGGCGCCCGGCAAGAACGGCTTCGTGTTCGGCAAGGACGTGGGCGGCTCCGAGTTCTGGCAGCTGCACTGGTTCGACCTCGACACCCGCGCGGTGACGATGCTCACCGACGGCAAGCGCAGCCAGAACTCCGCCCCGCTGTGGTCGGACGACGGCAAGCAGCTGGCCTGGTCCAGCACCGCCCGCAACGGCACCGACTACGACCTGTGGATCCGCGACATGGCCACCGGCGAGTCGCGCATGGTGCTGAGCGAAGGCGGCCTGTGGAACGCCACCGGCTTCTCGCCCGACGGCGGCAAGCTGCTGGTGTCGCGCTACGTCTCGATCAACGAGGCCTACCCGGGCGAACTCGACCTGGCCACCGGCAAGCTCGAGATGTTCCCGGTGGACGGCGGCCGCGCGGCGTTCGGCGGCTTCCAGTACGCCCCGGACGGCAAGGGCGTGTACTTCATCTCCGACGAAGAGCGCCAGTTCCGCACCCTGCGCTTCCACGACCCCGAGAGTGGCCGCACCGAGCTGCTCAGCGGCAACATCCCGTGGGACGTCGAGGGCTTCGACATCAGCGCCGACGGCAAGCACCTCGCCTTCTCCACCAACGAGGACGGCATCGGCAAGCTGCACGTCATCACCCTGCCCGGCCACCAGCCGGTGGCGCTGCCGGAACTGCCGGTCGGCGTGATCGGCAGCTTCGGCTTCTCGCCCGACGGCCAGCGCCTGGCGGTGACGCTCAACAGCGCCACCTCGCCCAGCGACGTGCACGTGGTCGAGCTCGGCAGCCAGCGCCTGGTGCAGTGGACCGCCAGCGAAGTCGGTGGCCTGGACGTGGCCAAGTTCCGCGCGCCGACGCTGGTGCGCTACGAGACCTTCGACCAGGTGGACGGCAAGCCGCGCACCATCCCGGCCTTCTACTACCGCCCGGCGGGCGACGGCCCGTTCCCGGTGGTGATCAGCATCCACGGCGGCCCGGAGGCGCAGTCGCTGCCGAGCTTCAACCCGACCGTGCAGTTCATGCTCGAGGAGCTGAAGGTGGCGGTGCTGGTGCCGAACGTGCGCGGCTCGGCCGGCTACGGCAAGGACTACCTGCAGCTCGACAACGGCATGCTGCGCGAGGACTCGGTCAAGGACATCGGCGCGCTGCTGGACTGGATCGCGAAGCAGCCCGAGCTTGACGCCAACCGCGTCGGCGTCTCCGGCGGCAGCTACGGCGGCTACATGGTGCTGGCCAGCATGACCCACTACAACGAGCGCATCCGCGCCGGCATCGACGTGGTGGGCATCTCCGACTTCGGCACCTTCCTCGCCAACACCGAGAGCTACCGCCGCGACCTGCGCCGGGCCGAATACGGCGACGAGCGCATCCCGGAGATGAAGGCCTTCCACGACCGCATCGCGCCGCTCAACAACGCGCACAAGATCACCCGCCCGCTGTTCGTGGCCCAGGGCCTGAACGACCCGCGGGTGCCGTGGACGGAAGCCGAGCAGATCGTGAAGGCGGTCCGCGGCAACGGCGGCGACGTCTGGTACCTGCTCTACAAGGACGAGGGCCACGGTTTCCGCAAGAAGACGAACTCGGACTACTTCGGCGCCGCCAGCGTCCTCTTCTGGCAACAACACCTCATCAACGCCAAGTAACCTTGCGTAGGCGGGGTTCGTTTTTTGCCACGGATGAACACAGATAAACACAGATAGGAACGGGCAAGAACGGATGGCGCTTAGTTGATCGGGGTCTCCGCCTGCCCGGCCCGATCAATGGTCTCCTGAGAAAAGGCTCCGAAGGGAGCCAACAAAAAAGGGGTCAGAGTGATTATTCGTCGAGACGAATAATCACTCTGACCCCTTTTTCATGCTTGTCGCCAGAACGACGGGCTCGCCGCAACCCATCCATACCGCTTTTTCCCTACCCGCATTTATGCGCTTCTATCTGTGTTCATCTGTGTTCATCCGTGGCAAAAAAACCACTCACACACGGGCGGGAATGAACTCCAAGGCCGGGAGGTCAACCGCGGTAGCCGGCGGCAGGAGCCAGTGGTCGGCGAGGAGGAAGGCGAAGAGGGCCATCAGGTAGACGATGGAGTAGTTGAAGACCTTCATCGCGTAGAGCTCGCCGGGCGGGTTGAGCAGGCGGATGGCGTAGTAGAGGAAGACGCCGCCGAGCACCAGCGCGCCGCCGAGGTAGAAGACGCCGGTCATCTTCGTTGCCCAGGGCAACACCGTCACCGCCAGCAGCAGCACCGTGTAGAACAGGATCTGCCAGCGCGTGTAGGTGACGCCATAGACCACCGGCAGCATCGGGATCAGCGCCTTGGCGTAGTCGTCGCGGCGGAAGATCGCCAGCGCCCAGAAATGCGGCGGGGTCCAGACGTAGATGACCAGGACCAGCAGCAGCGCGTGGTCGTAGTGCAGCGGCGCGCCGGCCAGGCCGAGGAAGGCCGTGCCCGCGGGCCAGCCCTTTACCGCGGCCCAGCCCAGCAGCGGCGGCGCCGCGCCGGCGAGGCCGCCGATGACGATGTTCTGCGGCGTGGCGCGCTTCAGGTAGCCCGTATAGACGATGGCGTAGCCGATCAGCGAGGCGAAGGTCAGCGCCGCGGTGAATGCATTCACGCGCCAGGCCAGCAGCACCATCGACAGCACGCCCAGCGCGACCGCGAAGGCCAGCACCTGCATCGGCCGCAGCGAGCCGGTGGCCAGCGGGCGGTGCTGGGTGCGGGCCATCAGCACGTCGATGCGCTGGTCGAGCAGGTGGTTGATCGCCGCCGCGGACGATGCCGCCAGCCAGATGCCGACCGCGCCGAGCACGATCCGCTCCCAGGGCCAGGCCTCGCCCGGCTCGATCGCGAGGAACATGCCGATGATCGCGGTGAACACGATCAGCGCGACCACGCGCGGCTTGGTCAGCTCCCAGTAGGCGGCGAAGGGCGTGCTCACTCCGGTGCCCGCAGCCGGGCCAGCAGGCCTACGACGGTGAACAGCAGCAGCGCCGCACCGGCGTTGTGCGCGGTGGCGACCCACAGCGGCAGGCCCAGCACCACGTTGCTGATGCCCAGCGCGACCTGCGCCGACAGCAGTACCAGCAGCACCGCGCCCCAGAACACCAGGCCCGGCGTGCGCAGCATGCGGAGGCCGACCACCAGCAGGTGGCCCACCACCAACAGCGCCATGATGCGGTGGCTCATCTGGATGGCCACGCGCGCGGCGCCGTCGAGCACGCCGCCTTCGTAATCGACGCCGATGCCGCGCCAGAGCACGAAGCCCTCGCGGTAATCCTGCTCCGGCCACCACTGGCCCAGGCAGGTCGGGAAATCGGTGCCGCAGGCCAGCGCGGCGTAGTTGGCGCTGGTCCAGCCGCCGAGCGCGATCTGCACCACCAGCAGGACCAGGCCGATCCACAGCAGGCGGCGCAGGCGCGGCGCCTCGGCCAGCACCAGCGCGCTGCCGGGCGTGGTCTTGAACGCCAGCCAGGTCAGCATCGACAGCGTGAGCAGGCCGCCGAGCAGATGGGCCATCACGATCACCGGCTTCACCAGCCAGATCACCGTCCACATGCCGAGCACGGCCTGGAAGATGATCACGCCGAGCAGCAGGCTGGAGAAGCGCGCGGCGTCGGCGTTCGAGCCGCGCCACGCGTGCGCGACCAGGATCAGTTCGGCCACGATGAACAAGGCCACCGAAAGCATGTGGTTGCCTTCGAACTGGCCCTCGACGCCCATGTAGACCGGGATCGACAGCGCCACCAGCGCGGCCGCGGCCAGTACGCTGGCGACGCCGTGGCGATAGCGGCGCGCACCCAGCAGGGCCAGCACCAGCACGAACACGCCCAGCAGCGCGGCGATGTGGCGGTGGAACTGCTCGCGCCAGGCCTTGCTGACTTCGACGGCGCGCTCGTAGCTTTCATTCGCGCTGGCGATCTCGTGGTCGAGCGTGGGCCAGGTGGCCTTGCCGTAGCAGGTGGGCCAGTCCGGGCAGCTCAGGCCGGCGTTGGAGAGGCGGACGAAGCCGCCGAACACGATCACGCACAGGGCCAGCAGCACGGCGGCCCAGGCGAGGCGGTGGTAGTGGCGATGGGGGCTGTTCATGGGTTTCCTACTTCAACACACGTCCGAGGTCCTTGCGCAGGCCCGACGGGTTGAAGCCCGGGGCGTAGCGCAGGACCAGGTAACCATTGGGATCGGCGAGGTAGACCGGCAGCGCGTCGGCGCGGGCCTGGTCGGGCAGCTTGGCCTGCAGGGCGGCGCTGGGCTGCATCGGCACCAGGCCGCTGAACTCGGGCGCGCCGGGCGGCAGCGCGCCGAACCAGAGCACTTCGAGCTTCTCGGCGTGGCGGCCTTCCGAGTACCAGACGCGGTGCAGGGCGTTGAGCAGCTGCGTGCAGGGCTCGCCGCAGTCGGCCGGCGGCGCCACCACGATGTGCCAGTGGCGCTCGGCCGGCTGCCACTGCCACGGCCGGCCGTCGGCGCGCACCAGCGCGACATCGCGCAGGTCCGGGTACGGCGACAGCATCTCGCCGATGTTGCGGGTGCTGGTCGGCTTCCAGCCGCCGAAGAACAGCGCGGCCGCGACGCCGAAGCTGCCCAGGAACATCGCGGCGACCAGCAGCAGGGAGAGGCGCGAGCGGGTCTGGTTCGGCGTGCGTTGGTTTTCGGCGGTCATCGGCGTCGGCGCAGGTTGAGTACGATCAGGATCACGAGGGTGGCCAGCGCCAGTCCGAACCACTGGACGGCGTAGCCGCGGTGTTTTTCCGGCGGCAGGGTGTTGCCCAGCAGTTCCAGGTCGCGCGCGTGGCCCAGCGGAACCGCAGGATCCAGCCGCAGCACGCGCGCCGCCAGTGCCGGCGTGTCCGTCCACGCGGCGCTGACTTCGGCCGGGTCGAGCCGCGTCGCCAGCCAGGCGCCGTCCTGTTCGACCAGGCCCGGGCCAAGGCGCAGCCCGACCGAAGGCGGCGGCACCAGCAGGCCCGCCAGCGCGTGCTCGCCTTCGGGGCAGGCCACCGACGGAAGACGCCGATCCGGCGCCACCGGCAGCCAACCCAGGTCCACCAGCAGCGGCGTGCCGCCCTCCACCGGCGCGGCCGCGCAGTACAGGCGCATGCCCACCTGCTGGCCACGGCGCTGATTGTCCAGCCACAGGCGCGGCGTCGCCGTGAAGCGCGCGCGGCCCGCGACCTTGTCGATGCCCGCCGGCGCGGCCAGGGCCTCGGCCAGCCCGCGCGGCGGCCCCGCCAGGGCGGCCTCGGCGGCGGCCAGCTGCCCGCGCTTGATGCCTTCGCGCGAGAGCTGCCAGCGGCCCAGCTGGGCGAAGCCGAGCGCAAGGCACAGGCCGAGAACGCTGAGGACCAGGCGGCGGTTCACGCGGTTCGCGCTCCGCGGGCGGATAATGCGGGCTTCCCCAGACACCGGGCGGTCGTCGTGCAGAAACTCCTCATCATCGCTGTCCTGATCGTGATCCTCTGGAACCTTGGCGCGGGCCTGTATTACATGATGGTCGACAAGGGCAAGACCGACCGCACCGTGAAGTCGCTGACCTGGCGCATCGGCCTGTCGGTGGGGCTGATCCTGCTGGTCATCGCCGGCATCTTCACCGGCGTGATCAAGCCGCACGGCGTCGGCGGCTGAGCTTCGCTGGTGGCTAAAGAACCTGTGGGAGGGACTTCAGTCCCGATGCCTTTCGCCGAAAAGCATCGGGACTGAAGTCCCTCCCACAGGGAGTACGGGGGACCGCAGTCCCCCGCGGTGCGTCAGAGCACGTAGACGAACAGGAACAGGCCGAGCCAGACCACGTCCACGAAGTGCCAGTACCAGGCCACGGCCTCGAAGGCGAAGTGGTGGTCCTTGCTGAAGTGGCCCTTCAGGCAGCGCAGCCAGATGATGGCCAGCATCAGCGTGCCCAGGAACACGTGCATGCCGTGGAAGCCGGTGAGCATGAAGAAGGTGGAACCGTAGATGCCCGAACCCAGGGTGAGGTTCAGGTCACGGTAGGCGTGGATGTACTCCTCCGCCTGGTAGAACAGGAAGATCGAGCCCAGCAGCACGGTGGCGCCCAGCCAGACCAGCAGCGAGGTGCGCTTGCCGGCCTTGAGCGCGTGGTGCGCGATGGTGATGGTGACGCCGGACGCCAGCAGGATCAGGGTGTTGATCAGCGGCAGGCCCCAGGCCGGGATGGTCTGGAAGGCGCCGCCCAGCTGCTCCGGGCCGGCGGTCGGCCAGCCGGCGACGTAGCCTTCCCAGAGGAACTGGTTGGTCAGGGCGCCGTCGCCCTCGCCCGAGAGCCACGGCAGCGCGAACTGGCGGGCGTAGAACAGGGCGCCGAAGAAGGCCGCGAAGAACATGATCTCCGAGAAGATGAACCACATCATGCCCATGCGGAACGACGCGTCGACCTTGTCGTTGTACTTGCCCGCCAGCGATTCGCTGATCACGTTGCCGAACCAGCCGAACAGCACCGCCATCGTCGCCACCAGGCCGACGAAGAACACCGGCTGGCCCCAGGCCTGGCCGTTGAGCCAGTTGGCGACGCCGATCATGGTGATGAACAGCGTGATCGAGCCAACGAAGGGCCACGGGCTGTGGTGCGGGACGTAGTAGATGTTCGGATCGTCGTGGGTCTGTGCCATGGGATTCCCCGGTATTCCTGTAAGGCGGTTGGATCAGGGCGCGCTGCGGGCGGCGGCCGGCGCGGTGCCGGCCTCGCCCACGAGGCGCGCCGTGGCCGGCTCGTTGCTGAAGAAAGTGTAGGACAAGGTGATGGTGCTGATGTGCTCCGGCAGGTCGGGATCGACCACGAAGCGCACCGGCATCAGGCGTTCCTCGCCGGCGTGCAGCAGCTGCTCGGTGAAGCAGAAGCACTCGGTCTTGTTGAAAAAGGTGGACGCCGTGGACGGCGCCACCGACGGCGCGGCGTTGCCGACAATGGCGTGGTCGGCCGTGTTGCGGGCGATGTAGTTCGCCTCGTAGGTGCGGCCCGGGTGCACCTGCATGCTCAGCACCTGCGGCTTGAAGGCCCAGGGCAGCTTGGAGTTCACGGTGCCGTCGAACTCGACCGTGATGGTGCGGGTTTCATCCACCACCAGGCCGGCCACGTGCTGTTCGCCGGCCGGGCCCTGTTCGAGCTTGATGCCGAACACCTTCTCGCAGGCGATGCGGTACAGCGGCACCAGCGAGAAGGCGCCGACGAAGGACAGCGCCGACACCATCGCGATGGTGCGCAGGCTGGACTTGACCGACGGGCGGGACGCGCGGCCTTCGGCGCTCATGGCAGCATCACCGAGAGCAGGAAGGCCGCGTAGATGCCGACCGCGACCAGGCCGATCGCCCACGCGGTGAGGCGCGTGCCGCGGCGGCGCTTCTCCAGGTCGGACTTGTCGGTGGGCTGGGTCATGGCGGTCTCGGGCTCAGGCGGGCGACGTCAGTGGGTGACGTCGCCGTGGGCCAGGTCGCCGTCCTTGATGACCGGCGGCACGGTGAAGGTGTGGTGCGGCGCCGGCGAGGCGACGGTCCACTCCAGGCCCTTGGCGCCTTCCCACGAACGCGCCTCGGCCTTGACGCCGCCACGCGCGGCCTTCCAGACGATGTAGGCGAACAGCAGCTGGCTGATGCCGAAACCGAAGCCACCGATGGTGGACCACTGGTTGAAGTCGGCGAAGGCCACGTTGTAGTCCGGGACGCGGCGCTGCATGCCGGCCAGGCCCAGGAAGTGCTGCGGGAAGAACAACAGGTTCACGAAGAACGTGGACAGCCAGAAGTGCCACTTGCCCAGGGTCTCGTTGTACATGTGGCCGGTCCACTTCGGCAGCCAGTAGTACACGCCGGCCATGATGCCGAACACGGCGCCGGTCACCAGCACGTAGTGGAAGTGCGCCACCACGAAGTAGGTGTCGTGGTACTGGAAGTCGGCCGGGACGATGGCCAGCATCAGGCCCGAGAAGCCGCCGATGGTGAACATGATCACGAAGCCGAGCGCGAACAGCATCGGCGTCTCGAAGGTCATCGAGCCGCGCCACATGGTGGTGGCCCAGTTGAACACCTTCACGCCGGTCGGGATGGCGATCAGCATCGTGGCGTACATGAAGTACAGCTCGCCGCCGAGCGGCATGCCCACGGTGAACATGTGGTGGGCCCAGACGATGAACGACAGGAAGGCGATCGACGCGGTGGCGTACACCATGGCCTGGTAGCCGAACAGCGGCTTGCGGGCGAAGGTCGGGATGATCTCCGAAACGATGCCGAAGGCCGGCAGGATCATGATGTAGACCTCGGGGTGCCCGAAGAACCAGAAGATGTGCTGGTACATCACCGGGTCACCGCCGCCGGCGGCGTTGAAGAAGCTGGTGTCGAAGAACTTGTCGGTCAGCAGCATGGTGACCGCGCCCGCCAGCACCGGCATCACGGCGATCAGCAGGAAGGCGGTGATCAGCCAGGTCCAGACGAACACCGGCATCTTCAGCAGGTCCACGCCCGGGGCGCGCATGTTGAGGATGGTGGCGATGATGTTGATCGCACCCATGATCGAGCTGATGCCCATCAGGTGGATGGCGAAGATGGTGAACGCGGTGCTGGAGCCGCCCTGCAGCGACAGCGGCGGGTACAGGGTCCAGCCGCCGGCCGGGGCGCCGCCGCCGATGCCGAAGAAGTACAGGAACAGCGGCATCAGCAGCAGGGTGAAGGCGAACGGCATGATCCAGAAGGACCAGTTGTTCATGCGCGGCAGCGCCATGTCGGGCGCGCCGATCATCAGCGGGATCATCCAGTTGGCCAGGCCCACGAAGGCGGGCATGACGGCGCCGAAGATCATCACCAGCGCATGCATGGTGGTCATCTGGTTGAAGAACTCCGGCTCGACCAGCTGCAGGCCGGGCTGGAAGAGTTCGGCGCGGATGACGAGCGCCATCGAACCGCCGATGAAGAACATCACCAGCGAGAACACCAGGTACAGGGTACCGATGTCCTTGTGGTTGGTGGAGTAGAACCAGCGCTGGAAGAAGCTCTGCTTGTGCTCGCCGTGGTGGTCGGCGTGGGCGACGTCGTGGTTAGCCATGATTCTGTGCCTCTCTCGGGTTCTGCTCAGCCCTCGCCGCCCGCGTCAGCGGGGGCGGTGGCAGCGATGCGGGCGGCTTCGGCGAGGTCGCCGGACTTCTGGGCGGACAGCCAGGCCTCGTACTCGGCGCGCGGGACGGCCTTGACCACGATCGGCATGAAGCCGTGGTCCTTGCCGCACAGCTCGGCGCAGACGCCGCGGTAGGTGCCGGGCTCGCGGATTTCCGTCCAGGCCTCGTTGATGATTCCCGGGATCGCGTCCTGCTTCCAGCCCAGGGCCGGCACCCACCAGGCGTGGATGACGTCGTCGGCGGTGATCACGAAGCGGATCTTGGTTTCGGTCGGCAGCACCAGCACGCGGTCGACTTCGCGCAGGTAGTGCGGCGCGGTCTCGGCGGTCGGGCGCTCGCCGCTCTGGCGGATGCGGTCGGACTCGCGGTCGAGGCGGGAGATGAAGTTCACGTCCTCGCCGACGATCTCGTAGCGCCACATCCACTGGTAGCCGGTGACCTTGACGGTCATCTCGTGGCCCTTGGTCTCGTACTGCTCCATCACCTTGACGGTGGCCGGCCAGGCCATGACCACCAGGATCAGCACCGGCACCACGGTCCAGATGACCTCGAGCTTGGTCGAGTGGGTGAAGCCGGTGTCGGGCACCGCACCCTTGGACTTGCGGAACTTGAACATCGCATAGCCCATCGCGCCGAACACGATCAGGCCGATGCCAATGCAGATGTACAGCATCAGCATGTGCATCTCGTAGGCGTTTTCCGCGGTGCGGGTGACGCCCTCGGGCATGTTGAGCTGCCAGCGGACCGGCTCGCTGGCCCAGGCCAGGGTGCTGGCCAGGCCGGCGGCGAGGCCGACGGTGATCCGGGTGACCCCGGACCGGGTGGCGCGCGCTGCTTTCATCGCTGCATTCATCCGAACTTACCCCAACGTATGATTTTCGTTCCGGCCACGGCCCGAGGCCGACGCCAGTAATCCTTCCAACTGCACGGCGAGGTCGCGGCGCTCCTCGTTGGAGAGGAATGCCCCGACCTCCACCTGCCGGCCCTGCGAGCCCAGCAAAACCCGTTCCCGACCCTCGCCACCGTCGACCGACAGCCGCACCCAGTAGGGATGCGCCCGGAAGGCCGGCTCGGCCTGCGCGGAGCGCCGGACTTCGAGCTGGCGCTCGTCGAGCGCGATCTCTTCGTACCGGTCGCCCTGCCGCCACACCCATCGCAACACCGCTGCGATGAAGGCCGCGTCCAGCAGCGCGAACACCGGGGCGAACACGTTGCCCTGCGCGAAGGCGTAGCCCGCCACCCCGAAGGTGGCCAGCGACAAGGACGCGAACAGCCCGGCGAACTGGCCCGCACTCAGCGCGCGCCTCGGGCGGAGCACCAAACGGGCTCCGGGACCTGACGGCAGCGCTGCGACGAGCTCGATCACGCGGGAGGCCTGCGACCAGCTTCGGAAAACCCGCGAATTTTACCGGCCCACGCGCAGGCCCGGCAAGCCAAATCGGCCCCGGGACCGCCAGCTTCGTGAAGGACGCCCGCTTCCGCGCCCCCCGCGGGGGCACTAGAATCCGCGTTCTCGCGCACACCCGCGCCGCCCCGCCCTGGACCCCCGTGACCCCGATCCTGAGCCCCGAACTGCCCGGCCCGCCGTCGGAACTGCGCGCCCGGATCACCGCCGCCTACCACCGCGACGAGGCCGAGCACCTGGCCGGCCTGCTGGACCAGGCCCGGCTGCCGCCCGCCGAACAGGCGCAGGTGCAGGCCACCGCCGTCGCCCTGGTGCAGCGCACCCGGGTGCGCGCCGCCGACCCGGGCATGGTCGAGGCCTTCATGCGCCAATACGACCTCTCCAGCGAGGAAGGCGTGCTGCTGATGTGCGTGGCCGAGGCCCTGCTGCGCATCCCCGACCGCGCCACCGCCGACAAGCTCATCCGCGACAAGCTGGGCGATGCCGACTGGGACCGCCACATGGGCCAGTCGAGCTCGGTGCTGGTGAACGCCTCCACCTGGGGCCTGATGCTGACCGGCCGCATGGTGAACCTGGCCGACGAGACCCGCCGCAACGCCATCGGCGCCTTCCGCCGCCTGGTGGGCCGGGCCGGCGAGCCGGCCATCCGCCTCGCGGTGCGCCAGGCGATGCGGATCATGGGCCACCAGTTCGTCATGGGCCGCACCATTGCCGAGGCGCTGGAGCGCAGCCGCAAGGGCGAGCAGGCCAAGTACCTGTATTCGTTCGACATGTTGGGCGAGGCCGCGTTCACGCAGGCCGATGCCGACCGCTATTTCGCCGCCTACCGCGACGCCATCGGCGCGATCGGCGCCGGCGGGCCGTATCCGGATGTGTTCGCGGCCCCGTCTATTTCCGTGAAGCTCTCGGCCCTGCACCCGCGCTACGAGCTGGCCAAGCGCGCCCGCGTGCGGGCCGAGCTGACGCCGCGCGTGCTGGAGCTGGCGCGGCTGGCGAAGTCGCACGGCATCGGCTTCACCATCGACGCCGAGGAATCGGAGCGGCTGGAGCTGAGCCTGGACGTGATCGGCGGCGCCTTCACCGACCCGTCGCTGGACGGCTGGGAGGGCTACGGCCTGGCCGTGCAGGCCTACCAGAAGCGAGCGCCGTTCGTGATCGACTACCTGGCCGACCTGGCCCGCAAGACCGGCCGCCGCATGCCGATGCGGCTGGTGAAGGGCGCGTACTGGGATTCCGAGGTCAAGAAAGCGCAGGCCGAAGGGTATGCGGGGTATCCGGTGTTCACGCGCAAGGCCAATACCGACGTGAGCTACCTGGCGTGTGCGCGGCGGATGATCGCGGCTTCGGATGCGGTTTATCCGATGTTTGCTACGCATAATGCGCAGACGATTGCGGCGATTCATCATTACGCCAAGGGCGCACCCTCTCCCCAACCCCTCTCCCTGGGAGGGAGAGGGGCTCAAGTGCGCTACGAGTTCCAGAAGCTGCATGGGATGGGCGACGACCTGTATGCCGAGGTGATTCCGGCGGACAAGTTGGGCGTGCCCTGCCGTGTTTATGCGCCGGTGGGGTCGCACGAGGACCTGCTGCCTTACCTGGTGCGGCGCCTGCTTGAGAACGGCGCCAACTCCAGCTTCGTCAACCGCATCGCCGACGAGACGCTGCCGCCCGAGGACCTGGTCGCCGACCCGGTGGCCCAGGTGGACGCGCTCGCCAGCAAGCCGCACCCGCGCATTCCCGCGCCGACCGATCTCTACCGCTCGCAGGGCGAAGACAGGAACAACTCCATGGGCGCCAATCTCGCCAACGACGACACCCTGGCCACGCTGGCCAGCCAGATCAATGCGGCGCTGAAGTCGTGGGCGGCGGGGCCACTGGTGCCGGGCGTTGAGGCATCGGGACTGAAGTCCCTCCCACAGGCGGTGACGAACCCGGCGGATCGCCGCGAGAAGATCGGCCAGTGGACCGGCGCCGATGCCGCCACCGTCGAGAAGGCGCTGGCCAATGCCGTCGCCGCGCAGGATGGCTGGGACCGCCTGCCGGCCGCCAGCCGCGCCACCATCCTCGAGCACGCCGCCAACCTGATGGAGCAGCGCATGCCGGAATTCCTGGCGCTGTGCGTCAAGGAAGCCGGCAAGTCGATGTCGGCCTCGGTGGCCGAGGTGCGCGAGGCGGTGGATTTCCTGCGCTACTACGCGCTGCAGGCGCGCAAGCTGTTCGGCGCGCCCGAGAAGCTGCCGGGCCCGACCGGTGAATCCAACGAGCTGTGGCTGCACGGCCGCGGCGTGTTCGTGTGCATCAGCCCGTGGAACTTCCCGCTGGCCATTTACGTGGGCCAGGTGGCCGCGGCGCTGGCCGCCGGCAACAGCGTCATCGCCAAGCCGGCCGAACAGACCAACCTGATCGGCCATGCGGCGGTGAAGCTGCTGCACGAGGCCGGCGTGCCGGAAGGCGTGGTGCAGTTCCTGCCCGGCGACGGCGCCACGGTCGGCGCGGCTCTGACCAAGGACCCGCGCGTGGCCGGCGTGGCCTTCACCGGCTCGACCGAGACCGCCCGCGCGATCAACCGCGCGATGGCCGCGCGCGACGCCGCGATCGG
>NZ_DASUDO010000007.1:0-34204 GCF_036275555.1 Arenimonas sp.
CCCGGCTATCGCGTGCTGCGCCGGATCGGCAAGGGCGGCATGTCGCAGGTCTACCTGAGCGTGCAGGAATCACTGGACCGGCAGGTGGCCATCAAGGTCATGTCGCCCTCGGCCCTGACCGACGAGATCAGCAAGCAGCGCTTCGAGCAGGAGGCGCGCACCATCGCCAAGCTCGAGCATCCCTGCATCGTCGGCATCCACGAGGTGGGACGCACGACCCAGGGCCTGCTGTATTACGTGCTGCCCTACCTGGCCAAGGGCCACCTGGGCCAGCGCGACTTCACCCATGACGAGCCGCGCGCCATCGAGGTGCTGCGCTCGCTGCTCTCGGCGCTCGAGTACGCCCACGCGCGCGGCATCGTGCACCGCGACGTCAAGGCCGAGAACGTGCTGTTCGACAATGCCGACCGGCCGCTGCTCACCGATTTCGGCATCGCGCTGAGCAAGCGCGACCAGACCCGCATCACCACCGCCGGCCTCGCGGTCGGCAGCGGCGGCTACATGGCGCCGGAGCAGGCGCGCGGCGAAGTGGTGGACGGCCGCGCCGACCTCTACAGCGTCGGCGTGCTCGCCTACGAACTGCTGATGGGCCGCCTGCCCTACCAGGCC
Organism: Arenimonas sp.; assembly: GCF_036275555.1. GTDB lineage: Bacteria > Pseudomonadota > Gammaproteobacteria > Xanthomonadales > Xanthomonadaceae > Arenimonas. The sequence continues at coordinate 610 of NZ_DASUDO010000007.1, forward strand.
GCCGACCCGCTGGCGCTGGCGCTGATGCACGCGCAGGACCCGGTGCCGCGGCTGCCGCCGGACAAGAAGCACTGGCAGCCCTTCCTCGACCGGGCGATGGCCAAGTCGCCGGACAACCGCTACCGCAACGCGCAGCAGATGCTCAGCGCGCTCAACCAGATCGCCAACGGCAAGCCGGCGGAACCGGCGGTGGACCTGGCCAAGCTCAAGGGCAAGCTGGCGCCGCACTGGAAGCCGGCGCTGGCCGCCGTCGCAGGCGTGGCCCTGGTCGCGGTGCTGTTCTCCTGGTATTCCCGCGATCGCGCCGAGGCGCCGGCCGGCACCGATTTCTTCACCGTCGAGGACAGCCCGGCGCCCGCCGCCGCGCCCGTCGCGACGCCCGCACCGGAACCGGCCGTCGAAGCCGCCGCCGGGCCGGCGCAAGCGGCCAGTCCCGCCGAACCGGCGGCACCGTTCGCCGCCGTCAGCGCCGAGGTCACGGTCACGGCGCTCGACTACGACCCCACGCGCCCCGGCGCGCGCGAACTCGCCGCCGCGCGCCGCCAGATCGACCGCCAGCGCCTGAGCCTGCCGCCGGGCGACAACGCGATGGAATCGCTGCGCGCCGCCCGCACGCTGGCGCCCGGCGAGCCGGCCATCGCGCGCCTGTCCGACGAAGTGATCGCGTTTTACGCCGGCCGCATCGTCAGCGCGGCCGAAGCGGGCAAAGATGCCGAGGCCGCGGACGACCACGCCCGCGTGGCGCCCTTCGTCGAGGACATGGCGCGCGCCGAAGGCCCGCCCTGGACCTCGATGCGCGAAGCGCTGGTGCCGGTGCTGCTGGCCCGCCTGCAGGCGGGTCTCGACGCGGTGGATGCCGAGGCCGTGGACCGCACCAAGTCGTTGGCCGGCACGCTGGGCATCGAATCGGGCCAGCTCGAGCCGGCCTGGTCGCAGGCCGTGCAGCTGCCCAAGGCCGGCGACCCCATCGACGACAAGGGCGTGGCCATGGTGCTGGTGTCGCTGCCGCGCGACGGCCGCCCCGGCCTGGCCGCGATGCGCGCGGAGGTGACGCGCGCCGAGTACGCCGCCTTCGATGCCGCCACCCGCCGCGCCGACGCCCGCTGCCGCAACCGCATCGCGCCGATTTCGCTCAAGCGCCGCGGCTGGGACGAGCCCGGCTTCAGCCAGGCCGGCAGCCATCCGGTGGTCTGCGTCAGCTACGACGACGCCCGCGCCTATGCGCAGTGGCTGGGCGGCCGCACCGGCCAGACCTACCGCCTGCCCACGCGCGCCGAATGGGTGCCGCTGGCCAGCTACCGCGGCACCGGCAACGCCTGCCGCGACGGCCGCATCGCCTGCGGCAACGAAGGAACCGTGGCCGCCAGCCAGGGCCCGGCCAGCCACCTCGGCCTGACCGGCCTGCGCGGCAACGCCCGCGAGTGGCTGTCCGACTGCGACCGCGGCTGCACCCGCCGGCTGGTGGGCGGCATCGGCTGGCGCGATCCGTCGGCCCGCGCCAACCCGACCGGCACCAACGATTTCGACGCCGACACCGGCTTCGACGACATCGGCTTCCGCCTGGTGCGTGAAGTGACCGCCGAGGAACTGGCCGCGCGCTGATTGCCCTACAATCGGGGCATGCGACGACTCCGCGCGTATTTCTTCACCGGCCTGCTGACCCTGCTGCCGATCTGGCTGGTCTGGATCGTCTTCAAGTTCGTGCTCGCCCTGCTCTCCGACATCAGCCAGCCCTGGGTCGGCCCGGTGTCGGTGCGGCTGGCCTCGGCGCATCCGGAATGGCTGGGGTGGATGGACGATCCCTGGGCGCAGTCGGCGTTTGCGGTGGTCGGCACGGTGCTGGTGATCATCGCGGTCGGCGCGCTGGCGCGACGCGTGGTCGGGCAGCGCCTGCTGGCCTGGTTCGAAGGCCTGATCGCGCGCATCCCGCTGCTCAAGACCGTCTACGGCAGCGCGCGCAAGCTGCTCGACCTGCTGCAGACCAAGCCCGACGGCACCCAGCGCGTCGTGCTGATCGATTTCCCGCACCGCGAAATGAAGTGCGTGGGCTTCGTCACCCGGGTGATGCGCGAGAACGGCACCGGCCGCGAGCTGGCCGCGGTGTACGTGCCCACCACGCCCAACCCCACCTCGGGCTACCTGGAAATCGTGCCCGTGGACCGGCTCACGCCCACCGACTGGACCGTGGACGAAGCGATGGCCTTCATCATCTCGGGCGGCGCGGTGAGCCCGGACAGCATCCCGTTCCAGCGCGCAGGCGACGCGACGTGACCGGCCAGGAGCGCGCCAACCGGCTGTTCCTGGTGCTGGCGGCGTTCTTCGTCAGCAATGCGCTGCTCGCGGAGTTCATCGGCGTAAAGATCTTCGCGCTCGAGGAGACGCTCGGGCTGGCGCCGTTCGAGTGGAACCTGTTCGGCCAGACGGGCTCGCTCAACTTCACCGCCGGCACCCTGCTGTGGCCGATCGTGTTCGTGATGACCGACGTCATCAACGAGTTCTACGGCAAGCGCGGCGTGCGCTTCATCAGCTGGCTGGCGGTGGTGCTGATCATCTACGGCTTCGTGTTCGCGTACACCGCGATCGCACTGGCGCCGGCGTCGTGGTGGGTCGGCGTGGCCACCGACCAGGGCGTGCCCGATTACCAGAAGGCATTTGCCGCCGTGTTCGGCCAGGGCCTGTGGACCATCGGCGGCTCGCTGGTTGCGTTCCTGGTCGGCCAGCTGATCGACGTCAGCGTCTTCCACCGCATCCGCCGCGCCACCGGCGAGCGCATGGTCTGGCTGCGCGCCACCGGCTCGACCGCGGTGTCGCAGCTGGTCGACAGCTTCATCGTGCTCTACATCGCCTTCGTGCTGGGGCCGCAGCAGTGGCCGACCAGCCTGTTCCTCGCGGTCGGCAGCCTGAACTACGCCTACAAGATGGCCGCCGCCATCGCGCTGATTCCCCTGCTGTACCTCGTGCGCCGCGGCATCACCGCCTACCTCGGCGAGGGCCAGGCCGCACAGCTGCGCGCCGCGGCGGCGCGCGAGTGATGGCAGCCATCGGGAAGACCGGAACACGCTGGCTGCTTTGGCTGGCCGCAGGATTCTGGCTGGTGGTGCTCTTTACCGCCGCGGTCTATGCCTTCAACCCCTTCGGGACCGCGTCCATCGATCCCCGCGCGCGGCTGCTGGGCTACGCCACCTATCGCGCCAGCTCGGAATCAATGGCGCCCACCGTATCCACCGGAGACATCGTGCTGGTCGACACCAAGGCCTTCCGGACGCGCGGGCCCGACCGCGGCGACATCGTTGCCTTCCTTTCGGCGCGCGACGACAGCGTCCGCCTCTACCGGGTGGCCGTGCTGCCAGGGGAGAGCGTGGCGATACGCGAAGGCGTGCTGTTGATCGACGGCCAACCGCAGCCTCTGCCGCCTGGCGCGACCGCGTCGGGGCTCCGCGGCGAGATCGATGAGATGGCGACCCGGACGATGCCGCCGGACCAGTACTTCCTGCTCGGCGACAACCGTGACTTCGCCGAGGACAGCCGCTACACCGGACCGGTGCCACGCGAGTGGCTGATTGGACGCGTGGTGCGGGTGCTGCGCTGAGGCCCTTACCTGGCCAGCTCGACTGGACGAGCCGCGCTGCCGCGTAACATCCTGCTGCTTCTTTTTCCCCCGAACGAACCCCAGCCCCGATGCGAAACCATTTTCCTGCCTTGCTTGCCCTTCCCTTGCTGCTTGCCCTCGGTGGCTGCGGTGGTGCCGATGACGCGACCAGTGGCGATGCCCACGTGGGCGACGCCACGGCCGACGCCCCGATGGACGACGGAACCGACGCAGCTACCGACGCCGACACTTCCGCCGCGGACGACGGCGGGCTGCCGCTGGCGCTCGCGCCCGCGCACCTCGATGCGCTGGTGCGGGGCATCACCGCCGAGAACGCGCGGCTCGAGCGCGCCGTCCGGGAACTGGAGGCGGCCGACAGCGACACTGAAACCCTTGCGGCCTTGACGGGCCTCGATACCGAGTCGCTGGACGGCCTCGGCGCCGCGGCCTCTGGCCTGGACGCACGTGGCTACGGCTTCCTGCGCGACGCGCTCTACGAACATCTGAACCACGTCGATACCCGCGATGCCCTGCAGGCCCATTACCGCGACATCGACACCACCGGACTGGACGAGGCCACCGCCGCCGAAGCCCGCCGCGTTGCGGCTGAAGTGCTCGCGGCGACGCCGGATCCTTACGCCGGCCTCGACCCGGCCCTGGCGGATGCCCTGCGCCAGCGCCTGGCGGAGCTGACCGCGCTGCGCGATGCCCACGTGCGCCTGCTGATGAAGGCCGCCGAGGGCTGATGCCGCCCGACGCGCCCGACGCCGACCCGCTGCTGGACCGCATCGTGGCGTTCCTGCGCGAGGTCGGCATCGCGGTGGAGGAGGCCGAGCTCGGCGACGACGCCTTCCTGCCGGGCGTGCGTGTGCACGACGGCGGGCTGCTGTTCGACCGCGCGCGCCTGCGCTGGCCCGGCGACCTGTTGCACGAAGCCGGCCACCTCGCGGTGCTGCCGCCCGCGCAGCGCGCCGCGATGTCCGACGACCTCGCCGGCCACGACGACATCCCGCACGCCAGCGAGATCGAAGCGACGGCCTGGGCCTACGCGGCCACCGTGGCGATCGGCCTCGCGCCGACGGTGCTGTTCCATGAAGGCGGCTACCACGGCAAGTCCGCCAGCCTGGCGATGACCTATGCGATGGGCGTGTACCCGGGCGTCCACGGCCTGGTGCAGGCCAGGATGACCGCCAGCGGAACGGAGGCCGCGATGCGCGGCGAAACCACCTATCCGGCCATGCAAAGATGGCTGCGGGAATGAACGCTCCCCCCGCATGCCGACGGAGGCACCGCCCGTGTTCGCCATCGCCCTGACCACCGCCCTCGCCGTGGCGCCCACCCCGCCCGTGGCCGAGGAGCGCGTCTTCGAACGCGCCAGCCAACTCCAGCCCTGGTGCCGCCAGGAGGCCGAGGCGCATTTCATCGGCCAAGGCATCGAGACCTACCAGTGGACGGCGTCGTATTCGGAGAGCGGCCGGATGCTGCAGGTGCGGGGCACGCTGCGCGCCGGGGGCCGGGACGTCGCCGTTACCTGCCGGATCGCCAAAGGCGCGCGCGAACGCTACGCCAGCATCACGATCGACTCGCCCTGAACCGCGGGGCGCGGGTCAGTCCAACCGCGGCCAGGCGCTCGCGTCCAGCGTCTCGCGGTAGGCGTGCCAGGCGCTGTAGGCCAGCCACGGCATCACCACCACCAGGCCGACGTAGGCGGTCAGGAACCCGAGCGCCGTCAGCACGGCGATGATCGCCGCCCACAGCGCGCACACGCCCTTGTTGCGCAGCACGGCGTTCACGCTGGAGATTCCGGCGGTGACCATGTCCACGTCGCGGTCGGCGATCATCGGCAGCGAGAACGCGGCGATGGCGAAGGTCAGCGCGGCGAACACCGAGCCCGCCAGTGAGCCGATCAGCAGGAACTCCACCAGCGCGCGCGTGCTGCCGTCCTCGATCGGCACGAAGGCGTTGACCATCATGCCGGCGCGCGACCACAGCAGCAGGATCACCAGCTGCACCAGCGCGAACACGCCGGCCTGCCCCGCCACCCGCCGCGCCAGCACGAAGCTGTCGCGCAGGCTGGGCGTTCGCCCCGATTCCAGCGCGCGGCTCACGCAGTAAAGCCCGACGGCGATCAGCGGCGCCACGAACACGAAGCCCGACAGCAGCGTCGCCAGCAGCGCGAAGCGCCCCAGCGACCAGGCCAGCGCCGACACCGCCACGCTGACCCCGAGGATCACCAGCCCGAACAGCAGACTCAGCCCCGGGGCGCGCCGCAGGTCGCGCCAGCCGAGCGCCAGCCATCGCAGCGGCGCGCCGCGCGCCAGGTCGGCGCAGGGCACCACGAACGGGCGGGTGTCGTCGGCGGGGCTCATGCGGGCGGCACGCTTCCGAAGGAATGTTCCGACGCTATCATGGCCGCTTCCTCCGCTTCGAGGTCACCATGGGCCGAAACGCCACTCCGCTCTCCCGCGTGCTGGTCTGGCTGCTGCTGGCCGTCGCCGTCAGCGTCTACGCCGGCTACCACATCGGCAAGGACCGCGCGAAGGCCGACAACCGCGCCCAGGCCGCTGCCGAAGCCGCGACCCCCGACGTGGCGCCGCCCGCTGCGCCGGCCGAGCCCCTCGCCGAAACGGTCGAGGTGGCCGCGCTCGAGCAGTCGCTGCGCGAGGCCGAGACCGCCTTCGCCAGGTCGATGGCCGATCGCGACCTCGATGCCTTCGCCAGCTTCCTCGCCGACGACGCCATCTTCGTCAACGGCCGCGACCCGCTGCGGGGCAAGGCCACCATCGTCGCGGCCTGGTCCAAATACTTCGAGGGCGAGCAGGCGCCGTTTTCCTGGGCGCCGGAGACGGTGGTCGTACTTGCCGGCGGCCGCCTCGGGCAGACCAAGGGGCCGGTGACCGGGCCCGACGGCAAGCCGACGCTCGAGTTCCGCTCCACCTGGCGCCGGGAGGACGACGGCCGCTGGAAAGTGGTGTTCGACGACGGCGCCTGCCTGTGCCCGGTGCCGCCGGCGGGCCCCTGAGCCGCCGCCCGGCGTAGGATGACCGCGTCGATCCCGGGGGACGCGCCATGGCCGAGAACAAGACCCAGCCCACCGACGCAAGCGTCGAGGCTTTCCTCGCCGCGATCCCGGACCCGGTGCGGCGCGAGGACTGCCGCCGCGTCGCGGCGATGATGCAGGCCGCCACCGGCGCGCCGCCGGTGATGTGGGGCGCGGCCATCGTCGGCTTCGGCTGCTATCGGTACACGTACGCCAGCGGCCGAACCGGCGACTGGCCGGTCATCGGCTTCTCGCCGCGCAAGAACGACCTCACGCTGTACCTGATGCCCGGCTTCGAGCAACACGCCGATCGCCTGGCGAAGCTGGGCCGGCACAAGATCGGCAAGAGCTGCCTATACCTGAAGAAGCTCGCCGACGTGGACCTGGCGGTGCTGCGTGACCTGGTCGAGTGGTCGGTGCAGGCCATGGCACCGCAGCGCATCGACACGCCGTCGCGCTAAACCTCGCGCACGTTGCCCGGCCGCGCCAGCTCGACCGCGGTGCCTCGCTCGCGCAGCTTGCCGGCCAGCGCCTCGCGGGCGTCGTCCTCGCCGTGCACCAGCACCACCGGCGGCTTGTTGGCGAAGCCGGAATACCAGTCGAGCAGCCCGGGCTGGTCGGCGTGCGCCGACAGGCCGCCGACCGTGTGCCGCTGCGCGTTGACCTGGATGTCCTCGCCCAGCATCTTCACGTGCGATGCGCCGTCCACCAGCCTGCGCCCGAGCGTGCCGCGCGACTGGTAGCCGACGAACATCAGGTGCGCCTGCCGGCGGCCGAGGTTCTGCCGCAGGTGGTGGCGGATGCGGCCGCCGTTGCACATGCCGGCGCCGGCGATGATGATCGCGCCGCGCTCGTGCGCGTTGATGCCGCGCGACTCCTCCACGCTCTCGGTGTAGCGCAGGTTCGGCAGCCGGAACGGATGCGGCTGGCCGCGCCAGACGTCGCGCGCCTTGCTGTCGAACAGGTCGACGTGGCGGTCGTAGACCTCGGTGACCTTCGAGGCCATCGGGCTGTCGAGGAAGATCTTCCAGCGGTCGAGGTTCCAGCGGTCCCAGTAGCGCGCGAACCAGTAGAGGATTTCCTGGGTGCGGCCGACCGCGAAGGCCGGGATCAGCAGGTTGCCGCCGTCGGCCCAGGCGTGCTCGAGCACCTCGCCGATCTCGGTGACGGTGGCGGCGCGGTCGCGGTGGGCGCGACCGCCGTAGGTGGCTTCCAGCAGCACCAGGTCGGCCTGCGCGACCGGCTCGGGGTCGCGCAGGATCGGCGTGCCCTTCATGCCGATGTCGCCGGAGAACACCAGCACGCGCTCGTCGACGCCGTTGCGCGCGCGCAGCTCAACCGTGGCCGAGCCGAGGATGTGGCCGGCTTCGCGCAGCTGCACGGTGAGGCCGGGCAGGATCTCGGTGGGCGCGTGGTAGGGCAAGGCCCGCACCTGCCGCATCACCTGGCCGACATCGGCGCGGGTGAACAGCGGCTTGTGCCGCGCGTGCCCGTCCTCGTTGCGCTTGTTGGCGAACTCGGCGTCCATCTCGGCCAGGAAAGCGGAGTCGTCGAGCATTATCTTTAGCAAGTCGGCGGTGGCGGCCTGGGTCCAGATCGGGCCCTTGAAGCCGCGCTTCACCAGCACCGGCAGGCGACCGCAGTGGTCGATGTGGGCGTGGCTGAGCACCACGGCGTCGACCGAGGCGGGATCGAAGGCGAAGGGTTCGAAGTTGCGCTTCTCGTCCTCGTCGCTGCCCTGGATCAGGCCGCAGTCGAGCAGGAGGCGGCGACCGCCGACCTCGACCTCGTGGCAGGAACCGGTGACCTCACCGGCGGCACCGTGGAAACGGACTCGCATGCGCGTTCCTTGCTGGAGGGACCGGCTATGTATCGCAGAAACGACGACGGCCGGGCAAGCCCGGCCGTCGCGGTGGTGCCTGGCGCCGCGGATCAGCGCTTGGCGTTGAGCTCCTGCACCAGGCCCGGGGCCGGGAAGACCTCTTCCATGATCCACAGCATGTAGCGGTGGTCGACCGCGATCATGCGGGTCATGGTCGGGTCGAACACCCAGTTCGAGCTCACGCTCTCCCAGTTGCCGTCGAAGGCCAGGCCGACCAGCTCGCCCTTGCGGTTGAGCACCGGCGAGCCGGAGTTGCCGCCGGTGATGTCGAGGTCGGAGAGGAAGTTCACCGGGATCGCGGCCTTCTCCGCCGCGCTCATCTTCGCGATGGCGTCGAGCTGGGCCTTGGGCGCGTCGAAGGGCTCTTCGCCGGTGGCCTTGGCGGCCAGGCCGTCGAGCGTGGTGAACGGCGTGTAGGCGACGCCGTCCTTCGGCGCGTAGCCCATAACGTTGCCGTAGGTGATGCGCAGGCTGAGGTTGGCGTCGGGGTACACGCCCTGGCCCTGGCTGCGCTTGTAGGCCTGCACCGCGGCCAGGTAGACCGGACGGTGGCGGGTGCTCTCGCCGCTGCGGGCCTTGGCCTTGTCCTCCAGCGCCAGCACGGTCGGCTGCAGCGCGACGGCCAGCTTCACCAGCGGGTCGGTGCTGGATTCGAACGCGGCGCGGTCGGCCTTGAACAGCGCGAGGCGGGCCTCGGTGTCACCGACCTTGGTCCCGGCATAGGTCTCGTCCAGCGCGCGCTGGATGGCGGCGGCGTCGTTGCCGCCCAGCCACGCGTCGATGGCGGGGACGCGCTGGTCGGCGGGCAGCTTCACGTATTCGGCCAGCCAGTAGGCCATCAGCTGCTTTTCCATGCGCGGGTCGTAGCGGCGCTCGAGCTGGCGGGCGTTGCCTTCGATGCCCGGCAGGTCGCGCTCCTGGTAGCCGGGCGCCCGCTCGGCGTTGGGCTTCTCGTTCTCGGTGGCCAGGCGGTAGAGGCCGCGGATGTTGGCCAGCAGGCCGGTGCCGGCGATCTGGCCGACCACGAGGTCGCGCTGGCGCGTCTCGCGGGTCTCGGCCGACAGCGCCACCAGGCGCGCGTGCGCCTCGAGGGCGGCCTTGCCTTCCTCGCCGCGGCCGCGCAGCCAGGCCAGCACGGCCTCTTCCTCGGCGCGCTTGGTGGCCGCGGCGTCGATGCGCGCGAAGCCCTCGAGCTGGCCGTCCCAGTTCTTGCTGGTGTTGTTCCAGCCGCGCACGGACGTGGCGTACTTGACCTCGATCTCCGGGTCGGCCTTGCCGGCGGCGTCGACGAGGTTGATCAGGTTCTTCAGGTGCTGGCCGACCACCGGGTACTGCCAGCCCGAGACGTTCTGGAATTCATCGAACAGCGCGTAGCGGTTGGTGGTGCCCGGATAGCCGGCCACCATCACGAAGTCGCCGGCGTCGAGCGCCTCGGTGGCGAGCTTGAGGTGGTGCTTGGGCTTGAAGGGCACGTTGTCGGGCGAGAACGCGGCCGGCTTGCCGTCCTTGCCGACGTAGGCGCGGTAGAAGGTGAAGTCGCCGGTGTGGCGCGGCCACATCCAGTTGTCGATGTCGCCGCCGTAGGCGCCGATCGAATTCGGCGGCGCGTAAACGAGGCGCACGTCCTTGATCTCGATCTGGCGGAACAGGCGGTAGGTCTGGCCGCCGAAGAAGCTGTACACGGTGCAGCGGTAGCCGGGCTCGGATTCGCACTCGGCGATGAGCGCCTTCTGGGTGTCCTCGAGCGCCTTCTGGCGGGCCAGGCCGTCCTGGTCGGGCGAGGTGGCGGCCAGCATGCGGTCGGTCACTTCGGTGATCTGGTCCATCACGTAGACGCGGGCGTTCGGGCCGGCGGAGAGCTCCTGCTCGCGGCTGGCGGCGACGAAGCCGTCGCGCATCAGGTTCTTCTCGGCGGTCGAGTTGAGCTGGATGGCGCCGTAGGCGCAGTGGTGGTTGGTGACCACCAGGCCTTCGGGCGAGACCAGCGACGCAGTGCAGCCGCCGAGCGCCACCACGGCGCCCATCGGGTCGCCGGTGAGGTCGGCCAGCTGGCGCGGGTTGAGCGTGAGCCCCGCCTGCTTGAGGGGGCCGGCGATTTCCGGCAGCTGCTGGGGCACCCACATGCCTTCCTTGGCCTGGGCGGCGAAGGAAAGCGAGATGGCGGCGACGAGGACGGCAAGACGCATGGTGACTCCTGGGTTCTTCGGCGAAACCCCAAGCCTAGCAGCGCCGGCGATTGCGGGGGCGTGAGGGCGGAGTAGACTTTCGACAGGGGACAAAAGGGGGTCGGCCATGCGTGTGCTCGCGTTCTGCATCCTGCTGCTCGCGGCGGCCACAGGCCCGGCGCGGGCGCAATCACCCGGCGACGCACTGGCCGGGCTCTGGACCACGCTGTGCGCGGGCGCCACGCCGGGCTCCGACCTGGCCGCGCGCTGCGCCGAGATCTTCGCCGGCGGGCCGGGCAGCCGCGACGGCGCCGCTGCCGGCAACTTCCTCGGCGAAATCCCGGGCCAGGGCCGCGCCGCCACCCGCGACGGGTCGCCGGACGATGCTGCATTGCGGCAGGAACTGGGCGCGGGCTGGGCGCTGTTCGCGTCAGCCGACGCCGGCCGGCTCACCCGCCGGGATGGCATCAACGAGGCGCCCTTCGACGGCGACACCGGCGCCCTCACCGCCGGCATCGACTGGGCCCCCGGCACGCGCTGGCGCCTCGGCCTGCTGCTCAACCACGCCCGCGATTCGCTCGACTTCCTGGGCTCGGACGGCAGCACCCGCACGCGCTTCACCGGCGGCGTCGCCACCGGCGGCTGGAATCTGTCCGACGCGGTGGCGCTGGACGGCTACGCCGGCGCGCTGCGCGGCGATTACCGGCTGCGCCGGCAGATCGACTACACCTTGCTGAGCGGCGTCAGCGTGCGCAGCCTGGCCTCGGCCAATCCCGACGCCGACCGCCGCATCGCCGGGCTGGGCCTGTCGTGGTTCCTGCCCGCCGGCGCCTGGGAATGGCAGCTGGGCGCGGGCGTGGACTGGCAGCGCACCGACATCGATCCCTACGCCGAGACCGGCGGCGCCGGCCTGGCGCTGTTCGTGCCGGGGCGCAGCATCACCAGCCGGCGCGGGCGCGTGGACGCCACGCTGGCGCGCAACGTGTCCGCCGGCTGGGGCGTCTGGCAGCCGATGGCGCGGCTGGGCTGGCGGCGCGAGTTCGCCAACCCCGCGCGTCCGCTGGGCGTGCGCTTCCTGGGCGATGCCAACGGCACCCGGGTGGTGTTCGAGACCGACGACGCCGATACCGGCTGGGCCGAGGCCGGGGTCGGCGCGGTGTTCGTGTTCACCGGCGGGCATTCGGGCTTCATCGAGTACCGGCAGCGGCTGGGCCACGATTTCCTGCAGGAGCGCCTGCTGGCGCTGGGCTGGCGCGTGGAACTGCCCTGAGCGGCGGCCGGGCGGTCTTTCCGGGCGGTTCACGCCCGACGGGTATAATCGCCGCCCAACCGGCCCGAGGGGCCCACGCGGACGAAGTGAAATGGCACAGCCGATGATGAAGGCGCTTGTGAAGCGCCACGCCGAGAAGGGCATCTGGATGGAGCAGGTGCCGGTGCCCACGCCGGGCCCGAACGAAGTGCTGATCAAGCTCGAGAAGACCGCGATCTGCGGCACCGACCTGCACATCTACAAGTGGGACGAGTGGAGCCAGCGCACGATCAAGCCGGGCCTGGTGATCGGCCACGAGTTCGTCGGCCGCGTCGTCGGCATGGGCCCGGGCGTCACCGGCTACAAGGAAGGCGACCGCGTCTCGGCCGAGGGCCACATCGTCTGCGGCCACTGCCGCAACTGCCGCGCCGGCCGCCAGCACCTGTGCCCGAACACCGTGGGCATCGGCGTGAACCGCCACGGCGCCTTCGCCGAATACATCGTGATGCCGGCCTCGAACCTGTGGCCGATCCCGGACAGCATCCCGTCCGAGCTGGCCGCTTTCTTCGATCCCTACGGCAACGCCGCGCACTGCGCGCTGGAGTTTGACGTGGTCGGCGAGGACGTGCTGATCACCGGCGCCGGCCCGATCGGCATCATCGCCGCGGGCATCTGCAAGCACATCGGCGCGCGCAACGTGGTGGTCACCGACGTCAACGACTACCGCCTGAAGCTCGCGGCCGACATGGGCGCCACCCGCGTGGTCAACGTCTCCAAGCAGTCGCTCAAGGACGTGATGAAGGACCTGCACATGGAGGGCTTCGACGTGGCGCTGGAAATGAGCGGCAACCCGCACGCCTTCAACGACATGCTCGACTGCATGTACAACGGCGGCAAGGTGGCCCTGCTCGGCATCCTGCCCAACGGCGCCGGCATCAACTGGGACAAGGTGATCTTCAAGGGCCTGGTGCTGCACGGCATCTACGGCCGCAAGATGTACGAGACCTGGTACAAGATGACCCAGCTGGTGCAGTCGGGCTTCCCGCTGCAGAAGGTGCTGACGCACCAGGTGCACATCGACGATTTCCAGAAGGGCTTCGACCTGATGGAAACCGGGCAGTGCGGCAAGGTGGTCTGCAGCTGGGGTTGAGGCCCGGCCTTCCGCCATGAAAAACGGGGCGCCTCGCGGCGCCCCGTTTCGTTTGCAGCGGTGGATCGGTCAGCCGCCGATCGAGAAGGTCAGCACGATGCGGTCGTCGGCGGCGTCGCCGAAGTTGAAGTCGCCTTCGCTGTCGGTGTCGTAGTAGCCGATCGCGGCGTTCACCGGACCGAAGTCGCGGTTGATGCCGACCGACCAGTCCATGTAGTCCTCGAAGCCGGTGCTGTTGCCGAACATGCTCTTGCCCAGGCTCACGTCGAGGCCGACGCCGTTGCCCATGTCCCAGCTGCCGGCGGCGCCGAAGTAGTGGCCCTTGGCGCCGAGCGCGTAGACGTCGTTGGTGTAGCCGTACGAGAAAGTGAGGGTCTCGTCCCAGCTCAGGCTGGTGATCAGCTCGTTGTAGTCGCTGCTGCCGAAGTCGTTCTCTTCGCCGATGTAGTTGTAGCGGATCAGCTGGACGTCGAAGTTCCAGCTGTCGCTGAAATCGGTGTTCCAGCCGACGTAGGTGTCGATCTCGAGGTCGGGGCCTCCGTCGCCGAAGTCGACGTTCGAGGCCCACACGCCGGCGTAGAAGCCGGAGTCGAAGTTCAGGTCGGCGCCGAGCTGCAGGGCCGGCTCCTCGTCGGTCTGCGAGACGCCGCGGAAGACGTAGTCGCTGGTGAGGGCGGCGTTCCAGCTGAAGATGGACGATTCGTCCTCGGCGGGGGCGGCTTCTTCACCCATCTCGTCCTGGGCGGAGGCCAGCATCGGCAGCGCGAAGAGCGCGGCGGCGAGCGCAAGCGAAAGCTTCTGGTGGTTCATCGGGAAGTCCTCTGTTTTCTTGGGGCGAAGTGCAGCGGTTGTTTTCTACTTTTTTGTTGCTTGGCCGTCCGTTTCGGATACCCGGCCGGGGTGTTGAAAATATTGGCCGCAGTGTCTCCCAGCCCGGCGGGACAGGCATGCCGCGATGCAGCATAGCGCCGGGCCGCGGCCCGGTCGACGCCCCGCGCGGCCGGCTCCGCAACCCACCCCCGCGACGCCCCGCTTCGACCCAGGACCGGGCCCCGACCCCGATCCCTGGGCTCGCTTCGCCGGGGGCGCCGGCGGACGGACTGACCCGCGAGGCGCCGAATCCGGATAATGGCGCCCTTCCCCGCCCCACGAGCCCCTGACCATGTCCGACGCCGCCCTCGCCCGCTACGCCGCCGAACTCGACGCCATCCGCGAACAGGGGCTGTTCAAGGCCGAACGCATCATCACCAGCCCGCAGTCGGCCGAGATCACCCTGGACGACGGCCGCACGGTGCTGAATTTCTGCGCCAACAATTACCTGGGCCTGGCCGACAGCCCCGAGGTGATCGCCGCGGCCAAGGACGCGCTCGACACCCACGGTTTCGGCATGGCCTCGGTGCGCTTCATCTGCGGCACCCAGGACCTGCACAAGGAATTGGAGGCGAAGATCGCCGCGTTCTTCGGCAAGCAGGACACCATCCTCTACGCCGCCTGCTTCGACGCCAACGGCGGCCTGTTCGAGCCGCTGCTGGGCGAGGAGGACGCGATCATCTCCGACGCCCTCAACCACGCCTCGATCATCGACGGCGTGCGCCTGTGCAAGGCCAAGCGCTATCGCTACGCCAACTCCGACATGGCCGACCTGGAGAAGCAGCTGCAGCAGGCCCGCGCCGACGGCGCGCGCACGATCATGATCACCACCGACGGCGTGTTCTCGATGGACGGCTTCATCGCGCCGCTGGACCAGGTGGTGGCGCTGGCCCGCAAGTACGATGCGCTGGTGCACATCGACGAATGCCACGCCACCGGCTTCCTGGGCGACACCGGCCGCGGCAGCGCCGAGGTGAAAGGCGTGCTGGACGGCATCGACATCATCACCGGCACGCTGGGCAAGGCGCTGGGCGGCGCGCTCGGCGGCTTCACCACCGGCCGTCGCGAAGTGATCGAGCTGCTGCGCCAGCGCTCACGCCCCTACCTGTTCTCGAACTCGCTGCCGCCGCACGTGGTGGCCGCGGGCAGCAAGGTCTTCGACATGCTGGCCGCCGCCGGCGACCTGCGCGCGAAGCTGCAGGAAAACACCGCCTACTTCCGGGAGCGGATGACCGCCGCTGGCTTCGACCTCAAGCCCGGCGTGCACCCGATCGTGCCGGTGATGCTGTACGACGCCCCGCTGGCGCAGAAATTCGCCCAGCGCCTGCTCGAGGAAGGCATCTACGCGATCGGCTTCTTCTTCCCGGTGGTGCCCAAGGGCCAGGCCCGCATCCGCACCCAGATGAGCGCCGCCCACACCCGCGAACACCTGGACCGCGCCATCGCCGCGTTCACCCAGGTGGGCCGCGAACTCGGCGTCATCCGCTGACGCAAATAAACCAGGTTCATTTGCTGGCACGAATCAAATGAACCTGGTTCATTTGATTCGTGCCAGCGAGAGGGCGTCGACGAAGGCGCCGTCGCGGAAGGCGAAGTCGCGATGGCGCCCTTCCTCGACGAAGCCATGGCGGGTGTAGAGGGCGATGCCGGCGGCGTTGTCGGCGTAGACCTGGAGTTCGAGCCGCCTGAGCTGCAGCCAGCGGTCGGCCAGGTCGATGGCCGCCGCGAGCAGCGCCGTGCCGACGCCGCGGCCCTGCCAGTCGTCGCGCACGCCCATGCCGAGGTCGCCGACGTGGCGTCGGCGCGGGTTCGTGCCCGCGTACAGCCCGAGCTGGCCCACCACCTCGTCGCCGGCGCAGGCCAGCAGCACGTGGGCGTTGGGGTCGAGCGCCTGCAGGCGATGCCGCCAGAGGTCGAGCGAGGGGAACGGGAGCTGGAGGGTGCCTGCCTGCGCGCGAGGGGCGGCATAGATGGCCTGCACCGCCGCGAAGTCGTCAGGTTCGGCGCGGCGGATCGTGATGGGCGTCGTCATGGCTTCAGCCCGTGGTGGGTGGCGCAAGCCCCGATACTTCCCCAGCCGTGAGTTCGCGCCAAGCCCCCTTCGGCAGGTCGCCCAGCGTGACGCCGCCGATGGCGACCCGCACCAGGCGCAGCACGCCCAGACCGTGCGCGGCCAGCAGGCGCCTTATCTGCCGGTTGCGGCCCTCGTCCAGCACGATCTCCAGCCAGGCGTTGCGGGTGCCGCTGCGCAGCAAGGTGGCCGACCGGGCCGCCAGCGCCTCGCCCTCGTCGACCACGCCCACCACCAGCTTTTGCAGCAGCGCCTCGTCGGGAATCGCATCCACCTGCACGTGGTAGGTCTTTTCGATCCCCTGCACCGGGTCGGTGATGGCGGCGGCCCAGGCCGGGTCGTTGCTCAACAGCAGCAGGCCCTCGCTGGCCTGGTCGAGCCGGCCGACCGGTGCCAGCCAGGGCAGCCCGCTCCCCTCGAGACAGGCGTAGACGGTGTCGCGCTGGCGCTCGTCGCGTGCGGTGGTGACCAGGCCGCGCGGTTTGTTCAGCGCCAGGTAGACCCGCGCACGGGCCCCGAGCGGCGCACCGTCCACCGTGACCCGATCCAGGCCTTGCCGCACCGGATGCTCGGGGTCGGCGACGGGCCGGCCGTTCACCGCGACGCGGCCGGCGCGCACCCAGTCGGCGGCCTGGGTCCGCGAGCAGAGCCCGGCCTTGGAGATGACGCGCGCCACACCGTGGCGCACGGTCGCCGTGGACGGCTTGGAAGGGCGCGATTGCATCCGCGAAGCATGGCGCATGCGTAGTGAACACGGCTAGTCTTGGCGCGTGGCGACGGCCCGCGCGACCCGCCGGTTCACCGACCCGTCACCGCTGGATACCGACCATACCGCCATGCCCGACCGCTCTTCCGACGCCCTGCCCGCCTGGCGCCGCGCCCTCCGCGCGGCTGCCCTGTGGTTCGACACCTCCGCCGCGCCGGTCGACGGCGAGGATCCGGACCGCATCGACTGGCTGCGCGTGGTGCCTTTCATCGCCCTGCACCTGGCCTGCCTGGCGGTGTTCTGGGTCGGCTTCTCGTGGTTCGCGCTCGGCGTGGCGGCGGCGCTCTACGCCGTGCGCATGTTCGCCATCACCGGCTTCTACCATCGGTATTTCTCGCACAAGGCCTTCCGCACCTCGCGGCCGGTGCAGTTCGTGTTCGCCGTGCTGGGCGCGGCCTCGGTGCAGCGCGGCCCGCTGTGGTGGGCGGCGCACCACCGCCACCACCACCGCTTCGCCGACACCGAGCACGACATCCATTCGCCGCGGCATGGCTTCTTCCGGAGCCACATGGGCTGGTTCCTGACCCGGCGCGGCTTCGCCACCAACCTCGACGCCATCAAGGATTTCGCGCGCTTCCCCGAGCTGCGCCTGCTCGACCGGTTCGACATCCTGGTGCCGGTGCTGCTGGCCGGCGGCCTGTACGCGCTGGGCACGTGGCTCGAAGGCGCCTATCCGCAGTTGGGCACCAGCGGGCCGCAGCTGCTGGTGTGGGGCTTCTTCGTCTCCACGATCGTGCTGTTCCATGTCACTGTGACCATCAATTCACTGGCGCACCGCTGGGGCACCCGCCGCTTCGCCACCCGCGACGACAGCCGCAACAACGCCCTGCTCGCCCTGCTCACCTTCGGCGAGGGCTGGCACAACAACCACCACCACTTCCCCGGCTCGGCACGGCAGGGCTTCGCGTGGTGGGAGCTGGACATCACCTACCTGGTGCTGCGCACGATGGCCCTGTTCGGCCTGGTCAGCGACCTCAAGCCAGTGCCGGCCAACATGCGCGGCGCGCGTCCGGAATCAGCATGAGGATCGCGGTCATCGGCAGCGGCGTGGCCGGCATGGGCGCGGCCTGGCGGCTTTCGCGCGAGCACGAGGTCGTGCTGTTCGAGCGCGAGGCCCGGCTCGGCGGCCACACCCACACGCACAAGGTGACGCAGGGCGAGCGCAGCTACTCGGTCGACAGCGGCTTCATCGTCTTCAACGCCGACAACTACCCGCTGTTCACGCGCATGCTCGACGAGCTGGGCGTGCCCTCGCAGCCCACCACGATGAGTTTCTCGGTGCAGGACGCGCGCAGTGGCCTGGAGTACAACGCCACCGACTTCGACAGCCTGTTCTGCCAGCGCCGCAACCTGGTGTCGCCGCGGTTCTGGGGCATGGTCCGCGACATCCTGCGCTTCTACCGCGAGGCGCCGGCGCTGCTGGCGCTGCCGGGCGACGGCCCGTCGCTGGGCGACTACCTGCGCGAGAACCGCTACTCGGCGATGTTCATCGAAGACCACCTGGTGCCGATGGCCTCGGCGCTGTGGTCCTCCCCGGCCGAAGGCATCATGGGCTTCCCCGCGAAGTACCTGGCGCGCTTCATGGACAACCACCACATGCTGCAAGTGCAGGGCCGGCCGCCCTGGCGCGTGGTGACGGGCGGTTCGTCGAGCTACATCCGCGCGCTCGAGAAGGACTGGGCGGTGCAGGTGCGGCTTTCGGCGCCGGTGCGCCAGGTGCGCCGCGACGCCGACGGCGTGGACGTGCACACCGACGCGGGCGTCGAGCGCTTCGACCAGGTGGTGCTGGCCTGCCACAGCGACCAGGCCCTGGCCCTGCTGGCCGACCCGAGCGCGGCCGAGACCGAGGTGCTGGGCGCCATCCCCTACCAGGCCAACGAAACCGTGCTGCACACCGACGCGCGCCTGCTGCCGACCCGCCGCAAGGCCTGGGCGGCCTGGAGCGCCTACGTGCCCGCCGAGCCGGACGCGGCCTGCACCGTCAGCTACTGCATGAACCTGCTGCAGGGCATCGATTCGCGCGAGCCCTTCGTGGTCACGCTCAACCGCAGCAAGGACATCGACCCGGCCAAGGTGCTGGCGCGGATGCGCTACCACCACCCGGTCTACACCCACGCCAGCGTTGCCGCGCAGTCGCGGCGCGGCGAGATCAACGGCACCCACCGCACCTGGTACGCCGGCGCCTACTGGGGTTTCGGCTTCCACGAGGATGGCCTGCGCAGCGGCATCGAGGTCGCGCGGGCGCTGGGCGCTTCGTGGCCCTGAATTCCGCCATCTACGAAGGTTGGGTCCGGCACCGCCGGTACGCACCGCGGCCGCACGACTTCCGCTACCGGATGTTCCAGCTCTACCTCGACCTGGCCGAACTGGACCGGGTGTTCGCGGGCCGCTGGTTCTGGTCGGTCGGCCGCCGCAACCTGGCCCAGTTCCGTCGCAGCGACTACCTGGGCGACCCGGCGGTACCGCTGGACACCGCCGTGCGCGACCGGGTCGAGGGCGCGCTGGGCCGGCGCCCGGACGGGCCGATCCGCCTGCTCACCCACGGCCGCTACTTCGGCGTGGTGATGAACCCGGTCAGCTTCTACTACGGCTTCAAGGCCGACGGCACCACGCTGGACTGGATCCTGGCCGAGATCACCAACACCCCCTGGAACGAGCGCCATGCCTACCTGCTCGCGGTGGACCGCGCCGAGCGCCGGGGCGACGCCCTGCACTGGGACTTCGACAAGGCCTTCCACGTCTCGCCGTTCATGGCCATGCAGCGCCGCTACCGCTGGGCCTTCCAGGTGCCCGGCGAGGCCCTGCGGGTGCACATGGACGTCCTCGACGGGGAGGCCCGCGAGTTCGACGCCACTCTGGTGCTCGAGCGCCGGCCGATGGACGCGCACACGCTGGCTTCATGCCTTGCGCGGTATCCATTCATCACCGTGAAGGTCGCCGCCGCCATCTACTGGCCGGCGGCCCGGCTCTGGTTCAAACGCATCCCGTTCCACCCGCACCCCGACCGCCCCACCCGGAGTTGATTGATGAGCAGTCCCGCCGACACCCTGGCCAGCGCCCCCGGGGCCGCGGCCCGCTACGGCGCCCTGGACCGCATGCTGCGCAAGCGGCTGCTGGCCACCCTGGACGGCCTGGCCGGTGGCCAGGTGACCGTGCGCGACGGGCTGGGCACCGAGACCCTGGGCAACGCCGGCGACGGCCTGGCGGTGACCCTGGACATCTTGGACCCCGGCTTCTACCGCGCGCTGGCCGGGAACGGCTCGGTCGGCGCCGGCGAGGCCTACATGGACGGCCTGTGGCGCTGCGACGACCTGGTGGCGCTGGTGCGCCTACTGGTGATCAACCGCGACCGCCTCGACGCGATGGAGACCGGCCTCGCCCGCCTCGGTGGCCTGGCGATGCGCACCCTGCATGCCTTCAACCGCAACACCCGCGGCGGCAGCCGCCGCAACATCGCGGCGCACTACGACCTCGGCAACGACCTGTTCCAGCTCTTCCTCGACGAGAGCCTGATGTACTCCTCGGCGATCTTCGCCGAACCCGGCGAATCGCTGGAGGCCGCCCAGCGCCGCAAGCTCGAGCGGATCTGCCGAAAGCTCGACCTCCGCCCCACCGACCATCTGGTCGAGATCGGCACCGGCTGGGGTGGCATGGCGCTGTACGCGGCGAAGCATTTCGGGTGCCGCGTCACCACCACCACGATCTCGCGCGAACAGCATGCGCTGGCCACCGCGCGCATCGCCGAGGCCGGCCTCGCCGACCGCGTCACGGTGCTGCTGGAGGACTACCGCGACCTCACCGGCGAGTACGACAAGCTGGTGTCCATCGAGATGATCGAGGCCATCGGCCACCAGTACCTCGAGACCTACCTCGACAAGTGCGCCTCCCTGCTCAAGCCGGACGGGCTGGCGCTGATCCAGGCCATCACCATCGAAGACCACCGTTACGAGCAGGCGCTCAAGTCGGTGGACTTCATCAAGCGCTACATCTTCCCGGGCAGCTTCATCCCCTCGGTCAGCGCGATCACCGGTGCGGCGGCCGCCGCCAGCGACCTGCGCCTGGTCAACCTCGAGGACATCGGGCCGAGCTATGCCACCACGCTCAACCACTGGCGCCAGCGCTTCATGGCGAAGCTCGAGCAGGTGCGCGCGCTGGGCTACGACGAGCGCTTCATCCGGATGTGGGAGTTCTACCTCTGCTACTGCGAGGGCGGCTTCATCGAGCGTTCGATCGGCGACGTGCACCTGCTGTTCGCGCGCCCCGGCAATCGCCGGCCGCAGTACCTGCCCGCGCCCGAGGCCGTCTGACATGAACCGGGCACTGGCCAACGTCGCCAACGTGGTCGGCTACCAGGCCGTGTGGCTGGCCAGCGTCGCCGGCGCCGGCGCCGGCATGGTCTGGGCCGGCCCGGTCACGGCGCTGGTCTTCGCCGTGGCCACGCTGGCCTTCGGCGGGCGGCGCGCGGAAGACCTGCGCCTGCTCGCCGTGGCGCTGCCGCTGGGCATCCTGCTCGACACGGCCTTCGCCGCCTCCGGCTGGCTGCGCTACGCCGAGCCCTGGCCGTGGACCTGGGCCGCACCGGCCTGGATCTGGTCGCTGTGGGCCGGGTTCGCCCTGACGCTGAACCACTCGATGGCCTTCCTCCGCGAGCGCCCGGTCGCCGCCGCGCTGCTCGGGCTGTTCGGCGGCCCGCTGGCCTACTGGGCCGCCGCGGGCGCCTTCGACGCGGTCAGTTTCGGTGCACCCGTGGCCTGGGTGATGGGCGCGTTGGCCCTCGGCTGGGCCGTGGTGCTGCCCGCCCTGTTCGCGCTGGACGCCCGGCTGGCGGCGCCGGTGCCGGACAAGGCGCTGGCGTGAACTGCTGGCAATCCCTCGGCATCATCTGGCTGGCCTCCGCGCTGGCCATGTCGGCGCTGTGGGCGTTCTCGATGCGGGTGAAGAACGTCGGCTACGTGGACGTCGGCTGGGCCGGGCTGATGGCGGTGGCCGCGCTGTTCGCCGGCATCGTCGGCGAGGGCGCGCCGCTGGTCCGCAGCCTGGTGGCGATGTTCGGCAGCGTCTGGGGCGCGCGGCTGTGCCTGCACCTGCTGCACCGCGTGCTCAACGAGGAAGAGGACGGCCGCTACCGCGCGCTGCGCGAGGCGTGGAACGGCAGCCCGGCGCGCTTCTTCGCCTTCTTCCAGCTGCAGGCCGTGGTGGTGGCGCTGTTCTCGCTGCCCTTCCTGGCGGCGGCCGCGAACCCGGGCTACCACTTCAACGCGTGGCTGCTGCTGGCGATCGCGGTCTGGCTGGTGTCGATGGCGGGCGAGTCGCTGGCCGACCGCCAGCTCGCGCGTTTCCGCGCCGAACCCGCGAACCGCGGCAAGACCTGCCGCGACGGGCTGTGGGCCTGGTCGCGGCATCCGAATTACTTCTTCGAGTGGCTGCACTGGTTCAGCTACGTGCTGCTGGCCGTCGGCAGCCCGCTGTTCTGGTTCTCGCTGGCCGGGCCCGTGGTGATGTTCGCCTTCCTCTACCGCGTCAGCGGCATCCCGTGGACCGAGGCGCAGTCGCTGCGCTCGCGCGGCGAGGACTACGCGGCCTACCAGCGCGAGGTCAGCGCCTTCTTCCCCTGGCCCCCGCGCCGCAACCCCTGAAACACCGGAGCCCTGAATGTCCCTGATCGACCTGTGCGAGCGCGGCCTGCTGCCCGATGCCCTCACCCGCCTCGGCATCCGCCGGCTCAGCGCACAGCGCCTGCGCGACGAGGGCGCGCATGACCTGGAGGCCGCCGACCAGCGTTTCCGCCGCCTGCTCGACGAGCTGCGCCGCAGCCCGATCGCGATCGAAACCGCCGCCGCCAACGAGCAGCACTACGAAGTGCCGACGCGCTTCTTCGAGCTTTGCCTGGGCAAACGGCTGAAGTACTCGAGCTGCTTCTACGCCAACGGCGACGAGGACCTGGATACCGCGGAAGAGGCCATGCTGGCCCTGTACGGCGAGCGCGCCGAGCTGGCCGATGGCCAGCGCATCCTCGAGCTCGGCTGCGGCTGGGGCTCGCTGACGCTGTGGATGGCGCAGCGCTACCCGAACGCGCGCATCACCGGCGTCTCCAACTCGCGCACCCAGCGCGAGCACATCCTGGCCCAGGCCGCGCGCCGCGGGCTGGGCAACGTCGAGATCATCACCTGCGACGTCAACCAGCTGCAGCTGCCGGAGCACCAGTTCGACCGCGCGGTGTCGATCGAGATGTTCGAGCACATGCGCAACTACCAGCACCTGCTGGGCCGCGTATCGCGCTGGCTGGTGCCGGGCGGCAAGCTGTTCGTGCACATCTTCTGCCACCGCAGCCTGATGTACCCGTTCGAGACCGAGGGCGAGGACAACTGGATGGGCCGGTACTTCTTCACCGGCGGCCTGATGCCCTCGGCCGATACCCTGCTGCACTTCCAGGACGACCTGTCGATCGAGCAGCGCTGGCTGCTGTCGGGCCGCCACTACGAGCGCACCGCCAACCAGTGGCTGGAGAACCAGGACCGCAACCGCGACGAGGTGATGGCGGTGCTGACGGAAGCCTACGGCGCCGCCGAAGCGGCGCGCTGGCACCAGCGCTGGCGCATGTTCTGGATGGCCTGCGCCGAACTGTTCGGCTACTCAGGCGGCAACGAGTGGGGCGTGGCCCACTACCGCTTCAGCACTTCTGCGTAGCGGTCACCTTGCAACCCGCGGCCACCGGCGCGGGCGCCGCGGCGGCCGTGGCGGTCGCCGCACCCGGCTTGCCGGTGGCGACGCGGATGCCCTTGGCCTTCATCCACGCATCGAACTCGTCGGCCGTCATGCGGCGGCCGTTCTGGCTCATGTCGAAGCGCCAGGGCGAATTGTCGTGGGCGGTCTTGGGCTGGTAAGCCGGCGCGCTGGCCGGCGCGGCCGCCGGCTTGGCCGGTTCGCGGGCCGCCACCTGCTGCGGGGCCGGCTTGCGGGCGCGCGCGACGAAATCATTGACGTTGACGCAGGCGGACAGCGCCGGCGGCGCACGGTACATCTCCGGCGCGGGCACGGTGGCCGGCACGGGCGGAGCGCTCGGGGTCCCGCAGGGCGCGGTGGCAGCGGCGGCGATGGCCGGCAGGAACAGGGAAAGCAGGAGGGCGCTGCGGATCATCGGACACCGGAGGGAGCGGGGGGTTGCGGAAGCTTAGGTGTGACGACGGTCTCACGCAATCCGCGAAAACGTGCGGTAGTTCACAAAACGCATTCAGCCCCCGGATAAAAACGAAGCCCGGCGCTAGGCCGGGCTTCGTGTCTTGCCGTGGAGACTGACGGATCAGTTCTGCACGTTCAGCTCGGTGCGGCGGTTGCGCGCACGGCCTTCGGCGGTGTCGTTGGTGTCGAGCGGACGGCTCTCGCCGAAACCGTTCGGACCGACCAGGCGGCCGGCGTCGATGCCGTTGCTGGTCAGGTAGTTGTACACCGTGCGGGCGCGACGCTCCGACAGACCCTGGTTGTACTGCTCCGAACCCACCGAGTCGGTGTGGCCGGCGACTTCAACCTTCAGCTGCGGGTACTTGGCGAGGATCTGCACGGCCTCGGCCAGGATGGCCTCGGCGTCCGGACGCAGGGTGTCCTTGTCGAAGTCGAAGTTCACGCCCTTCAGGTCGATGGTCAGCTGCACCGGGCAGCCGTCCGGACCGATGGCCTGGCCCGCGGCGGAACCCGGGCACTTGTCGTCGCAGTTGTTGATGCCGTCGCCGTCATCGTCGAGGTCGGCGCAGGTCTGCTGCGGGACTTCCGGCTGCTTGGTCGGCTCGACCGGGGCGGCCAGGTTGCCGAGCTTGACCAGGAGGGTCACGCCGGCCAGCAGGTCGCTGAACTTGTCGGAGGTCGGGGCGACGACCGAGCTGTCATCGAACGCCGAGCGGTGCGCGATTTCGCCGCGCAGCGAGTAGCGGTCCCAGTTGCCCTGCACGCCGAGGCCGAGCTGGGCGGTCAGGAAGGTGTCCTCGCGCTGGCCGGGGGAAGCCGGGCTCGGGAAGGCATCGAACTCTTCCTCGGCCTTCTGCGCGCCGACGCCGAAGCGCAGGTACGGGTTCCAGCTGCGGCCTTCCTGGATGAAGTGGTAGCGGGCGTCGAGGGTGGCGCCGTACTGGCTGAACAGCAGCTCGCGGCCGTTGAAGTTCGGGTTCTGGTAGTTGATCTCACCATCGATCGACCAGTTCGGCGAGATGAACTTGCCCATGCCGAGGGTGTAGTACAGCGAGTCGGCAGTCTCGCGGGTCTCGTCCTGGAAGTTCAGGCCGGCGCCGCCGGAAACGTACCAGCGATCATCGAAATCCTGGGCAGCAGCGGATTGCGCCATGGCAGCCGCGGCAAGCAGGGCGCAGCACAGTAGGTTCTTCTTCATGACTTGGCTCCATTTAGATCGGGGGGTAACTTCATCACGGGGCAAAATTCGCCACCTCGTGGGCACGACTCAACGCTGACCACTTTTGCGTTAACGGGAATCTAACATTCAAACACCCGTCTCGCAAGCTTGCCCTTCACAACGTGAACAAATCCACAAAACGGTGGATCGGGGTCGCCTCGAAGCGCGACGTGTCGCCGGTAAGTGCAAGGATCTGCTCGACCTTCCGTCCCGGCAGCTGGCCCCGTGCGGCCGACTCGAACTTTTGCAGCAGGGCCGGGATGCCCTCCCCGCGCCGCTCCCGATGGCCGATCGGGAGGTCGATGGACACCTTGCCGGCGCTGGTGCCGTCCTTGAAGAACACCTCGACCGAATTGCCCACGCTGCGCTTCTCCGGGTCGGCGTAGTCGCGCGTGAAGGCCGGGTTCTCCCGGACCTGCATCCGTGCCCGCAGGGCATCGATGCGCGGGTCGGCCGCCACCGCGTCCGAATAGTCCTCCGCCCCCAGCCGGCCGAACAGCAGCGGCACCGCCACCATGTACTGCAGGCAGTGGTCGCGGTCGGCCGGGTTGGCCAGCGGGCCGGTCTTGTCGATGATGCGCAGCGCGGCTTCCTGCGTCTCGACCACGATCCGGTCGACCTGGTCGAGCTTGCCGGCGACCCGGGGGTGCAGCTGCATCGCGCACTCCACCGCGGTCTGGCCGTGGAACTCGGCCGGGTGGCTGGTCTTGAACAGCACGTTTTCCATCACGTGGCTGCCGAAGGGGCGATCGAACTCGAACGGCTTGCCGCCGAACAGCACGTCGTAGAAACCCCAGGTCTTCGCGGTCAGCACGCTCGGGTAGCCCACCACGCCCTTCACGGCGTTCAGGGCATGGGTCACCGCGCGGCGGCAGGCGTCGCCGGCGGCCCAGCCCTTGCGGGGCCCGGCATTCGGGGCATGTCGGTAAGTGCGCAGCGCGCCGCCGTCGGCCCAGCTGTTGCTGACGGCGCTGATGATTTCCTCCTTGCCGCCGCCCAGCAGGTGGGTCGCGACCGCGGTGGAGGCCAGCCGCACCAGCAGCACGTGGTCGAGGCCGACGCGGTTGAAGCTGTTGAGCTGGGCGTAGCTGCCCTGGATCTCGTGGGCCTTGATGGCGGCGGTGAGGACGTCGCGCACCGTCACCGGCTTGCCGTGCTCGCGCTCGGCCTTGCGGCTGAGGTAGTCGGCCACGGCCAGGATGGCGCCGAGGTTGTCCGAGGGATGCGCCCACTCGGCCTCCAGCCAGGTGTCGTTGAAATCCAGCCAGCGGACCTGGACGCCGATGTTGTAGGCGGCCTGTACCGGGTCGAGCTCGAAGGAGGTGCCGGGGACGCGGGCACCGCCCGGCAGGCCGGCCCCGGGCACGATCGGCCCGAGGTGCTTGACGCATTCGGGGTGGCGCATGGCCAGCATCGCGCAGGCCAGCGAGTCCAGCAGCATGTAGCGCGCCGTCGTGTAGGCCTCCGAGGAACCGATGTAGTAGTCGGTGACGTAGTTGGCGATGTCCACCATCGCCTGGTCGGGCTCGGGGCGCTGTGCGGAACGGATGTCTTGCTGGCTCATGGGGCGGCAGTCCGTGCGTGGCGATGGCGATGTCACCGTATGGTGCCAGATGCAGCCCCGTCTCGCCGGACCGGGGCCCACAGGATAACGGCGTCCGGCGCCGCGGCAGGACGCGTCCGCGGCTTGTCGCTGGCGGCCATTCCGGGCAAGGTGGAGCGCTGTTCCGGACGACCCGCCCGCCATGACCGCTTCGCCCTACCCGCACCTGTTCCAGCCGCTCGACCTCGGCTTCTGCACCCTGCCCAACCGCGTGCTGATGGGCTCGATGCACACCGGCCTCGAGGACCACGCCCGCGACTTCCCGAAGCTCGCCGCGTATTTCCGCGAGCGCGCCGAAGGCGGCGTCGGCCTGATGGTGACCGGCGGCATCGCGCCGAACCTGGTCGGCTGGCTCAAGCCCTTCGCGGGCAAGCTCAGTTGGCCGTGGGAGATCCACAAGCACCGCATCGTGACCCAGGCCGTGCACGGCGCGGGCGGCAAGATCTGCATGCAGATCCTGCACGCCGGCCGCTACGCCGCGCACCCGCTGCTGGTGTCGGCCTCGAAGGTGAAGGCGCCGATCAGCCCGCTGACGCCGCGCGCACTCACCGCCTGGGGCGTGGAGCGCCAGATCAAGGCCTTCGTCAACACCGCGCGCCTGGCGCGCGAGGCCGGCTACGACGGCGTCGAGGTGATGGGCTCCGAGGGCTACCTGATCAACCAGTTCCTGTCGGCGCGCACCAACAAGCGCACCGACGCCTGGGGCGGCACGCCGGAGAAGCGCATGCGCTTCGCGGTCGAGATCGTGCGGCGCATCCGCGAGGCGGTGGGCCCGGACTTCATCCTCATCTACCGGCTGTCCATGCTCGAGCTGGTCGAGGGCGGTTCGGACTGGGACGAGATCGTGCTGCAGGCCAAGGCGATCGAGGCCGCCGGCGCGACCATCATCAACACCGGCATCGGCTGGCACGAGGCGCGCGTGCCCACCATCGCCACCTCGGTGCCGCGCGCGGCCTTCGCCGGCGTCACCGCCAAGCTCAAGCCGCACGTCGCGCTGCCGCTGGTCGCCACCAACCGCATCAACATGCCCGAGGTGGCCGAGGACATCCTGGCCCGCGGCCAGGCCGACATGGTCTCGATGGCGCGGCCGCTGCTGGCCGACCCGCAGTGGGTCGCCAAGGCCCGCACCGGCCGCCGCGACGAAATCAACACCTGCATCGCCTGCAACCAGGCCTGCCTGGACCACGTGTTCGTGGCGAAGAAAGCCAGCTGCCTGGTGAACCCGCGCGCCTGCGCCGAGACCGAGCTCAACTACCTGCCCGCCGCCACGCCGCGGCGGATCGCGGTGGTCGGTGCCGGCCCGGCCGGCCTGGCCTGCGCCACCGTCGCGGCCGAGCGCGGGCACCAGGTCACGCTGATGGACGCCTCGCCGCGGATCGGCGGCCAGTTCAACCTGGCCAAGACCATCCCGGGCAAGGAGGAGTTCCACGAGACCCTGCGCTACTTCGACAAGCGCCTGCAGCTGACCGGCGTCGAGCAGCGCCTGGGCGCCGCGGTGGATGCGGAACAGCTGCTGGCCGGCGGCTTCGACGAGATCGTGCTGGCCACCGGCATCCGGCCGCGCAAGGTCGACTTCCCGGGCAGCGACCATCCCAAGGTCGTCAGCTACCTGGACGTGCTGGGCGGCAAGGTGCAGCCGGGCCACAAGGTGGCGATCATCGGCGCCGGCGGCATTGGCTTCGACGTGGCCGAGTACCTGGTGCACGAGGGCGAGTCGCCGACGCTCGACACTGGCCGGTGGCTGGCCGAGTGGGGCGTCGCGCCCGACTTCGAGGGCGCGGGTGGCCTGGCCAAGCCGCGCCCCGAGGCCCCGGCCCGCGAGGTCTGGCTGCTGCAGCGCAGCCCCGGCAAGCCCGGCGCGAAGCTGGGCAAGACCACGGGCTGGATCCACCGCTCGGCCCTGAAGGCCAAGGGTGTGCAGGCCCTGGGCGGCGTCGAGTACCTGGGCGTCGACGACAGCGGGCTGCGCATCCGCGTGGACGGCCGGGAGCAGGTGCTGCCGGTGGACCACGTGGTCGTCTGTGCCGGCCAGGAGCCGCTGCGGGCGCTGTTCGACCCGCTGGTGGCCGCCGGTCGCCAGCCCCATCTGATCGGTGGCGCCGACGTCGCCGCGGAGCTCGACGCCAAGCGCGCGATCGACCAGGGCAGCCGGCTCGCCGCGGGTTTCTGAGGCGATTGGCGATCGCCCGGGTCGCGGGCTGGAGTTTTCACTCCAAATAAAATCAACGGGTTGTGAAACCCCGTTCAGCGGGAGTTCGGGTTCCGGCCGTACCATGCGCGTCGGAACCGGCTCCCGTCCCCAGGACCCGCCGGCCAGATACGGCCCCCCAGCGCATGGCTTGGCGGGGTTTCCGGACGGCGCCCAACCTTCGACGCCCCGACCGGAATGCGAGCCCCGCTCGTCCATCCCCAAAACGCCAGGCCGCATCCCTCCCCCCGTCCCGTTGGAGACTCCAACAGGCGACCCGCCGCAAGGCGGACGGTGGACTGCGGCGCAACGGAGCAAGGAGTTCCGCCATGAAGTTGTCCTTCATCCTGTGGCTTGCCCAGGTACTGCCCCAGCCCGCCGCCGACCCGCTTTGCCTGGCGACGACGGTCTACCTGGAAGCCCGCAACCAGTCCGAGCTGGGCCAGCGCGCCGTCGCCGAGGTGGCACTGCGCCGCCGGGACAGCGGCCGCTGGGGCGAGTCGGTCTGCGAGGTGGTCACCGCCCGCAAGCAGTTCGCGCCGACCATCGTCCACCCGGGCCTGCGCATGAGGAATCTCGAGGCTTGGGAAAAGGCCGTGCAGGTCGCCTTCGAGGCCCAGCACGACTGGCGCCAGCCGGCCGGCCAGCGCAACGAGGTCGTCCCGGGCGCCAGCCACTTCGCCGCCCTCGACCTGGCCAACCCGGCCTGGGCCACCGCCCCGCGCGTGGCCACCATCGGTGACCACACCTTCTTCCGGGTGCAGCGGCTGACGCCGCCGACCGTGACCATGTCGGTGCCCACGGCCGCCGCACCGGCCGGCCCGCACGCCAGCCAGCGCCTCGCGCCCTGAAAAAAAGGGCCAGGTTCCGAACCTGACCCCGTTGTTCGAATCCCTGTGGGAGGGACTTCAGTCCCGATGCCTTTTGCCGGAAAGCATCGGGACTGAAGTCCCTCCCACGTTTTTTTTAGCGCTTGTCGATGGCGACGAAGGCGCGGTCCTCGGGACCGGTGTAGTTGGCGCTCGGGCGGATGATCTTGCCGTCGATGCGCTGCTCGATCACGTGCGCCGACCAGCCGCTGGTGCGGGCGATCACGAACAGCGGGGTGAACATCGCGGTCGGCACGCCCATCATGTGGTAGGCCGAGGCGCTGTACCAGTCGAGGTTCGGGAACATCTTCTTCAGGTCCATCATCAGCGTCTCGATGCGCTCGCTGACGTCGAACAGGACCGGGTTGCCGCCCTCCTTGCAGAGCTTGCGGCTGATTTCCTTGATGATCGGGTTGCGCGGGTCGCCAATGGTGTACACCGGGTGGCCGAAGCCGATGACGATTTCCTTGCGCTCGACGCGGGCACGGATGTCGGCCTCCGCCTCGTCGGCACTGCCGTAGCGGGCGATGATTTCCATCGCCACCTCGTTGGCGCCGCCGTGCTTGGGGCCGCGCAGCGCGCCGATGGCGCCGGTGATGCAGCTGAACAGGTCCGAGCCGGTGCCGGCGATGACGCGCGCGGTGAAGGTGGACGCGTTGAACTCGTGCTCGGCGTACAGCACCAGCGACTGGTCGAGCGCGCGCGCATGCGAGGCGCTCGGCGGCTCGCCGTGCAGCAGGTGCAGGAAGTGGCTGGCGATGGTGTCGTCGTCGGTCTCGACGTCGATGCGGCGGCCGTTGCGGGTGAAGTGCCACCAGTACAGCAGCATCGAGCCGAAGCTGGCCATCAGCTTGTCGGCGATGTCGCGGGCCTCGTTCACCGGGTGGCCGTCGCGCTCGGGCAACACCACGCCGAGCACCGAGCAGCCGGTGCGCAGCACGTCCATCGGGTGCGCGTTGGCCGGCACCAGCTCGAGCGCGTCGGTGACGATCGCCGGCAGGCCGCGCAGGCGCTTGAGCTTGGTCTTGTAAGCCGCCAGCTGGCTGGCCGTGGGCAGCGTGCCGTGCACCAGCAGGTGGGCGACTTCCTCGAAGCCGGCCTTCGTGGCCAGGTCGTGGATGTCGTAGCCGCGGTAGTGCAGGTCGTTGCCGCTGCGGCCGACGGTGCACAGCGCGGTGTTGCCGGCGGCGGTGCCGCTCAGGGCCACCGACTTCTTGGGCTTGGGCAGGGTGGATTCGGTCATGGCTCAGTCTTCCTTCTTGTCCTTGGCGAACAGCTGGTCGAGCTTGTCCTCGTAGGCGTGGTAGCCCAGGAAATCGTAGAGCTCGGCGCGGGTCTGCAGGGTGTCGATGATGTTCTTCTGGGTGCCTTCGCGGCGCACGGTCTCGTAGAAGTGCAGCGCGGCCTTGTTCATGGCGCGGTAGGCGCCGCAGCAGTAGAGCGCGATGTCGACGCCGGCGTCGCGCAGTTCGTCGGTGGTGAAGAACGGCGTGGAGCCGAACTCGGTGAGGTTGGCCAGCACCGGCACCTTCACCGCGGCCTTGACCTTGCGGTAGTCATCGAGCGAACGCATCGCTTCCGGGAACACCATGTCGGCGCCGGCCTCGACGTAGGCGACGGCGCGCTCGATCGCGGCGTCCAGGCCCTCGACCGCGGCGGCGTCGGTGCGCGCCATGATCACGAAGCCCGCGTCGGTGCGGGCATCGACGGCGGCCTTCACGCGGTCGACCATCTCCTGCTTCGACACCACTTCCTTGCCCGGACGATGGCCGCAGCGCTTCTGGCCGACCTGGTCCTCCATGTGCACGGCGGCGACGCCGATGCGCTGGAAGTTGCGGATGGTGCGGCCGATGTTGAAAGCGCCGCCCCAGCCGGTGTCGATGTCAACGAGTAGCGGCATGCCGGTGGCGTCGACGATGCGGCGGGCGTCGGTGAGGACGTCCTCCATCGTGCTGATGCCGAGGTCGGGCATGCCCAGCGAGTTCGCGGCGACGCCGCCGCCCGACAGGTACAGTGCTTTGTAGCCCGTGCGCTTGGCCATCAGGCCGGCGTACGCGGTGATCGCGCCCATCACCTGCAGCGGGGATTCTTCCCTGACGGCGGCGCGAAAACGCGCGCCGGCCGAATTCATGTCAGTCATTTCGGGTCCTTCATGCGCGAAGGCGACCCTCGGGTCGCCTTCGCTTTCGATCAGAGCAGGTGGGCGACGCCGGCGCGCTCTTCCTCGAGCTCGGCCAGGGTCTTGTCCATCATGGTGCGCGAGTAGTCGTCGATGGCCAGGCCCTGCACGATCTCGTACTTGCCGTCCTTGCAGGTGACGGGGAAGCCGTACATCACGTCCTTCGGGATGCCGTAGCTGCCGTCCGACGGGATGCCCATCGTCGTCCACTTGCCGTTCGTGCCCAGCACCCAGTCGCGGACGTGGTCGATGGCGGCGTTGGCGGCCGAAGCCGCCGAACTCAGGCCGCGGGCCTCGATGATCGCGGCGCCGCGCTTGCCGACCTTCGGGATGAAGGTCTCGCGGTTCCAGGCCTCGTCGCCGATCTTGTCCTTGAGCGAGCCGCCGGCCACGGTGGCGAAGCGGTAGTCGGGATACATGGTCGGGCTGTGGTTGCCCCACACCACCAGCTTCTCGATGCCGGCGACGTCGACGCCGGCCTTGATGGCCAGCTGCGACAGCGCGCGGTTGTGGTCGAGGCGCAGCATGGCGGTGAAGTTGCGCGGGTTGATGTCCGGCGCCGACTTCATGGCGATGTAGGCATTGGTGTTGGCCGGGTTGCCGACCACCAGCACCTTGATGTCGCGCGAGGCGACGGCGTTGATAGCCTTGCCCTGCACGGTGAAGATCTCGGCGTTCTTGAGCAGCAGGTCCTTGCGCTCCATGCCCGGGCCGCGCGGCATCGCGCCGACCAGCAGGGCGATGTCGGCATCCTTGAAGGCGACCATCGGATCATCGGTGCCGACCATGCCGGCCAGCAGCGGGAAGGCGCAGTCCTCGAGCTCCATCATGACGCCGCGGAGCGCGGCCTGGGCCTTCTCCATCGGCAGCTCGAGCATCTGCAGGATCACCGGCTGGTCCTTGCCCAGCATCTCGCCCGAGGCGATGCGGAACAGCAGGGAGTAGCCGATCTGGCCGGCGGCGCCGGTGACGGCAACGCGAACGGGGGTTTTCATGTGAGCTCCTTACGAAAGTTCGGCGAAGAATTCCTGGATCCGCTGCAGGCCCTTGGGCAGCTGCTCGGTCGGGCAGGTGTAGCTGATGCGCATCGCGCGCGGCTCGCCGAAGGCCGAGCCCGGCACGCAGGCCACGCCCTTGGCCTCGAGCAGCACGCTGCAGAAGTCGACGTCGTTGGCGATCTTCTTGCCGCCATGCGACTTGCCAAAGGCGCAACTGATGTCGGGGAACACGTAGAACGCGCCCTGCGGCTTCGCGCACCGGCACCCGGGGATCTCGTTGAGACCGTCGACGATCAGGTTCCGCCGGGCGTCGAACTCGCGGACCATCGCCTCGACCTCGTCCTGCGGGCCGCGCAGCGCTTCGATCCCGCCGGCCTGGGCGAACGCGGTCACGCCGCTGATGGTGTTGATGATCAGCTGGCTATAGGCCTTGACGAGCCAGTCGGGGACGATGGCGTAGCCCATGCGCCAGCCGGTCATCGCGTACGTCTTCGACCAGCCGTCGAGCACGATCAGGCGGTCGGCGATCTCCGGATACTTGAGCAGGCTGGTGTGGACGTTGCCGTCATAGAGCATCT
>NZ_DASUDO010000008.1:0-88611 GCF_036275555.1 Arenimonas sp.
TGGGAGGTCTCCACTGGAGAATGGATGGCAGCCCCGCCGCAGCGGTGGCGCGGATGTACCGGCGTTTCAGCGAGTGAGCGCCAGCTGCTTGCAGGAGCGGCCCGGACCGGGGAGTACCGACGGGGTCAGGGAGTCGGCCGGAAAGCCCGGGCCGCTGGTGCAAGCAGCCGGAGTTCCGGGGGCGCCCGGAACCCGGCCCGGGTTGCGTCAGATCTTGCCGACGAGGTCGAGCGAGGGCTTGATCGTGTGCGCGCCTTCCTGCCACTTCGCCGGGCACACCTCGCCCGGGTGCTCGGCCACGTACTTGGCGGCCTTGAGCTTGCGCAGCGCTTCCTTCATGTCGCGCGCGATGGCGTTGTCGTGGATCTCGTAGGCCTTGATCACGCCTTCGGGATTCACGATGAACGTGCCGCGCAGGGCGAGGCCCTCTTCCTCGATGTGCACGTCGAACGCGCGCGTCAGCGAGTGGGTCGGGTCGCCGACGAGCGGGAACTTCGCCTTGCCCACCGCCGGCGAGATCTGGTGCCAGACCTTGTGCGAGAAGTGGGTGTCGGTGGTGACGATGTAGACCTCGGCGCCGTTGGCCTGGAACTCGGCGTAGTTCTCCGCCGCGTCCTCGACCTCGGTCGGGCAGTTGAAGGTGAAGGCGGCCGGCATGAAGATCAGCACGGACCACTTGCCCTTCAGGCTGGCCTCGGTCACTTCGACGAACTTGCCGTTGTGGAAGGCCTTGGCCTTGAACGGCTTCACTTCGGTATTGATCAGGGACATGGGGGGTTCCTTGGGTTGGAGGGGGAGGTAAATCGAAACTTGCGTGAATATTAGACAAAACCTATCAATGTGAAAATTAGATTGATTCAATCATTTTGATAGTTTTTGTATATTTATGGCTCGACAAACCCATTTCCAAGGCGCATTACTGGCTCCGCATCCATAGGCGGCGGCAATCCCGATGAACCTGCGCGACCTGCGATACCTGGTGGCCCTGGCGGAACTGCGGCATTTCGGGCGCGCCGCCGACGCTTGCCACGTGAGCCAGCCCACCCTGTCCACGCAGATCAAGAAGCTCGAGGACGAGCTCGGCGTCTCGCTGGTCGAGCGCGCGCCGCGGCACGTGATGCTGACGCCGGCCGGCCACGACATCGCCGCCCGCGCCCGCCGCGTGCTGGCCGAGGTCGAGCAGATGCGCGAGACCGCGCGCCGCACCAGCGACCCCGAAGCGGGCAGCGTGCGCATCGGCTTCTTCCCCACGCTCGGCCCCTACCTGCTGCCGCACGTGGTGCCGCGCATACGCGCCCGTTTCCCGCGCCTCGAACTGCTGCTGGTGGAAGAAAAAACCGAGGCCGTGCTGCACCTGCTGCGCGACGGCAAGCTCGACGCCGCCGTGCTGGCGCTGCCGCTGCACGAGGACTGGCTGGAGACGGCCTTCCTGTTCGAGGAACCCTTCATGCTCGCCGTGCCCGAGGGCCACCCGCTCGCCGGGCACCGCGACCTGCGCCTGGCCGAACTCAGCGACCAGCACCTGCTGCTGCTCGAGGAAGGCCACTGCCTGCGCGACCAGGCACTGGCCGTGTGCAGCCTGGCCGGCGCCGGCGAAAAGGAGGGCTTCCGCGCCACCAGCCTGGAGACCCTGCGCCAGATGGTCGCGGCCGGCGTCGGCGTGACGCTGCTGCCGATGCTCGCGGTGAAGCCGCCGGTGTCGCCGTCCGAGAACATCCGGTTGCTCGAGTTCGGCAACCCGCCGCCATCGCGCAAGCTCGCCCTGGCCTGGCGCAAGAGTTCGGCGATGGGCGGCTTCCTGCACCAGTTGGCCGAAGTGCTGCGCGACCTGCCGCCCGGCCTGCTCGATCCGCCGAAGCAGACCAGCGCCGCCGCGCGCGGCAAGCGCCGCGCCGGGGCTTGAACCCCACGGCCGCGCGGGCTACGGTATCCGAACAATTCGTACACACCCGGGCGGTGCGCCAGGCGCGCCGCCCGTTTACTTTTTGGAGGACGCCATGCCATCGCAGACCACCCTGCCCCCGATCACCCTGGGCAACGTCGACCTCGCCCGCCTCGAGCAGATGCTGGAGTCGCCGGCGCTGCGCGGCCTGCCCGCGGCGCAGTCGCTCGGCGCCGAGCTCGAACGCGCGCGCGTGCTGCCGGCCGAACAGGTGCCGGGCGACGTGGTGACCATGAACGCCACCGTCACCTGCGTCGACGAGGTGAGCGGCGAAACGCACCAGTTCACGCTGGTTTTCCCGCAGGACGCGGACGTGGCCACCGGCCGCGTGTCGGTGCTGGCCCCGGTGGGCAGTGCGCTGCTGGGGCTGTCGGTCGGCCAGGCCATCGACTGGCAGGCGCCGGGCGGCCGGGCGCTGCGCCTGCGCGTGACCTCGGTGGTCGCCGCGGCGTGAACCAAGGGTGTCTTGCATCGCCGGCCGGGCGCGGCAATAGTCGGGGCCTCCGGGCCCCGCCCCGGCCCCGCGAACAGGTGACACGATGAGCCCCAAGGGCACCCGCACCGAGGAAAACCTCAAGCTGGCCTTCACCCGCGAGGCCGAGGCCAACCGCCGCTACCTCTACTTCGCGCAGAAGGCCGACGTCGAGGGCCACACCGACATCGCCTCGGTGTTCCGCTCCACCGCCGAGGGCGAGACCGGCCACGCGCACGGCCACCTCGAATACCTCGAGTCCTGCAGCGACCCCGCCACCGGCCTGCCCTTCGGCGGCACGCTCGACAACCTGCGCTCGGCGATCGCCGGCGAGACCCACGAATACGCCGACATGTACCCCGGCATGGCCCGCACCGCGCGCGAGGAAGGCTTCGACGAGATCGCCGACTGGTTCGAGACCCTGGCCAAGGCCGAGCGCTCGCACGCCAACCGCTTCCAGAAGGCGCTCGACGAGCTGGCGGCACAGGCCACGCCCTGAACCCCCGATGCAGAAGCTGACCCGCGCCGGCCTGCTCTCGCCCGAGGCGTACGCGGCGGTGCGCCCGGCACTGCGCGCGCGCCTGGCCGCGCACAAGCAGCGGCGCCGGGTCGCGCTGGGCGATTACGCCACTTTGCTGTTCGAGGACCGGCTGACGGTGCAGTTCCAGGTGCAGGAAATGCTGCGGGTCGAACGCCTGGCCGACGCCGGTGCCATCGACGACGAGCTGGCCGCCTACAACCCGCTGGTGCCCGACGGCGCCAACCTCAAGGCCACGCTGATGTTCGCCTTTGCCGATGCGGCTGCGCGCCGGCAGGCGCTGGGCGCGCTGGGCGGCGTCGAGCACCGTGTCTATGCGCGGGTCGGCGCGCGGACGCCGGTGTTCGCGATCGCCGACGAAGACCTGCCGCGCAGCGAGGGCGGCAAGACCTCGGCCGTTCATTTCCTGCGCTTCGAATTCGCGCCGGCCGCGATCGCCGCGATCCGTGCCGGCGACGCCCTCGCCTTCGGCATCGCCGACGACCGCCTGCCCGTGGAAACCACGCTCGACGCGATCACGCGCGAAGCGCTGGCCGAGGATTTCGACTGATGCCGCGCTGGCTCTGGATCCTGATCGCGGCGGCGCTGGCGGCGCTGCTGTGGGCCGGCGCACGCGACGACGACGCGCCGCGGGCGATGCGCGAGGGTGCCGCGGTGCGCTGCGTGCCGCCGGAAGGCCAGGTGGATCTCCGCGCGCCCCTGCAGACGCCCGCCTCGCCGGCGATGCCGCCGTTCCGGCTCGCCGGGCACGAGGTCTCGCCACTCGCCGGCTTCGCGATCGAGGCCAGGGTGCTGGCGCGCGAGGACTACCGCTTCGATCGCAACGCGGCGCTCTCGCCCACCGACCTCGCGCTGGGCTGGGGCCGCATGGCGCGCGAGGAGTTCTACGAACCGCTGGACATCTGGCAGTCGGGCCGCTGGTATTTCTACCGCTGGGGCAGCGACGGCCCGCCGCTGCCGCTGGACGAGATCATCGCCAGCAGCGCCAACATGCACATGATCCCCGCCGATGCGAGCGTCGCCGAAGCGCTGTCGCGGGTGCGGCCAGGCCAGACCGTGCGCCTGCGAGGCTGGCTGGTGGAAGTGCGCGGCGCCGATGGCTGGACCTGGCGCAGCTCGCTCAGCCGCGAGGACAGCGGCAACGGCGGCTGCGAAGTGGTGTACGTGTGCGCGCTGGCGTCGTACTGACTCAGTAGCGCAGCGTGGCCAGCAGCGGCGCGCTCGAGGTCCAGTGGCGGCGACCGTCGAGCACGGCCAGCTCCATCAGCACCGCGCCACCCACCAGCTCCAGCCCCAGCCGGGACACCAGCCGTGCCGCGGCCGCCAGCGTGCCGCCCGTGGCCAGCACGTCGTCCACCAGCAGCACGCGCGCGCCGGCGGGCAAGGCGTCGCGGTGGACCTGCAGGCGGTCGGTGCCGTACTCGAGCGCGTAGCTTTCCTCGATCACCGCGCCCGGCAGCTTGCCCGGCTTGCGCACCGGCACGAAGCCGACGCCGAGCTCGCGGGCCAAGGGCGCACCGAGGATGAAGCCCCGCGCCTCGATGCCGACCACCGCCTGCAGCCGCGCATCGCGCCACGGCTCGGCCATCGCGCTGATGGCGGCCGCGAAACCGGGCCCGTCGGCCAGCAGCGGACTGATGTCCTTGAACCGGATGCCCGGCTTGGGGAAGTCGACGATCTCGCGCACCAGCGACGCGAACGGCGCCACCGGCTCAGGCCTCGTCCGCGCCGACGCGCTCGGTCTCCGCCAGGCCGGCGGCTTCCCATTCCCGCATCGCCGGCAGCGCGAAGATGGCATCCATGAAGGCGAGCGCGGTGTCGTCGCACTCGACGCCGTAGCCGCGGAACCGCACGCAGACCGGCGCGAACATCGCATCGACGATGCTGAAGCGCCCGCACAGGAACGGCCCGCCCGCGCCGAAGCGGCTGCGCAGCTCGCGCCACAGGCCCTGCACGCGGGCGATGTCGCGGTCGGCGTCGGCATCCCAGTGCTTGCCGCGCGGCTGCCGCCGCAGGTTCATGGGCAGCTGGGCGCGCAGCGCGCCGAAGCCCGAGTGCATCTCGGCCGCAGCGCTGCGCGCGACCGCGCGGGCCGCGGGATCCGCCGGCCAGCCTTCGCCGGCCAGCCAGCGCTCGTTGGCGTATTCGCAGATCGCCAGCGAATCCCACACCGCCAGCTCGCCGTCATGCAGCACCGGCACCCGCCGGCTGGGCGACCATCGCCCGACCTGATCGCGGAACTCCGGCGTATCGAGCGGCAGCCGCACCTCGTCGAAGGACACGCCGGCGTGCCGCAGCAGCAGCCAGGGCCGCAGCGACCAGGACGAGTAGTTCTTGTTGCCGATCACGAGCGTGGTGGACATCGGGCGCCTCAGTTGAAGATCTGGTTGCCGCCGTTCTTGTTGGCGATCTGGGCGGCGCGGGCGGCGCGCTCGAGGATGCCGGCGGGGTCGCGTTCGTCGGGACCGGCCTGGGCGACGCCGACGCTGACGCTGAGGCTGGGCGCGATGCGCGGGTCGATGCGGAGCCGGCTGATGGCGGCACGCAGGCGCTCGGCGTAATCGCGCGCCTGCAGCAGCTTGCGGCCGGGCGCCAGCACCAGGAAACCATCGGGACCCGAGCGGCCGATCACGTCGCCATACTCGATTTCCTCCAACAGCAGCTCGGCCACCGGGCGCAGGCCGGCGGTGGCGCCGACCTCGCCGCTGCCCTCGCGCAGCGCGGCCGCCTGGTCGAGCTGGATGCAGAGCAGGCTGAGCGAGGTCTGCTTGAGGCGCGCGGTCTCCATGTGCTTGTCCAGCCGCTGGCGCAGGGCCTCGACCCGCAGCACGCCGGTGGCCGGATCGGTTTCGGCCGACTTCTGCGCCTTCACCGCGCCGGCGGCCTCTTCGCCGGCCATGATCGCGACCGCGGCGAACTCGGCGCACAGCGCCAGCTCGGCGTCGCTGTAGGTCACGTCGGCCTGGCGCTCGATCAGCAGCGCACCCCAGCCCGGCTTCGGGATCGGCAGCGGGATCACCGCCAGCTGCACCTGGCCGAGCGGACCCACCGGCCCGTCGAAATCGATGCCCAGCTGCTGCGGGGCGCGCAGGCGGCTGAGGTTCTTGAGCAGGGTCGTGCGCTGGGCGAGCAGTTCGCGGTAGCGGCCTTCGGCCGAGGGCGGCTCCACCTGCATGAGGTCCTCGCCGTGGAAATGCATCGCCACCACCGCCGCCGAGGTCTGGCTGAGCACGGGCTTGAGGCCATCGAGCAGGCGCCGGAACGCGATCCACTTGAGGTCGCCGTCGGCCGCCGATTTCAGGCCCGCCTGCAGGCTTTCGACCAGGCGCTCGCGGGCCAGCTGGATCTTCTCGGCGGCGGTCGGCTCGGGCGCCTCGGCCCGCTTGCGGATGGCCCAGCGCTG
Organism: Arenimonas sp.; assembly: GCF_036275555.1. Lineage (GTDB taxonomy): Bacteria > Pseudomonadota > Gammaproteobacteria > Xanthomonadales > Xanthomonadaceae > Arenimonas. The sequence goes on from NZ_DASUDO010000008.1 coordinate 6,356, forward strand.
CAGCCGGGCGCGGATCCACGGCAGGGCCAGGTACAGCGCCACGGTGGCGGCCAGCATCGGCTGCCAGCCATAGAGGTTGAACAGCGTCGGCGCCAGCACCTGGGCATCGGCCAGCACCCGCAGCAGCACCGCCACCGCCGCGCCGAGCAGCGTGAGCAGCGGCGCCCAGCGGTAGCTGCGCGAATCCATCAGCAGCATCACCAGGCAGGCCGTCAGCGCCACGCCGTTGCCGACCCAGGCCAGCCACTGCGTGGCCAGCGGCGTCAGCACCCCGCCCAGCATGCCCCAGAGCGCGAGCAGCACCAGGCCCCAGCCCAGCCCGCGGGCCCAGGGCACCAGGCCGGGCGCGGCCTTGCCCAGGCCGCTGTAGTAGCGCGTGGCCAGCACCATCGGCCCGGCGCAGAGCAGCAGCAGGGCCTGCGGCACCGTCGCGCCGCGATCGGCCAGCAGCGACAGCTCCGGCAGCGAGTACAGGTGGCCGTTGATGCCGAGGCAGGCCAGCCAGATGCCCAGCGCGGCGCCGCCGACCGCCGGCGCCCCGGACCGGTTGTCCTCGACGTGGCGCACCAGCGACAGCACCGCCACCAGCAGCAGGACGCCGTAGGTGAAGCGGAAGAACCGGCGCGCCTGCGCTTCCGACGCGCGGGCGGTGGCGGCGTCCTGCAGCCGCAGGTGCAGCCCGCCGTTCACCTTGCCCTGCAGCTGCAGGTAGAACTCGCTCTTGCCCGCCAGTTCGGCCGGCAGCGGCAGCAGGAAGTTCGCCGGCCACGGATTGTCGTCCCCGGCCGCGTGGAAGAAGCTCTCCTCCGCCACCACGCGGGCGTCGGGCAGCAGCTTCAGCTGGATCCGGTCCAGCGGGGCGCGGACGATGGCGAGCCGCCAGTCGGTGCCGCCCGCTTCGGGCAGTTCGGTGCGGATGCGCACCCAGAGGTCGCGGTCGGGGCGGGCCTGGAACGAGAAGCCGGGCGTCAGCACCGGCGTGAAGCCGGGCTGGGCGCGCCCCGTGAGGATGTCGTCGAGCGTGGTGCCCACCGGCGTTTCCATCACCGCCAGGTCGAGCGCCGGCGCCGGGGCGGCGGCCCGCGCGGGCGCTGCCGACAGCCACAGGGCCAGGAGGCTCGCGATCAGGAACGCCGGCAAGTAACGCAAGCTCGAACTCCCCATGTGGTCTTGGCGCCCCCCGGCCCGCCCGATTCTATACTCGCACCGGCCCCTGCGTTCAGCCCGGGAACGCCGGGGCGCCCGAGCCGGTAAACTGGGCGACCCCAGCCAGCCATCCCCGGACGCATGACCGCCACGCCCGCCCCCACCGACGCCACCGCGCCGGAGAAGAACGACTTCATCCGCCAGATCATCCGCGAGGACCTGGCCTCGGGTAAGCACGCCGCGGTCCGCACCCGCTTCCCGCCCGAGCCCAACGGCTACCTGCACATCGGCCACGCCAAGTCGATCTGCCTGAACTTCGGCATCGGCCGCGAGTTCGGCGGGCCGGTGAACCTGCGCTTCGACGACACCAACCCGGCCAAGGAAGACCCCGAGTACGTCGAGGCCATCAAGGAAGACGTGCGCTGGCTCGGCTTCGAGTGGGCCGAGCTGCGCCATGCGTCCGACTACTTCGAAGTGTTCTACCGCAGCGCGATCAAGCTGATCGAGGACGGCAAGGCCTATGTCTGCGACCTCAACGCCGAGCAGGTGCGCGAGTACCGCGGCACGCTGACCGAGCCGGGCCGAAACTCGCCGTTCCGCGAGCGCAGCGTCGCCGAGAACCTCGACCTGTTCACGCGCATGCGCGCCGGCGAATTCCCCGACGGCGCCCGCACCCTGCGCGCCAAGATCGACATGGCCAGCGGCAACATCAACCTGCGCGACCCGGCGATCTACCGCATCAAGCACGTCGAGCACCAGAACACCGGCAACGCCTGGCCGATCTACCCGATGTACGACTACGCGCACTGCCTGAGCGACGCGCTGGAGGGCATCACGCACTCGCTGTGCACGCTGGAATTCGAGGACCACCGCCCGCTGTACGACTGGTGCGTCGACCACGTCGACCTGGTGCGCAACCCGCACCTGTACCAGCCGCTGGTGGACGCGGGCTTCGCCGTGCCGGCCGCCAAGCCGCGCCAGATCGAGTTCTCGCGCCTGAACATCAACTACACCGTGATGAGCAAGCGCAAGCTGCTCGCGCTGGTGGACGAGGGCCTGGTGAACGGCTGGGACGACCCGCGCCTGCCGACCCTGCAGGGCCTGCGCCGCCGCGGCTGCCCGCCGGCGGCGCTGCGCCTGCTGGCCGACCGCGTGGGCATCAGCAAGCAGAACTCGCTGATCGACTTCTCGGTGCTCGAGGGCTGCATCCGCGAGGTCATGGACGCCGCGGCGCCGCGACGCATGGCGGTGATCGACCCGGTGAAGCTGGTGGTCACCAACCTGCCGGAAGGCCACGCCGAGTCGCTGGTGTTCGCCAACCATCCCAAGGACCCGGCCTTCGGCGAGCGCGCGGTGCCGTTCTCGCGCGAGGTCTGGATCGAGCGCGAGGACTTCATGGAGGTGCCGCCCAAGGGCTTCCACCGCCTGGTGCCCGGCGGCGAAGTGCGCCTGCGCGGCGTCGGCATCGTCCGCTGCGACGAAGTGGTGAAGGACGGCGACACGATCGTCGAACTGCGCTGCACGCTCGACCCCGAATCGCGCGCCGGCATGGAAGGCGCCAACCGCAAGGTCAAGGGCACCATCCACTGGGTCGCCGCCGCCACCGCCGTCGCCGCCGAAGTGCGCCTCTACGACCGCCTGTTCAGCGTGCCCGACCCGGACAAGGACGAGGCCGGCAAGACCTACCGCGATTACCTCAACCCCGATTCGGTGCGCGTCGTGCGCGGCTGGCTCGAGCCGTCGGCGGCGACGCTGGCGCCCGAGGCGCCGGTGCAGTTCGAGCGCCTGGGCTTCTTCACCGCCGACCGCCGCGACCACGCGCCGGCCGCGCCGGTGTTCAACCGCACGGTCACCCTGCGCGACACCTGGGCCGCGAAGGGCGGCGGCTGACGTGCTGTACGCGCAGCTGCACCTCACCCTGCCGGCCTGGATCCACGAGGAAGTGGACACCCAGCGCCGCTACCCCGACGCCGACAGCCGCATCGCGCTCGCGATCCAGCTCTCGCGCCGCAACGTCGACCACCGCAGCGGCGGCCCGTTCGGCGCCGCGGTGTTCAACGAGGAAGGCCGCCTGATCGGCGTCGGCGTGAACCGCGTGGTGCCGCACAACTGCTCGGCCGCGCACGCCGAGGTGATGGCGCTGACCACCAGCCAGCAGCGCATGCAGAGCTTCCGCCTGAACCAGGGCGGCGGCCGCATCACGCTCGCCACCTCGGCCCAGCCCTGCAGCATGTGCTACGGCGCGCTGATCTGGGCCGGCATCGACGAGCTGCTGATCGCCGCGCGCGCCGACGACGTGCAAACCCTGGCGGGCTTCGACGAAGGCCCGCTGCCCGCCGACTGGAAGGGCGAACTGGTCAAGCGCGGCATCACCGTGCAGACCGACCTGATGCGCGACCACGCGCGCGACGTGCTGCGCGACTATGGAGAAAGTGGTCTTGTCTACTGATGGCCTGCTGGCCTACTGCCGCCCCGGCTTCGAGCCCGAGCTCGCCGCCGAGCTGGGCGAACGCGCCGCGATCGCCGGCTTCCCGGGCTATGCCCGCACCGAGCGCAATTCCGGCTACGTGCAGTTCCTCGGCGTCGAGGACGGCGCCGGGCTGGCCAAGGCCCTGCCGTGGTCCACGCTGATCTTCGCGCGCCAGAAGCTGCGGCTGCTGGCCGACCTGCCCGGCATGGACCCGAAGGACCGCATCGCGCCGATCATGGACGCGCTCGGCGGCCGTGGCCGCCACGGCGACGTCTGGGTGGAGCATCCCGATTCCGACGAAGGCAAGCAGCTCGCCGGCCTCGCCCGCTCCTTCGGCAACGCGCTGCGCCCGGCCCTGCGCCAGCGCGGCCTGATCACCGAGAAGGAAGACGCCCGCCTGCCGCGCCTGCACGTGCTGATGCTGGCCGGCGACCACGCCCTGCTCGGCAGCGCCGACCCGAAGGACGCCTCGCCCTGGCCGCTGGGCGTGCCGCGCCTGCGCGCGCACGCCGACGCGCCCAGCCGCTCGGCGCTCAAGCTCGAGGAGGCGCTGATGATGCTGCTGACCGACAAGGAGCGCGCCGAATTCATCAAGCCCGGCATGTTCGCCGCCGACCTCGGCGCCGCGCCCGGCGGCTGGAGCTGGGTGCTGGCGCGCCAGCACGTGCGCGTGTTCTCGGTCGACAACGGCCCGATGGCGCAGAGTGCGCTGGACATGCCCGTGATCGATCACATCCGCGCCGACGGCTTCCGCTGGCAGCCGCCCAAGCCGCTGGACTGGATGGTCTGCGACATGGTCGAGTCACCGCGCAAGGTCGCCGACCGCATGGCCACCTGGTTCCGCGAGGGCTGGTGCAAGCACGCGATCTTCAACCTCAAGCTGCCGATGAAGAAGCGCTGGGACGAGACCCGCGACTGCCTGCAGCACTTCGTCGACCACGCCGGCCGGCCGCTCACGCTGCGGGCGAAGCAGCTCTACCACGACCGCGAAGAGATCACGGTGTATGCGGGCTAGCCTGGCCCTGCTCGCGCTGCTGCTCGCCGCGCCCGCCGCGGCGACGGACGGCTATTTCTCGCAGGTGGACACCGACGCCGACGGCCGGGTGTCGCTGCCGGAATTCCTGGAGCGCATGAGCTTCGCGTTCCGGCAAATGGACAAGAACCTCAACGACGTCCTCGAGCCGGGCGAACAGCACATCCCGAACGCGCCCACGATCACGCTCGCCGAGCACCACGAGCGCTTCACCGCGCAGTTCCACCGCCAGGACGCCAACGGCGACGGCCACCTCACCCCCGCCGAACTCCTAGCCCCACCCCGCCGCTGAAGTGCACGTGCGACTTGCGCACGAACCGCCGCACGCCGGAACGTCTCGGCAGCTCCGCCCAGCAACGATAGGGTTCGCCGCCCGCCCTTCAACACGGCGTCCTGCCCATTGAAGGGCGGCCGTTCCGGCCTCCTGCCTCCACTTCGTCGAACCCTATCGTCGCAGGGCGGCGCTCCGACGGTCCGTCGCACACCGGTTCGAGAGCAAGGCGGCAAGAAGAGGCAAAGTCAAAAGCCCGATCAAACGCCGTTGAGTCGGCTTCGCTTTTGACCTCGATGCGGTGTGCGACGGGCTTCCGGGGCGACGTCGCACACACACAGGGGTCTCCCGAAGTGGAGGCAGGAGGCCGGAACGGCCGACATCGGTGGTCAGGATGACGCTTCCGAGTCGGGCGGGAGACCCCTGTGTGTGGGCGGCGGCGCTGCGACGAAGCCCCGGTGTAATGCGGTTCGTGCGCAAGGCGCACGGCGGGGTTAGGGGAGTTGGGTGACGAAGCCGACGATGGCGAAGAGGGCCATGGCGATCATCAGCAGCAGCGTCAGCAGCGTGCCGAGCAGGCGGCCCGGACTGGTGCCGGCGCTGCGGCTAAGGCCCCAGGCGTGCAGCAGGCGCGAGACCAGCAGCGTTGCGCCGAACGCATGGATCATCGTGTCGGAGTAGCCGTTGAGCTCCATGCCGCCGAGCAGGATCAGCGCCAGCGGCAGGTACTCGACGGCATTGGCGTGCGCGCGCACCCGGCGGTTGAGTTCGCCGTGGCCGCCGTCGCCCAGGCCGACCTTGTGCTTGACCCGGTAGGCCATCACCCGCCCGGCGAGGAACAGGACCAGCAAGGTGCAAAGCGCGGCATACAGCAAGGTGATCATCGCGAGGCCATCCCGTTGGAATTGCCGCCATGATCCGCCGCGCGGGGCGGCGGCCGCAATGCCGCGCTCAGATCAGGCCGTTGCGCCAGGGACCGGTGATGGCCACGGTGAAGCCCGGCGCGTACACGTTCGCGAACAGCCAGCGGCCGTCCGGCGAGAAGCAGGCGCCGGCCCATTCGGCGTCGCGGAAATCGCCGGCGAAGCCCATCTGGCCCTCCAGCCGCACGTGGTTGCGGCAGAACTCGAACAGGCCGCCTTCGCGGGTCAGGCCGTAGAGGCGCTGCACCGGCTGGTCCGAGTCCTCGCAGATCACCAGGCCGCCGCGGGGGCTCAGCACCACGTTGTCGGGGTAGTCGAGCTCGAGCGGATCCGGCGATTCGTAGGCCAGCTCCAGCACCTCGGCGCCCGGGTGGTAGGCCCAGACCTGGCCGCAGGCGGCGTCGCCGCCATTGGTGGCGGTGAAGTACACGCGGCCGTCGCCGACGATCACGCCTTCGAGCCGCGTGAAGCGCGAACCGCCGGCCGCGAGGCCCTGGCGCAGCACGCCCAGGCCCTCGCCGTCGGCATCCGCGCCGGCCAGCGGGTCCGGGATGTCCACCCACTGCACGCGCAGCCGTTCGCCCACGCGGCGCCCGCTGCGCAGGTCCGCCGCGCCGACCGCGCGCAGCATCTGCAGGCGGCCGCCGCGCACCGGCTGGCCGGGCACCTTCGGGATCATCCGGTAGAAGCCGGCCTCGGGATCGGTGTCCTCGGTGAGGTAGAAGATGCCCGTGGCCGGATCCACCGACACCGCCTCGTGCTTGAACTGCCCCATCGCCAGCAGCGGCTCAGCGCGCGAGACGCCATCCGCCGGCACTTCGAACACGAAGCCGTGGTCGCGCGCGAGCACATGGTCGGCGCTGGACAGCGTCACCGGTCCGGCCGCGCTGACGTACTCCTCGCAGCTCAGCCAGGTGCCCCAGGGCGTGGTGCCGCCGCCGCAGTTGTTGATGGTGCCGCCGAGCGACGGCCGCGACCCGAGCAGCTTGCCGCTGGCCGTGTCGAAACGGAGGGTGGCGGTGCCGCCGCTGCAGCGCGGGTCGTAGGTCGCCGCGGCCGGCGCGAAGCTGCCCCAGGCGGCCTTGACCTCATGGTTGCGCACCAGCGTCACCACGCTGCCCTCGGCGCGCACCACGCCCATGCCGTCGTGGGAATCCGGCGTGCGCTCGCCATCGGACATCGGCTCGTTGGCCCAGCCGAACGTGGTGTAGCTGAAGCCGGCCGGCAGCTGCAGCAGCGGCAGCCCGGTGTTGAGGTCGCGCACCGGCCGCAGCGGCCCGTAGCCGGCGTGGACAGCGCCCGGCGCACCGGCCTGCGCCAGCAGTTGGCCGATCGGGCTCAGGCCCAGCGCGACGGCGCCCAGGCCCAGGCCGCCGGCCTTGAGCAGGCGGCGGCGCGACGACAGCAGATCTTCTTTGATCGAATCCATGCATAGGCGGCCCGTGGAATCAGGCCGCCATTGCACCAGCGCCAGGTATCAGCGATGTGACAAGGCCTGGCTCAGTCGAGGATCTCGATCGCGGTGGCGACGATGCGCAGCTCGCGCTCGGCCGGCGCCGCGGCGCCGTCGTCCTCGACCAGGTGACGGGCATGCTCCTCGCTGATCGGCTCCATCTGCAGCTGGCCGTAGGCCACCGCGCGGCCGCTGGCGTCCTTGGGCACTTCGAAGCCATGGTCCTTGGCCATCACGCGGGCACTGCTGCCCTCATCCTCGAGCACCACCCAGCAGCCCTTCTTCTGGCAGACCTGGGTGATGCGGCCGCTGAACTTGGCGGGCGAAGCGGCATGCGCCGACGGATCGGCGGCGGCGGCCGAGATCGCCACCGGCTCGCCGGCGGGCATCGGCTCGCCGTAGTTCGCGGCCAGCGCGACAGGCGCGGCGCACAGCAGCATCAGGCTCAGCATCGTCTTCATGGGGTTTCCTCAGGCGGCCAGGGATCGCGCCGAAAGTTCGGCGACTTCGTGGGTGGTGCCGAAACGGCCCTTCTCGTCCCGCGTCACCTGCGCCAGCGCGCATTCGTGGTCGTGGGTGAAGTACAGGTGCACGTTGCGGGCGAGCTTGTCCTCGAGGAAGGCGCGCTTCTCGTCGATCACCATCTCGGGGAAGCGGTCGTAGCCCATCGTGATCGGCACGTGCACCCAGTGCCGACCCGGGATCAGGTCGGCGCAGAACACCAGGCCGCCGTGCGGCTGCCCCGTCGCGTCGGGCGCGCCGACGATCTCGGCCAGCAGCAGGCCGGGCGTGTGGCCCTGGCTCAGGTGGAAACGCACGCTGTCGCCCAGCGCGCGGCAGTGCGGGCCGTCCACGAGTTCGAGCCGGCCGCTGGCTTCCAGCAGCGGCGCGAGTTCGGGGATGAAGCTGGCGCGGTCGCGCGAATGCGGGTCCACCGCGCGCTGCCAGTGCTCGGCGCCGACCACGAAGGTGGCGTTCGGGAACAGCAGCGACGGCGCCTCGCCCTCCTTCCACGGCGCCAGCAGGCCGCCGGCGTGGTCGAAGTGCAGGTGGCTGAGCACCACCACGTCGATGTCCTCGTGCGAGAACCCCGCCTTGGCCAGCGATTCGAGCAGCACATGCTGCGGCTCGACCACGCCGTAGCGCTCGCGCATCTTCGGCTCGAAGAAGGCGCCGATGCCGGTCTCGAACAGCACGGTCTTGCCGTTGAGCGGGCTGGCCAGCAGCGCACGGCAGGCGAGCGGGATGCGGTTCTGCTCGTCCGGCTGCACCCACTTGGCCCACATCGCCCGCGGCGCATTGCCGAACATCGCGCCGCCGTCGAGGCGCTGCGAATTACCCATGATCGACCAAAGTTTCATGGCGTCACTCCTAGCGGTAGATGGCGGACTCGTCGGACGAGGTGCCCTTGCCCACGCCTTTCCAGCGCGGGTCGGTGCCGGCCTCGACTTCGCCGGTGTCGCGGCGCCACAGCACCACCTGCATGTTGCCCCAGCTGCGGTCGCCGACCTGCACGTCGTGGCCACGCGCCTTCAGCGCTTCGATCTCGGCGGCGGTGAAGGCCTCGGGCTCGGCCGACAGCTGGTCGGGCAGGTACTGGTGGTGGAAGCGCGGCGCATCGGCCGTGGCCTGCGCGCCCTCGCCTTCCATCAGTTCGAACAGGCCCAGCAGCACCATCGTGACGATGCGGCTGCCGCCCGGCGTGCCCAGCACCGCGACGCGGTCCTGGCCGAGCAGGAAGGTCGGCGTCATCGACGACAGCGGGCGCTTGCCCGGCGCGATCGCGTTGGCGTCCTCGCCCACGAGACCAAAGGCATTGGGCACGCCCGGCTTGACCGAGAAATCGTCCATCTCGTTGTTGAGAAGGAAGCCGGTGCCCGGCACCACCACGGCGTTGCCGTAGGGCAGGTTCACGGTCTGGGTGACGGCGGCGAGGTTGCCCTCGGCGTCGACCACCGAGAAATGCGTGGTGTCGGGGCGCGAGGGCGGCATGGTGACGCCCGGCAGCATGTCGCTGGGCGTGGCGCGCTCGGTGTTGATGCCGGCGCGCAGGCCCGCGGCGTAGTCCTTGCCGACCAGCAGCGGCACCGGCACCTGCACGAAGTCCGGGTCGCCGAGGTAGATCGCGCGGTCGCGGTAGGCGCGGCGCATCGCCTCCACCACCAGGTGGGTGCGCGCGACCTTGCCCATCGCCGGGTAGTCGTAGCCGTCGAGGATGTTGAAGATGGTGGCCAGCGCCACGCCGCCCGAGGACGGCGGCGGCGCGGTGACGATCTCGACGCCGCGGTGGCGGATGCGGATCGGCTCGCGCTCGACCACGCGGTATTCCTCCAGGTCGCGCGCGGTCCAGATACCGCCGGCCTTGCGCACCCCGGCCACCAGGCGGCGGCCGTTGGCCCCGCGGTAGAAGCCGTCGGCACCATCGCGGGCGATCGCTTCGAGCGTGCGCGCGTAGTCCTCGTTGCGCATCAGCGTGCCCTGCGCCGGCACCTGGCCGTCGCGCAGGAAAAGCCTGGCCGCACCGGCATTGGCCGCGAGCGCGTCGCGCCGGTAGCCCATCATCGCGGCGTTCTTCGGGCCGAACTTCCAGCCCTCGCGCGCGAGGCGGATGGCGGGCGCCAGCGATTCCGACAGCGGCAGCTTGCCGTAGCGCTTCGCCAGGTGCTCCAGGCCCGCGGGCAGGCCGGGGATGCCGGCGGCCAGGGCGCCGTCCACCGACAGGCGGCGGTTCGCGTTGCCCTCGGCGTCCAGGAACATGTCGCGGGTGGCGGCGAACGGCGCGCGCTCGCGCGCATCCACGAACACATCGCGCTGGTCCTTGGCCACGTGCAGCAGCATGAAGCCGCCGCCGCCCAGGCCCGAACTCTCCGGCTCGACCAGGCCCAGGGTGGCGCTCACCGCCACCGCGGCATCGAAAGCGTTACCGCCCTTGGCCAGCACTTCCATGCCGGCATCGGTGGCGTAGGCGTTGGCGCTGGCGATGGCGGCCTGGCGCGGCTTGGCGGCGGGCGCGTCGGCCAGCGCCAGCATCGGCAGGAAAAGCAGGCCAAGGAGGAAGGCTCGGGTCACGCGGCGGACTCCTGCTGCAGGTTCAGCAATTTGGCGAGCAGCTGCTCGCGGGATTCGGGATGGGCCGGGTCGGGGTCGATGCACTCGACCGGGCAGACGACGACGCACTGGGGCTCGTCATGGTGGCCGACGCACTCGGTGCAGCGGCGCGGGTCGATCACGTAGATCGTTTCACCCTGGCTGATGGCATCGTTCGGGCAGGCCGGCGCGCAGACGTCGCAGTTGATGCAGAGCTGGTTGATCAGCAGGGACATTGGCTTCCACGCGCGTCCCGGCCGGGGCCGGGACGCGCGCCGTGTCTCACTTGGCTTCGACGAAGACGTAGGTCGCGCCCGAGGCCTCGACCACCGGCTTCACGCGCTCGCTGTCGGCCGGGGTGCCGATGAAGAGCACGATCGAGCCCTTGAGGGCGGTCGGCTCGGCGCCGGTGAAGGCGGCCACGATCAGGTCGGCCATCTTGGTGCTGTCCGGCGAACCGAAGGCGAGCATGTTGCCCGGCAGCACGGTGCGCGCCACGACCGCGCTGACGTTCTCGAGCTGGCGCGCGTACTGGGTGCGGCCGTCCTGGTCGCCTTCGGTCAGCGTGTCGCTGTTGTTGGGCAGGTAGTACGGGAAGATGCGGTCGGTGACGCCGGCCTGGTTCTGGCCCACTACCTTGCCCAGGTATTCCTTCCAGGCCATGTCGTCGCCGTCGGCGGGCGCGACCAGCGCGGCCGGGGCCGGCGCGGCCTCTTCTTCCTTCTGGCAACCGGCGAGCAGGGTGAGCGAGAGCAGCAGGGCAAGCGGAGCAAGGATGCGGTTCATGGTGATGCCTCTTTTGTAATGGGTCTCAGGGACGCTTCCAACGGGCCGACAGGGCCTTGGCCACGGCCGGGTGGACGAACCCGGACACGTCGCCGCCCAGGCGCGCGACTTCACGCACCAGGCTGGAGGAAATGAAGCTGTGTTGCTCGGCCGGCGTCAGGAACAGGGTCTCGACGTCGGGGATCAGGTGGCGGTTCATGCTGGCGAGCTGGAATTCGTATTCGAAGTCCGAGACCGCGCGCAGTCCGCGCAGCAGCACGCCGGCGCCGACTTCGTGCACGAAATGGGCCAGCAGCGAGTTGAAGCCGGCGACCTCGACGTTGCCGAACTCCGACAGCGCCAGGCGCGCCAGGTCGACGCGCTCGGCCAGCGGCAGGGCCGGGCCCTTGCCGGGGCTTTCGGCGACGCCAACGATGACCCGGTCGAACAGCGACGAGGCCCGGGCGACCAGGTCGATGTGGCCGTTGGTGATCGGGTCGAATGTGCCGGGGTAGAGCGCGACACGGTTTCGGGCCAGGGTCATTCCGGGGTTTCGCCCTGCGGAGTGGAGTCGCCGGCAAGTGTAGCAGCGGACGCTTGGGCCCGGCCGTTCCCGGCCTGGAACAGCGCGAAGCGAACCTCGCGGGTGTGGCCCTCCCGGTGCAGGCGCCAGCCAGCGGGCACCGAAGGCGAGGTTTTCACCGGGCTTTCGACGTAGATCCAGGCCCCGGGCGCCAGCCACGGCCCCAGCCGGGCCAGCGCCAGGTCCCACAGGCCGGCGTCGAAGGGCGGGTCCACGAAGACCAGGTCGAAGGCCTCGCCGGGCGTGCGATGGAGCCAGGCCAGGGCATCGGCGACCTCGACCCGGGCCGAGGCGACCTTCAGCCGGGCGGCGTTGGCGCGCAGGGCCTCGGCCAGGGCCGGGTCGCGCTCGACCATCAGCACGCCCGCGGCCCCGCGCGAGGCGGCCTCGAAGCCCAGGGCCCCGGTGCCCGCGAACAGGTCCAGCACCCGGGCACCGGGCGTGGCGGCCTGCAGCCAGTTGAACAGGGTCTCGCGGACGCGGTCGCTGCTCGGGCGCAGGCCCGGGCGATCGGGCACGGCGAGCTTCGAGCCGCGCAGGTGGCCGGCGATGATGCGGACGGAGCCGGGCGGGCGCGGGTTCATCGGGGAGTCCGGGGGCCGGGTGGTAACATCCGCGCATTGTCCGCGAAAGCAGCGCGATGTTCGATTTCCTGAAGAAGAAGCCCGAGAAACCGCAGCCGGCCAAGCCTGCCGAGGCCCCCGCACGCGCCGGTTTCAGCCCCGAGGACCTGGCCCGCGCCTTCACGGTGCATCAGGAGGAAAAGCAGGCCCGGCTCGAGGCCGAGCGCGCCGAGGGCCGCGAGGCGATGCGCGGCACCCTGGGCGGCACGCTGTTCGCGCGCAGCCTGGGCGGGCTGTTCTCGCGCAACCCCAGGCTCGATGAAGACCTGCTCGACGAGATCGAGACCGCGCTGATCACCGCCGACGTCGGCGTCACCGCCACCCGCGAAATCGTCGAGCGCATGCGCAAGCGGATGAAGGCGCGCGACTTCGCCGACGCTCGGGCGCTGCTGACCGCGCTGCGCAACGACCTGCTGGCCATGCTCAAACCCGTGGCCAAGCCGCTGGAGATCGACGCCGCGGCCAAGCCCTTCGTCATCCTCACCGTCGGCGTGAACGGCGTCGGCAAGACCACCACCATCGGCAAGCTGGCGCGCCGCTTCCAGCTCGACGGCCACACGCTGATGCTGGCCGCGGGCGACACCTTTCGCGCCGCCGCGGTCGAGCAGCTCAAGATCTGGGGCGAGCGCAACAACGTCGCCGTGATCGCCCAGGGCCAGGACGCCGACCCGGCCTCGGTCGCCTTCGATGGCCTGCAGGCGGCGAAGGCGCGCGGCATGGACGTGCTGATCGCCGACACCGCCGGCCGCCTGCACACCCAGCACGGCCTGATGGCCGAGCTCGGCAAGATCCGCCGCGTGCTGGGCAAGGTGGACCCGCGCGCGCCGCACGAAGTGCTGCTGGTGATCGACGGCACCACCGGCCAGAACGCGCTCAACCAGCTGCGCCAGTTCCACGCCGCGGTGAACGTGACCGGCCTGGTCGTCACCAAGCTCGACGGCACCGCCAAGGGCGGCGTGCTGTTCGCGCTGGCGCGTGAATTCGGCATCCCGATCCGCTTCATCGGCCTGGGTGAGAAGCCCGAGGACCTGCGCGTGTTCGATCCCGAGGGCTTCGTGGACGCGCTGCTGCCCGGCACGCTCGGGGACTGATGGCGGACGCGCCGCGCAAGCGCCGCTGGCCCTGGATCCTGGCGGCCTTCGTCGTCCTGGCCTTGCTGGGCGCGTTTTGGGTCAACCGGCAGCTGGAACCCAACCGCCTGACCGCCACCGTGCTGGCGCGCGCCGGCGAGGCGCTGGGGCTCGAGTTCACCATCGAAGGCACGCCCGAGTACGCGCTGCGACCCGAGCCAAGGCTGGTGCTGCCGGGCCTCAAGGTCCGCCAGCCCGGGGCCGCGGCGCCCTGGATACTGCGCGCCGAGCGCGCCGAGGTGTCGCTGCCCTGGGACACGCTGACGGGCGGCGAGGTGCTGGTGATCACGCGCGTCGAGCTGCAGCGCCCCGAGGTCGACCTGGCCGCGCTGGCGTCGTGGCAGGCCTCGCGGCCGCCGTCCGCCGGGCCATTCGAACTGCCCACGTTCACGGACGGGATGCTGATGCGCGATGGACGCATCCTGGGTGCGGACTGGGCGATCGAATCGTTCGCACTGGAATTGCCCGAGCTGGTGCCGGGCTCGCCCGCCAGCGCCGAACTGTCGGGCCGCTTCGTGCAGGACGCCACCGAGATTGTTTTCGCGGGTCGCCTCGGCGCGGACCGCGCCGGCCTGGCGACCCGCCTCGCGCTGGATGCGAACGGACGACTGCGCAGCGGCGGCACCGACGTACCCTGGACCTTGGCGCTGGCCGGGGAACTCGACGCCACCCGTACGCCGCTGTCGTTGGCCTTCGACGAACTGCAGTGGCGTTCGGAATCGCCGCTGCCCGACCTCGACGGCGCAGGCCGCGTGGACTACGGCGACAAGCTGTCGCTGCAGCTCGAAGGCGAACTGCCGCGCTGGCCCGCCGGCTGGCCGGCCCTGCCCGAGCCGCTGGCCGCGTCCACGGCTGCCTTCGGTTTCTCGCTGCGTTACGACGGCCCGCCCGACGCCAGCGCACCGCTGGCGCTGCGGCTGCGCCGCGACGAAACGACGCTGGCAAGCACGCTGGTCGTTCCCGAACTGCTGGCCTGGCTCGACGCCGACGCCGCCAATCCGCTGCCGCCGCTGTCGGGCGAGCTGCAGACGCCGCGCCTGGACGTCGGTGGCGCAACCCTCGAAGGCGTGCGCATCACCCTGGAAGACACGCCTGTGGGAGGGACTTCAGTCCCGATGCCCGCGGCGATCGGGACTGAAGTCCCTCCCACAGATGAGGCCGCGGATGAGTGAGTTCGCCGCGCGCCTGCTGCAGTGGTTCGACCGCGACGGCCGCCACGACCTGCCTTGGCAGCACCCGCGCACGCCCTACCGCGTGTGGCTTTCGGAAATCATGCTGCAGCAGACCCAGGTGCAGACGGTGATCCCGTACTACCTGAAGTTCCTGGACCAGTTGCCCACCCTGGCCGACCTCGCCGCCGCCGACACCGACCGCGTGCTGGCGCTGTGGGCGGGCCTGGGCTACTACGCCCGCGCCCGCAACCTGCACAAGGCCGCGCGTATTTGCGTCGAGCAACACGGCGGCGACCTGCCGCGCGATTTCGAAGCGATGGCCGCCCTGCCCGGCATCGGCCGCAGCACCGCCGGCGCGATCCTGGCGCAGGCGCACGGTGATCGCCATCCCATCCTCGACGGCAACGTGAAACGCACGCTGGCGCGCTACCACGGCATCGGCGGCTGGCCCGGCAGCAGCCCGGTGGAAAAGCAGCTGTGGGCGCTGGCCGAACGGCACCTGCCCGATGCGCGCCTGGCCGACTACACGCAGGCGATCATGGATTTCGGCGCCACGCTGTGCACGCGCCACGACCCCGCCTGCGTGCTCTGCCCGCTGCAGGACGACTGCGTGGCGCGGCGCGAGGGCCGCGTCGAGCAGCTGCCCGAAGCCAAGCCCGGCAAGCCGCTGCCCGAGCGCCGCACGCTGATGCTGCTGCTGCGCGACGCGCGCGGCCAAGTGCTGCTGGCGCGCCGGCCCGACAGCGGCGTGTGGTCGGGGATGTGGTCGCTGCCCGAGGCCGGCAGCCACGACGAGGCGCGCGAATTCCTGCGCCCCCACGCGCTCGACCTCGACGCGGCCGAACCGCTGCCGCTGATCGAGCACACCTTCAGCCACTACCGCCTGCACATCGAGCCGATGGGCTGGCGGGTGGCCGAGCCCGCCACCCTCGGCGAGGAAGCCGGCCTGCGCTGGCAGCCCCTCGACCGCCTGCACGAGGTCGGCCTGCCCGCCCCCGTCAAGAAACTACTGGGAAGCCTGACGCCATGAGCCGCACCGTCTTCTGCGAAAAACTACAGCGCGACAGCGAGGGCCTGGCCTTCGTGCCCTGGCCCGGCGCGCTGGGCAAGCGCGTGTTCGAACACATCGGCCGCGAGGCCTGGCAGCAGTGGCTGGCGCACCAGACCATGCTGATCAACGAGAACCGCCTCTCGCCCATGGATCCCAAGCACCGGGCTTTCCTGGAGGGCGAGATGGAAAAGTTCCTGTTCGGCGGCGGCGCCGAGAAGCCGGCCGGCTACGTGCCGCCCGAGGCCTGAAAACACGAGGCCCGCGCACATGGCGCGGGCACCGGGGACTGGCTTTACCTCGTCGGGATCAGCTGGCGCTGTCGTTGCGGGCGGTCTCGCGGGCGGCGCGCATCGCGACGACGTCAACCTTGCGCAGGCCTTCGATCTTGCAGCGCTCGCCGTTGCCGCCAACGATGTAGCCGTGGCTCGTGTCCATGGTCCGGAACTCGTTCACCATGTCGATGCTGATCGACAGCGAATTGGCCATGCGGCGGCAGCCGGCATCCTGCTTGAGGTCGACCAGCCAGGCGGTACGCTGGTTCTGCCAGACCAGCAGGTGGTGGTTGCCCAGCACGTCGAACTTGTAGGGCTCGGTCAGGAAGCGGACCTGCTCGACCGGCTCGCCGGCGTGGGCGCGGGCCAGTTCGAGGTTTTCGGCGTAGCGGGCCTCGCGCTCTTCCTTCGTCTCCCGGGCCATGGCCGGGGAAGCGAAGGCGATCACGAGGGCGGCGGTCATGGCGGCAAGCACGGGACGGACGGACATTGCGCAGCTCCTTGTCAGGCCCCCAGGCGGGCCATGGCCCTACCCTAACCCCGGCCGCGGCCAATGCATCCCCGCCCCCGGACAGGCGTTCATCGGCAATTTAGGGCCCTGAACCGGCTTGCCCCGGCCAGCCGGCTTCCGCTATGATTCGCCGCTCGCCCGGGCCCGCCCGGTGCGCATGCCAGCCCAAATCCTGGCCGAGTAGCTCAGTTGGTAGAGCAGGGGATTGAAAATCCCCGTGTCGGCGGTTCAATTCCGTCCTCGGCCACCATATCGAAAACCGCGCCCTGCTTGGCTCTCAGCCTTGCGGGGCGTTTTCGTTGGGGTAGCCAAGCGGGACGGGGGCAGCACCGGGGTAGCACAAAATTTGCGTACCGGCCGGGGTCCCCGTTGCCGCCTGACGCGGACACCCGACCGACCAGCGTGGGATCAGCACGCCGAGCCTGCCGGACTGCCCCGCCCTGAGCTCGAGGGATGGACCAGCGCAGCCACCCCTATTTCCGCCTAACGCGATCTGTGAAGACGAGTCCCACCGCGCCCTGCTCCATCGCTGAAGCCAAAGAAATCGCAATCAGCGCAATTGTTAGCCGCCCGGTGAATCAATTGCGACAACCCGAATCTCACACAGTCTGATTTCCGCGATCAAATCACGGGCCTGCCGAGAGACCTCATCGCCGTCCTCATCAAACTCGATCATGATTTCCGAAGGCTTTGCGGGCAGGGATGTTCTGGTTAGCAGGAACCTGCGGCCGTCCTCTACGCCATAGAAAACGTCGGCCCCTAAAAAGCGCTGTCTGCTCTTGTGGAGTTCGAGATGGGATGTCTCGAGCGAGCCCATATTGATGAATATCTCGTGCCTTCCCTTGGCATCATGGAACACAGTCTCTGCATACGAATGATCGTTATAGGTATAGGTTCTCCACCGCTCGCTGACGAACCTTCCGCCTACGCAGATTCCATAGGTACCGCTTAAGACGATCAGTGACTGTGACCCGTCGATAGATCTCGGACGGGTCGGGCCGTGCCGCGACTCAACTGCTGCCGCGCCAACTTCGGTCAGCGATTTGCCACGCTCGCTCTGGAGCGGGGATCCGAGGTCCGAAATGGAGGACAACGAGACGAGAAATCCGATTGCGAGTTTGTACTTCATCTTCGAGCTCCTGCGCGAATTACCTCAACCCCATCTTCATTTGCCTATTTTTCCACGGAAAAACGACTTGCGTGCTCTTCCTAGTGCACTTTCGTTGCCGCGACACAAACCGCTGACCAACGTCGCCGCCCTGACATGCCTTTCCACGCGCAGGCAAGAGCTAGGTAGCTTGGGGCGACTCAGTCCCAACGCTCGGTTTCAAGGCCGAATGCCTGTTCGAAGTGGTTCAAGACCTGCAGTGCGGAATCTTCCTCAAAAACCAGATCTGAGAGCGTAAGGAATACGGATTCAGGCCGGCCCAAGCGTAGACCCATCGCCGTTACCGAAAGCAGTTCCGCGAGCGATACCGTCGGACTACCTGAGGATCGCAATCCGAAGTCGATCACGTCGCCAGGCTGGTGCACATTTTTGAGAATCCCCGTGTCGGCGGTTCAATTCCGTCCTCGGCCACCATACGAAAAGAAGAAGCCCGCCAGCGATGGTGGGCTTTTTCTTTTCCCGCTCGCGACCCAAAAAAAAAGGGCCCGGCCAAACTGGCCGGGCCTTGGGGTCACGCAGGTTGGATCAGTTTTCCGCGGACTGGTACTGCACCTGGAACCGGCTGGCGGCCACCGCGTAGGCCGCGCGCGTCACCGCCTGGCCCGGGTCGAAGTAGGCCTTGATGGTCGGCTGCAGGTCGAACGGCCCCTGCACCAGCGCGAAGCGCGCGTTGATCACGCCCGTGTCCAGCGCGTACTGCACGTGGCCACGCTGGCTGGCGGGGATCGATGCGGCGTCCTCGATGGCAATGCGCTGGCCATTGAACAGCACCGTGATCGGACCGGTGAACGCCGTGGCCACGTCCTGCAGGCCCTGCGCCTGCACCAGCGCGTAGGCCAGGTCGAGGCGGCTGACGTTCGCGCCCGGCTTGAACTGCCCGTTCACCAGGCGCATCACGCCGGCGTCGTCCTGCCCGAGGTCGCGCAGCGGCGCACCTTTGGCGATCGCGGCTTCGGCGTAGGCGTACTCGCGGGTGCTCGGCGCGACGTCGGTGAAGCTGGGCACGCCCGACAGCGGCAGCGACTGGCGGACGCTGGCGCCCATCAGCAGGTACTGCGCGAGTTCGCTGCGCTTGAGCTGCTGGTCCGGCCGGAACTTGCTGTCGGAGTAGCCATCCACCAGGCGATTGGCGACCGCGAACTCGATGGCGGTGCGCGCCGGGTGCGAGTGCACGTCATCCAGGCCGGTGTAGCCGCCGCTGTTGATGAAGCTGATCTCGCCCTCGATCACGCCCGGGGCGGCGACGCCATTCGTGCTGCGGGTCGGATCCACCGCCACGCCGGACACCGAGCCGATGCCGCTGACCGAGATGGTCCAGGTGCCCGGCTTGCCCGGCGCGCCGGTGGTGATGGTGCTGCCGAGCACGGGCAGCGCGATCGACGAACCGTAGCGCACGCCGTCCGGGTCGGTCAGCACGAGCGCGACCGTGCTGGTGTCGGTGGTGGCGCGCGCCGAGACGAAGGCCACCTCCGGCCCCACCTCGAACGGCACCGCCTCCGGCTCGCCGACCGGCGAGAACAGGACCGAGAACGGCAGCGGATCGCCGCCCGGCGCCAGCAGTGCATTGCTGTTGAACTCGCGCAGCACGTTCACGGTGCGGCCGTAGTCGGTGCGCAGGCCCTTCGCCGCCGCGACCGCGGCGTAGGCGTTGACGTGGCCCGCACCCGCTTCCCAGGCCAGGCGGCCGGTCATGTTGGCCGCGGTTTCCTCGAGGATGGACTTGGCTTCCATCGGCGTGAGGTTCGGGTTGGCCTCGAACATCAGCGCCAGGATGCCCGACACGTGCGGGGTCGCCATCGAGGTGCCGCTGGAGTGGGTGTAGAACGGCAGGTGCGCCGGCGCTATCGCCGCCGCGTCCTGCTCCGCCGACAGCGCACCGATGACGCTGGTGCTGGCGCGGGTGGAGATGATGTCCACGCCGGTGGCGACCACGGTCGGCTCGTTGAAGTAGGTCCAGGACTTGCCGTCCGGCATCGTGAAGGTGCCGCTCTCGCCGCGCTTGCCGCGCGACGAGAACGAGGTCAGCACGCCATCCTTCTCGCCCGCGCCGACCGAGATCACCCACGGCGCCTGTGCGTACGGGTTGTGGGTGTCTTCGCCCGGGCCGTCATTGCCGGCGGCGAAGACGCTGACGATGCCGCGCTTGTAGAGCTCGTACGTCGCAATGCTGACCGGGTGCATCGGATCGAACTTTCCCGACGTGCCCCAGGAGTTGCTGGTGACGCGGATCGGGTGGTCGAAGCTGAACTGGTGCGTCGCCGCGTAGTCCAGGCCGCCAACCGCGTCCAGGATGAAGAGCGCGCCGCCCGAGCCATAGCCCACCAGCTTCGCGCCGGGCGCGACGCCGCGGTACAGGCCACCCGAGCGCTCGCCGGTGCCGCCGACGGTTCCGGCGACATGGGTGCCGTGGCCGGAGCCACCGAGGTCGGTGTTGAGCTGGTCCTCGACGTACAGCATCGGCGAGATGCCCGGGCCCGCGAGGTCGTTGGCCAGGCTGGCGAGGATATTCTGCGCCGCCTGCACGTTCTGCACGACGTTCTCGCCGAACTTCAGGTCCTCGTGGGTCGCGTCGATGCCGGAGTCGTTCACCATCACGGTCACGCCGCGGCCGCTGTAGGGAATCGCCTGGCCGAAGTCGGCCGGGTTCTCGACCACCCGCGCCGCGCCGCTGATCTCGCGCTGCTCCTTGTTGAAGAAGCGCAGCGGGGCGTTGAAGTAGATCGAGGCGACGTCGTCGCGCGCGGCCAGTGCGCGGATCTCGGCGGGGGTCGCCAGCGCGCCGGCGATCGGCAGCGTGTGCATGTGCACGCCGCGGTCGATGCCGAGCTCGCGCAGCGCGGCGATCTGGGCGGCGGTGACCGGCCCGGACTGCTCGTAGCTGATGACGATCTGCAGGTCCTCGGTGGCCGGGGTGCTGGCCAGCAGGCGGGTGAGTTCGGGGTCGATCCGGGCCTCGGCGACCGCGAGGCCGCTGGCGAGCATGCCGACCGAGAGGGCCGACAAGCGGGCGATTCGTGAAATGGTGACAGGCATCACACTCTCTCCGTTCTGGGTTAGCCGCTTTCGGGTTTGTGCGGCTCGGGAGGCAGCTTCCGCCCGCCCCCGGCCGCCACCAATCCGGCAGAGCCCCCAACCGGCGTGGGGGAAAACCCCTAGAGACTTTCGGCCGGCCGCTGGCCTAAGATTCGGCCGTCGCCCGGCACAGGTGCGACGAAATGACGCATCGGACGCGCACCCACCCACGGAGTTCCCGATGACTGCCGTCGTTCGAAAGCTGCTCGCCTTCCTGCTCGTCCTGTCGCCCCTGCCGGCGCTGGCGCAGCCCGTAACCGTCACGGTCGAGGTGTCCGGAAATTCGGCGCTGGTGCGGATCGGCGGATCCGTCGCGCCGCTGGCCGACCTTCGCCTCGATTTCGACGACGCCAGCGGCCTCAGCGCCGCCTCGCTGGGCGTCAGCGCGGAACTGGTGGACCCTGCCGCCGCCGCACTGCTGTCGCGCCTGCCCGCGGGCGGCGGCGCGCTGGTGCCGGCGGAGCTTCCGCTGATGATCACCATCGAGCCGTCCACGTTCGGCGGCCTGTCGTTCCGCCGCGTCGTGCACGTCGAGCTGCACACGCATGCGCTGGTCTACACCGCGGGCTCGCGCTACCGGCTGCTGAAGGCGCCGCTGGGCGGCACCTTCCGCGACATCACCGGGTCGGTCACCGCCGGCAGCGTGCGCACGCGCGGCACCACCGGCGGCTTCTCGCAGTTCCTGGTGGTGCTCGACGCGCGCCCCACGCTCGACGTCGTCTCCGGCAAGCTGGCGCGCCTCCGGGCGGAGGCGGCCAAGCTGCCGGCGCTGGAGGCGGCCCCGCTGCAGGCGCAGCTCGATGCCATCGAGGCGGGGCTGGGTGACGAGCGCTACGCGGACGCCATCGGCGTGGCCGAGGCGATGCGGCAGCGCGTGTCGGCCCGGGCCGGCCTGGCCATCCCCCAGGAGTGGCGCGCGCTGCGCGACCGCGACAACATCGCGGGCGAACTCCTGGCCGGCCTCGACACCCTGGTCTTCAGCATCGGCTACCTCCGCGACCACGGCGACTGAGGCCGCCAATACCGCGCCCTGACGCTGGCGCCGCCGGCCCCCGGCGGCGCTAAGATGGGGCCATGCCCGCGCGCCTGACTGCCTACCCTCCCGAGTGCGCCGCCGAACGGTTCGTGCTGTCCGGTGACGGGCCCCATCCGATCGGGCGTGCCGACGGTTGCGCGGTGCAGTTGGCGCACGCCTCGGTCTCGCGCCGGCACGCCACGCTCGCGTTCTCCGGGGAGACGTGGACCCTCGCGGACGGTGGCAGCAAGAACGGCAGCTTCATCGACGGCGCCCCGGCCGACGGCCTGCCGCGGCGCGGCGGCGCCTGGCTTCGATTCGGCGACGTCGCCTGCGAGCTGGAGATCATCGACGACGCGTCCCTGGCGCGCACTCGCCTCGAATCCAGCCAGCGCCGGGACGCCGCCACCGCCCTGACCCTCGCCCTCGCGCGCGAACCCGCGCGCACCGGACTGCTGGAGGCCACGCTGGACGCGATCATCGACCTGGCCGGCGCCGAGCGCGGCATGCTGCTGCTGCCCGGGGAAGAAGGCTTCGCTCCCCGGGCGTGGCGGGGATTCCCCGCGGGTGCCGACGCGGCGCGCTTCGCCGGCAGCACCACGGCCCTCGCGCAGGCCCTCCGCACGCGCCGGCCGGTCGTCGCCCACGACCTGTCGCTCGAGTCGGGGCTGGCGGGCCAGGCGTCGGTCGTCGCCGGCGGCCTTCGCGCGCTGGCCTGCCTGCCGCTGGTGCTGGGCGAGGACGTCCTGGGCCTGGCCTACGTCGACAGCCGCCGCCCGGGCGCGGTCATCACGCGGATCGACCTCGAGCTGCTGGAGGCCTTCGCCGAGCGCGCGACGCTCTGGCTGGCCGCGCGGCGCAACCAGGCGGCGCTGGCACCGGGCGCGGCCGCGATGGCGCCGGGCGGGGGCGCGGCATGAGCGATGCCCTCGTCCCGGGCGACGAGCCTACGCTGACCGGCTCCGGCGCGGTCGCGGACCTCGCGCCCGGCACGCGGCTCGCGGATCGCTTCACCATCGAGCGGCGCATCGGCACCGGCGGCATGGGCGTGGTCTATCGCGCCCGCGACGAGGATTTGGGCATCACGGTCGCGCTGAAGGTCCTGCGCAGCGAGCTGGCCGCGCGCCCCGAGGCGTTCGAGCGTTTCCGGCAGGAGCTGCTGCTCGCACGGCAGGTGTCGAGTCCGCGCGTGGTGCGCATCCACGACATCGCGCGGGACGGCGATCGCTGGTTCATCAGCATGGATTTCGTGGACGGCCGGTCGCTGGACCAGTGGCTCGACCAGCGCGGCCCGGTGGACGTGGAACAGGCCCTGACCATCGCCCGGCAGATCGCGGAGGGACTGCAGGCGGCGCACGCCAGCGGCATCGTCCACCGCGACCTCAAGCCCGCCAACATCCTGGTCGACGCCGATGGCAACGCGCTCATCAGCGACTTCGGCGTGGCGCGCTCGCTCGGCTCCACCGGCATCACGCACACCGGCGCCATCGTCGGCACCCCCGACTACCTGGCCCCGGAACAAGCCCGCGGCGGCGCCGTGGATGCGCGGGCCGACCTCTACGCCTTGGGCCTGATCCTCTACGAAATGCTGGCGGGCGAGCCCGCGTTCGCCGGCGCGACCGCCGCCGAGTCGATGGCGCGACGGATGGTCTCCGGCCCGCCCCCCATCGAGTCACGGCGCGCCGCGCTGCCCCGTTGGGTCGCTCGCCTGGTGGCGCGCCTGCTCCGCCCCAATCCGGCCCATCGCTTGCGCGATGCCGAGGCCGTGGTCCGGGCCATCGACGCACGCCACGTCCCGGCGGCGCTGCCGCGCGCGGCCTGGCCGGTGCTGGGCCTCGCCGCGGCGGCTGGCCTGGCGGCGCTGGCGCTGTTGGCGCCCTGGCGGGACCCGGTCCCGGCCATTCCCCCGGCGCCACCACGGATCGTGCTGATGGCGGACGCCACCGCGGACGATCCGGTGCTGGAAGGCGCCGCCGAAGCACTGCGGCTCGGCCTGGCGGGCCAGCCGGGCGTTGCCGTGGCCGATGGCGAGCGGATCCGGCTGGCGCTGGCCCAATCCGGGCTGGCCGGCAAGGGCGCGGCCAACGACGAGGCGCTGCGGAAGGCGCTGCCGGCCGATCGCATCGTGCGGCTGCGGTCGGTGCAATCCGGCGATGGCCTGGCGTTCGAAGCGGTGATCAGCGGCGACGGCCGGACGACGCCGCAGCGGGTGGCCGGTCCGTCGCGCGGCGCGCCCGCGGCGGCCGCGAGGGACCTGCTGCCGCTGCTCGCGGTCAAACTCTCGGTGCCGGCCGCCGGTTCGGTGCTGGCGGGCAACGAGGACCTCGAGGCCTACGGACGAGCCCTGGACCTGTTGCGCGCCGGCCGCGCCGAGGCGGCCGCCGATGCCCTCGTGCAGATCACCCAAGCCGACCACGACCATGCCCCGGCACTCGCCGCGCTGGTGGAGGCGGCGCGCATCTCGGGCCGCCGCGCGCTGGCGCTCGATACCGCCCGCCTCGCCGACCAGCTGCCCGGCCAGCCTCTCGCCGACCCGATGGCGGCGTGGCGTGCGGCGCTCGAGGGCGATACCGAGCGGGCCGTGGCGCTCGCCACCGCGTCGACGCCTGGCCTTGAGGGCGACCCCGGCCACCAGCTGCGGATCGCCGAGATCGCCCTGGATGGCGGCAGCCTCGAGGTCGCCGAAGCGAGCCTCGCCATCGCCGCGGCGAACGACCCGCAGGACCCGCGCGTCTGGTTCCTGCGGGGAAAGACCGCCATCCTCCGCGGCGAGCACCGGGTTGCGGTCGAGGACCACCTGGTGCGCGCGCTGGTGCTGTTCAAGCGCTCGCGCGACCTGCGCGGCGAGGCCGAGACGGTGAATGCGCTCGGTGTTGGCTATGCCCGCCTGGGCCAGACCAGCGACGCGCAGGAGCAGTACGAAAAGGCGCTGGCGCTGCGTCGCGAACTGGGCGATCGGCGCGGCATCGCCAGCAGCCTGCGCAACCTCGCCCAGATCGACCTCTTCAGCGGGCGCCAGGACCAGGCCGCCACGCGGCTCGAGGAAGCGCGCGGCCTGTTCACGGACCTGGGCGACAACCCGGGCCTCGCCGCCGTCGAGAACGAACTCGGCCTGCTGGAGGAAGAGCGCGGCAACTACCCGGCGGCGCTGGCGGCCTATCGCCGCGGCCTGCGCAGCCGCGAGCGCAGCGGCGATCCGCTGGGCGTCGCCGAGAGCCTCAACAACGTCGGCTTCGCGCATTTCCAATTGGGCGACTATGACAACGCGCGCGCGCTCTGGCGCCAGGCGCGCGACGCCTTCGCCGGCCTCGACGATGCCAACGGCGTGGTGCGGGCCGAGCAGAACCTGGGCCTGCTGGAGACCGCGCGCGGCGACTGGACGCGGGCCCGCTCGCTGCTGGAGGGCTCGCTGCAAACGGCCGAGCAGCGGCAGATGCTGGAGGAAGCCGCGGTGAGCCTGCGCAACCTAGTCGAGCTGGAGATCCTCGAAGGCAACCTGGACACCGCTGAAAAACAGCTCGATCGCGCCAGCCGCCTGTTCGAGTCGCGGCAGGACCAGCGCGGGCGCACCGATGCGGCGCTGCTCGCGGCGAGGATCGCCCTGGCCCGCGGCGAACCCGCGGATGCCCTGGCCGTGATCGATGCGCTGCCCGACGGCGCCGGGACCGGAACGCCGGAGCAAGCCACGCTCGCGCAACTGCTGCGCGCCCGCGCACTGGCGGGAACGGATCGCGAAGGCGACGAACGGCAGGCGCTCGCCGACGCCGCCGAGCTGGCAGGCCGGGCCGGCATCCGCGTGCTGCAGCTCGAGGCCCGCGTGCTGTCGTCACGGGCGCCGGACGCCGCGCTCGACGACGAAGTGCGGCAGTTGGGCCATCTCCCGCTGCAGCTGGCCTGGCTCGAGCGCCGCGCGGCGCTCGCGCTCGCCGCCGACGACCGGGCCGGCGCTCGTCAAGCGCTGGACGAAGCGCGCGAGCTGTTGGCCGACGGCCGCCCCTACTATCGACGGGAGCGCCTCGAAGCGCTGGCGCGGCAGGCCGGCGCGGACGGCGGGCCATCGCCATGACGGCCCAGGATCCGGGCGCCGAACTGGCGCGGCTGGGCCGCGAGTACGCCGACCTGGTCGCGCGACTGGAATCCAACCAGGCCCGCTTCCAGCGCCTGGCCCGCGCGATGTACCGGGTACAGGAGGACGAGCGCCGGCGCCTCGCGCGCGACCTGCACGACGGACTCGGCCAGAACCTCACCGCGCTCAAGCACCAGCTGATGCTGCTGCAGGGCAGCCTGGATCCGGCGGCGCCCGCGGGCCCGCGGTTGGCCGACGCCATCGCCTTGTGCGAGCAAACGCTGGCCGACACCCGGCAGTTGTCGCGCCTGCTGCGCCCGCAGGTGCTCGACGACCTGGGCCTGGTGCCGGCACTGCGCTGGCTGGGCCGCACGCTCGCCCAGCCCGCGGGGGTTTCCGTGGAGATCGAGGCGGGCGAGGTTCCGGAACTGGACGAGGACACCCGGACGCTGGTGTTCCGGGTCGCACAGGAGGCCCTGACCAATTCGATCCGGCACGCCGCCGCCGAGCACGCCGGTTTCCGCCTCGGCGCCGAACGCGGTCGCCTGCGCTTCGAAGCCTGGGACGACGGCCGGGGCTTCGACGCCGAACACGCGCGCCAGGGCGGTCGTTCCGGCGAGGGCAGCGGCCTGGGCGCCATGCGCGAACGCGCGGCGCTGCACGGCGGGACGCTGCAGCTGGTGACGCATCCGGGCGCGGGAACGCGCCTGAAGCTCGAGGTGCCGCTGGCGGGCGATGCTGGCAGACTCACGCCATGAGCGAGGCCGCCGCGCCGGGCATCCGGGTCCTGATCGCCGATGACCACCGCATGGTCCGCGAGAGCCTCGTCGCCGTGCTGGAATCGGCCGGCTGCTGCCGCATCGTCGGGCAGGCCGCCGATGGCCAGCAGGCGGTGGCGCTCTGCCTGGCCTTGTCCCCGGACGTCGCCGTGATCGACCTGTCGATGCCGGGACTCAATGGCCTGGAGGTCGTGCGCCGTCTGCGTGAGCAGTGCCCCGGCACACGCACCCTGGTCCTGACGATGCACGAGGACGAGGAGTACCTGCTGCAATCGGTGCGCGCCGGCGCGTCCGGCTTCCTGCTCAAGGACAGCCCGGCGAGCGAACTGATCGAGGCCATCCGCAGCATCGCGCGCGGCCGCGGCCATTTCAGCGCGGACGCCAGCCGCGTACTGGCCGCACACCTGCAGCAGCCCGAGCGCGGCCTGGAGGATCCCTACCGCGACCTGACGGCGCGCGAACGCGAAGTCTTCCACCTGATCGCGGACGGCCTGACGACCAAGGAAATCGCGCGGCGCCTCGACATCAGCACCAAGACGGCCGAGAACCATCGCGCCCGGGTCCTGCACAAGCTCGGCGCACGCAATACGGCGGAAGTGGTCCGCTACGCCATCCGTCGCGGGCTCGCGCGCTGAGCCACCGTGGTAGCGACGGAACTCGGCTACCCTGTGCGCATCGCGCCGGCGGCCCCACGCCCCGCCCCTCCCGGACACCAACATGCCCAAGCCCACCCGCCCGCCCGCCGGGCGCCCGACCATCCCGCCGGAAAACCTCGGCGAACCCCACGCCCAGCTGCGCGATGCCGCGGGCAAGCTGCTCGGCGGCATCGTCCGCAAGGACGGCGAGTGGGTGCTGGGGCTGGACGGCAGGATCGCCGGCACTTCGCACAGCGCGGCGCACGTGCTGGCGATCCTCAAGCGCGCGGCGGCGCTGCTGCGGGCCGAGGGCAAGACGGTGGACCTGGTGTTCTCGGCGCCGCTGCGCGAAGCGGCGCATGCCGAGGCCGCGGCCGCGGGCCTGGACTTCGAGGGCTTCCAGGAAAAGCTGGCGCGCGAGATGGCCGCGGGCCGCGACGCCGGCTAGGGCCGGTTCACGGTCCATCCATGGCGGGCGGCGTTACCCTGTGCGTCCCGGTTGGATGGAGCCCCCGCCATGAAGACCCTTCCCGCCCTGGCGCTGCTGTTCGCCCTCGCCGCCCCCGCGGCCGCCAACGAACCCGCCCCGCTGCAGGCCGTGCCGGAACTCGACCTGCAGCGGTATTCCGGCACCTGGCACGAGATCGCGCGGCTGCCGATGTACTTCGAGCGCCGCTGCGTCGGCGACATCACGGCCACCTACGTCCCGCTGGAAAGCGGCCGGGTGCAGGTCACCAACGCCTGCCTGCGCGACGACGGCGTGCGGATGAAGTCGGTGGGCATGGCCCGCCGGGCCGGCGACCATCCCGCCAAGCTTGAGGTCCGGTTCGCGCCGGGCTGGCTGTCCTTCCTGCCAATGGTCTGGGCCGACTACTGGGTGATCGCGCTGGACGAAGATTACCGATGGGCCCTGGTCGGCGAGCCGGATCGGGAGTACCTGTGGTTCCTCTCGCGCGAGCCGGCGATGGATGCCGAAACCTTCACGCGGCTCAAGGCACGGGCCGTCGCGCTGGGCTATTCGCTGGACGAACTGATCGTGGTCGTCCCGCCCCGGGGCGACTGACCCGCCAACGTACGGGCTGGTATGCTCAGCCGGTTCCCCACGCTTCCGGTGACCTTGATGCGAATCGTGAAAGTCCTTGGCCTGGTCCTGCTGGCCGCCCTGCTCGCCGCCTGCGCCGGCGGCCCGCCCAAGCGGATCTTCCCGCCCCAGGCCAGCCTGCAGGAGCTGCGCGTGCAGCCCGATGGCCAGTGGGCCGCCAGCATCCGCATCCAGAACTTCAGCACCGTGCCGATGCGCTTCTCCAGCCTCGACGCCACGCTGCTGGTCAATGGCGGCGAAGCGGCGCGCTTCACCCTCGACCCGGGCCTGAGCGTCGGGCCGGGCTCGAACGAGCTGGTGACCCACGTCTTCCGCCCCTCCGACGCCGCGCGCGCGGCAGTGGACGCGGCACTGGCCAAGCGCGGCAGCGTCCGCTACGCGCTGTCGGGCCGCATTGCCACCAGCGAACCCAAGACCGACCACCCCTTCGACTACCAGAGCGGCCTGAACCCGGTCCCGGGCCTGGCCGGCGTGCTGCGCTGACCCCACAGGAATTGAACGAATGAATCGCTACACCGCTCCCGTGCGCGACATGAAGTTCGCGCTCTACGACGTCATCGGCGCCGACAAGCTCTACGCGAAGCTCGGCATCGAGCATGCCCAGCGCGACCTGCTCGACGCGGTGATGGAAGAGGCCGCGAAGTTCACCCAGTCCGTGCTCGCCCCGCTCAACGGCGTCGGCGACGAGCACGGCTGCGTGCACGACAAGGACACCGGCGCGGTCACCACGCCGCCGGGCTTCAAGGAGGCCTACGCGCAGTTCGTGGAGGGCGGCTGGGCCGGCATCACCGCGCCCGAGGCGATGGGCGGCCAGGACCTGCCGGAAAGCTTCGGCGCCGCGCTGAAGGAAATGATCGACGCGGCGAACCTGAGCTGGGGCAACTACCCGCTGCTCTCGCACGGCGCCACCGAGGCGCTCAAGCACCACGGCGAGGATTGGCAGAAGGAGGTCTTCCTCAAGAAGATCATCGCCGGCGAGTGGACCGGCACCATGTGCCTGACCGAGCCGCACTGCGGCTCCGACCTGGGCCTGCTCAAGACCAAGGCCGAGCCGCAGGCCGACGGCACCTACAAGATCAGCGGCACCAAGATCTTCATCACCGGCGGCGAGCACGACTTCACCGACAACATCATCCACCTGGTGCTGGCGCGCCTGCCGGACGCGCCCGCGGGCGTGAAGGGCATCTCGCTGTTCATCGTGCCCAAGGTGCAGGTGGCGCGCGACGGCACGGTCGGTGCGCGCAACGCGGTGCGCTGCGGCTCGATCGAACACAAGATGGGCATCCACGGCTCGGTCACCTGCGTGATGAACTTCGACGGCGCCCAGGGCTACCTGATCGGCCAGCCGAACAAGGGCCTCAATGCGATGTTCACCATGATGAACACCGCGCGCCTCGCCGTCGGCCTGCAGGGCCTGGCCCTGATCGACCGTGCCTTCCAGAACGCGCTCGACTATTCGCGCGACCGGCTGCAGGGCCGCGCGCTGTCCGGCGCCAAGAACCCGGACAAGCCCGCCGACCCGCTGATCGTGCATCCCGACATCCGCCGCATGCTGCTCACCTGCAAGGCGCTGGCCGAAGGCGGCCGCATGCTGGCCCTGCACGCCGCCACGCTGGTGGACGTGCTCGAGCGTTCGAAGGACGAGGCCGAGCGCAAGGAAGCCGACGTGCTGCTGGGCTTCCTCACGCCGATCGTGAAGGGCCTGCTGACCGAGTGGGGCAACGAGTGCACCTACCACGCGCTGCAGTGCTTCGGCGGCCACGGCTACGTGCGCGAGTGGGGCATGGAGCAGCTGGCGCGCGACGCCCGCATCACCACCATCTACGAAGGCACCACCGGCATCCAGGCGCTCGACTTGCTGGGCCGCAAGACCATGCAGCTCCAGGGCGCCGGCCTGCAGCAGTTCCTGAAGATGATCCAGGCCTTCTGCACCGAGCACGCCACCGACGCGTCGCTGACCGAGTTCGTGCTGCCGCTGGCCGAGATCGCCAAGCAGTGGGGCGAGCTGACGATGGAAGTGGGCAAGAAGGCGATGGCCAACGCGGACGAAGTCGGCGCGGCTTCGGTCGATTACCTCTTCTACTCCGGCTACGTCGCGCTGGCGTTCTGGTGGGCGAAGGCGGTGGCGGCGGCCGAGGCCGGTGCGCACCCGGCCGAGTTCAAGACCGCAAAGCGCGAGACCGCGCGCTTCTATTTCGCCCGCATCCTGCCGCGCACGCAGTCGCATGCGGCGGCGATGCGCAGCGGCAGCGGCAACCTGCTGGCGCTGGACGCGGCGCTGTTCGACAGCTGAGGACGCCCGGCGCCCGCGGGCGCGCATTCGTTCAGGCCGGGTGACGGCGAAAGTGAACGGCAGCGTATCGGTTTCGCTGCCGTTTCTTTTTGCGCGACTAGACTGGCGCCATGACCAAGCCGCCTGCGCCGGAACCCGCTGAAATGACGCCGCGCCAGCGGCGCGCGTGGATCCTGTTCGCGCTGCTGATGGTGCTGCTGATCGTGCTGTTCGACTGGAACTGGTACAAGCGGCCGGTGCAGGCGGCCGTGGCGTCGGCCACCGGCCGCAGCTTCGTGATCGAGGGCGACCTCGAAGTGGACCTAGCGTTTTTCCGGCCGACGATCATTGCCCACGGCGTCGTGCTCGGGAATGTCGACTGGTCGGACGCGCCGGAAATGTTCCGTGCGGAACGGGTCGAGGTGCAGTGGGCGTTCTGGCACCTGTTCGCAGGCCGCGTGTACCTGCCGCAAGTCCGGCTCGACGGCGCCGCGCTGCATCTCGAGCGCGACCAGGCGCTGCGCGCGAACTGGCGCTTCAACGATGAAGCCCGGGATGACGGGAAACCGGCGCGCACGCCGGACATCGACCAGCTCTGGGTCACCGACAGCCGGTTCCGCCTGGTCGAGGCGCCCTTGCGCACCGACCTCGCGGTGCAGGTTCGCAGCGGCCTGCCGGCCGACGGCGAAACCTTCCCGCCGCTGCTGCTCAGCGGCGACGGCCGCTATCGCGGCAACGATTTCCTGCTCCAGGGCCGGGTGGATTCGCCATTGCTGCTGGCCGACGCCGAAGAAAAATTCCGGATCGACCTGGAGGCGCGCGCCGGCGCGACCCGCATGCGCGCCACCGGCGCCCTGGCCACGCCGCTGCAACTCGCGGATTTCGACCTGGGCTTCGAGATCAGCGGCGACGACATGGCCGACCTCTACCCCGTGCTGGGCCTCGCGATCCCCACCACGTCGGCGTACCGGCTCGAAGGCCAACTGGCGCGCGAGGACGGCATCTGGAGCTATCGCGGGATGAGCGGCGTGGTGGGCGACTCCGACCTGGCCGGCGAAGTGATCGTCGACGGCACGCGCGGGCGCACGCTGCTGCGCGCCGACCTGCGCTCGGACCAGCTGGATTTCGACGACCTCGCCGGCTTCATCGGCGGCAAGCCCACCGTGGGCGAAGGCAACCGGCCAGTGCAGGCCACGGCGGGCACCCGGCTGTTCCCGGACGCGCCCTACGACCTGGCCAAGCTGCGCGCGATGGACGCCGACGTGAAGCTCAAGGCGCGCCGGGTCACCTCGCCGACGCTGCCGCTGGAATCGCTGGACGGCCACCTGGTGCTGGTGGACGGCGAGCTCAAGCTCGACCCGCTGTCGCTCGGCGTCGCCGGCGGCCAGGTCGATACCGTGGTGCGCCTGGACTCGCGTCAATCGCCGATCGCGGTGGACATCGGGCTGACCGCGCGCCGGCTCGAGCTGCCCAAGCTGGCGCCTGACGCCGCGCCGGAAAGCACCGGCCGCATCGGCGCGCGGATCGACCTCCGCGGCCGCGGCAATTCGCTGGCCGCGTTCATGGCCTCCGCGAACGGCGACCTCGACCTGGCGATGGGCCCGGGCCAGATCAGCAACCTCACGCTCGAGCTGGCCGGCCTCGACATCGCCGAAGCGCTGCGCTTCCTGCTCGGCAAGGACCGCGTGGTGCCGGTGCGCTGCGGCTTCGCCGACTTCACCGTCGTCGACGGCACGATGACGCTCGACAACTTCGCCTTCGACACCACCGACACCCTGCTGCTGGCCGAGGGCAGCGCCGACCTCGGCGACGAGTCGCTGGACCTGCTGCTCAAGCCGCGTCCGAAGGACGCCAGCCCCTTCAGCCTGCGCTCGCCGCTGCGCGTCGGCGGCACCTTCAAGTCGCCGACGATCCGGCCGCAGGGCGGCCCGCTGCTGCTGCGCAGCGCCGCGGCCGCCGCGCTGTTCGCGGTGGCTCCGCCTGCGGCGCTGCTGGCCCTGGTCGAAACCGGCCCGGGCAAGGACGCCGACTGCCTGAAGCAGGTCGCGCCCAAGCCCTGAAACGACGAAACCCGCCAATCGGCGGGTTTCCTCTTTCGCCTCGCCCCGGGGTTCGGGCCAGGCTTTCACGATTGGTCGGGACGGTGAGATTCGAACTCACGACCCCTAGCACCCCATGCTAGTGCGCTACCAGGCTGCGCTACGCCCCGATCGTTGGTGTTTCCCGGCCGGAGCCGGGCTGGCGATTATACGGAATTTCCGGCTCAGCGGCGCAGGAGCTGGAGGACTTCTTCCAGCTCCATGCGGA
Source organism: Arenimonas sp. (assembly GCF_036275555.1). Lineage (GTDB taxonomy): Bacteria > Pseudomonadota > Gammaproteobacteria > Xanthomonadales > Xanthomonadaceae > Arenimonas. The sequence goes on from NZ_DASUDO010000008.1 coordinate 39,262, forward strand.
CCTGCTTGACGATCTGCGCCGACATGCTGGTCTCGACGCGGCCGACCTCGCCTTCCAGGCGCTGGCGGGCGCCGGAAATGGTGTAGCCCTGTTCGTACAGCAGGCCGCGGATCTGGCGGATCATCAGCACGTCGTGGCGCTGGTAATAGCGGCGGTTGCCGCGGCGCTTCACCGGCTTGAGGCTGGTGAACTCGGTTTCCCAATAGCGCAGCACGTGCGGCTTGACGTCGCACAGCTCGCTGACCTCTCCGATTGTGAAGTAGCGCTTCGCCGGGATCGGCGGAAGCTCCCGATTACTGCCCGGATCCAGCATAGGCCTCCACGCGCTCCTTCAGCTTCTGTCCCGGACGGAAGGTGACGACGGTGCGGGCGGAGATGGGAATCTCCTCGCCGGTCTTGGGGTTGCGGCCGGGCCGCTGGTTCTTCTGGCGCAGGTCGAAATTCCCGAAGCCGGACAGCTTGACCTGCTGCCCACGCTCCAGCGCTTCCCTCAACGCATCGAAGAAGGAGTCGACGAATTCCTTGGCCTCGCGCTTGTTCAAGCCAACCTGCTCGAACAGACGTTCCGCCATTTCGGCCTTTGTCAGTGCCATAACATCCCCTGTACCCCGCCGTTGCCGGCGGCCATCATGACCTCAGCCGCGCGCCGCAGTCCCTGGCCAGCGCCTCGAGGGCGGTGGCGACGGCCTGGTCGGCGTCGCGGTCAGTTAGGGTGCGTGAAACGTCCTGCAGAATCAAGCCCATAGCCAGACTCTTTGAGCCGCTGTCTAGGCCCGGGCCGACGTAGCGGTCGAACAGCCGGACCTCGCGCAGCAGGCCGCCCAGCGCGGTCCGCAGGCTGGCCTCCAGGGCCGCCCACGGGGTCGATTCCGGGACGACGAGCGCGATGTCCCGGCGGACGGACGGGAACCGCGACAGCTCGCCCGCCCTGGGCACGGCCCGGCCGGCGACGGCGGCCAGGTCCAGCTCGAAGCCGACCACCTCCCCGTCCAGGTCTAGGGCCTTGGCCAGGCCCGGGTGCAGGTGGCCAACCCAGCCGACCATCGCACCGTCGCGCCAGACCGCCGCGCTGCGGCCCGGATGGCCGAAGGGGCGGTCGTCGGGGCGGAACTCGGCGCGGGCGCCGGCCAGGGCCAGCAGGCCCTCGACCTGGGCCTTGAGGTCGAAGAAGTCGACTTCGCGGGCATCGGCCGACCACTGCTCGGCCTGGGCCGGGCCGCAGGCCACGGCGGCGATGCGCGCGGTCTCGCGCGGCGCGCCCTCGGCGAGGTGGAACACGCGGCCCAGCTCGAACAGGCGCACGCGCGACTGCTGGCGCGCGCGGTTGCGCACCAGCGCCGAGACCAGCCCCGGCAGCAGCGAGGTGCGCATCACGCCCAGTTCGGCGGTGAGCGGATTGGCCAGCGCCACGGCGCCGTCCTGCAGCTGCCAGGCCGCGAGGCTGTCGGCATCGAGGAAGGCGTAGTTGATGGCTTCGACGAAATCATGCGCGACCAGCTGGCGGCGCAGCACGGCGTCGGCGACGCGGGTTTCGGACGGCGCGACCAGGCGCACCTCGCCGGTGGGCGTGGTGGTCGGGATGGCGTCGTAGCCGTGGATGCGGGCGACTTCCTCGACCAGGTCTTCCTCGATCGCGATGTCGAAGCGGCGGGTCGGCGGCAGCACGCTCCAACCCTCGGCGGTGGCGCTGACCTGCATGCCCAGCGCGCGCAGGATGCGCTCGACCTCGGCATCGGGCACCGACAGGCCGAGCACGCGGGCCAGGCGCGCGCGGCGCAGGGCCACCGGCGCCGGCTGCGGCAGGTGCGCGGGCAGCGTGGCTTCGGTGATGGCGCCGGCGCGGCCGCCCATCACCTGCTGCACCAGCGCGGTGGCGCGCTCGAGCGCGTAGCGCGGCAGCTGCGGATCCACGCCGCGCTCGAAGCGATGCGAGGCGTCGGTGTGCAGGCCGATGCGGCGGGCGCGGCCGATGATGGCGGACGGCGCGAAATGGGCGCTTTCCAGGAACACGCGGGTGGTGGCATCGGTGACGCGGGTGTCCCAGCCGCCCATCACGCCGGCCAGCGCCACCGGGCGGTCGGCGTCGGTGATGACCAGGAAGCCATCGTCCAGTGCCGCCTCGCGCTCGTCGAGCAGCTTCAGCGTTTCACCGGCGCGGGCGCGGCGCACGCCGACCGGGCCCGAGAGCTTGTCGGCATCAAAGGCGTGCATCGGCTGGCCCAGCTCGAGCATCACGTAGTTGGTGATGTCCACCAGCGGGCTGATCGGCCGCAGGCCGGCGCGGCGCAAGCGCTCGGCCAGCCACAGCGGCGTGCGCGCGGCGGGATCCAGGCCTTCGATGACGCGGCCGCAGTAGCGCGGGCAGTCGGCGCCGGCGTGCAGTTCGACCGGCAGCGATGCGCTGGCTTCGAGCCTGGCTTCCGGGATCTGCAGCGCGTTGACCTGCGCGCCCAGCGCCGCGGCCACGTCGAAGGCGACGCCGCGGACGCTGAAGCAGTCGGCGCGGTTGGGCGTGAGCTTGAGCTCGAAGCAGGCGTCCGGCAGGCCGAGGTAAGCGGCGATGCCCTGCCCCACCGGCGCGTCGGCCGGCAGCTCGAGCAGGCCGGAGGCGTCGGCATCCACGCCGAGCTCCTTGGCCGAGCAGAGCATGCCCTGCGAGTCGACGCCGCGCAGTTTCGCGGCCTTGATCGCAATGCCACCCGGCAGGTTCGCGCCGACCGTGGCCAGCGGGGCCTTCAGGCCCGGGCGCGCGTTCGGCGCGCCGCAGACGATCTGCACGGTGCCGGCGCCGGTGGCGACCTGGCAGACCTGCAGGCGGTCGGCTTCCGGATGCTTTTCGCAGGACAGGATCTCGGCGACGACGACGCCGCCCAGGCCTTCGCCCAGCACCTGCGCGTCCTCGACCTCGAGGCCGATCGCGGTCAGGCGCGCGGACAGCGCATCGCGCGAGGCGGCGACGGTGACGTGCTCTCGGAGCCAGCTTTCGGGGAACTTCATGCGAACTGCCTCAGGAAGCGGGTGTCGTTCTCGAAGAAGCTGCGCAGGTCGTTGACGCCGTAGCGCAGCATGGCGAAGCGCTCGACGCCGAGGCCGAAGGCGAAGCCGGTGTACTTCTCCGGGTCGATGCCGCAGGCGCGCAGCACGTTCGGGTGGACCATGCCGCAGCCCAGCACTTCCAGCCAGCGGGTGCTGCCGTCGGGCTGCTGCCAGGCGATGTCCACTTCGGCCGAAGGCTCGGTGAAGGGGAAGTAGCTGGGGCGGAAGCGCATCTCGAAGTCACGCTCGAAGAAGGCGCGCACGAACTCGGCCAGCGTGCCCTTGAGGTCGGCGAAGCTGGAGGTCTCGTCCACCAGCAGGCCTTCGACCTGGTGGAACATCGGCGTGTGGGTCTGGTCGGAGTCGCTGCGGTAGACCTTGCCGGCGGCGATCATGCGCAGCGGCGGCGGGTTCTTGCCCATGAAGCGCACCTGCACGCCGCTGGTGTGCGTGCGCAGCAGGCGGCCGTCCGGGAAGTAGAAGGTGTCGTGCATGGCGCGCGCCGGGTGGTGCGGCGGGAAGTTCAGCGCCTCGAAGTTGTGGTGGTCGTCCTCGATCTCCGGGCCGTCGGCCAGCTGGTAGCCCAGGCGCGCGAAGATGTCGGTGATGCGCTCGAGCGTGCGCGACACCGGGTGCAGGTTGCCGGCCTGGCCGCCGCGGCCCGGCAGGGTCACGTCGATGCGCTCGGAGGCGAGGCGCCTGGCCAGCGCTTCGGCCTCCAGCGTCGCCTTGCGGGCGGCGATGGCGTCGGACAGGGCGTCCTTGGCGCGGTTCACGGCTTCGCCGGCGAGCTTGCGCTGCTCGGGCGCCAGCGCGCCGAGCTGCTTGAGCTGGCCGGTGATGCTGCCGGACTTGCCCAGCAGGGACACGCGCAGGGCGTCGAGCGCCTCGAGCTGCGTGGCGGCTTCGATCTCGGCGAGCGCCGAGCGGGTGAGGTTCTCGAGGTCGGTCATTCCCACATCCAGTGCTTGCTGCCCGTAAACGAAAATGGGGAAGGACTCTCGCCCTTCCCCACCTTCTTCATGCCCGCAAGCGGCTCGCCGCCGCGGACCTTGGCCTTACGCCGCGAGAGCGCGCTTGGCCTGCTCGGCGATCGCGCCAAACGCGGCGGGATCGTGGATGGCGATGTCGGCCAGGGCCTTGCGGTCCAGGGTGACGTTCGCCTTCAGCAGGCCATTCATGAAGCGGCTGTAGCTCAGGCCGTGCAGGCGGGCCGCCGCATTGATGCGGACGATCCACAGGCTGCGGAACTGGCGCTTCTTCTGCTTGCGGCCGATGTACGCGTACTGCTGGGCCTTGGTGACGGCCTGCTTGGCGACGCGGAAGACCTTGCGGCGGGCGTTGTAGTAACCCTTCGCGAGCTTGATGATTTTCTTGTGGCGGCGGCGCGCCGTAACACCACGCTTGACTCGTGCCATGGTTCAGTCCTCCTCAGAGATAGGGCAGCTGGCGCATCAGGCGACCGGAATCCTCGGCGCGGACGTGGTTCGTCTGGCGGAGGTTACGCTTACGCTTGGTGGCCTTCTTGGTGAGGATGTGGCTACGGTTGGCGTGGCCAGCCTTGAACTTGCCGGAAGCAGTTTTCCGGAAGCGCTTGGCGGCCGCCCGATTGGTCTTGATCTTGGTCTTGGCCATGGGTGTCCCTTCTTGGGTTCGTTGTTTACTGACCTGGGCGGTGGCTTGCGCCACGCTTTCCATCCTGCCCTTGTCGGCTTATAAGTCTCTGATTCCCTTGCGGAAACCAGGACAGGTCCATGACGGCTTTGCCCGATGACCTGGGCCCGGATGCCGCACCGGGTGCCCGCCGGAAGCCGGCGAGCCGCGAATTATGCAACAAAATTAGCGACTTGTGTAGGAGGGGCTGTAGGAGGGACTTCAGTCCCGAACCTCTCGGCGAAAGGCTTCGGGCCTGAAGGCCCTCCTACGGGGGGTTACTTCTTCTTGGGGGCGACCATCATGATCATCTGGCGGCCCTCGAGGCGGGGGCGCTGCTCGATGACCACTTCATCGGCCAGGTCGGCCTCGATGCGCTTGGCCATCTCCATGCCCAGCTCCTGGTGGGCCATCTCGCGGCCCTTGAAGCGGATGTTGACCTTGACCTTGTCGCCTTCCTCGAGGAAGCGACGCAGGTTGCGCAGCTTGATGTTGTAGTCGCCGTCGTCGGTGGTCGGGCGGAACTTGAGTTCCTTGATCTCGACGATCTTCTGCTTCTTCTTGGCCGCGTTGGCCTTCTTCTGCAGGTCGAACTTGTACTTGCCGTAATCCATGATCCGGCACACCGGCGGATCGGCGGTCGGCTGGATTTCCACCAGGTCCACGCCCGATTCCTCGGCCAGCGCGATCGCTTCGTCGCGCGTGAGCACACCGACCATCTCGCCGTCCAGGCCGATCACGCGCACGCGCGGGACCCGGATCTCGAGGTTCTTGCGGTTGCCCTTGTCTGTAGATGAAGTATTGATTCGATTAATCCTGTTGTGTGTAACCCGAACCGGTCGCCTGCATCAGGCAGCCGGGCCATTCTCCGCGCGCAGCTTGTCGAGGAAGCCTTCCAGCGGCATCGTGCCGAGGTCCTCCCCGGACCGCGTGCGCACCGCAATCATCCCATTTTCCTTCTCGCGGTCGCCAACGACCAGCAAATACGGGACTTTCTGCAGCGTGTGCTCGCGGATCTTATAGCCGATCTTCTCGTTCCGCAAATCGGCCTGGACCCGGAAGCCTTGATTCACAAGGGTTTTCCGGACCTGCTCGACCCAGTCGGCCTGGGCGTCGGTGATGTTCATCACCACCGCCTGCACCGGGGCCAGCCAGGCCGGGAAGGCGCCCGAGTGGTTCTCGATCAGGATGCCGATGAAGCGCTCCATCGAGCCGACGATGGCGCGGTGCAGCATCACCGGGTGGCGCTTGGTGGAACTCTCGTCCACATATTCGGCGCCCAGGCGGGCCGGCATCATGAAGTCCACCTGCATGGTGCCCAGCTGCCAGGTGCGGCCGATGGCGTCCTTGAGGTGGTATTCGATCTTCGGGCCGTAGAAGGCACCCTCGCCCGGCAGCTCCTCCCAGGCCACGCCGCAGGCCGACAGGGCGGCGCGGAGGGCGGCCTCGGCCTTGTCCCAGGTGGCGTCGTCGCCCAGGCGGTTCTCGGGGCGCAGGGCGATCTTGATCTGCACGTCCTGGAAGCCGAAGTCCTCGTAGACCTTCAGGGCCTGGCGATGGAAGGCGGTGACCTCGGCCTCGACCTGGTCCGGGGTGCAGAAGATGTGGCCGTCGTCCTGGGTGAAGCCGCGCACGCGCAGGATGCCGTGCAGCGCGCCCGAGGGCTCGTTGCGGTGGCAGGCGCCGAACTCGCCGTAGCGGATCGGCAGGTCGCGGTAGCTGTGCAGGCCCTGGTTGAACACCTGCACGTGGCCCGGGCAGTTCATCGGCTTGAGCGCGTAGGTGCGCTTCTCGGACTCGGTGAAGAACATGTTCTCCTTGTAGTTGTCCCAGTGGCCGGACTTCTTCCACAGGGAAACATCGAGGATCTGCGGGCAGCGCACTTCCTGGTAGCCGGACGCGCGGTAGACGCGGCGCATGTATTGCTCGACCACCTGCCACAGCTGCCAGCCCTTCGGATGCCAGAACACCAGGCCCGGCGCCTCTTCCTGGATGTGGAAGAGCTCGAGCTGCTTCGCGATCTTGCGGTGGTCGCGCTTCTCGGCTTCCTCGAGCTGGGTGAGGTAGGCCTTGAGGTCCTTGTCGTTCAGCCAGGCGGTGCCGTAGATGCGGCTGAGCATCTGGTTGTTGTGGTCGCCGCGCCAGTAGGCGCCGGCCACCTTCATCAGCTTGAACGCGCGCAGCTTGTCGGTGCCCGGCACGTGCGGGCCGCGGCAGAGGTCGGTGAACTCGCCCTGCGAATACAGCGACAGGTCTTCGGTGGCCGGGATGGATTCGATGATCTCGGCCTTGTAGTGCTCGCCCAGGCCCTTGAAGAAGGCCACGGCCTCGTCGCGCGACTTGACGCTGCGGGTGACCGGCAAGGCTTCCTTGACGATCTTCTGCATCTCCGCCTCGATGGCGGGCAGGTCTTCCGGGGTGAACGGACGCTCGTAGGCGAAGTCGTAGTAGAAGCCGTTGTCGATCACCGGGCCGATGGTGACCTGGGTGCCCGGGAACAGGCGCTGCACGGCCTGGGCCAGCAGGTGCGCGGTGGAGTGGCGCAGCACGTCGAGCGCATCGGGGTGCTTCTCGGTGACGATCTCGAGCGCGGCGTCGTTCTCGATGCGGAAGCTGGCGTCCACCAGCTTGCCGTCGACCTTGCCGCCGAGCGCGGCCTTGGCCAGGCCGGCGCCGATGGACGCGGCGACCTCGGCGACGGTGACCGGGTGTTCGAACGGACGCTGGCTGCCGTCGGGGAGCGTGATCTTGATCATGGGTCTCTCATGCGGTCGCGCCCCGGGGGGCGGACATGAAAAAAGGGCGCCGGGCGCCCTTCGCGGATGGCGAGGCGCGGCGGGTCGGTCAGTGGGCGGCGGTAGTGCTCATGTCGCACGCTCGGCGCCGGTTCCCCGGGGCCACCTTGCAGTTCGTTTGACGAGGCAAAGGTAGGCTCCGGCGCTCGCCAAGTCAATGAATCCGCGGCTTCCGGCGCTGTAAGCAAAACGGCCAGGCGAGGGCCTGGCCGTTGCGTCCTTCGTGCACCTTCCGGGGAAGGTGGTGGGCGATACAGGGTTCGAACCTGTGACCCCTACCATGTCAAGGTAATGCTCTACCGCTGAGCTAATCGCCCACGAGGCCGCGCAGTATAACAAGCCCTCCGGGGCGGGCCAAGCCCCCGCGGCGGGCCCGTCAGCGGCACTCGCGCTCGCGGTCGGCGGCGGAGCGCAGGTCGCTGCGGGTGGCCGCGACGCTGACCAGGCAGGCGCGGTGCATCACGCGCTTGAACAGCCCCTCGCCCGGGCGTCCGGTGGCGACCTCGAGCCCGGCCGGCGCCGGCTCGCCCGCCGGCAGCGCCGCCATGCCGGTCAGCAGCCCGCTGGACGCGATCAGGACGACGGCGAGCACGCCGCGCATTTCGATGGTTCCCATGGCATTCCCCTGCATGGGCGTCCGGCGCCGGGCACTCCGGCCTGCGACTGGACGCTTGGACGACGGGTCCCCACCCGCCTGGGCTCTGTTTTAGACCCCTGCCGGAAGTAATGCAAGCACCCGGGTCAGGCCATCAGGCCCTGGGTCCGCAGGCGGTGGATCTCGTCGCGGACCCGGGCGGCCTCCTCGAACTCCAGGTCCTGGGCATGCTTGTGCATCCGCGCCTCGAGCTGCTTGAGCCGGGCGGCCAGCTGCGCCGGGTCGAGCAGGCCGTAGTCGGTGCCGGCTTCCGCCACCTTGCGGCCCTTGCCGCGCCCCTTGGCCTCCTCGGGCTCGCTGCGGGCGCCCTCCATCACGTCCAGCACGGCGCGCTGGATGCTGGTCGGGGTGATGCCGTGCTCGCGGTTGTATTCCACCTGGCGCTGGCGGCGCCGGTCGGTCTCGTCGATCGCGGCCTTCATCGAGTTGGTGATGCGGTCGGCGTAGAGGATGGCCTTGCCGCGGACGTTGCGGGCGGCGCGGCCGATGGTCTGGATCAGCGAGCCGGTGGAGCGCAGGAAGCCCTCCTTGTCGGCGTCCAGGATCGCGACCAGCGAGACCTCGGGCATGTCCAGGCCCTCGCGCAGCAGGTTGATGCCGACCAGCACGTCGAACACGCCCAGGCGCAGGTCGCGGATGATCTCGACGCGCTCCACCGTGTCAACGTCGCTGTGCAGGTAGCGCACCTTGACGTCGTGCTCGGCGAGGTAGTCGGTCAGGTTCTCCGCCATCTTCTTGGTCAGCGTGGTGATCAGGACGCGGTCGCCCTGCTTCACCCGCGCGTGGATCTCGGACAGCACGTCGTCCACCTGGGTCGCCACCGGGCGGATCTCGACCTCGGGGTCGACCAGGCCGGTGGGGCGCACCAGTAGTTCGACCACCTGGTCGCCGGACTTCTCCAGCTCGTACTTGCCCGGCGTGGCCGAGACGTAGATGCTGCGCGGCGCGCGCCGCTCCCACTCCTCGAACTTCAGCGGCCGGTTGTCCAGCGCCGAGGGCAGGCGGAACCCGAACTCCACCAGCGTCTCCTTGCGCGAGCGGTCGCCCTTGTACATGGCGCCCAGCTGCGGGATGGTCACGTGCGATTCGTCCACCACCAGCAGCGCGTCCGGCGGCAGGTAGTCGAACAGGCAGGGCGGCGGCTCGCCGGGCATCTGCCCGGTGAGGTGCCGGCTGTAGTTCTCGATGCCCGAACAGAAGCCGACCTCGGCCATCATCTCGATGTCGTACATGGTGCGCTGCTGCAGGCGCTGCGCCTCGAGCAGCTTGTTGGCCTTGTACAGCTCCTCCATCCGGGCGCTGAACTCGACCTTGATGGTCTCGATGGCGTCCAGCACGGTGCGGCGCGTGGTGACGTAGTGCGACTTCGGATAAAGCGTGTAGCGCTGCAGCTTCCGGGTGATGTGGCCGGTGAGCGGGTCGAACAGGAAGACGCCCTCGATCTCGCCGTCGAAGAGCTGGATGCGCAGGGCCTCGATTTCCGATTCGGCCGGGTGCACGTCCACCGTCTCGCCGCGCACCCGGAAGGCACCGCGGACCAGCTCGGTCTCGTTGCGGCTGTACTGCATCTCGGTGAGGCGGCGGATCAGCTCGCGCTGGTCGATGCGGTCGCCCTTGACCAGGTGCAGCACCATCCGGAAGTACTCGTTCGGGTCGCCCAGGCCGTAGATGGCCGAGACGCTGGCCACCACCACCGCGTCGCGTCGCTCGAGCAGGGCCTTGGTCGCCGACAGGCGCATCTGCTCGATGTGCTCGTTGATGTTGCTGTCCTTCTCGATGAAGGTGTCGGTGCTCGGGATGTAGGCCTCGGGCTGGTAGTAGTCGTAGTAGCTGACGAAGTACTCGACCGCGTTGTTGGGGAAGAAGGACTTGAACTCGCCGTAGAGCTGGGCGGCAAGGGTCTTGTTCGGCGCCAGCACCAGGGTGGGCTTCTGCACCGCCTGGATGACGTTGGCGATGGTGTAGGTCTTGCCCGAGCCGGTGACGCCGAGCAGGGTCTGCTGCGCCAGGCCGGCCTCGAAGCCCTCGACCAGGCGCGCGATGGCCTGCGGCTGCTCGCCTGCGGGCTGGTAGGGCGCGGTGAGTTCGAAGCGATCGGACACGGGGGGAGTCCAGGTTGGGGCAGCCCCTGAGTATAGCCGCCGGCCTACCCCCGGCTTGGTGACCGCCCTACCCCAGGGGCCGGGCAACCCCGATGGGGCCGCGTGATGGCAAGGGCAACACTTCGCCTCCTGTGCTGGGAGGACGCGCGATGGAAAGACCGGTCCGTGGCTTCACGCTGGTGGAGCTGGTGGTGGTGCTGATGGTGTCGGGCCTGCTCGCGGCGCTCGCGGCGCCCTCGTTCGCGGCGATGCTGGAGCGCCACCGCACGCGTGCGTTCACCCACCAGCTCACGGCCTCCATGGCGCTGTCCCGGCTGGGCGCCGTCCGGCTGGGGCAACCGGTCACGCTTTGCCCCACGCGGGATGGACTGCGCTGTCGGCGCGACCTGGCCTGGGAAGGAGGCTGGATGGCATACGCCGATCCGGGGCGCCGCGACCAACCCGCGCGGCAAGCCGACATCCTCCAGCACGTCCCGCTGGACGAGGGGCCGCTGCTGGCGCGGAGCAGCGCCGGCCGCCACCGCATCCGATTCCTGCCCACCGGCTGGTCCAGCGGGTCGAACCTCAGCATCCGCATCTGCAGCCGGGGCGCCGCAAAACTGCTTGGCACCGTGGTCGTCAACAATGCAGGACGACCTCGCACCGAGCGCCAGGACAACGCGCCCAAGCCCTGCCCCTACCCGCCCTAGGCAGTGTTCAGGCTTGACCCGGGGCCGAAGTGCATTAAAATGCCCGTCCCCGCCCGAATAGCTCAGCCGGTTAGAGCACTTGACTGTTAATCAGGGGGTCGTTGGTTCGAGTCCAACTTCGGGCGCCAGGCATTGAAAAAGAAACGGGCCGCATCGCTGCGGCCCGTTTTTTTTTGTCTTACCAGCACTCCGACAGGGGTGCCGAGCCGGTGCGTGTCTTGGTGCCGGCCTGGGTGATGCCCAGCGTGCCGCACTTCGCGCCGTCCTTGGCCGCCTGGCGGCTGCCGCTCACCGGCACTATCGTCAGCGCGTACGTCGTGGCGGTCAGCGTGGGCGTCGGGATCGTGTAGTGCGGGGTCAGTTCCGTGCGGCAGGGCAACGCCGGGATGACCGCGTCCGTATACCTGAGGTTGGTGCTGTAGTAGCGCTCCATGAACTGCGAGGCCTCCAGCAGGCAGGCCGCCGCCGCCTTGCGGCGCGATGCCACGGTGGCGTTCTCGTAGCTGGCGTAGGCGATGCCCGCAAGCACGCCCAGCACCAGGATCACCACCATGAGCTCGATGAGCGTGAAGCCGCTCTGCCTGCGCGCCCCGGCGAGGGTGGCGCGCGCGGACAGGCCGTTGCTGTTCCGGAAAATGGCAGTCATTGCTTAGTCCCTTACGATTTCGCGCCAGGAGATACGGCCCTTGAACAGGGGGTTATTGACCGCGACCGTTCCCGTCGTGCCGAGCGAGCCGCCGGCCACGAGCAGGTTCTCGACCACCGTCGGCGACGTCGGCATCGCGATGCCCAGGTTCACCGAGCCGACCGGGATGTTGGCGTTGCCATTCTTGAGGGTGTCGTCATCGAAGCTGCCGTCCCCGTCCACGTCGAAGAACGGCGAGGACACGCTGGTGCCGCTGAAGGCGTCGATGGCGTTGATGAAGCCGGTGCCGCCACCGCAGGGGTTGGAGCTGGGGACGATGCTGGGCACCACCAGGGTCGTGCCGAGCAGGAACGGGTCGCCCACGATACGTTCGGCGGGCGTCGGCGGCGTGGTCTTCGGCGCCGGCAGGTCGACGTACCAGCCCTTCTTGGCCTGGTCCAGCGGTGCATTGGCCTCAAAGGCGCGGACCGGCTGGTTGTCGATGACGCCGGTGGCCACCAGCGTACGGGCCTGCAGGTTGTCCGCACGGGCGCCCACGGCGGCGTTGAGATCCTTCACGCCGTAGAGCGTCTGCACGTCCGGCGACGTGAGGTCGGTGGACTCGATGTACTTGCCGGTGCCGAAGAAGACCCAGGGCTTGAAGTCGGTCGGGTTCAGCGACACCGACAGGCCGCCGGTGATCGGCTGGCGCTTGCCGGCCGAATCGGTGGCGACGAAGAACGGGTCGCCCTCGACGTGCAGGCCCCAATCCACGACCTTCGGGCTGGTGAAGTCGAACTTCCAGATGTTGCCCTTCAGATCGCCGGCGTAGACGTAGTCGAGCAGACGGTCGCCGTCCTCGTCCCAGCCGCGCGGCGCGGACAGGCCGTTGTCGTCATCGGTGGCGACGGCCTGGGCGACGATCTTCTTGATGAACTCGCCCGTGGCCAGGTTGAACACAAACAGCACCGGGTCGCCGTTGGTGCTGTTGATGCCGTTGCTGACGATGGCCACCGGCGTCTTGACCGCGTTGGTCAGGCTGGTGCCGATGAGCACGTTGGCAATCAGCGGGCGGCCCAGCACGAAGCCCATGTCGGCGTCGGTGGTGGAGCCCGGGTACTCGGTGGTGATGTTGGTCGCGGCAAACGTGGTTGGGCTGGTCACGTCGAGGAAGTAAACGCCCTTGCCACCACGCCCGAGCGTGCCCACCAGGTAGTTCTTGTTGGGCGTGTCGGCGTAGCTGGACACGACGACGGGGCCATCGACGAAGTACTGGTGGCTGTAGTTCGGGTCCGCCAGGGTCTTGAGCTTGGCCAGGCTGGCGGCGGAGGTGGCGTTCGGGACGAAGGCGAAGAGCTCCTTGCCCTTGTTGGTGCCGGTGGTCGCGAAGGCGTGCAGCATGCCGTCGTTGGCGCCGACGAAGATGGTGTTGGTTTCCCGCACGAACGCCGGCGACGAATTGATGATGTCGCCGAGCAGGTGGGCGCGGTTGCGGAAGGTGCCGCCGTTGCTGATCTCGTTGGCGGTGGAGCCGGCGACGTAGGCCGCCTGGTTGGCACCCATGGCCGTGGACTGCTCCGTGGTCGGGAAGGTCGCCTTGGTGCTGCCGTACAGGGTGAACACCTTGCGCCCGGTTGCCGGGATGCCCAGCGACCCCAGCCAGTCGGGTGTCGCGGAAACACCGGCCGAACTGATCGGATAGGACGCCAGCTCGCCGGTCCACTTTCCGGCGATGTAGCTGGCCTGGAAGATGCGGGTCTCGGAGTCGAGGCGGACGGTGTTGGCCGCGACGTTGGAACCGGAGGCCGTGCGCTCGACGATGGCATTGAGCGCATTGCGCAGGCCGATGGTGAACTGCTCCGGGTCGCTGGCGGCCACGAAGGAGCCGTGGCCGTTGACGGAGGCGTGCAGGAGATCGTCGATGCGCTCGATGTCCTCGTTATCCATCGGATCCGGCCAGGCCGTCGTGCCCGCGATCAGGCCAGGCATGTCCTTCACCGGGTCGAGCGAACCCCGCAGGCCGATCGAGATGCCAAACGTCACCATGTGCTGCCAGAACGCCGGGTTCGACGAGGTGGTCGGCACGATGTTCTCGAGGTCGGTGCGCAGGTCGGTCTTCCAGTACTGCATCGCCACGTCGGCGAGCGTGTTGCTGTAGGCGTCCTTGAACGGGGCCGCGGGCTCGTAGGTGTAGTTGCCGCCCTGCGGGTTGGCGATCGTGCTGCCCGCGGTGTTGTCGGAATTGCCGATCGAGGTGCTGCCTTCGTTCCAGAAACCATCGGTGGTGAGGATGGTGAAGTTCTGGCGGCAGGCCAGCTGCGCGGTGCCCGTCTCGGGGCCCCACGGGCTGCTGGCGCCGGTGTCGTCGTACATGTCGCCCGCGCGGGATAGGGCCGGGATCAGGGGCGTGGTGCCCTCGCCCTCGGCCGCGAACAAGCGTGCGAACCAGGTGGACCGGTTGGTGGACGCGCCGAGGTTGCGGAAGCGACCGTTGTCGGTTGCCACCGGGATGTCCAGCTTGTTCCGGTCCCAAATGGTGGTGAAACCCACCCGGACATCGTCGCCGAGGTCATTGAAGGCATAGCTCGTGCCGGCCTTCGCCACCTTCATGCGGGTGCGATGGTAGGAGTACCAGGTCGCGTAATTCTCAAGCTCTTCGTCGAGGTCGCGGGTGACCGTGGTTCCGTCGGGGCGGGTCCAGGTGAAGCTGGTGATGTTGGTGCAGTTGCCCCAGAACCAGCTGTCGGTGCCCGCGTTGTATAGCCGCTCGCAGCGCAGGGCCGACACGCCACCGGTGGGGAAATACCAAAGGTAGTACTGCCGGGGATCAGTCAGGTCCGTCGCATCGGCCTTGGGAACGTAAAAAATCTGGTTATTCAAGGCCAAGTTCACCGGCGTGCTGGCGAGGCTGGCGTCGCCCCAGGCAGCGGTGTACGGCGTTTCGGGGAAGAAGCTGCCGTCGAACTCCTGCCAGGGATCGTACTCCTTGGCAGGGTTGTAATAGATGGTGTTGCTGACGTAGGTCCGCGAGCTGATGTTGACCCCGGTCCCGGATACAGCAGCCAGCGAGGGGTCGTCCATCTGGGTGCCCTCCATCGAGCCGGAGTCGTCGAGGATGAACCAGACGTTGGGCGCCACCGCGTCGCCCGACTGTAGCGGGACATTGGGGACGATGAGTGCGGCCTGGACCGGCAGGGAGGCAATGGCGACGGCCGCGCCGATGGCCATGGCCAACAGGCGATGGTTGGCGCTGGCAGTACGGGAATTAAGGTGGCTCATGGCGCTACTCCGCTCGTGGCGCAGGGGGGCGAGGGAAATCATTCCGGCGAGGTGAAGCTGGACTGCAGGATCACTTGCGAACGGCCATCGGCCGTCGCGCGGGCGGTGACGCGGTAACGCGGCCCGAGGCAGCCAGCCTGGATCGGGTTCTCGCGATCACAGCCAGGCCAGTTCGGCGCCGATCCCATGTACTCGATGAAGTATCCCGGGGTGACCGAGAGGGAGCCCGAGGTCACCGCGGTCGTTGCTTTGTAAGGCGGGTTGTCGAGCAGCCAGCGGTTGACGAAGGTGACGTCGGCGGCGGTGTTTGGCGCCGTGCACAGCCCGTTCGTGCAGGCCGCGGTGTACTGCGAGGGCTTGGTGGTGGCGGCGAAATCCTCGCCCTGGCGCAGGGCCGACTCGGCGGCCTGGAACATCAGGCTGCGGTCGAAGAGGTTCGCGCTCATGCGCTCTTCCATGATCGAACCGCGCAGGCTGGCGAGCCCGAGCAGGGTCATGATCAGCAGCAGCATCAGCACGACCAGCAGGGCGACGCCGCGCTGGCGGCGAGGCAGCGGGGTGGCGAAGGAATGGCTCATGGCACGCGGTTCCGGAGGGTCACGGTGTGGGACAACGGGCGGTCGAGGGCGGCGCCGTCGGTGCCGGTGATCTCGCTGGCGGTGAGCGCGCCGGCGGCGGCGGCCAGGTCGACCTCGATGCGTACGGCGGCGACGTTGCGCCAGTCATTGGCGCCAACGGTGGCGGTGTAGTTGGAGCCACCGATCAGCAGGTAGGTCAGGCGCATGTCGGTGATGCCTTCGGTGACCTCTTCCGGCGCCTGGTTCAGCGCCCGGCGGTACAGCGAGCGGCCACCGCGGGCGTTGTTGCCGACGTACCAGATGGTGGAGGAGAACTTGGCGATCACGGCGTTGTCGTTGTACTGCTTGCCATCCTTGGCCTTGTCGCCGGTGCAGCTGGGGAAGCTGAGCGACTTGCAGTCGTTCTGGAAGCCGTTGAACTGCGGGCCCGGGTTGTTGCCGGTGTTGTGGTTGACGTGCAGCACGTTGTTCTGCGGGCCGGTCTGCAGGAAGATCGTGGCCTGCGTGTAATCGCAGATCAGCAGGATGTCGCCGGGCTTGAAGCCGTGCTCGGTGGTGTTGACGTGGATGGTCGCCGCCGAGGGATTGTGCTTGGTGACGGTGACGTCGGCCTGGCCGCCCGACTTGATTTCGATCGCGTCGGTGGCCAGCACGCGCTGGCCCTCGCCGGTGCCGTCGAGCCCGGTGATGGCTTCGCCGGCGTCGTAGCCGCGCAGGCCGTCGCCGAAGTTGGTCGCGGCAGTCGCCGGGATGATCGTGTTGGCGACCGGCAGGTTTCGGCCGCAGGGCGTGCCGCCCGCCTCGCGTAGCTCGCGTGCCATCAGCTCGAACGCGACGCGTCCGTTCTCCTGCAGGCGCCCGAGGGTCTCGGTGGTCGCGTAGGTGCGCTTGTTCGATATGAAGATGCCGCCGGCGGCCGCGACCACCAGCAGGCCGACGATGAGCGCGATCATCAGCTCGATCAGGCTGAAGCCCTGGACCGCGGCCCGGGCCGGCATGGGGTTTCGCAGTCGGTTCATATGCGGCTCGTCGTGGTGAGGGTTTCGTTGGGATCGCCGTCGGTGGCGCGGGAGTCGTTCCACTCCACCGTGATGCTGCAGACATTGCTGACGCAGGCGGAAATGGTGCCGCAGGCCGACGGGCCCATCGCATCCTTCAACGACTGGATCCAGCGGGCCTGGTCGCGGCTGGCGAGGCTGCTGCCGGCCGACGGCACGGTGCAGGTACGCGCCAGGGTGTAGCCGTTGGCGCGCGCCGAGGTCGCGTTGGCGCGCATCGCATCGAACATCGAGTAGCTCAGCACGACGGCCTGGGTGCGGTCGAAAGCGCTCTGGCTGTTCTTGAGCGTGACGGCCTGCATCGCGGCGATGCCCAGCAGGCCGATGGCCAGGATGAGCGCGGCGATGAGGACTTCGATCAGGCTGAGGCCCTGCTGGCGGTGCTTCGGGGAGGGAGCGGAGGATCGGTGGCGAGTCATGTCGCGGCCCTGTCAGGTATTGGTGGGTGCGGTGCAGGCGCCGGCGCCGCTGCGCGACACCACCGAGATGCGGCTGCCGGAGCCGATCTGCACGTCACGGATGTTGGCCACCGGACGCGTGGTGGCGAGGCACACGCTGATCTTGCCGGCGAGGATGGCGGCGTCGGCCGTGACGTTGGCGCGGGCGCGGCCGTCGGAGCGGAAGACGATGCGGTCGGCGGCGGTCACGGCCGGGCTGCCGAGGAGCTGCAGGGGGGCGTCGATCGTGGTGTCGCGCAGGACCAGCGCGCCGTCGGCGGCGCCATCACGGTTGGCGTCGACGAACGAGATGTGCCTGCCCCAGTTGGTGCCGCCGCAGGCGGTGCCATTGGTCGAGGGGCAGATGACCACGCGCGCGTTTCGGCGCACGGCCTCCGAACGGGCGATCTGCAGGCTGGCGATCAGTTCGTTGGCGGCGCCGGTGAGGCGGTTGCTGTTGATCATCTCGCGGAAGCTGGGAAAGCTGATCGCCGACACGATGCCGATGATGATGATGACCACCAGCAGCTCGATGAGCGTGTAGCCCTGCTCCCGCCCGCGGCGGACGGCATTCGCGCGGGGCGACGGGGGTCGAAGATCTCGGCTCATGGTTCCGGTTCCAGATTATCCAAGGCTGGAGCCTAGCGGCCGCCCCCCGCCCCCGCCAGCTTCAACCGATGGGCGGCCCGATGGACGGCGCCAGCGGGGCCTCGCTTTGCAAGGCCACGGGCACCGGGCAAGATGGCCGCGACCCCCAGCCCCAGGGCCAGAATGGCCAAGCGCCCCCCGCCGACCCAACCCCTCGAGGCCTTGTGGCAGCCCCAGGCCCTGACCGCCGTGCTGCTGGCCGGCGAAGGGCTGGCCCTGCTGCTGGCGCTGGCCCCCGGGAACCCGGGCGACCGGTGGGTCCATTTCGGGCTCGCCTCGCTGATGATCCAGTGGATCGCCCTGCTGACGCTCGGGGCCCTGTACGCCCTCCGTGGCGCGCTGGCCCGGGTCGCCGCGCCGCGGGTCGCCTGGATCGCGCTCTCGCTGCTGGTGCTCAATGCCCTGGTCGCCGGCAGCGCGGCCTGGCTGGCGCTCAGCGGCGCCGACGGCGGCGGCCTGCAGGGCTGGTTCCAGCAACAGCTGCGGCTGTGCGCCATGACCTTGACGGTCGGCCTGCTGGCGCTGGCCGCCTTCCAGAATTTCTGGCGCGCCCGGCAGTTGGCCGTGCTTGCGAAGCAGGCCGAGCTCGAGGCCCTCCAGGCACGAATCCGCCCGCATTTCCTGTTCAACACGCTCAATACCGGCGCCGCCCTGGTGCATGCGCGGCCGGGCGAAGCCGAGCAGCTGCTGCTGGACCTGTCCGATCTGTTCCGGGCCGCGCTGTCGGGCGAGAGCGAAATCCCGCTGGCCGACGAGCTGGCGCTGGCCCGGCGATACCTCGAGATCGAGGCCCTGCGCTTCGGGCCCCGGCTGCGCCTGTCATGGAGCCTGCCCGATCCGGTGCCAGCGATCAGGGTGCCCACCCTGTCGATCCAGCCCTTGGTCGAGAACGCGATCCGCCATGGGGTCGAGCCCTCGGCGGAAGGCGGCGCGGTGGACGTCCGGGTGGAGGCCGAAGGCGCACAGGTGAAGGTGATCGTGGCCAACGACCTGCCGCGGGCCAGTACCCGGGTGGGGCCGGCCCATGCCGGCCACCAGGTCGGCCTGGCCTCGGTGCGCAGCCGCATCGAGGCGCTGACCGAAGGCCGCGGCCGCGTCGAGGCGGGCATCATCGACGGCCGCTACGTCGCCACGCTCACCCTTCCCCGCGCCCTCTAGGAGCGCAAGGAAGGCGTCAGCCGTTCGCGACCTGGTAGCAGGGCTTGTAGCTGCCGCTGATCTTCATGCGGCGCTGGGCCACGAAGGCCTTCAGCAGGCCGTCGAGGGCGCGCATGATCTCCTTGTCGCCGTCGATGATGTACGGGCCGTGGCGCTCGATCTCGCGCATGCCCTCTTCCTTGACGTTGCCGGCGACGATGCCCGAGAAGGCGCGGCGCAGGTCGGCGGCCAGCAGGTGCGGCGGCTGTTCGCGGTGCAGCTTCAGGCCGGCCATCGCCGCGTGCGTCGGCGGGAACGGGCGCTGGAATTCCTCGGGCAGGTGCAGCGACCAGTTGAAGAAGAACGCGTCCTGCTCCTTCAGCCGGTGCTCGCGCACCTTGCGGATGCCCTCGCGCATCACCTTGGCCACCTCGGCGGCGTCGTCGACGATGATGCGGTAGCGCGAGGTCGCGGCCTCGCCCAGGGTCAGGCGCAGGAACTGGTCGATCTGCTCGAAGTAGGCCGCGGACTCGGCCGGGCCGGTGAAGATCAGCGGGAACGGCAGCTCGGCATTGGCCGGGTGCAGCAGCACGCCCAGCAGGTACAGGATTTCCTCCGCGGTGCCGACGCCACCCGGGAACACGATGATGCCGTGGCCGAGGCGCACGAAGGCTTCGAGCCGCTTCTCGATGTCCGGCATGATCACCAGGTGGTTGACGATCGGGTTCGGCGACTCGGCGGCGATGATGCCCGGCTCGGTGATGCCGATGTAGCGCGGGCGGCTCTGGCGCTGCTTGGCGTGGGCGATGGTGGCGCCCTTCATCGGGCCCTTCATCGCGCCCGGGCCGCAGCCGGTGCAGATGTCGAGGCCGCGCAGGCCCAGCTGGTAGCCGACCTTCTTGGTGTAGAGGTATTCGTCGCGGCCGATCGAGTGGCCGCCCCAGCACACCACCAGGCTCGGGTTCTGGTACGAGCGCATGACGCGGGCGTTGCGCAGGATCTCGAACACGGCGCTGGTCATGCCCGGGCCGGTGCCCAGGTCGAACTTGTTGCTGCCGCTCACCTCGATCGCGTTGTAGGCGATGTCGCGCACCACGGCGAACAGGTTCTCGGCGATGCCGCGGATGATCTCGCCGTCCACGAAGGCGCTGGCGGGCGCGGCCTTGAGCTCGATCTTGATGCCGCGGTCCTGCTGCTGCACCTCGATGTCGAAATCGGGGTAGCGCAGCGAGGCGGCGCGCGGGTCGTCGGAATCGCTGTCGGTGGTCAGCACCGCCAGCGCGCAGCGGCGCAGCAGTTCGCGCAGGCCGCCGGTGGAGGCATCGGCCAGGCGGGCCACTTCGTCGCGGGAAAGGATGTCCAGGCCGCCGCGCGGGGAGATGCGGGTGTTGACGGTGGCGGGAAGGTCTTGTTGCTCGGTCATGGGGCGTCGTTTCGTCTGTCTGTCCTATTGGACGGCAGACTCTACCACTGCCCGGTGGCATCCCTGTGGGAGGGACTTCAGTCCCGATGGCATTCGGCGCAAGGCATCGGGACTGAAGTCCCTCCCACAGGAGAACCAAAAAAAAACGGCCGGCGGTTACCCGCCGGCCGTTCGTCTCACGCCAGGTGGCGCGGGTGTGGCTTAGAACTTGTAGCGGAAGCCCAGCTGCAGCGACCAGCGCGAGATGCCGCGGTCGTCGTAGAGGCGCGCCTGGTCCGGCTCGTTGAAGCGATAGACGTATTTGCCGGTCGCGGCGTCGATACCGCCGTACTCGACCACGCCGCGGCTACCCGGGAAGCCGATTTCCTCGATCTTGCCCCAGTCCTTGTTGATCAGGTTGCCGACGTTGAGGATGTCGAGCCAGATCTCCGAGCGGTGGTCCTTGAAGAAGCCCGGCAGTTCCTGGGAGATGCGCAGGTCGAACTGGTTGACCCAGGGGTTCTGGACGGCGTTGCGGCCCACGACGCGGCCACGGTTGGCGTTGAGGTAACCGTCGTTGGCGACGAAGGCCCAGAACGCGGCTTCCTCGGCGGCGGTGCCGAACAGGACGTCACCCGGGCCGGTCGGCACGTACAGCAGGTCGTTGCCGAAGCGGCCGTCGCCGTTGGCGTCGTTGTCGAACACGTAGCTGAACGGGCGGCCCGAACGGCTCTCGGCGAACATGGAGACGCGGGTCTCGTAGTCACCGAAGAAGGCGCGCTCCCAGTTGATGCTGGCCGAGAAGCGGTCCTTGATCTCGTAGGCCGAGGTCGCGGAGACCTCTTCGTTCGGGTTGAACGTGTTGATGTTGCCCCACTGCGAACCGGACGTGGAGCTGGTCAGCGGGCTGACCTCGTCGGCGTTGGTGAAGGTGTAGGCCGCGGTCCAGGAGAAGCCCCAGTCGCCCTTCGGCTTGCTGAAGGACAGGCTGAGCTGCTGCGACTCACCCTTGCCGGTCGGGCGGGCGATGATCGCGTCGGTGAAGTTCGGGTTGGCGTTGAAGCGGCTGCGGGTACCCGCCGAGCCCGGCGCGGTGCCGAACTGGTTCCAGTTGGCCGGGTTACGGCCCGCGGCGTTCCAGTAGATCTCGCGGCCGTCCTGGCCGATCGCGGTCGGCGCGCCGAGGTTGAGCTGCTGGTAGAAGATCGCTTCCTTGACGTTCGCCAGCACGACCTCAGCCGACAT
This sequence comes from Arenimonas sp., assembly GCF_036275555.1. Taxonomy (GTDB): domain Bacteria; phylum Pseudomonadota; class Gammaproteobacteria; order Xanthomonadales; family Xanthomonadaceae; genus Arenimonas. The sequence continues at coordinate 60,601 of NZ_DASUDO010000008.1, forward strand.
CACGATGCCCGACCAGGGCAGCTCGTGGTCGAACGCGAGGTTGGCCTTCCACACCGACGGCTGGCCCAGGTCCGGATCGACGAAGTCGATGGACTGGGTGCCCTGGCGGGCACCGGCCGGGACGAGCACCAGCTGGCCGTCCGGATCCGCCACGAAGCAGCGGCCATCCGGCGTGGCGCACGGCGGGGTGCGGCCACTGGTGAACAGGTAGTCGATATAGCCGAAGCCAGTGTTGGTGAACGGGTTCGACAGCCAGACGTTGGCGGCCGAGCCCTGGAACAGGCCGAAGCCACCGCGCAGCTGGGTCGGGCGGTCGGCGTCGAAGGTGTAGTTGAAGCCGAAGCGCGGCTGGAACAGGCCGTTGCCGTCGATGGTCGAGCTGTTGTCGAAGCCGAACGCAGCCTGGGCGGCGGCGTTATAGGTCGGCGCCTCGTCGATCAGCGGCTCGTCGTAGCGCAGGCCGAAGGTCAGGGTCAGGTTGTAGTTGACCGCCCAGGTGTCCTGCACGAACAGGCCGAGGTTCTCGATGCCCCAGATGGCCGCCGTGTTGTCACGGTCGCCGCCGGCCGGGTGGAAGTACTGGAAGCGGCTCGGGCGACCGGTCTGGAAGTCGGCGATGCTGTTGAAGGTGTACACGCCGTTGCTGCGGCGGCCGAACAGGTTGTAGATGTCGTTGTTCTCGTAGTCCACGCCGAACTTGATGGCGTGGTCACCGGCGTACAGGTTGCCCGCGAAGTAGGCGTTCCAGGTCTCGGTCTCGAGGATGTTGGCGTGCGTGTTCTCCTCGGTGCCGAAGTTCACGGTGGCGTTGCCGACGCGGACGGCCACGGCCGGCAGGTTCGTGACCGGGGTGCGGACGGCCGAGTAGTCGCGGTACGAAACCTTGGCTTCGGTCGAGAAGTTGTCGGTCCAGTCGCTGAACAGCTGCGCGGTGTAGGTGTCGAAGGTGAAGTCGCGCTGGTAGGCGTAGCTGCTCAGGGCGATGGCGTTGTTGCCGAAGCCCGGGTAGTTGGCGACGCTCTGGTCCGACGTGCCGACGCGGAAGTTCGCGCGCTGGGTGTCAGTGATGTTCCAGTCGATCTTCAGGCCGTACTCTTCGCTGGTGGTATCGGCGCCGCTGACGCCGTACTCGCCGGCATCGAAGCCGTAGCTCTGGGCCGCCTGGCGGATCAGGTTGATGTCGGCCTGGCTGACGTTGACGATGTTCGACGCGCCGGAGCCGATCGGGCCGAAGCTCGGGCCCGGGGCGCCCTGCTCGTACTTCTCGTAGTTCAGGAAGAAGAACAGGCGGTCCTTGATCAGCGGGCCACCGAAGGTCATGCCGTAGGTGGTCTCGTCCTCGAAGCCGCTGAAGTCGGTGCCGTTCTCGTTGTCACGGATCATCGAGTTGTCGCGGTACAGGCCGTACACGCTGCCGGAGAAGTCGTTGGTGCCCGACTTGGTCACGGCGTTGATCACGCCGCCGGTGCCGCCCGAGATGGTGACGTCGTAGTTGGCGACCGAGATGGCGATTTCGTCGATGACGTCCATCGAGAACGGCTGCTTCGGGGTCGGCAGGCTGTTCGACTCGAGACCGAAGCTGTCGTTGGTGCTGATGCCGTCGATGCGGATCACGTTGTAGCGCGGGTTCTGGCCGCCGACGGAGATCTCGTTGCGCGACTTGTCGGTCTGCACGACGCGGGGGTCGATGCGGGCGTAGTCCTGCAGGTTGCGCTCGATCGAGGGCAGCGCGTCAAGCTGGTCGCGGTTGACGTTGGTGCCCGCGCCCATCTTCTCGGAGCTGAAGATCTCGTTGGAGACGGCGGTGCCGGTCACTTCGACGGCGGCGAGCGTCGCGGCGCCCTGGCCCAGGGTCGCGTCCACCGAGGTGGTGTCGGCGAGCTGCAGGTAGACGCCCTCGCGGACCTCGGAAACGCCGTCCTTGACGATGGTGATCGTGTACGGGCCGCCGACGCGCAGGCCGCGCGCGGCGTAACGGCCGTCGGCCGTGGTGGTGGCGGTGCTCACGGTGCCCGAGGGCACGTGCAGGATGGTCACCTGCGCGCCAGCCACCGGCTGGGAGTCGGCAGCGACGATGCGGCCGCCGACGGAAGCCGAGGTGTTCTGGGCGAACGACGGCGCGGCGGCGAGCGCGATGGCCAGGCCGAGGGAGAGCTTCGACAGCCGAACCCGGTTGCGATTGGTCATGGTTTTGAACCCTGAGTTTATGAGTGACTAAGAGGGAGTTGCGGCATCCCGCCGCGGCACCTGACGGGCCAGGTGCCTGTATTCCTTGGAATCGCTTGCCAGGTTGGGTGTCCCCTGCGGACCCGGGCAATAACAAGAGTTTAACACGGTACCCCGGTCACATGTCATTCAGGTGACAGAATCGCTTACGGGGTCAGCGCCGGCCGAGGGATCAGCCCACCCCGCCGGCCCGGAGGTAGGCGGCCACACCGTCGAGCAGCATCTGCACCGAGAGGGCGACCAGCAGCATGCCCATCAGGCGCTCCACGGCGATCAGCACCCGCATGCCCAGGACCTTGTAGAGGAAGGTGGCGGAGAACAGGATCACCGCGGTGCCCAGCCAGGCCAGGGTCAGGGCTAGGCTCCAGTCGCCCATGCGGCCGGGCTCCTGGGCGGCCAGCAGCATCACCGCGGCCATGCCGGAGGGGCCCGCGACCAGGGGGATGGCCATCGGGACGATGAAGGGCTCGCCGTCCGGCACGTCGCCGAACATGCCCTCGGCGCTGGGGAAGATCATCTTCAGGCCGATCAGGAACAGGACGATGCCGCCGGCGATGGACACCGACTCCTGCCGCAGGTGCATCAGCTCCAGCAGGTACTGGCCGCCCCACAGGAAGATGAACAGCACGGCCAGCGCGATCAGCAACTCGCGGGCCAGCACCACCCAGCGGCGGCGACCCGGCAGCGGCTTGAGCAGGCCGAGGAAGATCGGGATGTTGCCCAGCGGGTCGAGGATCAGGAACAGCAGCAGGGCGGCGGACAGCGTGGTCATGACGGGACCCTCGGGGCGAACACGTGGCCGCGGTGCGCGGCGCCGGCCGGCGACAGCAGGTGGACGCAGGCCGGGGCGTAAGCCGCCGGGGACGGCACCCGCAGCTGGGCCTCGTCGGCGTAGGCGCGGGCCCGCAGGTCGGTGCGCATCGGGCCGGGCTCGAGGGCGCTGACCCGGACCGGGGTGGCGTCGGTCTCGGCGCTGAGCTGGCGGACCAGGGCCACGAGGCCCTGCTTGGCCAGGCCGTACGACCCCCAGTAGGCCTTGCCGACCCGCGCCGGATCGTCGGTGACGAAGACCACGGCGCTGTCGCCGGCCTTGCGCAGCCAGGGCAGGCAGGCCTGGGTGAGCAGCCAGGGCGCGGTCAGGTTCACGTGCAGGCTGCGGACGAAATCCTCGGGCGGGGTCGCCTCGAGCGGGGCCAGGCCTTTGAACTCGGCGGCGCAGTGCAGCAGGCCGTGCAGCCCGCCCAGCTCGCCGGCGATGCGCGCGGCGAGTTCGGCGTAGTCGGCCGGGTCGGCGCCGGCCAGGTCGACCGGATACAGGGCCGGCTCGGGGCCGAGCGCCTTCACCGCGTCGTAGACCCGGTTGAGCTTCGGAACCTTGCGGCCGAGCAGCACCACCGTGGCGCCGGCGCGGGCGCAGGCCTTCGCGGCCTCGGCGCCCAGGCCGCCGTGGGCACCGGTGACCAGCACCGTGCGCCCGGCCAGGGCGTCGGCCGCCACGGCCGGGATCGGCGGCGCGGCCGGGTTCATGCCGGCTTCTGGGCCTCGGACACCATGCGCGCGAGCTCGCCGCTCTCGAGCAGCTCGACGGTGATGTCGCAGCCGCCGATCAGCTCGCCGTTGATGAAAAGCTGCGGGAAGGTCGGCCAGTCGGAGTAGCGCGGCAGGTTGGCGCGGATCTCCGGATCCTCGAGCACGTTGATGCTGTGGAAGCGCGCGGCGCCGGCGTTCTTCAGCGCCTGCACCGAGCGGCTGGAAAAGCCGCACATCGGGAACTGCGGCGTGCCCTTCATGAAGAGCACGATCGGGTGGCCTTCGACCTCGGCCTTGATACGGTCCATGACGCTCATGTGAAGCTCCGTTCCATCTGCAGGCCCGGGACGGGCGCGCGAAGGGCTAGAATTATACGGCCAACGCGCCGCCCGCCGGCGCCCCGCCCCCACGAACGGAGAACTCCCCATGGCCATCGAACTGCCCGCCCTGCCCTACGACCGCACCGCCCTCGAGCCGCACATCTCGGGCGAGACGATCGACTTCCACTACGGCAAGCACCACCAGGCCTACGTGACCAACCTCAACAACCAGACCAAGGGCACCGAGTTCGAAGGCATGGACCTGGAAGCCATCGTGCGCAAGGCGCAGGGCGGCATGTTCAACAACGCCGCGCAGGTCTGGAACCACACCTTCTACTGGAACTGCCTCAAGCCCAACGGCGGCGGCGAGCCGACCGGCAAGCTGGCCGAGGCGATCAACAAGTCCTTTGGTTCCTTCGCGGCCTTCAAGGAGCAGTTCACCCAGACCGCGCTGACCACCTTCGGCTCCGGCTGGGCCTGGCTGGTGCAGCGTCCGGACGGTTCGCTGGCCCTGGTCAGCACGCCGAACGCGGCCACCCCGCTCACCGGCACCGATACCCCGCTGCTCACCTGCGACGTCTGGGAGCACGCCTACTACGTGGACTATCGCAACGCCCGCCCGAAGTACGTCGAGGCGTTCTGGAACCTGGTGAACTGGGACTTCGTCGCCGGCAACATGGCCTGATGACGGCCACGCCCCTGCTCGCGATCGACGGCCTGTCCTGCAGCCATGCAGGCCGGCCGGCGGTGCGCGGGCTGGGGCTGTCGCTGCAGCCCGGCGAGCTGGGCTGCCTGCTCGGCCCCAGCGGCTGCGGCAAGACCACGCTGCTTCGCGCCATCGCCGGCTTCCACGCGCCGGATGCGGGCACGCTGTCGCTGCGCGGCAAGGAGGCGCTGGCGCTGCCGCCCGAAAAGCGGGGCCTGGGCTTCGTGTTCCAGGACCTCGCGCTGTTTCCCCACCTCACCGTCGCCGACAACGTGGCCTTCGGGCTGCATGGCCTGGCACGCGACCTGCGCCATGGGCGGGTGCTGGAAACGCTTGCACTCCTCGGCCTCGACGGCCTCGCGGATCGCTATCCGCACGAACTCTCCGGCGGCCAGCAGCAGCGCGTCGCGCTCGCCCGCTCGCTGGCGCCGCGCCCCGACCTGCTGCTGCTCGACGAACCCTTTTCCAGCCTGGACGCCGACCTGCGCGGCCGCCTGCGCGACGACCTGCACGCGGTGTTGAAGCGCCTGGGCATCGCCGCGCTGCTGGTCACGCACGACCAGGAGGAGGCCTTTGCCTTCGCCGACACGGTGGGCGTGATGCAGGCCGGCGTGCTGCTGCAGTGGGCGCCGGGCTTCGAGCTCTACCATCGCCCGGCCACGCCCTTCGTGGCGTCATTCGTGGGCGAGGGTCGCTTCCTCGAGGCGCGGGTGCTGGAAGGAAACCGCGTCGCCACGGCGCTCGGCGACCTGCCGGTGGCCGCCGCCTTGCCCTATGCGGTCGGCAGCGCGGTGCGCGTGCTACTGCGGCCGGACGACCTGATGCCCAGCGAGGACGACGGCATTGATTGCGAAGTGCGTGCGGTCGCTTTCCGCGGCGCGGAATCGCTGCACACCCTCGTACTGGCCGATGGCACCGCGCTGACGGCCCTCTTCCCCAGCCACCAGCAGCGCGAACCGGGGCAGCGCGTGCGCGTGAAGCCCGACCTCGCCCACGTAGTCGTCTTCCCCGCCGCCGACTGACCCGTCCCCTGTGGGAGGGACTTCAGTCCCGATGCCTTTCGGCGAAAAGCATCGGGACTGAAGTCCCTCCCACAGACGCCGGTCAGCGCAGGCGGGTGAGAACGGGCGCAACCTGCGAATCGCGGCCCAACGCGCGGCCCACGCGCTCCAGCGCATCCGCCAGTTCCGCGGTCGTATCGGCGCGCAGGGTGGCGTGGCCCACTTTGCGTCCTTCGCGCGAGGACTTGCCATAGTCGTGCCAGTGGCCGCCGGCTTCCGACAGCACGGGCAGGGCGGCCGGCATCGCGCCGATCCAGTTCAGCATCACGCTGTGGCCGACCGCGCGGGTGCTGCCCAGCGGCAGGCCCAGCACGGCGCGCAGGTGGTTCTCGAACTGCGAGGTCTCGGCGCCTTCGATGGTCCAGTGGCCGGAGTTGTGCACGCGCGGCGCCATTTCGTTGGCCAGCAGCACGCCGTCGCGCAGGAACAGCTCGAGCGCGAACACGCCCACGTAATCCAGCGCCTCGGCGACCTTGCGCGCCGCGGCCAGCGCCTGCGCCTGCAGCGCGTCGTCGGCCCGGGCCGGCGCCAGGCTCGCGGCGAGGATGCCCGACTCGTGCCAGTTTTCGGTGAGCGGCCAGGCGCGCAGCTCGCCGTCGCGGCCGCGCACGGCCACCACCGACAGCTCGCGCTGGAAGGCCACGAAGCCCTCGAGGATCAGGCCCACCGTGGCGGCCTGCGCGCCCAGCGCGTCCCAGGCGGCGTCGGCATCGGCCGGCGACTTGATGCGGAACTGGCCCTTGCCGTCGTAACCGAGGCGGCGGGTCTTGAGGATGCAGGGCGTACCGACCGTCGCCAGCGCCGCGGCGAGGCCTTCGCGCGAATCCACCGCGGCGAACTCCGGCACCGGGATGCCCAGCTCGCGGAACAGCGATTTCTCCGCCATCCGGTCCTGGGCCACGGCCAGCGCGCGCGGGCTCGGGAACACGGGCACGCGGGTGGCGAGCCACTCGGCGCTCTCGGCGGGCACGTTCTCGAAATCGAAGGTGGCGACGTCGACCTGGTCGGCGAAGGACGCCAGCGCGGCCTGGTCGCGATAGTCGGCCTGCAGCATCGGCGCGAACTGGGCTGCGCAGGCGTCGGGCGCCGAATCGAGCACCAGGAAGCGCAGGCCCAGCGGCGCGCCCGACAGGGCCAGCATGCGGGCCAGCTGCCCGCCGCCGAGGATGCCGACGGTGGTCACGGCTGCCGCGGGTCCGGGTGGTCGAGCACGTCGCTCGTCTGCTTCGCGCGGAAGGCGTCGAGCGCGGCGCGCACCTCGGCGTGGTCGGGGGCCAGCATCGCCGCCGCGAACAGGCCGGCGTTGGCCGCACCCGCGGCGCCGATGGCGAAGGTGGCCACCGGCACGCCGGCCGGCATCTGCACGATCGACAGCAGGGAATCGAGGCCGTTGAGCGCCTTGCTCTGCACCGGCACGCCCAGCACCGGCACCGGCGTCATCGACGCCAGCATGCCCGGCAGGTGGGCCGCGCCGCCCGCACCGGCAATGATCGCGCGCAGGCCGCGGGCCGACGCCGACTTGGCGTACTCGACCAGCAGGTCCGGCGTGCGGTGCGCCGAAACCACGCGCACCTCGTGCGGCACGCCCAGCTGCTCGAGCCGCGCGACCGCGTGCTGCATCGTCTCCCAGTCGGACCGGGAACCCATGACGACCCCGACGCGCGGGGCAACGTTGGCTTGGTTCATGGCAGGCCGCTTCGGCAAAACGCTATTCTAGACCCAAGCCTCCGCCGGACACAGCCGCCCCATGGACCGCAAGCTCCTCGACATCCTCTGCTGCCCGACCAGCAAGCAGCCGCTGGCCCTGCTGGGCAGCGCCGAGCTGGCCGCGCTCAACGCCGCCATCGCCGCCGGCACCGTGGCCCGCGCCGACGGCAGCCCGCAGTCCGAACCGCTGGACGAGGGCCTGGTGACCCGCGACCGCAAGCAGGTCTACCGGGTCGAGGACGGCATCCCGGTGCTGCTGGCCGACGAAGCCCTGGCCACCGCCCAGGTCGCCGACTTCCCGCGCTGATGGCCGCCGCCCTGACGCCACCGCCGGCCGAGGTCGTGGCGGCCGACGTGGCCCGCGCCCTGGCCGAGGACATCGGCCCCGGCGACGCCACCGCCGACCTGCTGCCGGACGTGCCGGGCCGGGCCTATGTGATCGCGAAAGAGGCCGGCGTGGTCGCCGGCCGGCCCTGGTTCGACGCCTGCTTCCGCGCGCTCGATCCCGACGCGGTGCTCGACTGGCGCGTGGCCGAGGGCGAGCCGGTGACCGCCGGCACCGTCGTCGTCGTGATCCGCGCGCGCACCCGCGCCCTGGTCAGCGCCGAGCGCCCCGCCCTCAATTTCCTGCAGACGCTGAGCGCCACCGCCACCACCACCGCGCGCTACGTCGCGGAAGTGGCCGGCACCCGCACCCGCATCCTCGACACCCGCAAGACCCTGCCCGGCCTGCGGCTGGCGCAGAAGTACGCGGTGCGCGCCGGCGGCGGCATGAACCACCGCATCGGCCTGTTCGACGCGGTGATGCTGAAGGAAAACCACATCCACGCCGCCGGCTCGATCGCCGCCGCGGCCGCCGCCGCGCGCGCGAAACACCCGGCGCTGCCGCTGATCATCGAAGTGGAAACCCTGGACGAGCTCGACCAGGCCCTGGCCACCGGCTGCGACCGCATCCTGGTGGACGAGTTCAGCGAGGCCGACCTGCGCGAGGCGGTGGCCCGCGCCGCCGGCCGCACGCCGCTGGAAGTGTCGGGCGGCGTCACCGGCGAGCGCCTGCGGGCGATCGCCGCCACGGGCGTGGACTACGTGTCGGTGGGCGCGCTGACCAAGCACGTGCAGGCGCTGGACCTGTCCCTGCGCCTGGGCGACCCGCCGGCCTGAGGCCGGCGCCGCGGCTCAGCCCCGGCCGAGCACCAGCGCCACGATCACCAGCACCGCCGCGGCGGTGAGCATGATCGGCACCCACTTGCTGACTGCCGCGGCCTGCGGCGGCGGCACCGCCTCGGTCTGGTGCATCCGGCTGGTCTGCTGCGCCATTTCCATGCCGGGCGCGACCACGATGAAGCGCACCGCGTCCAGGCGCAATTCGTCGCCCGGGCTCAGGAAACCCTGCTGCACGCGGCGGTTGTTGATGTAGGTGCCGTTGGACGAGCCCAGGTCCTCGACCGACAGGCCGTCGCCCGCGGGCTTGACCAGCGCATGCCGGCGCGAGATTTCGTCGGCCGCCACGGAAATGTCGGCCTCGGGCGCACGCCCGATGACCACCGGACCGGACACCGGGAACACCTTGCCGAACACGGCGCCGGACACGCCGCGCAGGACGTACTTGGGCACGGCCGCACGCACGCGGGTGGCGCCGCTGTCTTCGTCGGAACCCGGCACGACGCCCGGCGCGGGCGCGCTGCGCGCCGGCTCGACAATCGCGAACCTGGCGACGATGCCGCCGATGCCGATCTGGTCGCCGCCGCGCAGCGCCATGATGTCGGCGACCGGCTTGCCGTTCACCGACACCGGGCCGCCGCCCTGCGGCACCTGCAGGTTCGCACCGGTGCCGGTGACGTGGATCTCGCAGTGCAGCGGGTGGATGCCTTCCTCGGCCAGCACCACGGCGCCCTCGGGCGCGGAGCCGATCTTGTTCACGCCGGCGCTGAGCAGCACCTGGCCATGTTCGCCATTGGGAAACACCAGCTTCATCTTCGCTCTCCTGCGAATCGGCGATGGCCCGGAGGGGCGGCGTCCGCGCCTATCTTAGCCATGCCCGGCCAAACAAGGCAGGGGGTGCGCTTGCGGCCGAGCGTGACCGTCCCCACACTGCCGGCATGCTCGGCACATTGATAATGATGCTTCTCGCGACAGCGGTGCTTGCGTTCTGGTTCGCCGGGCGCGCGGCCGCGGAAACCGCCACCCACTACGGCCGCCACGCCTGCCAGCGGGCGGGCGTGGTCTGGCTCGACCAGAGCGTGCACCTGCTGTCCATGCGCCCGCGCCGCGGCGGCGACGGCTGGATCGGGATGGAGCGCCAGTACGGCTTCGAATATTCGATCAACGGCGACGACCGCCATGCCGGCCGCATCGTGCTGCACGGCCGGCGGCTCAGCGCCCTGGTCGGACCGATGCCGCCGCAGGACGGCATGCACTGAGGGCCGCCTTACTTGACCACGCGCAGGTGGCTGCGGCGCGGCCCGTCGCCGCCCGCATCGGGACCCGGCGGGGGCTCCGGGGAATCATCGGGCAACATCGCGCCGTCCTCGGGCAGCATCATCCCCTGCCCCGTTTCCTGCGCGTAGATCGCCAGCACCGCGCCCACCGGCACCAGCACCGACTGGCTGACGCCGCCGAAGCGCGCCATGAAGCGAACCTCGCGGTTGTCGATCACCAGGTGCGCCACCGCGCGCGGCGCGATGTTGAGCACCACCCGGCCGTCCTTGACCACCGAGGCCGGCACCTGCACGCCCTCGCGGGCCGCATCCACCAGCAGGTACGGCGTCATGCCGTTGTCGCAGATCCACTCGTTCAACGCCCGCAGCAGGTAGGGGCGGTTGGAACCCATCGGCTTGGCGCCCTCGGTCATTGAGGCAGCTCGCGCAGGGATTTCTCCTCGGGGGTCAGGCTGCGCAGGTAGGCCGGGTTGCGGAAGATCCGCATGCCGTAGTCCTCGATCAGCTTGGCTTCCTTGGGCAGCACGATGCCCAGCGCCGGCAGGCGCCAGATGATGGGCGCGATGGCGCAGTCGGCCAGGCTCATCTCCGGGTTGAGGAAGAACTTGGAGGCCTTGAACAGCGGCAGCGCGGCGATCAGCAGCTCCTTCAGGCGCTTGCGGCCGGCGTCGGCCTGGGCCTTGCTGCCGTTCTGGATGGCCTGCACGTGCGGCACCCAGTCGTGCTCGAGGCGCAGCATGGCCAGGCGCAGGCGGGCGCGGGACAGCGGGTCCACCGGCATCAGCGGCGGGTGCGGGTAGCGTTCGTCCAGGTATTCCGAGACCACCGAGGCGGCGTAGAGCACCAGGTCCCGGTCCACCAGGGTCGGCACGGAATGGTAGGGATTGAGGTCCACCAGGTCCTCGGGCGGGCTGCCCGGGTCGACCGGAACCAGTTCGTAAGTGACGCCCTTGGCCGCCAGCACCAGCCGGACGCGGTGGCAAACCACGCAGTCACGGGCTGAAAACAGCGTCAGGGCGTTGCGGATGCGCGGACTGGCAGCCATCGGGTTCCCCTCTCGCGGTGCCGCCGGCCCCTCTGCCAACGGTCATCGGAAGCCCTAACCCTGCCCGAAACGGGCCGCCCGCCGCAAGACGTTCAGCCCCCCGCCGCCCGGTGGACCGGGGATGGGATCCGCCGATCCCCGGCCCTCGGAGCCGCCGGCGAGCCAACGGAACGCTGGAAACCCGGGCGCCGGCAACGAAAAAGGCCGCCCGGAGGCGGCCTTTCACGGGACGGCCTGACCGCGGACGGTCAGTGCACGTCGCGCCAGTACTCGACCTTCAGCAGGTAGGCGATGAAGGTGAAGAAGGCCAGGAACAGCACCACCCACACGCCCACCGACTCGCGCTTGAGCGCGGCCGGCTCGGCCACGTACTGCAGGAAGGCGCTGATGTCGCGCGCCACCTGGTCGTAGGCCTTGGCGTCGAGGCGGCCGGGCTGCACCAGCTCGAGGCGGGCGACGTGCGGCTGGCCGTCGGCGCCCTGCTCGTAGACCGGGCGCTGGATGCCCTGCATTTCCCAGAGCACGTGCGGCATCGAGGCACCCGGGAACACGGTGTTGTTCCAGCCCATCGGGCGGGCTTCGTCGATGTAGAAGCCCTTGAGGTAGCTGTAGATCCAGTCGGGGCCGCCGAGGCGGGCACGGGCGGTCAGGCTCAGGTCGGGCGGCGCCTTGCCGAACCAGGCGTTGCCGTCGCCGGCGCTGATGCCGGTGTTGATGTTCTCGCCGATCTTGGCGTTGGCCGGCATCAGGTGCTGTTCCACCAGCTCCGGGCTCAGGCCCAGGTCTTCCGCGATCCGCGAGTAGCGGTGCAGGGACAGGGCGTGGCAGCCGGCGCAGTAGTTCATGTAGAGGCCGGCGCCGCGCTGCAGGGAGGCGCGGTCGCTGAGGTCGGTGCCCGAGGATTCCAGCGGGCCGGCGCTGGCCGCCAGGCCGAGCGCGGGCGCGAAAGCCAGCAGGAGGGCGAAGAGACGCAGCTTAGTCATGCTCGGGCACCCGCTCGGGAACGGCCTTGGTCTGGCCCATCGCGGACCAGATCGGCATCAGGAGGAAGAAGGCGAAGTAGTAGGCGGTCAGGATCTGGGCCACCAGCTTCTGGGTGTCGGAGCCCGTCTGCGCGCCCAGCCAGCCCAGGACCACGAAGGCCACCACGAAGATGGTGATCAGGATCTTGTGCAGCATCGGGCGGTAGCGGATCGACTTGACCTTGCAGCGGTCGAGCCACGGCAGCGCGAACAGGATCAGGGTGGCGCCGCCCATCACGATCACGCCGAACAGCTTGTCGGGGATCGCGCGCAGCATCGCGTAGAAGGGCGTGAAGTACCACACCGGCTTGATGTGCGCCGGGGTCACCAGCGGATCGGCCTCGATGAAGTTGTCCCACTCCAGGAACCAGCCGCCCATCGTCGGCGCGAAGAACACGATGAAGGCGAACAGGATCAGGAAGAAGCCGGCGCCGAACAGGTCCTTCACCGTGTAGTACGGGTGGAAGGGGATGCCGTCCTTCGGGATGCCGGTGGCCTTGTCCTTGACCTTCTTGATGTCCACGCCTTCCGGGTTGTTCGAACCCACCTCGTGCAGCGCGCCCAGGTGCAGCACGACCAGCAGCAGCAACACCAGCGGCAGCGCGATCACGTGCAGGGCGAAGAAGCGGTTGAGGGTGGCGTCGGCGACCAGGTAGTCACCGCGGATCCACTCGGTGAGGCCGTTGCCGACCACCGGGATGGCGCCGAACAGGTTGATGATCACCTGCGCGCCCCAGTAGGACATCTGGCCCCAGGGCAGCACGTAGCCCATGAAGGCCTCGGCCATCAGGACCAGGAAGATCATCACGCCCAACACCCAGACCAGTTCGCGCGGCTTCTGGTAGGAGCCGTACACGAGGCCGCGGAACATGTGCAGGTACACCACCACGAAGAACATGGAGGCGCCGGTGCTGTGCATGTAGCGGATCAGCCAGCCCCACTCGACGTCGCGCATGATGTACTCGACCGAAGCGAAGGCCTCGGCCGCGGACGGCTTGTAGTGCATCGTCAGGAAGATGCCGGTGACGATCTGGTTGACCAGCACCAGGATGGCCAGCGAGCCGAAGTAGTACCAGAGGTTGAAGTTCTTCGGAGCGTAGTACTCCGACATGTGCTTCTTGTACGCCGGGATCAGGCCCGGCGTGCGGTCGTTGAACCAGCCCGTGACCGATTCGACCGTGCGGTTGATGACGTTGGCCATTACGCGGCTCCTTCCGGCGGAATACCAACGATGACGCGCGAGTCGTCAACGAAGTGGTAAGGCGGGACCTCGAGGTTCGACGGGGCCGGGACGCCCTGGTAGACGCGGCCGGCGAGGTCGAAGCGCGAGTTGTGGCACGGGCAGTAGAAACCGCCCTGCCATTCGCTGTCGAAGGCCTGCGGCTGCAGCTCCGGCACGTAGGTCGGCGAGCAGCCCAGGTGGGTGCAGATGCCGACGATGACGGCGAGCTCGGGCTTGATCGAGCGGCCCTCGTTCTTGGCGAACGCCGGCGTCTGCTCGACGTTGTCGGAGTTCGGGTCGCGCAGGCGGTCGTTGATGGACGGCAGCGCCGCCAGCTGCTCCGGCGTGCGCTTGAAGATCCAGACCGGCTTGCCGCGCCACTGGACGATCATGCGCATGCCCGGCTCGAGGTCGATCTTGCTGATGTCGACCTCGACCGGCGCACCGGCGACCTGGGCGCGCGCGCTCGGCTTCCAGGAACTGATGAACGGCACCGCGACGCCTGCCACGCCCACCGCGCCGACAACGGCGGTGGTGGCGGTCAGGAAGCGGCGACGGCCTGAATTGACCCCTTCGTTAGCCATCCGGCTCTCCGAAAAACTTGCTAAGTGGCTGAAAACAGAGATGCGGGGCGGACCAGCCCCCGCAAAGACGCGCAATTGTAGCGGACGGGGCGCGGCAGCGACAACGCCGCCCGCGAGCGGCTTACTGGCTGGCCAGGACGCCCCGGTAGCGTTCCGCCAGGGTGCCCACGCGCTGGACGTAGCGCTGGGTCTCGGCATAGGGCGGGACGCCGCCGTGGCGGTCCACGGCGCCTTCACCTGCGTTGTAGCCGGCCGCGGCCAGGGTCAGGTTGCCCTCGTAGCGCTTGAGCAGCCAGGCCAGGTACTGCACGCCGCCGCGGATGTTCTGGTTCGGGTCGAACACGTCGGAGACGCCGAAGCGGCTGGCCGTGGCGGGGATCAGCTGCATCAGGCCCTGCGCCCCGGCGTGCGAGACGGCGTTGGGGCGGAAGGCGGATTCGGCGTGGATGATGGCCCGGACCACGGCCTCTTCCACCCCGAACTCGGCGGCCGCGGCGCGCACCTCGGCCGCATAGGCCTCGGTGTTGAGCCGCACGGTGCCGAAATCGACGCCCGGCAGCGCGCCGCAGGCGTAGCAGGCCTCGACGTAGCTGAACAACAGGCGGGCGCCGGCGTCGCCGCCCGGGCGGACGTTGGTGTAGTGGGTGACGCCGTCGCGCTCGTACTTGTACATGGCGCCGCGGGTGACGCGGGCGCCGCCCTTCGCCGGGGCGGCCGCGAGCGCCTGGCCGGGGGCCGCCGTGCGGAACTCGACCCGGGACGCCGGGGTGGCCCGGGCCTGCCCGGCCGAGCCGGCGCCGCCGGAAGCCACGGGCGCGGCCGGCGCGGGGGCCGGCGCGGCGGCGCGCGTGGGCGCCGGTCCGCGCGGGCGGGCATCGGCCGCGGTGTAGGTCGAGACCACCTTGCAGCTGGCGCCGTCCACGCGCTTGCCGGTGTAGTTGGGGATGCCGTCGGCGCCGGTGCACTTGTACAGCGTGCCCGCCCAGGCCGGGGGGGCCAGGAACAGGCATGCCAGGGCGAGCGGACGCAGCGGGTTCATGGCGCGTGTTTACTCCAACCCCGCCCCAAAGCCAAGCCCGCCCCCCCTCGTGTAGGAGGGACTTCAGTCCCGAAGCCCTTCGCCGAAAAGCTCCGGGACTGAAGTCCCTCCTACAGGGCCGGGGGTACAATGACGGCCCCCACGGAACGGATTAACCGCCGCCATGCCCGTGAACTCGCCCGCCCGGGGCAAGCTCCACATCAAGACCCACGGCTGCCAGATGAACGAGTACGACTCGGCCAAGATGGCCGACGTGCTCGCCGACCGGCACGGCCTGGAACTCACCGACGACGAGGCCGAGGCCGACGTCATCCTGGTCAACACCTGCTCGATCCGCGAGAAGGCCGAGGACAAGGTGTTCTCGCTGGTCGGCAAGTGGAAGCACCTCAAGAAGGACAAGCCGGTCATCATCGGCGTTGGCGGCTGCGTCGCCAGCCAGGAAGGCGAGGCGATCCTGCGCCGCGCGCCGCACGTGGACCTGGTGTTCGGCCCGCAGACGCTGCACCGGCTGCCGGAGATGATCGAGGCGCGCCGCGCCACCGGCCGGCCGCAGGTGGACATCAGCTTCCCCGAGGTCGAGAAGTTCGACCGCCTGCCCGAGCCGCGGGCCGAAGGGCCCAGCGCCTACGTCTCGATCATCGAGGGCTGCAGCAAGTACTGCTCGTTCTGCGTGGTGCCCTACACGCGCGGCGAGGAAGTGTCGCGGCCGTTCGACGACGTGCTGCTCGAGTGCGCGCAGCTCGCCGCGCAGGGCGTGCGCGAGATCCACCTGCTGGGCCAGAACGTCAACGCCTACCGCGGGCCGATCGGCGATGGCGGCGACACCGCTGACCTCGCCACGCTCATCCGCGCCATCGCCACGATCGAAGGCGTCGGCCGGATCCGCTACACCACCTCGCATCCGGTCGAGTTCTCCGACGCGCTGATCGACGCGCACCGCGACGTGCCGCAGCTGGCCAGCTACCTGCACCTGCCGGTGCAGTCGGGTTCGGACCGCATCCTGGCGGCGATGAAGCGCGGGCACACGGTGCTCGAGTACAAGGCGCGCATCCGCCGCCTGCGCGAGGCCAAGCCGGGCATCGTGGTGGCATCCGACTTCATAGTCGGCTTCCCGGGCGAGACCGAGCGCGATTTCGAGGCGACGCTGAAGCTGGTGGAAGACATCGGCTTCGACCAGAGCTATTCCTTCGCCTACTCCCGCCGCCCGGGCACGCCCGCGGCCAACCTGCACGACGAGGTGCCGGCCGACGTGGCCAGCGCGCGCCTGCACCGCCTGCAGGCGGCGATCAACGCCAACGCGCGGCGCATTTCCCAGGCGATGGTGGGCACGGTGCAGCGCGTACTGGTCGAGGGCCCCAGCGCCCGCAACCCGGACGAACTCACCGGCAAGACCGAGAACATGCGCAACGTGAATTTCCCCGGCCACCCGCGCCTGGTCGGCCAGTTCGTCGACCTGCGCATCACCGAGGCCCGCACCAACTCGCTCCGCGGCGAAGTCGTTGTTTCCGGCTAGGGGAGAGCTTTTCTTTTTGCCACGGATGAACACGGATAAAGCCATAAGAGTTTTTGACGCGGATTTACGCGGATAAACGCGGACAGGTCAGAAGCGATCCTGGTTTTCTTTTCTTCATTTTTTGCTTTATCCGCGTTTATCCGCGTGAATCCGCGTCAAGAATTTCAATCCGCTTCATCCGTGGCCATCCGTCCTGATCCGTGTTCATCCGTGGCAAAAATAAAATGACCAAACACGCCGTACATCGTGATTTCGTGCTGGAGCCGGAGGACAACGAGCGGTTGGCGAACCTGGCCGGGCCGTTCGATGAGCACCTGCGGCAGATGGAGCTGCGGCTGGGCGTGGAGATCGCCAACCGCGGCCACGTGTTCCGCGTCAGCGGCGAGGCCAAGGCGGCCGCGGCGGCCGAGAAGCTGCTGCGCAAGCTCTACGAGGACGCCGCCACCGAAGTGCTCGACCCGCACCGCATCCACACCCACCTGGGCAGTGCGCACCTCGAGCGCATCACCGGCGAGGACGGCTTCGAGCCGCAGGAAGTGGCGATCAAGGTCAAGCGCGGCACCGTGCGCGGGCGCGGCGCGAACCAGGCCAAGTACCTGCACGCGATCACCACCCACGACATCAACTTTGGCATCGGGCCGGCCGGCACCGGCAAGACCTTCCTGGCGGTAGCCAGCGCGGTCGAGGCGCTGAACGAATCGCGCGTGCAGCGGCTGCTGCTGGTGCGCCCGGCGGTAGAGGCCGGCGAGAAGCTCGGCTTCCTGCCCGGCGACCTGAGCCAGAAGGTCGATCCCTACCTGCGCCCGCTGTATGACGCCCTTTACGAAATGCTCGGCGTCGAGAAGGTCGCCAAGCTGCTCGAGCGCAACGTGATCGAGATCGCGCCGCTGGCCTACATGCGCGGCCGCACGCTCAACGACGCCTACGTGATCCTGGACGAGGCGCAGAACACCTCGATCGAGCAGATGAAGATGTTCCTGACCCGCATCGGCTTCGGCAGCACCGCGGTGATCACCGGCGACCTCAGCCAGATCGACCTGCCCAAGCACCAGAAGTCCGGGCTGCGCGACGCCATCGACGTGCTGCGCGGGGTCGAGGGCATCAGCTTCACCTTCTTCACCGCCCACGACGTGGTGCGGCATCCGCTGGTGGCGCGCATCGTCCGGGCCTACGATGCCCGGGA
This sequence comes from Arenimonas sp., assembly GCF_036275555.1. GTDB lineage: Bacteria > Pseudomonadota > Gammaproteobacteria > Xanthomonadales > Xanthomonadaceae > Arenimonas. The sequence goes on from NZ_DASUDO010000008.1 coordinate 78,197, forward strand.
CGGCAAGGAGTCGCAGGAATGACCAAGGGCCCGGTTCAACTCGACGTCAGCGTCACCTACGGCCTGCCGCGCGCGGGCCTGCCGGCCGCCACCAGTTTCCGGCGCTGGGCGGCCGCGGCCGCGCAGGGCCGGATCAAGCGCGCCGACCTGGCCATCCGCCTGGTGGATGCGAAGGAGGGCCGCGCCCTGAACCGCCACTACCGCGGCAAGGACTACGCCACCAACGTGCTGAGCTTCCCGGTCGAGCTACCGGAAGGCGTCACCCTGCCCCTGCTCGGCGACCTGGTGATCTGCGCCCCCGTGGTGGCCAAGGAAGCCCTCGAACAGGGCAAGCCCCTCAACGCCCACTACGCCCACCTCACCATCCACGGCGTCCTGCACCTGCTCGGCCTCGACCACGAGGACGAACGCGAAGCCGAGGCCATGGAGCAGATCGAGCGCGACATCCTAGCCACCCTGGGCCTCCCCGACCCCTACTAACCCAAATGAACCAGGTTCATTTGGTTTCGGGGTGACCACCGGGCGGGGTGGACGGCCCAGCAGGTCGGGCAGGGCGTTGTGCGTGGGCACGTTGTCGCGCCGCAGCAGCTCCCAGTGTCCGAAGGAGAACGGCGTGAGGTGCAGCAGGTCGCAGGCATGGCTGGCCAGGCGGGCCAGCAGTCCCGGCACGGGGAGGCGGCGGGCAGGCCGTCCCGTCAGATCGAGGCGCATGGCCGCGAGGTAGTCGCCCAGGGCCAGGGCCGTCGTGCCGCCCAGTTCGTACTCCGCGGGGCCGTTTTCGCGGGCCAGGCGAGGTTTCCGGGCCAGCGCAGCGAGGGCCAGGCCGAGGTCGCGGACGTCCAGCGCGGCGATGCGGCCGGTGGCGTCGGCGGGAATGGCGTGCAGGGGCCAGCGCGCGACGCGGCGTATCCAGGCCGCGCCGTATCCGCCCGCTTCGGCGTCCAGCAGGGACGGCCGGACGATGCAGCAGTCGGCGCCGCTGCGGCGCAGTGCCGCTTCGCCGTCGGCCTTCGACCGAAGGAAGCCGCTGCGCATCGGCGCCTGCAGCCCCAGCGCCGACACGTGGACCAGGCGCTTTCCGGCGCGTCGGCAGGCCTCGGCCAGGGCCGCCGGGGCGAGGTGGTGGACCCGCTGGTAGGTCTCCCGGCCGCGGGGGCGGAGGATGCCGACGCAATTGACCACGACGTCGATGTCCTCCAGCAGCGGCCGCCAGTCCTCGGCGACCAGCAACTGCTCGAAGCGTGCGCGACGGCGCGGGCAGGCCCGGGCGGCATCGGGCAGGCGCCGGTCGAGCCGCTCGGGGTGCCGGCTGCCGATCGATACGTCAGCGCGCTGGGCCAGCAGCGCCGCCACGGCGTATCGGCCGATGAAGCCACCGCCGCCCAGGACCAGCACGCGGAGGGCGGGTGGATCGGGGGTCCGGCAGGCATCCATGGGGCACCTCGTTCTGACAGTTTTTTCTGTCTTGACAGAAATATATGCCCGGACTAGCCTGACTGCAAGCCTCCCGAGCCTGCGCCGGAACACCCCGCCATGACCGAAGAAACCGCCGAGAACGCCGCCGACCCGCTGAGCCCCATCAGCCGGCGCTTCGTGCTGCACTGGGGCGAAATGGGCTCGCGCTGGGGCGTGAACCGGACCGTGGCCCAGGTACACGCCCTGCTCTTCCTGGCCGGCCGGCCGATGGACGCTGAAACCATCGCCTCGATACTCAAGGTCGCCCGCTCGAACGTCAGCAACAGCCTGCGCGAGCTGATGAACCTGAAGCTGGTCCGCGTCTCGCACCTGATGGGCGAACGCCGCGACCACTTCGAGACTTCACGCGACGTGTGGGAGCTGTTCCGTACCGTGGTGCGTGAACGCAAGGCGCGCGAGTTCGACCCCACCGTCAGCCTGCTGCAGGAGCTCACCAGCGACCCCGCCTTCCCCGGCGAGGACGCCGATGCCCGCAAGCGCATGCAGGACACCCTGGCCCTGATGACGGCCCTGTCGTCCTGGGGCGAGGAGATGCTGCGGCTCGAACCCGCGACCCTGATGAAAGTGATGAAACTCGGCAGCCGCATCCAGAAACTCATCCGCGACGGAAACAAACCATGAACGCCACCTGGCCTTTGGTCATCTACTACGACGCCTCCTGCCCCCTGTGCCGGGAGGAGATGCACGCCCTGAAGGACCACGACAGCCAGTCCCGCCTCACCCTGGTGGACGCCTCGCCCGCCGGTTTCGCCGACGCCCACCTGGAGGCCGCCGGCATCGCCCGGGCCGACCTGATGCGCCTGATCCACGCCCGCGACGCCGCCGGGCGCTGGTTCATCGGGGTCGACGTGTTCGAACTCGCCTATGCCGCGGCCGGCCTGCACGGCATGGCCCGGCTCTGGGCCAACCCCCGCCTGCGCCCGGTCTGGACCCGGCTCTACCCCTGGGTCGCCCGCTTCCGGCAGCCCCTGTCCTGGCTCCGGCTCAACCGCGCCTACGGCTGGCTGGTCCGCCGCGCCGCCACCCGGGCCCAGGCCCGCGCCGCCGCCTGCGCCACCGGCCGCTGCGACCTGCCGGGATAAGAGCGGGACCGCTTTTGCTACACTCCGCCGACCGCCTCCGGGCGCCTCTTCCACGGAAATGTCCGAAGATTCCCCTAGTAGCCCGCCGGAACGCCGCTCCTGGCTTGAACGCCTGAGCCTGGCCTTTTCCGGCGAACCCCAGACCCTCGACGACGTGGTCGAGATCCTGCGCGATGCCCAGGCCAACGGCCTGCTGGGCGCCGATACCCTGAAGATGCTCGAGGGCGCCCTGTCGGTGTCCGAGCTCCAGGTCGGCGACATCATGGTGCCGCGCTCGCAGATGGTCTCCCTGCCGCTCGACGCCAAGTTCCTGGACCTGATGAAGATGGTGGTCGAGTCCGGCCACTCCCGCTTCCCGGTCCACGGCGAGGACCGCGACGAAATCCTCGGCATCCTGCTGGCCAAGGACCTGCTGCGCGGCATGGTGGCCGACGGCGGCCCCGGCAGCGTCCGCGAACTGCTGCGCCCGGCGGTGCTGATCCCCGAATCCAAGCGCCTGAACGTCCTGCTCAAGGAGTTCAGGCTGTCGCGCAACCACATGGCCATCGTGGTCGACGAGCACGGCGGCGTGGCCGGCCTGGTCACCATCGAGGACGTGCTGGAGCAGATCGTCGGCGAGATCGACGACGAGCACGACGACGCCGACGAGGCCAAGCTGATCGCGGCCCAGGCCGATGGCCAGTTCCTGGTCGACGCCCTCACCCCGATCTCCGACTTCAACGAGCAGTTCGGCGCCGACTTCGACGACGACGAGTACGACACCATCGGCGGCCTCGTCACCTCCGCCATCGGCCACCTGCCCGAGGCCGGCGAAGAGCTCTCGCTGGGCCGCTTCCACTTCCGCGTCGGCCGCGCCGACCGCCGCCGCGTCCACACCTTCGTGCTGAGCGTGCATGGCCCGGAGTGACTGGCGGCTGGTCGCCGCGCTGGGGCTCTGGCTGCTGACGGCGCTGCTGGCGCCGGCGCTGGCCCAGCCGGCCGCGACCGGCGACACGCTGCCGCCCCCGACCGTTTCGGCAGCCACCCCGCAGGCCTCGACGGAGGCCGCGGCGACCGCTGCCCCGCGCATCGGCGTCGTCACGATGGAGCCCGGCGAGATTTTCTTCGAGCGCTTCGGCCACAACGCCATCGTGGTCGACGACCCGGCCTCCGGCCGCCGCATCTCCTACAACTTCGGCTACTTCGACCTCGACGAACCGAACTTCTTCGCCAATTTCATCCACGGCCAGATGCGCTACTGGCTGGTCGCGCTGCCGCTGGAACAGGACATGGCGCGCTATCGCGAGCTGGGCCGCGGCGCCAGCCTGCAGTGGCTGGACCTCACGCCGGACCAGGCCCGCGCCCTGGCCGCCTCGCTGGAAGAACGCGCCAGCGGCGAAAACGCGCGCTACCGCTACGACTACTACACCAGCAACTGCTCCACCCAGGTCCGCGACGCGCTCGACGACGCCCTGGGCGGCGTCCTCAGGACCCAGCTCACCGGCCGCTCGCAGGGCAACACCTACCGCAGCGAGTCGGTGCGCCTGGCCGCGCCCGCCGCGTGGATGGCGATCGGCTTCCACATCGGCCTGGCCGGCTACGCCGACAAGCCGCTCTCGCGCTGGGAGGAATCCTTCATCCCGATGCGCCTGCGCGACGCCCTGCGCGAAGTGCGCCTGGCCGACGGCCGCCCGCTGGTGGTCGCCGAGGAAACCCTGCACCCGCACCGCATCGGCCAGCCGCCGGCGGAAGCGCCGCGGCTGCGGGTGCCGGCGCTGTTCGCCGGCGTGGCGCTGGCGCTGGGCGCGCTGTGGCTGGGCCGTCGCGCACCGCGCGCACTGGCCGGCCTGGCGCTGGGCTTCTGGACCGTGGCCGGGCTGGCGGGCCTGACCCTGCTCTTCATCTGGTTCGGCAGCGCCCACGTCGCCGGCCACGGCAACGAGAACCTGCTGCTGCTCAGCCCGCTGTGCCTGTTCCTGCTGCCTGGCGGCTGGGCCCGCCTGCGCGGGCGCGAGCCCTCGGTTCGCTTCCGCTGGCTGCTGCGGATCGTGGTGGCGGGCGCGGCCCTGGCCGGCTTCCTGAAGTTCCTGCCGTTCCGCCCGCAGGAAAACGTCGAGTGGGTGCTCCTGCTGCTCCCGCTGCACTGGGCCCTGCTGCGCCGGCTCGACCCCCGCGCCTGAAGGCTTGCCGGCCCCGGCCCTGCGGCCGATGATGCCGGCATGGACACTGCCTTCCCCGCTTCGCCCACCTGCGTCGTCAACTGCGTCCGCTACGGCCGCGACGGCAGCCGCCGCGACATCCCGCTCGACGAGATCAGCGACGTGCTGGCGGTCGACGACGGCAGCTTCGTCTGGGTCGGCCTGTACGAGCCGGAGGAAGCCCTGCTCGACAAGCTGCAGGAAGAATTCGACCTGCACGACCTGGCCGTCGAGGACGCCCACCACGCCCACCAGCGCCCGAAGATCGAGGCCTACGGCAACTCGCTGTTCATCGCCGTGCACACCGCGCAGGCGCTCGCCGGCCAGGTCTCGTTTGGCGAAACCCATCTCTTCGTGGGCCCGCGCTACCTGGTCACGGTGCGGCACGGCACGTCGCTGTCCTACACCTCGGTGCGCGCCCGCTGCGAACGCGAGCCCGAGCTGCTGGCGCTGGGCCCGACCTATGGCCTGTACGCGGTGCTCGACTTCATCGTCGACAACTACCTGCCGATCGTCGACGAGTTCCGCAACCAGCTCAACGCGCTGGAGCACGACATCTTCGCCGAGAACTTCAGCCGCGACACCGTGCGCAAGCTCTACGACCTCAAGCGCGAGCTGACCACGCTCCGGCTGGCGGTGGCGCCGATGCAGGACATCACCGGCCAGCTGACCCGCGTGCACACCCAGATGGTGGGCGAGGAGATGCGGCTCTACTTCCGCGACGTGTTCGACCACACGCTGCGGGTCAACGACGCCACCGACACCCTGCGCGAGATGCTGACCGCGGCGATGTCGGTGAACCTGGCCCTGGTCACCGTGGCCCAGGGCGAGGTGGTCAAGCGCCTGGCCGGCTGGGCCGGCCTGCTGGCCGCGCCCACCCTGATCGCCAGCTGGTACGGCATGAACTTCGAGCACATGCCCGAGGTCGGCGGACGCTACAGCTACGGGGTCCTGATCGGCGTCACCGCGGCCATCGTCGGCGGCCTGTTCATCCTCCTCCGGCGCGCCCGCTGGATCTGAGCGGCGGCTTGACGCGGGTCAAGGCGCGGGTGGCCGGGCGCGCCTAACCTGCCTGCCATGACCGCCATTCCTCCCTTCGACGCCGAGCTGCTGCGCCGCTACGACAAACCGGGGCCGCGCTACACCTCCTACCCGACCGCGCCGCAGTTCAAGACCGGCTTCGGCGAAGCCGAGTTCCGCCGCGCCGCGCAGAAGAGCAACGAGGACCCGATCCCGCGCCGGCTGTCGCTGTACGTGCACGTGCCGTTCTGCTTCAGCCCCTGCTTCTACTGCGGCTGCAACCGCATCATCACCCGCGACTTCAACCGCGCCGAGCCCTACCTCGACCGCCTGGTGCGCGAAGCCGCGATGCTGGGCCCGATGTTCGACCGCGACCGCGACGTGATGCAGCTGCACCTGGGCGGCGGCACCCCGAACTTCCTCACCCCGCACCAGATCGGCGAGCTGCTCGACACGCTCGGCCGGCACTTCCACTTCAGCCAGAGCCCGGCCCGCGACTTCTCGATCGAGATCGATCCCCGGGTGATCAAGCCCGGCGACATCGAGGCGCTGGCCGAGCTCGGCTTCAACCGCGCCAGCCTCGGCGTGCAGGACTTCGACCCAGCCGTGCAGGCCGCGGTGAACCGCATCCAGTCGGTGGAGGAAACCAACGCGGTGATCCGCAACTGCCGCCGCAGCGGCTTCCGTTCGGTGAACGTGGACCTGATCTACGGCCTGCCGCTGCAGACCCGCGAGGGCTTCGAGCGCACGCTCGACACCGTGATCGCGGCGCGGCCCGACCGCCTGGCGGTGTACAGCTATGCGCACATGCCGCAGTTGTTCCGGCCGCAGCAGCGCATCGACGAGAGCCAGCTGCCCAGCGCCGAGGAAAAACTGGGCCTGCTGCAGCTCTCGATCCAGATGCTCTCGGCCGCCGGCTACCGCTACATCGGCATGGACCACTTCGCCCTGCCCAGCGACGACCTGAGCCAGGCCCAGGCGCAGGGCAAGCTGCACCGCAACTTCATGGGCTACACCACCCACGCCGACTGCGACCTGATTGGCCTGGGCGTGAGCGCCATCAGCCACGTCGGCGACACCTACAGCCAGAACCCGCGCGACCTGCCCAGCTGGGAGATCGTGATCGACGAGGGCCGGCTGCCGACCTGGCGCGGCATGGCGCTCGACGCCGACGACGTGCTGCGGGCCGACCTGATCCAGCAGCTGATGTGCCACGGCGTGGTTGAGTTCGCGCCGCTGGAGCTGCGCCACGAGATCGACTTCCGCGAGTACTTCGCCGCCGACCTGGCCCGGCTCGCCCCGCTCGAGGCCGACGGCCTGGTGGTGGTCGAGGCCGACCGCCTGCGGGCCACCGAGCGCGGGCGCCTGCTCGTGCGTATCATTGCCGCATGCTTCGACCGCTACCTGCACCAGGCCCAGGCCGAACCCGTCCGCTTCTCGAAAGCGATCTGACCGCCCCCGCCGCCGGGAGCCGCCCGTGAGCCCGACCGCCCGCCGGCGCAGCCTGCCGTCGCCCGCCGCCGCGGACGACGGCGACGAGCTGCGCTTCTGCAGCACCTGCGCCTTCTCCGACGCCTGCCTCTCGCAGGGCTACGGCAAGGCCGACCTGATGGACCTGCACGTGCTAGTCGAGCACATCGGGCCATTCCACGAGGGCGAGCACATCTTCCGCGAGGGCGAGGAATTCAACGCCATCGCCGCGGTGCGCGCCGGTACGGTCAAGACCTACGTGCTCGACGCCTCCGGCCACGAGCAGGTGCTGGGCTTCCACCTGCCCGGCGAGATCATCGGCCTGAGCGCGATCAGCCAGGCGCGGTACCCCTGCAACGCGGTGGCGCTGGACACGGTGATGCTGTGCCGCTTCTCCTTCCCGAAGATGGCGGTGCTGGCCACGCGCATGCCCGGCCTGCAGGCGCAGCTGTTCAAGCTGCTCAGCGAGGACATCGGCAAGGCCTCGCTGCTGGCCGGCGACTTCAGCGCCGACGAGCGCATGGCGGCCTTCCTGGTGGCGCTGTCGCGCCGCTACGCGCGCCGGGGCTTCTCGCCCACGCGCCTGCACCTGACCATGACGCGCACCGACATCGCCAACTACCTGCGCCTGGCCCCCGAAACCGTCAGTCGGGTACTCAAGCGCCTGCAGGAAGACAAACTGGTCCGCGTCGACCGCCGCGAGCTCGAGATCCTCGACCCGGCCCGCCTCGAAGCCCTCGCCCTCCACGTCCTCCGCCACTGACTCGACGTGCGCCCTGCGCACGAACCGCCGCACACCGGAACGCTACGGCAGCGCCGCCGCCCGCACGACTAGTACTTCTGCCCGCCGTCTTGCTAGCGCCATCCCTGGCAGCAAACGTCGGCCGTTACGGGCTTCCTGCCCTTCACTTCAGAAGTACTAGTCGTGCGTGCGACGTCGCCCCGGTGCCTCGTCGCACGCCGGTTCGAAAGCAAGGGCAAGAAGGGAAGCGATGGCGAAAGCAGGATCAAAAGTCGTTGCTCTGCGCCTCGCTCTTGACCTCCATGCGGTGTGCGACGGGCTTCCGGGGCGACGCCGCGCACCGACATAGGTCTGCGGAAGTGGAGGCAGGAGGCCGGAACGGCCGACATCAGTGGTCAGGATGACGCTCCTGAGTCGGGCCGCAGACCTATGTCGGTGGGCGGCGGCGCTGCCGCGAAGGCACGGTGTGCTGCCCTTCGTGCGCATGGCGCACGCCGACTTGACTTGGGTCAGGGACGGGGATGGCCGCCGGGATGACCATGGCGGGGACTTGAACCGGAGAGCCGTCATGAGCAGTACCCGCAAGCTATGGATCGCACTCGCGACCCTGCTCGCCGTCTCGTTTGCCGTCCTGCTATGGGTCGGCGGCGAGATCCACCGCGAGATGCCCCCGATACCCGAACAAGTGGTCACGGAGAATGGGCAGGTCGTCTTCACCCGCGCCGACATCGAGACCGGCCGCCAGGTCTGGCAGACCACCGGCGGCCAGCAGCTCGGCTCGGTCTGGGGCCACGGCAGCTACGTGGCCCCCGACTGGACGGCCGACTGGCTGCACCGCGAAGCGGTCGACATCCTCGACCAGTGGGCCCGCCGCGATTATTCCGTCGCGGGCTTCGACGCGCTCGGCAAGGGCGAACAGGCGGCGCTGACCGCCCGCCTCACCGAGATGATGCGCGCCAACACCTACGACGCGGGCGCGAAGTCGGTGGTGATCAGCAACGACCGTGCGCTGGCCATCAGCAACGTTTCCGCCCACTACCAGAGCCTGTTCGGCAACGACCCGGCCACCGCGGTGCTGCGCGAGAACTACGCGATGAAGAACAACACCGTCGCCGACGCCGGACACCGGCGCGCGATGACGGCGTTCTACTGGTGGACGGCCTGGTCGGCGGTCACCCAGCGCCCGGGCAAGGAGATCACCTACACCAACAACTGGCCGCACGAGCCGCTGGTGGGCAACGTCCCGCCCTCGAACCTGTTCATGTGGACCATCTTCAGCGTGCTCTTCCTGCTGGCGGGCATCGCCCTGCTGGGCTGGCACTACGCGGTGAACCACAGCCGCGAAGAGGCGCCGCTTACGCTGCCCGCCACCGACCCGCTGGCCAAGGTGGTGGTGACGCCGTCGATGAAGGCCACGGCCAAGTACTTCTGGGTCGTGATCGCGCTGTTCCTGGTCCAGATCCTGCTGGGCGCGATCACCGCGCACTACCAGGTGGAAGGCCAGGAGGCCTATGGCTTCGCGCTGGCCGAATACCTGCCCTACTCGCTCACGCGCACCTGGCACACGCAGCTGGCGGTGCTGTGGATCGCGACCGCCTGGCTGGGCATGGGCCTGTACATCGGGCCGGCGATCTCCGGGCATGAGCCGAAGTTCCAGGCCCTGGGCGTACACGTGCTCTGGGTCTGCCTGATCATCATCGTGGTCGGTTCGTTCGCGGGCCAGTGGTTCGCGGTGATGCAGAAACTGGGCCTGGCCAACAACTTCTGGTTCGGCCACCAGGGCTGGGAATACGTGGACCTCGGCCGCTTCTGGCAGTGGTTCCTGTTCATCGGCCTGGGCCTGTGGCTGACGCTGGTGGGACGTTGCCTGGTGCCGGCCATCCGCGCCGGCGGCGAGTCGAAGTCCATCACCACCCTGCTCTTCCTCTCCACCGTCGCGATCGGCCTGTTCTACGGCGCCGGCCTGATGTGGGGCGAGCACACGCACCTGTCGATGGTCGAGTACTGGCGCTGGTGGGTGGTGCACCTGTGGGTCGAGGGCTTCTTCGAGGTGTTCGCGACAGCGGTGATCGCGTTCCTGTTCGTGAAGCTCGGCCTCGTGCGCGGCTCGACCGCGACCGCGAACGTGCTGTTCGCGACGGTCGTGTTCCTGACCGGCGGCGTGCTCGGCACGCTGCACCACCTGTACTGGACCGGCACCCCCACCGCCGTGATCGCGGTCGGCGCGTCGTTCTCGGCGCTCGAGGTCGTGCCGCTCGCGCTGATCGGCTTCGAGGCCTGGGACACGCAGAAGCGCGCGAGCCAGACCACGTGGATGGCGCGCTACCGCTGGCCGGTGATGTTCTTCATCGCGGTGTCGTTCTGGAACCTGGTCGGTGCCGGGCTGTTCGGATTCCTGATCAATCCACCGCTGTCGCTGTACTACATGCAGGGCCTCAACCTGACTCC